>CAZVYG010000039.1:1736-42819 GCA_964631605.1 uncultured Verrucomicrobiota bacterium
GGCCTCCGCTACGCTCCGGCCTCCTCCAGGCCCGAAGGGCTGGCAGTGTCCGCCTTTGCCCGCACGGGTTCCGCTTTTGCTCGCACGGTGTCCGCCTTTGCTCGCACCGCAACAGGAATTACACCGGGAAGCGCGCCGGCCGGGGTTGTGGCGCGCCGGCCTGGGCGAAGGTGCGCTCGAGGAACGCCCTGAGGCGTTCGAGCACCTCCTCCTGACCCAGCCGCGTCATGCAAAGCGGCTCGGGAAACCGGCAATAATCCGAGCAGGGCTTGTAGGGGCAAGGCTTGCCTTCCACGCATTCGCCGGCGGGGTGCAGCGGGGCGAACCATTCCGGCAACTGCGGACCGAAGATCGTAAAGGTTGGCACGCCGCAAAAAGCGGCGAGGTGGCAGGGGCCCGAGTCGTTTCCAACAAAGGCGCCCGCCCGCGCAATTTGCCCGAACAGCTCGGTAACGCTGGCCGGAGTCAGCACCCCGGTTTCGCCCTGAGCCAGCCACCACTGGCGTTGATCGGGATCACAGGCCACACGAACCGTGTACCCCAGTTGCCGCAGGTTGCTCACCAGCCCCCGGTAACGGTCGAGGGGCCAAACGCGCACGGGCTGGCCCGCCCCCGTGTGGATGAGCACCTCGGACTGGGTGCGGGGAGGCGGCAGGGGGAGGGCTTCGCGGGTGGGCAACTCGAGGTCCAGCGCCCGGGCCAGCACCCGCCAGTTCTCGTAGCGATGCGCCGTCGGGTGAGGCCGCGCCAGCGGGTCCGTGAGGAAAATCTGGCTGCGCAGCCGCGGAAACCCCAGCCGACGCCGCACCCGCAAGGCGCGCAACAGGAGATGATCGCGCGGGTCCCAGCGCGCCGTCAGGCCGAGATCGAACCGGGGCCTGGCCAGGCGGCGCAGACGAAAAATGTCGCCCCACGGCCACTTGGGCAGCCAGTATTTCCGCCGAAAGGCGGTCCAGGGCGCGACGAAGGGGGACACTTTGACGTCGGGCCAGAAGTGGGTCTGCAAATCGCGGGCGTAGGGCTTGGCCAGCAAGGTCACTTCATATTTCCGGCTGGCGGCCTGCAGGAAGGGGGTCGCGATGACGAGGTCGCCCAATCCCCAGAGTTCGATGACAAGCAGCCTGGGTTTCACGGTGGGCACTGGGCAATCAAGTAAGCGGACCACCCCAGCCAATGCACCCGGGCCGTGAACTTGCGCCGGCTGGGCGGGAGGAACAACCAAAACGGATAACTGGCGGCGAAGAGCCAGTTTCTGGATATCCCGCTGGCCAGGACCGCCAATCCGGCCTGGCGAAGCCGTTGGGCCAGCGCCCCAACCGCCACGGGGCGGATATGGGTCGGGTCATCATAGAAATTGAGCGTAAAGGTCCCCGCCGCCCGACCCCGCGGACTGGAATACCGCACCGTCCGCGGGTGGGGCGTTTCAAAATAGACCTGGCCCCCGGGCGGCAATAACCGTGCCACCTCGGCCAGCAGGAGTTCGTAACTGGACAGGTGTTCGACCAGGTGCATGCAGGTGATCCGGTCCATCGAGGCGTCGGCCCAAGGCAACCGGTCTTTCTCCAAGTCCGCCCGATGGAACTGGCAGCCGGGGGGGTAGCGCTCCGGCCGTCCCTCGAGGTCGCAGGCAAAAAAGCGCAAATCGGGCCGCAGCTCGGCGAAATGTCCCAAGGTTTCGCCGTCGGAGGAGCCCAAATCCAGCAGGGCGCCGCGCTGAGGCGCTCCCGCGACAAACCGGGCGCGAGTATCCAGCCATGAGCACCACCTCAGATACGCCCAATTCATGTTGCGGTCATTCTGGTCACAGGTTGCCGGGGCCGGCCCGGGGCGCGATGCTTGCGCGGCGGGGGCCTGCCGGCTTGCAGCCAGCCTACCGGGTTGTCGGGGCGGTGTAAAGGAGGGGGAGAAAAGGCGAAAAATTCATTGCATGCGGCTGACGGGTGTGGCTTTATCGTTGTGGTCAGACCGCCGGCGGAGCGTCGAACTCCCGGATTCAGGCCAGGTGTGGCATAGTAAACGCGCGAGTTTTGTTGTGAACCGTAAGCGGATGCGGATTTTTTATACCGGCAACGTGCAGGGTGTCGGGTTTCGATACACAGTGAAATCCGTTGCGGCGGGTTACGAGGTGACTGGGTATGTGCGGAATTTGCCGGATGGCCGGGTTGAGCTGGTGGCCGAGGGCTCGAAGGAAGAACTCGAGGCCTTTCGGCAAGGCATCCGGGATTCGGGGCTGGATCACTTCGTGCGGCAGGAACAAGCCGCGTGGAGTGAGGCCACGGGTGACTATCGCGGATTTGAAATAGTGAGATAAGTGACATGAAGTTTGCCATCATCGCTGATATCCATGCGAACCTGGATGCCTTCCAGGTGGTGCTGGAGGACAGCAAGCAGCAAAAGTGCACGCATTACGCCTGTCTCGGTGATGTGGTGGGTTATAATGCCAACCCGAAGGAATGCCTGGACATCGTCCGGAGCATGAACATTCCGTGCGTCAAAGGCAACCACGACGAGTATTGCTCGACGGAGGACACGCTCGAAGGGTTCAATCCCGCGGCGGCCGAAGCGGTGAACTGGACCCGCCGGCAGCTCAGCCCGGAGGACAAACAATGGCTGCGCGACCTGAAATACTCGCGGATGGTGACCAATTTCACCATAGTGCACGCCACCCTGGACGGCCCGCAGCGTTGGGGTTATGTCTTTGACAAACTGGCCGCCGCCGCCAGTTTCACCTACCAGAACACGGCCGTCTGCTTCTTCGGCCACACTCACGTCCCCGTGGCTTTCGTCCGGGACAGCATGGTTCGGGGCGGCACCTACTCGAAATTCAAAATCGAGCCGGGCAAAAAGTACTTCATCAACGTTGGCGCCATTGGGCAGCCGCGCGACAACAACCCCAAAGCGGCTTACGTCATCTATGACGTGGACGAGGGCACCATCGAGTTGCGTCGCCTCGAGTACGATATCGCTGCCGCCCAAAAGAAGATACTGGATGCGGGGCTGCCGCCGCGGCTGGCCGAGCGGCTGGCCTTTGGCCGTTAAACCCAGGTACCGGGCCTGAACCGGGCGGACCGGTCAGGGGTCTGACACTCCCAGGCGCCGTCGCGGTTCCTCGGCGAGGCCGGACGGTGGATGCCGGATCAAACTCTTTCTCGCTTGCGAATTCTCATTCTCAAACCCAGTTCGCTGGGGGACGTGGTGCAGGCGCTGCCGGTGCTGCGCCGGATCAAGCGCCACCTGCCGCAGAGCGAGGTTTACTGGTGGATCGAGACCGGCCTGGCCCCCCTGTTGGAGGGGGATCCGGATTTGGCGGGGGTGATCCGATTTGACCGGCGGGGGTGGGCGCAGCCGCGCAACTGGGCGCAGTTGTGGCGGGATCTGCAATGGATGCGCCGGCAGGGGTTCGACTGGGTGATTGACCTCCAATGCCTGGCCCGCAGCGGCGCGTTCTCGTGGCTCGCCAACGGCCACCTTCTGGTGGGATTGGATGAACCGCGGGAGGGAGCGCGAGGTTACTACGACGTGGTGGCGCGACGGCGCTCGTATTACACGCATGCGGTGGATTGGTATTTAAGTGTGCTGCCGCTGCTGGGTGTGCCGGCCGATGGCCCCTTCACCTGGCTGCCGCAACGGCCGGCGGTGGCGGCGGACATCCGTCGCAAATGGCCCGTCGAAGCCGCCCGTTGGATTCTTCTTCAGCCGGGCGCCCGGTGGGTGAACAAGCGGTGGCCGGTGGAGTACTTTGCCGCGCTGGTGCGGCTGGCCCGCGGCTTCGACTCTGCGTTCCGGTTCGCGATTTTGGGCGGAGGCGAGGACCAGGAGTTCGGCGCCACGATCAGCCGCGCGGATCCCACACGGTGCCTCGATCTGACCGGTCGGCTTTCCCTGGGCGAAATGGTGGAATGGATTCGCGCGGGCGAGTTAATGGTGACCAACGACACCGGCCCGATGCACGTGGCCGCCGCGCTGGGCCGCCCCGTGGTGGGTTTGTTCGGACCCACTGAGCCCCGCCGGACCGGACCCTACGGCCAGATCGAGCAAGTCCTGCGCACGGACCTGCCTTGTGCACCCTGCATGAGCAGCCGCTGCCGCCACCTCAAGCCGTTGGAATGTTTGACCGCGCTGGCGCCGGAGCGGGTTTGGCAGGAGGTTCAGCGGCGCCTGGCGGAGCAACCCCGCCCGGCCGCCTCGAGCCGTACATAAAGCGGGCGCTCCCCGGGTGAAGGGAACGCCCCGAAAAGTGCGCTGGCTCGCCGATTACGGAGGTGTGAGCAAAATGAACTCGCCGCGGCGATTCAGCCGCCAGGCGCCCTCATCGTGCCCTTGGACGGCCGGCCGGTCCTCGCCATAGCTCAGGGTGTCCACACGCGTGGGGTCAATTCCCAGACGGACCAACTCCTCGCGGATGGCCAGGGCGCGGCGTTCGCCCAGGGCCCGGTTGTATTCCTCGGTGCCGCGTTCATCGCAATGGCCTTCGACTCGAACGGCGGCCTTGGTGTTGCCTTTGAGGTAGTCGGCCACGGAGGCGATTTTGGACTTCTCGCCGGATTTGATGGCGGAACTGTCGAAGTCAAAATAGACCGTGTCCTGTTTGAACATGCTGGCATCCTCGAGCCAGCCGAAGTGGGCGCCGGGCTGATTGGAGGTGATGCCGCCAAAATCCTCGGGCTTGAGGTCGCTGCCGCTGGTTTTGCCGGTATCGAGGGGTGCGCCGGGGCCGACATCGCCGACGGTGCCGGGCTTGGTGCCGGGCAGGGGGGTGAGATAAGCCGGTTTCTTGCGACAGCCGGTGGCGGCGGTCGCGACGATCAATCCGAGAACCAATAACGTGACAAACTTGTTAACTTTCATTTTTTATGTCTTTCCGGGGCGGGCTACTTGGCCCAACTGGGTTGTGAGTTGCTTCCCGAATTTCCAGAGACTCGGGAAATATCCTTGTATTGTTTGGTCGGGACGTCAAGAAGAGACAGCACGCGCTGGCCGCCCTGGCGGCGGGCGAAGGCGACGGTGCGGGAATTGGGGGCCCAGGAGGGGTCCTCGCCGCTGACCAAGACGGTGGCCGTCCCGCCCTCGGCGGGGACGACGCAAATCTCGAAACCGCGCATCATCGAGGTAAAAACAATCCACTTGCCGTCCGGCGACCAATCCGGTTCGGTGGGGTTGAGCACGCCGCTGGTGGCGATCCGCTGCATTTCTCCGCCGGCGGCGGGGATTTTGCACAGGGCGCGGCGCTCATTGATTCGCGCCGCGAAGCAAATCCACTTGCCGTCCGGGGACCAGCACGGCGAGGACTCATCCTCGCGCGAGCGGGTTAAGCGCCGCACATTGCCGCCGTCGGCGTCTCCCACATACAAATCGGTCCAGCCGTCCTTGCTGAGAACCATGGCAACCTTGGAACCGTCCGGCGAGACGGCGGGACTCATGTTGGAGCCGCCATACCGCGCAAAGATTCTCCGCGCGCCGGTCGAAAGGTCATGGTAAAAGATGTCGGGGTTGCCGAGCTTGTAGGAGGTGTAATAGAGCGCCAGCCGCCCGGGCACCCAGGCGGGCGCGGCCACCAGGCTGTTGTCTTTGGTCACTTCCTGCATGCCAAACCCGTCGAAATCCGCGACCACCACCTCGCTGTTGGCGCCGGTGTCGAGCTTGAAGGCGATTTTGGTTTGAGCAATTCCCTGGCGGCCGAGGGCTTTCACAAAATCGTCCGCGAAGGCATGGACCTGCCGGCGCAAGGTGCCGCCGGAGTAGCTCTTGGCCACCAGCGAGGCCTTCGAGTAACGGTCCGTGGCCCGCGCCGTCAGGCTGCCGTTGAGGCTGCCCGAAAGGAGGTATTGGGCGGCGTCGGCGTTGGTAAAAGCAAAGCCTTGAACGTAAAGGTCGAATTGCAGCACTTGGGCCGCCTCGCCGGTCAAACCGCTCAACGAAACCAGGATCGGCCTGGTCTTGCCCGGTTCGAAGCTTTTTTCGATGACAATTTCCTGCTGGGCGGCCAGCGGGCTGGCGGCAAGAACGGCTGCGGCGCAAACCGCTGAGGCAAAAGGTATCTTCATGCGAGTCCTCGTTTGGCTTTGAGATTGAAGTGGATGATGTAAGTTCGTTCCCTGTCTTTGACGCCCTCGGGAAAAGGACGGCCGATGGTCTTGACGCGGTCCAGGGTGCTGCGCACCGAGGCGTCCACCAGCGCATCGCCGGAGCCCTTGCTGATGCGGGCCGATACCACGGTCCCGTCCCGCGCGATGGTTACTGTGACGACGGTGATGGCGTCGTCGGAAGCTGTATCGGAGGGGGGGACCCAGGCGTTTTCATAAACGGTCTTCACCCAGGCGGCATAGCTGGCATAGGTGGGGCCGCCGCCGCCCGGGCCAAAATCCTCGATGGTGGTGGGCGCGGCGGCGGCCTCGCGGATGCTCGAGGCGGCGCGGGCAATCTGCTGTCGGGCTTGAGCCAGGGCGCGTTCGCCGGCTTCCATGCCGGCCTTGGAAGTCTTGGTCGGGGTGTCCTTCCGGGTCACGATTTTCGTGCTGATGGCCGGTTTCCGCGGTCTTTGGACGTCGAGCGAGTCAGGGTCCGGCGTCAGGTCCCTGGCCGTCTTGACCGGCTCCGGTTCGCGGGCCTTCGGCTCGGGCTTGGCGGGTTCCGGTTTTGGCTCGGGGGCGGGCGCCGGGGCCGGCGCTGGTTTAACCACCGGCGGGGGCGGGGCGGGCGTGGGGGGAGCCGGAGTGGGCGGGGGCGGCCTGACATTGGGGTTGCCGCCTCCCACCACGGCGGCGTCCACCAGCCGGTCGGGGATGAAATCAATGACGGGCAGGTTTTCGAGCGGATTGCGCGGCGACAGGAACGCCGGGCCGACAAAGAGGATGACCAGCAGCAGGAGGTGCATGCCTGCCGATGCGATCAAACACTTTTGTTGGAGGCTGAGGTTCATGTGGTCGCTAGCGGGGTTGGGTCCGCAGCGAATAACGCGTGATGCCGTTGCGCTGGCAGCGGTCAATAATCGCGTATAAATGTTTGTTGAATCCCATCTCGTCGGCGCGAATATAGACCACGAGGTTGGGATTGTATCGAAAATCCTGCACCAACTGGCGCTCGATGGCCTCGAGGCTCATGCGCTGGCGATTGAGCAGGTAAACTCCCTCGCGGGTGATTTCGACCGTGCGCACGTCCTGGGCGGTCACCGGCTTGTCCGGGATGCCGCCGCGGGGAAGGCGCAGGTTGATGCTCTGCTCGAGCAGCGGGGTGGTGATGATGAAAATAATGAGCAGGACAAACGCCAGGTCCAGCAGCGGGGTGATATTGATCTCGCTGAGGGTGACCAGGGAACTGCGTTGGGAGAAACGGCGCACGGGAAGGCAGGCTTGGAACTCAGTCCTCGAGATACTCGGTTTCCATTTTGGAAACCAGGTCCTGCGCGAAGTTGTCCAGCTCGACCGTCAGGACGCGCAGATTATGCACCAGCCAGTTGTAACCGAACATTGAAGGGATGGCGACCAACAGGCCGGCCACCGTGGTGATCAGCGCCGCCGCCACGCCCGGCGCCATGGCTGAGAGGGTGGCGCTGCCCTGCTGGGCGATGTGCCCGAAGGTGCTCATCACCCCCCAGACCGTCCCCAGCAACCCGAGGAAGGGGGCGCCGCTGACGGCAATGGCCAACAGAATAAGGCCCGACTCCAACTTGAGCGACTCCTGGGCAACAGCGTTTTCCATGGTCCGCTTCACATGCTCCATGGCCTTGAGCGAGAGATGGGCTTTCCGGCCGTTGGTCTCGGGATTTCGCAGGCGGGTGTCCAATTCCAGGCTCCCGGCCTGATACACCATGAACAAGGGGCAGCCCTCCGCCTGCACCCGCCGGTCAAAGACGTCTAGCACGTGTTTTTGGGTGCGGTATTCGGTGGTGAAATACTGGTTGAGCTTCTTGGCCCGGCGCATCTGCAAGGCTTTGGCGATCATGACCGACCAGGCGATGATCGAAAAGATCAACAAACAGACGATGATCGCTTTAGCCTCGGGGGTCGCCTGACCCCAGATGTAAAGCAATTCCGCCTGTTTGGCAGTGGCTGCGGCAAAAAATGGCGCGTTCATTCCGACACGATCTCTCTCCGACTCCGCATACTTGGTCGTGAGGAATAGAAGCGCCCAAGCGGGACCGACATCAAAAAAACAAATGCCAACCGAACGTAACTTCCGTTTGTATCTAACAGCGTTCTCAAAAAATGCAACAAGTTTTTGATCGAAAAATAGAGAACCTGTTTCGGGCTTGTCGAGGTCTTTCGAGCAGGGGTGGGAATCGCCCGAGGCTCCGCGTCAGGCGTTGGCCCGGGGCGGGCATTGCCGGGAGCGCCGTTCGGCGCCGCGGCGTCCCGACCGCCAACGTTCAGCCCAAAAGCAGGAGCAGGACCAGGACCAGGGCAAGCGCAATGCGATACCAGCCGAACAGAATGAAGGTGTGGGTTTGGACATAGCCCAAAAGCCATTTCACCGCGATAAACGAGACCACCGCGGCGACCAGAAACCCCAGGCCGACCATCGGCCAGAACTCGGAAGGCGCCCCGGAGGACTCCTGAACGGTCTTGAGAATCTTGAGGGCGCCGGCGGCGAGCATGGTCGGGATGCCCACCAGGAAAGTGAATTCTGTGGCGGCAACGCGGTTGAGTCCGAACAGGAGGGCGAGGAGGATGGTGGCGCCGGAGCGGGACGTGCCGGGGAACACGGCCGCCAGGAGCTGGCCGATGCCGACCGCCAGCACAATGGGCCAGGTGACCTCGTTGAGGAGCTGGCGGCCCCGGAGCCGATGCTCGACCGCAACAAAGAGAGCGCCGCCCACCGCCAGCGCAATGGCCACCGGGAGAATGTGCTCTGGAAGTCTGAAGTCATTCTTCTCCAGCAGGAAGCCGCCAACGCCGGTCACGGCAAAGGCCGTCAGAATCTTGAGCAGGTAATCACGCGTGGCCGGGGCCCGCCATTCAAAGACGAATTGGCGAAGCCGGTCGGGAAACAAGGGCAGCACCGCCAGCACGGCGCCGGATTGAATCACCACGTTGAAGAGGTCTTTAAGCGGGCCCGCCTGGACCAGCCAATGGGATTGGGGCAGCACCTGGGCAAACGCAAAAACCTTTTCGGCGATGATCAGGTGGCCGGTCGAGGAAATCGGGATGAACTCGGTAATCCCTTCGATGATACCAAGCAGCAGAACCGTTATCCACAGCGGCATGCGGGTAGAGACAAAAAAAAGCGGGGGCATGCAAGTCACAAACGCGTCCTGGGTCAAAAACCACGCGCCGGCCCGGCGGCATCCTCCACGCCGTCCCTTCCGGCCCGGAGTTGAATTGGGGACAGATACTCCTTGCCAAGCCGCGGGCGGCTGACCATAACTGAGCACCTACTATGAGACTGAATTGTGCCACGATTGCGGTGACCGCCATGCTTGCCCATGTTCTGCCTCTCGCCGGCCTCGGCGCCGAGCCCACGGTTCGGCTGATCACCCTGGACCCCGGCCATTTCCACGCCGGCCTGGTGCAGAAGTTCATGTACCCCCAGGTCAGCCCCGTGGTTTATGTTTATGCGCCGGGCGGTCCCGAGTTGGAGGATCATCTCAACCGCGTGCAGAGTTTCAACACGCGCGCCGAGAACCCCACCCGCTGGGAAGAGAAAGTCTATACGGGCAAGGATTTCCTGGACCGGATGCTGCGGGAGCGGGCGGGGAACGTGGTGGTGATCTCCGGCAACAACGCCCGGAAAACCGAGTACATCTACAAGTCCATCAACGGCGGCTTCAACGTCCTGGCCGACAAACCGATGGCCATTGACCCCAAAGGCTTCAAGCTGCTGCAAAAGGCTTTCGATCGTGCCGGGAAAAAGCAGGTTTTGCTCTACGACATCATGACCGAGCGCTACGAGATCAACTCGATGCTGCAGCGCGAGCTGGCCCAAATGCCCGAGTTGTTCGGCACGTTCGAGGCCGGCAGCCTGGCCAACCCCGCCGTGGAGATGGAGAGTGTGCATCATTTCTTCAAGGAGGTCGCCGGCAAGGCGCTCGTCCGCCCGCCGTGGTTCTATGACGTGCGGCAGCAAGGGGAAGCCGTGACCGACGTGGCGACGCACCTGGTGGACCTGGTCCAGTGGGGCTGTTTTCCCAACCTGACGCTGGATTGGAAGCGGGACGTCAAGATTCTGGACGCCAACCGCTGGCCCACGGGTATCACGCGCGAGCAGTTCAAGCGTTCGACCGGGCTGGACGATTTCCCGGCCTACCTGAAGCGCGACGTGGGCCCCGACGGCAGGCTGCAGGTGTACCAGAACGGGGACATCACTTTCGCGCTCCGTGGCATCCATGCCAAAGTGCGCGTGCGGTGGAATTTCGAAGCGCCCGCCGGCACCAAGGACACACACTCCGCCCTCATGCGCGGCACCAAAGCCAACCTCGTTATTCTTCAGGGCCCGGAAGAGCAATATAAGCCGGTCCTGTATGTCGAAAACAAGTCCGGCGCCCCCGCCCAACAGTTCGAAGGCGTTCTGCGCGCGGCCGTGAACAAGCTTTGCGCCACCTGGCCGGGCCTGGCGGTCAAACCGGCGGGAAAAAGGTGGGAGATTGTCGTGCCCGACCAGTACCACACGGGACATGAGGCGCATTTTGGCGAAGTCACGCAGAAGTTCCTGCAGTACCTGGAGCAAAAGCGGTTGCCGGACTGGGAAGTGCCCAACATGATTGCCAAATATTATACCACCTCGGAGGCCTACCGCATCGCCCACGCCAAACAGGGCAGGCGCTAAGGGCGAGATGCTTGAAAAAGGGGCGTCAGACCGTATGCTGCCCGTTGTGAAAACCAGCTTGGCCCTGCCGGTGGCGCTGATGATTGTGTTCGCGCTTTCGCGCATTCCGGGCATGCTGCCGGAGAACTTCAGCGCCGCCTATGCGATCGCCTTTTGCGCCGGGGTTTACTTTACGGGGGGCATGGCGTGGTGGCTGCCGTTGGGGACCCTCCTGCTGACGGACCTGGGGCTCAATTGCTACTATTATTTTTATCTGGGCTATCACGTGTTTGACCTGCCGGTGCTCAAGTATCAACTGTTCAACTACGTGGCCTACGTGTTCCTCATTTGGTTCGGCCGGCGGCACAAGCCGCAAGCGTCGTTCCTGTCGCTGCTGGGGGGTGGCATTCTGGGGGCGCTGGTGTTTTATTTCCTCACCAACACGGCTTCGTGGTTTTTCAATCCCTTTGGCAACCCGGAGTACACCAGGAACCTGCTTGGCTGGATCATGGCCCTGACCAAAGGCACGGCGGGCTGGCCGCAAACCTGGGAATTCTTCCGCAACACCCTCCTGAGCGGGGGATTGTTCACCGGCCTGTTTGTGGGGGCGATGAAGCTCGGCGAGGCGGCGGAGTCCGCGCGCGAAAAGGAGCCGGTGGAGGAACCGGGCGAGGCCCCGGAGGAAGAGCCGGCGCCGGAAGAGGGGAAGGCGTGAGCGCGGGGTCAGGCGGGGGCGTGCGGCGGGTGGGAGTGATTTCGGACACGCATAATTTTCTTGACCCGCGCGTGCTGCAACTGTTCGCGGGAGTGGACCACATTCTGCATGCGGGCGACATCGGTCTGCCGCGAATTCTCCACCAACTCGAAGAAGTGGCGCCGGTCACCGCGGTGATGGGGAACACCGATGACCCCGGCCTGGGTTATCGGCAAACGGAGGTGCTGGAGCTGGACAAGCTGAAGTTTCTCATCCACCACATTGTCAACCCGCATCAATGGAGCGAGTCGGTGCGGCGCCTGCTGGATCGGGAACGGCCGGACGCCGTGGTGTTCGGCCATACCCATAAACCGTTCAACGAGACGATCCAGGGGGTTCTGTTCTTCAACCCCGGTTACGCCGGCAAACCCCGTTTCGGCATGCCTCGAAGCGTGGCCGTGCTTCACCTTGCGAGTGGAAGAATTCGTCCCGAGTTCCTGCCGCTGCCCGAGTCGGAAGGTTCCTGAGTTCGCCCGTGACCTGGCTTTCGCCTTTGGCGGGGCACTACTCCGCCATGGCGTCCAAATCGCCCAGTGGACGTTTGAACGTCGCGGCGGCCGGCTTGGCAACCAGCGCTTCGGCCGTGGGTTTCACACTCTTGGAGGCTGCCGCCACAGGCAGGGCCACCACAAACAGGGCGCTGCCAACGATGGTCGAAGCCAGGCACAGCGGCCGGACAACCACGGCATCGGCCGCCACCGCCAGCGGTCCAGGAGTTTTTTCCGCCGCGGCGGCCCGGGGTGCACCCGCTCCGGCCAAGGCCAGGGCGCAAACCAATGTCAGACATTTCGTTTTCATTGCCCGGCTATTCAGCCTCAAGCGATTGCCACTGTCGAACCATTTCCACGAACTGTTTTCGCGCGCTTGCGCCCCTCACCGGGCAATGCCACCCTCGGGGGCAATGAACATTCACCACCTGGAATTGTTCTATTACGTGGCCCGGCACGGCGGCATCACCGAAGCCGTTCGAAACATTCCCTACGGCATCCAGCAGCCGGCCGTGAGCGGGCAGGTGGCCCAACTCGAGGAATACCTTGGGGTGGTCCTGTTTCAGCGCCGACCCTTCGCCCTCACGCCCGCGGGCGAGAAGCTTTACCGGTTCATCGAGCCGTTTTTCTCGAATGTGGAGAATGTCGCCGCCGAATTGCAGGGGGGAAAGGCGCGGCAGGTTCGAATCGGCGCTTCGACAGTCATCCTGCGGGATCACCTGCCGCGGTTTTTCAAGAAAGTCCGGGCCCGTTTTCCGAACCTGAAGATTACTCTGCGGGAGGGATACCAAATGGAATTGGAGGCCTTGCTGCAAAAGGAGGAGATTGACCTGGCGCTCACCGTGATCGAAAAGAAGCCGCCCTCGGGCATCCATTCGCTCCCGCTGGTCAGCCTGCCGTTGGCCCTGCTGGTTGACGCTTCCGGCAGTGTCACGGCCCCGGAGCAACTCTGGAGCCGGGACCGCATCCAGGAACCGCTGATCTGTCTGCCGGCGCACGAGGCCATCAGCCGCCATTTTCAGCAGGGCTTGAGCCGCCGGGGGGTGGACTGGTTTCCCGGTATGGAAGTCAGTTCAATTGACCTGATCGAGACCTATGTGGCCGGCGGGTTTGGGATAGGCGTGTCGGTGCGGGTGCCCAAGGCCCGCGTTCCCGACGGCGTTCGGGTCATCCCTCTGCCGCCCGGGGAATTTGAACCGATCAGCGTCGGAGCCCTGTGGCGCGGCAAGGTCCCGGCGGTCATGCAGGCGCTGCTGGACGAGCTGCAGGCGGGGGCCAAACGCCTGGCGGAGCCGGATGCCGAAGAATAACCACTCTGGACTTTTGCCCTCGGCGGGGGAGAGCTAATCTCCGCCGGTGATGCAGTGGCTCCAATCGCTGGATGTTGCGGCGTTCCGGTTCGTTAACCAGGAACTCGCTCATCCGTGGCTTGACGTGGTCATGCCCTGGCTGAGCGGGAACGCGCTTTTTTATCCCCTGCTGGTGTTCCTGGGAGTGTGGCTGGTGTGGAAGGGCGGGGTGAGGGGCATGGTTTGCGTCGCGATGCTGGCGCTGATTGTGTCGCTCGGAGACGGTTTGATTTGTCGCACGCTCAAGGAGGCCGTTGGCCGCGAGCGTCCCTTCCTGGTTTTGCCCGATGTCCGCTGCCTGGCCGGCAAGGGAGGCTCCGGCAGCTTCCCTTCGTCGCATGCGGCAAACTGGTTTGCCGCGGCGATGATTCTTTTCGTTTACTTCCGCAAGAGCGCCTGGCTGACGTTGCCGGTGGGCGCGCTGGTGGCGGTGTCGCGAGTTTACAACGGCGTGCATTATCCCTCGGATGTTGCGGGGGGCGCTCTCCTGGGAGCCGGTTACGCCGCGGCCGGCGTGTGGGCGTTGGACGCGCTGTGGCGCTGGGTCGGCGCCAAGTGGTTTCCGCTCTGGTGGCGGAAACTGCCAAGCCTGGGCAATCCGCCGGCCCGGCTGCCGGATGAGGAGGCCGAGGAACCGGTGTTCGCCCCGCGCTCGGGCGGGTCCGTTGCGCCGGTTCCGCAAACCAGTCTGGATGCGCATTGGTTGCGCCTGGGTTTCCTGATCATTGGGGCGCTGCTGGTCGCCCGGTGGTTTTATATTGCCAGCGACACAATCCAACTTTCGGAGGATGAAGCCTACCAATGGGTGTGGTCCAAGCACCTGGCCCTTTCCTATTACAGCAAGCCGCCGCTCATCGCCTACACCCAGTTTCTCGGCACCTCGCTCTGGGGCGACTGCGAGTTTGGCGTCCGGTTCTTCGCGCCGCTGATCACCGCTCTGCTCAGCGGGCTGATGCTGCGTTTCTTTGCCCGCGAGGTGAACGCCCGGG
Organism: uncultured Verrucomicrobiota bacterium; assembly: GCA_964631605.1. Lineage (GTDB taxonomy): Bacteria > Verrucomicrobiota > Verrucomicrobiia > Limisphaerales > UBA8199 > JARKQH01. Next base: position 16,057 of record CAZVYG010000039.1, read on the forward strand.
CCGGCTTTTTCCTGCTGCTGATCATGACCGCCACCCCGATGATCGCCGCCGGGTCGGTGCTGATGACGGTGGACCCGCTTTCGGTGCTGTTCTGGACGGCGGCGATGCTCGCGGGGTGGCGGGCGGTGCGGGACAACGCGACGACGCGGGACTGGGCCTGGGTCGGTTTGTGGATGGGGCTGGGGTTCCTGAGCAAGTACACGGCGCTTTTACAATGGCTTTGCTGGGCGGTGTTTTTTGCGCTGTGGGCGCCCGCCCGCCGGCACCTGCGCCGTCCGGGCCCCTACGTGGCGCTGCTGATCAATCTGCTTTTCACGATTCCGGTGGTGGTTTGGAATCATCAGCACGGGTGGATCACCGTGACCCACGTATCGGAAACCGCCGGGGCGGGCCGGGAATGGCACCCCACCTTGCGCTACCTGGGGGACTTCCTCGCCGCCGAGTTTGGGCTGCTGAATCCGGTGTTCTTTGTGGGCATGGTTTGGGCTTCGATCGCGATCTGGCGGAAGGCGCGGCATCACGCGCTGCTGGTCTTTTGCTTCAGCATGGGCGCGCCCTTGTTCCTGGTTTACACCTGCCATTCCTTTTACTCGAGGATTCTGCCCAACTGGATTGTGCCATCGGTCCTGCCCCTGTTCTGCGTGATGGTGATTTATTGGGACACGCGCGCCCGGCTGGGGGCCGCCCGAATCAAGCCCTGGCTGATCACCGGTCTGGTCTTTGGATTCACCGTCGTGGCCGTGCTGCACGATACCAACGTGGTGGCGCGGCTGACCGGCCGCCACCTGCCCATTGCCGTGGATCCGTTGCGCCGGGTGCGGGAATGGGACCAAACGGCGGCGGTGGTGGGGCAGGCCCGGCAGGAACTTCTGGCCGAGGGCAAGCCGGTGTTTATCATTGGCAATCACTATGGCCTGGTCGGCCAGGTCTCCTTCTACCTCCCGGAAGCGCGCGCGGCGGTGAAAAGCACGCCGTTGGTTTATTACCGCCACACCGCCACGCCGCAGAACCAATTCTTTTTCTGGCCCGGCTACAACCTGCGCAAAGGGGAAAACGCCGTGTATGTCACCGAGTTGGACCGCGCCCGGCCCGAGCCCGAACTGCCCCCCGCCGAACTGCTTGCTGATTTCGAGTCGGTGACCGAGGCTGGCGTCCGCTGCGTGTTCTATCACGGACGCGTGCTGCGGGTGCTTCAATTCTTCCATTGCCGGGGCGTGCGCTGACATGTCGTTCTCTGTGACCACGCGTTTCGAGGTGTCGGGCTATGACCTGGCCGCCACGTTGGATTCAGGCCAGGTGTTCCGCTGGCGCCGCGTCGCGGGCGAGTGGGTCGGCGTGGTTGGTGTCCGCTGGGTCGCGCTCGCCTCCGAGCCGGGGGCGATTGTCGCTCGCACCGCGCAGCCTTGTCCGCGCTGGGACTGGCTGGCTGATTACCTGCAAGTCCATGTGAATCTCGAGGCGGTGGTTGACACCTTTCCCGGAGACGAACCCATGCGCCGCGCGCTGAGCGCCTGTCGCGGCCTGCGTTTGCTTCGCCAGGACCCGTGGGAATGCCTCGCCTCGTTCATTCTCTCGTCCACCAAACAAATCACCCAGATTCGCCAGATCATCGGTCTGCTGTGCGAACGCTTTGGCGTCCCCCTCGAGGTCCCGCCCGGCCACGCGCCCGCCCAGGCGTTTCCGTCCCCGGACCGCCTCGCCCGGGCCACCGAGGCCCAGTTGCGCGGCTGCAAAATGGGATTCCGGGCGCCTTACCTGCGGGCCGCCGCAAGGCGGGTCGCCTCGGGGGAGACGGACCTTGAAGGGCTGCGCCGCCTGCCGCTGGCCGAGGCGCGAAGCCGCCTGATGGACCTGCCCGGCGTTGGCCGAAAGATCGCCGATTGCGTCCTGCTTTTTGCTTATGGCTTTCCGGAGGCGTTCCCGGTGGACGTCTGGATTCTCAAGGCACTGCGCGAGCTTTACTTCACGGGACGCCACGTTTCGACAAAGGTTCTCAGCGAGTTTGCCGCGGCGCACTTCGGCCCCTGCGCGGGCTACGCGCAGCAGTACCTCTTCCATTACATGCGGACTCACGCGGGGCGGGCCAGGACGTCTCGACCCTCGAGCCCCCAGGAATCAAGAATCATGGCTTATGCAGACCAGCATTGAAGTGCTTTTCACCCCCGCCGACTTCGCCGCTTTGGCGGAGCGTGACCTGGGCCAGACGTGGTGCGTTGTGTTCGATGTGCTTCGCGCCACCAGTTCGATGGTCACCGCCCTGGCAGGCGGCGCCGAAGCGGTGATCCCCCTGGCCGACATTTCCGAAGCGCTGGCGTTCCGCTCAACCCATCCCCAGGCTCTCCTGGCCGGAGAGCGCAACGGACTGCGCATCACCGGAACGTTGACCGGCGGCGTGGAGTTCGACCTGGGCAATTCGCCGCGCGAGTTCACCCCCGAGCGAATCCGCGGCAAGATAATTGTGATGACGACGACCAATGGCACGCGCGCCCTGCGCGCCTGCGCCCGGGCGCAACGGGTCCTGGCCGCGTCCTTTCTCAACCTCAGCGCGACCGCTCGGGAAGTGCGGTCGCACCGGCCCCCAAACCTTCTGCTGGTGTGCAGCGGCACCCTCGAGCAGGCCGCCTACGAGGACGCGCTCGGGGCCGGCGCCCTGTGTGATCTCGTTTGGGCGGACTACGCCGGTGGCATGATCATGGATTCAGCCCTGATGGCGCTGAGGCTTTATCGGCTGGAGAGCGCCAATCTTGAAGCCGCCCTAGCCTCCTCCCGCAACGGCCGTCGTCTCTCGGCCCAGGCCGCTCTTCAACCGGATGTCCCCTTCTGCGCCCAGCGCGACCGCTTTCCGCTCGTGGCCAGACTCGGTCCTGATGGGGCGATCAGAACCGGAGGGTAAACTTATCAACGCCGCGGCGTGCGTTCGATGATCCAGGCGTAATCGGCGCTGTTGGGCGCGCTCAACCCCCCAAAGTTGGAGAGGCGGATGGGTTGTTGGGTCGAGCCTACGCGCCATTTCTTGATTTCCGAATGTCCATCGGCGAAGGCGAAGCCGCAGGCGCCGTTATGGTAGCTGGCCGGAAGATCGGTCCAGAAATAGGCGGCCGGGGCGAGCAACGGGTTGTTGAAGGCGCAGCCGTCGTTGATGCTGTCGGGGTGCTCATCCACAAACAGCCAGGCCATGGCCGGCGGGGGCTTGATCAGTTCCGCCATTTTCTTGGCATAAAAGAAGGTGCCGTTGTAGAACGAGGCCTTGTTGCCATCGCCCATGGCGGCGTTCATCGAGATGCTGCGCACGCGCGGACCGGGGTTGTAGGGGCTCTTGCGCTTGTCGGAGACGCATTTGTAAAGTTTCCAATCGCCCTTGGCATAAGGGGAGAGCTTGGCAAAGCGCGGGTCGGTCAGATAAATGGTGTTGGTATTATGCTGGCTGGCGGTCCAGTCAATCCAGCCGGCAATCCATTGCCCATAGGGATCGTTATTGGGGTTGGGGTTCTGGGCCACGTCGCCGTGGGTGTTGCCCACCAGGCGGTCACCATAATCCTGCGAATACATCACCCACGCGATGGCCAACTGCCGCGAGTTGTTCATGCAGGAAATGCCCTCGGTCTTGGTTTTGGCTTTGCTCAAGGCCGGCAGGAGCATGGCGGCCAAAATGGCGATGATGGCGATAACCACGAGCAGTTCGATGAGCGTAAAGCCGCGCCGTCGCGATTGCGGGTCCTCACCCGCGCCGAAGTTGGCGATCAGACATTTCATAAGGGCTAGCAAGGTTTCTTGTTTCTAGGACAATTTACAACCAGTTGGCGCTGTCCGTCAATAGCATGCCCAAACCTCACCCTGGCGGGGCTGTCGTCAAAATGAATGACAGAGACGACGGCGCCTCCCCCTTAACGCGTCAAGCGTTTCCGGCCCTGCGCCGGGCTTTGGGTCCGCGATTCTTTGATTTTCTCGAGGGCGTTGCGAACGCGGTCGAGTTCCTCGCGGGTGCGGTCCAGCAAGGGGGGAACGTCCGCCAGCGACCAATTCCGCGCCGTCTGCTCGATTTCGTCGCAAAGGGCGGCCAGGTCGCGGGCGCCGAGGTTGCCGGCGCTGCCTTTGAGGCGCGAAAGGGCATTAAAGGTCCGGGACAGGGAGGAGGCGTCGTTGTCGGCAACGGCTTTTTCCAGGGTTGCAAGGTGGGTTGGAGCTTCCTGGAGGAAGAGGTCAATCAGTTCGGCCACCGGGTCGGGTTTGCCCGGCATCTGCAGTTGGCCAAGCCCGGCGATGACCACCGGATCAATCACCGCATCCAGGGCCCGCTGCAAGGCGCGGTCGGCCAGGCCGCGATGCAGGGCGGCCTCCAACTCGGGCAACTGAACCGGCTTGTTGATGTAATCGTCCATTCCGGCCTGGAGACACTTTTGCCGGTTATCGGCGCGGGTGTTGGCGGTCATGGCGATAATATAGACGCGGTGGGGAGTATGGCCGGATCGGGCGGCATCCTTTTCGGCCTGGCGGATGTGCCAGGTTGCCTCGTAGCCGCTCAGTTCAGGCATCTGGCAGTCCATGAGGATGATGTCGTAATGGGATTTTTTGACGGCCTCGAGCACGGCCGCGCCGTCGGGCACGCCGTCGGCCTGGAGGCCAAGCTTTTCGAGTTGCTTGAGAGCGACCTGCTGGTTGAGAGGGGAGTCCTCAGCCACAAGCACGCGCACCGGGGCGAGCGCGGGGGCTTGGGGATCGTTTGAGGAAGAAGTCATAGGCGGTTAGGTGATGAATAAAGGTTGAACATAGAACAGCCCTGCCACTGGTCACACCCTAAGGCGGCAGCGGCTTTCTGTAAAGGGAGGATGACGGTTTGGAACCGGCGCGTTCGGCCGGGCGGCGGCTCGGGGGTTCTATTCCGGTGTGGCGCCCGGCAGGCGCGCCCAACTGGAAGGACGAAAGAAAATCCTCCGGGACTGGATTGCGGGGGTCAGGTTCCCGCTACCGATCGGGCCGTGAGAGTGCCTGGCGTTTTTGCTCCAAGAGCGGCTTGACGGCGGCGAAGGCCGCCTCCAGCTCAGCCAGGCAGGCGGTCACGGCCTCGGCCTGGCGTTCGCGGGCGAGGTCTTCGGCCTGGGTGGCGAGAGCCCGAAGGCGGGCGGCGCCGATATTGCCGGCGCTGGATTTGAGCGGATGCACCGCGCTTTCAACGGCTTCGAGGTTGCCAGCCGAGAGGGCGGCGCGGGCTTCGCTGATTTTTTTGGCGGCGTAATCGAGGAACAGGTCCAGCATTTTGAGTACGAAATCGGTGCCGCCCAATCGTTGGAGTCGTTCGATCGCGGCCGGATCAAAATCAGGGGATTCGGGCATGGGTGCCTTTCAGCTTGAGGGGGTTTGGGACAGGAGCCGGGCAATGGCATCCAGAAGCAGATTCTCGTCCAGGATGGGTTTGGTAACGTAATCATTAAAACCGGCCGCGAGATATTTTTCGCGGTCGCCGGTCATGGCGTGCGCCGTCAGCGCGATGACGGGGAGGTGGCGAAGGCGCGGGTCGGCGCGGATTTGGCGGAGCACCTCGGTGCCGTCCATGCCGGGAAGGGATACGTCCAGCAGCACCAGATCGGGCACCGTCTGGCGGAGGCCGGCGAGAGCTTCGGACCCGCTTTCGAATTCCGTCACCCGGTAGAGCGATTCGAGAATGACACGGACCAGCAGGCGATTATCCGGATTATCTTCAATGACGGCGATGTGCTTCATAGGCGCTCACTGCGTCGGGGGAAGATTGACTTGCCGAGGGGGTTGGCCCGGGGGCCGGCCCTGCTCAATTTCTGCTCGCTCCGGGTTGGACACCCTCGCCCGGTGGCGGTCCGTGGCAGTGCGGGCGTCCTGGCCAGGGGGAGACGGCAGCCGGGCGACTTCGAGGCTCAACAAACAGACATCATCGGTGAAAGCGGTTCCGCCCGCAAAGTTGCGGACTTCGGCGATGAGGGCGTCGCAGAGTTCGGGCGGGGGGAGGTTGCGGTGCTGGCGGACGGCGGCGAGCAGTCGTGCCTGGCCATAATCCTCCTTTCCGTCCGCTCCAGGAACTTCAAACAGCCCGTCGGTGAAGAGGAGCAGCACGTCGCCTTCCGACACCAGGGCTCCACCCGCGGTGTAGGCAGCGCCGGCAAACAAGCCCAGGGCGGGGCCGGCTGGCGGGGGAACTCGCAGCGGCTCGACCCGGCCGGCGGCGCGTTGAATGTGGAGCGCGGGAGGGTGGCCCGCCGACGCGAAACGGAGGCGCCCGGTCAGGGCATCCAGGGTGAGGTAGCTCGCCGTGGCAAACATCGGGCCTCCGCCGGATTTCAGCAGGGCCGACAAGCGGCGGTTCATGTCGGCAAGAAAGTCGCCGGGGTCGGTGGCGGCAGCGGCGGCCGGGTCCACCAGGGCGCGGACCATGGCGGTCACCAGCGCCGACCGGACGCCGTGGCCCATGACATCGCAAATAAACACCCCCGCGCAGAAATCCGACAGGGGCAACACGCTGAAGAAGTCGCCCGCCAGTTCGGTTGCGGGATGGAAACGATGGCAGAAGCGAAAGCAGGACTCGGCCGGGGCAGCAGCGCGGGGGAAAGCCGGGTAGGAAACCGGCAGCAGGGAGAGCTGAAGCTGGCGCGCCATCTCGAGGTCGGCACGGTTCTGGGCATTGTATTTGGCGAGTTCGTCGGCCAATTGTTTTTGCGCGAGCGCGTTGCGCAACACGCGCAGCAGCGGCGGCAGGTCGAGGTCGGCTTTGCAAAGGTAATCGCGGGCGCCGCGTTTCATGGCTTCGACCGCAACCCGTTCGTTGCCGCTGCCGGTCAGCATGACGACCGCCGGCTGGGGAGCCGGCAGGTGACGAATCTGTTCAAGCACCTCGAGGCCATTGGCGCCCGGCAGGTTGTAGTCCAGCAGCATCAGGTCGGTGCCAACGCGGCGCAGGTGGTCCAGGGCCTTGTCGGCCGTGTCCACCCACCCGGGCGAACAGGGCAAGTCGTCGCCCAGCGCGAGCAGCATCTGACGCACGAACTGGGCAAAGACCGGATCGTCATCCACAATCAGCACGGAGATGGGAGCGGCACTCATGGCTTGGAATCGGCCGGCGGCGGGGAGGGCGGCAGGAATCGCTGCAACACCCGCCGGAGATCGGCCTCGAATTCGCCGCCCTTTTTTACGATGTCCTGGGCCAGTTGGCGCAACTGCTGCGACTCGGCCGCAGTCAGTTCCCGAGCGGTGACAATGACGAGGGGCAGGAACTGAGACCGGGCTGCGGCCCGGAGGTGGTTGAGAAAGGTGATGGTATCCAGCCCCGGCATCATCAGGTCCACGGTGACAAGTTGCGGAGGCAACTCCCGGGCCAGGCGCAATCCTTCCTCACAGGAACTGGCCGTGACGGCCCGACAACCGAACTCTTCGATGGCATGCTTGAGAAGCGTCCGCGAATCCGGCTCGTCATCAATGACCAGGACCAGGGGACCGTGCCCGCCGGCAGCCGCGCCCCGGCCGGGCGCAGGTGTGGCTGAGGGCGGAGGGCGCGGCGCCGCGGTTGCCGGAGCGGGCTCGGCCGGCGGCTGGAGCAAGACGCTGAAGGTCGAGCCGCGACCGGGCTCGCTGGAAACTTCGATTCGGTAGCCCATGAGCTGGCAGAGCGCCTGCGAAATGGTCAGGCCGAGTCCCGTGCCGCCATACTTGCGCGCCGTGCCGGCTTCGGCCTGCTGGAAGGCTTCGAAAATCACACCCAGCTTGTCTTTGGGAATGCCGATGCCGGTGTCAATGACGTCAATCCGGATGGGCACATCGTCGGTGGAGCGGGTGACGAGGCGGATGGTGACGGAGCCTTCCTCGGTAAACTTGAGGGCGTTGCCGAGCAGGTTAATGAGAACCTGGCGGAGCTTGTCGGGATCGGTGACGATGGGGGCGACGCGGGGCGGCACATCGGCCACCAGTTGCACCGGTTTGTCGCGCACCAGCCCTTCCTGCTGGGCCAGGGTTTCGCGGATCAGGTTGTCGAGGGCGACGGGGCCGGTTTGGAGCTCGACTTTCCGGGCTTCAATCTTGGAGAGGTCGAGAATTTGATTGATCAGCGACAGCAGATGCCTGCCGTTGGCCTGAATCCGGTCCAGGAAATTCAGTTCGGTGGGGCTGAGATTGCCGGATTTGTTCTTGAGCAGGATGTTGGCAAAGCCGATCACGGAGTTGAGGGGCGTGCGCAGCTCGTGGCTCATGCTGGCGAGGAACTGGCTTTTGGTGCGGCTGGCCTCCTCGGCGGCTTCCTTGGCGAGTCGCAGGGCTTCCTCGGCGCGTTTGCGGTCGGTGATGTCGCGCGAGAGGCCGAAGGTGCCCACGATATTCCCGTGCTCATCGCGCAAGGGCATTTTAGTGCTTAACGCCCAGGTCACGCTGCCGTCGGGCCAGGTTTCCTTTTCCTCCTTGGTGATGGCCTCGCCGGTGGCCATCAATCGTTGCTCGTCCTCGAACGCTTCCCGCGCATGTTCCTCGGAGAAGAAATCGAAGTCGGACTTTCCAACGGCGTCCTCGGGTCGCGTCAGGCCGAAGACGCGGAGGTGGGCCTTGCTATTGCGGAGAAAACGGCTCTGGCGGTCCTTGAAGTAGATGCGTTCGGGGACGTTGTCCATCAGGGTGCGGAGAATGAACCGTTCGTGTTCGAGCTCGGCCTCCGCCCGGCGCTTGTCGGTCACATCCCAGAAAATGTCCAGCACGCCAATGACAGTGTCGCCGCCGTCGTAAACGGGGGTGCGAATGGCCTGGACGTAGCGGATGCTGCCGCCCGGGCCTGGGCGCTGCTCGACGGCTTCAACTGTGGTCCCCGTTTCGATGACCTGCCGGTCCGCCCGCTGCTGCTGAGCGGCCAGCGGCGCGGGGAACAAATCCGCGTCGGTCTTGCCGCGCAAGGCTTCCAGGGGCTGGCCCATTTCGGCGCAAAAGCGCTGGTTGGCAAAAATGAGGCGGCCTTCGGCGTCTTTGCGCACAATGGCCAGCGGCAGGCTCTCGACCAGCGAATGATAGATGGCTTCGGAATGGCGGAGCGCGGCCTCGGAACGCTGGCGTTCCCGGATTTCACCCTCGAGCCGATCGTTGGTCTCCCGCAACGTGCGGGTCCGGCTGGCGGCGATGGCCAGCGCGCGCTGGCGGGTGTGGCTCAGCGACCAGGCGATGCCAAAGAGCAACAGGCTGATCAGGACGCCGGTCGCGCCCACCCACACACTGGAGCGGCGTTGTCTGGCCACGTGAGAAGAGGGGCGCGCCTGGAAGCGCAAATCCCAGGCGCGCCCGCCAAACTCGACCACCATGTCAAAGGCGATGTCCGCGGAGCCGCCCCCCAGGCGCGCCGCCAGGGCGGGGTCATTATCAAATACCAGGGTCCGCTGTCCATCGGCGGGGACATCCCAAATCTGGAGGTGCAATCCGGGGTGCTCATCCCGGAGGACCTCCGCCATGAGCTGGGCGGTGACAAAGCGGGCGAACACCCAGCCTTCGATGGCGGCCCGGCGCTCCTGCAGCGTGGCGGTGGCGCGGCCGTGGCGGTAAACGGGGAACAACATGAGGCATCCGGCCTGGGGGCCCTGGGCGTTCTCACGCAAGAGCACCCGGCCGCTCAGCGCCGCCAGGCCCGTGTCCCGCGCCCGCTCCGCCACCGCGCGCTGCTCGACATCCGCCCCCACGTCCCGGCCCAGCAACGCCTGGTGGCGCGCCTCCGGCTCGATATACTTCACCACCAGCAGCTCCTCCGCCGTCCCGGAATGTTTGACTTCGAAGCCCGGCGTTTTGTCCGCGCGGGTGGTCTGGACGAACTGTTCCAGGTTGTCGCGCGGCACGCGAGCGATGAACCCCACGCCGTCAATGCCCGGAAACCGCTTTTCGATGGAGACGCTTTCGAGATAGGCCCGCCATTCGGCGCGTTCGACCGAGATGCTGGCCGCATACAAGCCGGCGGCGCCGTGCAGCACATCCTCGTACACCTGCATTCGCTCGCTCAGCGCCGCGGCGACCCGGCGCGCTTCCTGCTCGAAGGCGGTGCGCACCGCCAGGGCTTCATGCTGCCAGGCGAAATACCAACCGCCGGCGGTGGCCAGGAGGGAAATACCCAGGACCACCCACGCCACCGGATGCGGGAAAAACGACCACTTGTGGGGTGTCGCCGAAGACTCCGCAGCGGGCCTCGAGCTGGCGTGTTCCGGGTTCACGGAAGCATTTCTGCCCTATCCAGCATCCTGTTTCAATCAATTTCCGACCGGCGGTTTGTCCGGTCGAACACCTTCAAAGGGCGCGGCGGCGGTTGCCGGCTATTGCCACCCTTCTTCAGGGCGTGCTGGGCTCGCCGGCCTTGGGATTCTCCGCCGCATCGCCCTGCGCCGGGGCGTCGGCTGTCGCCTGTTCAGCGGCCTCAAGGCTGGCGTAATAGACCCCCAGGTTATGCTGCGCGGTCTTGTCGCCGGCCCGGGCGGCGCGGCAGAACCAGCGCACCGCCTCTCGCACATTCTGGGGGACGCCGCGGCCGGTTTCGTAACACAAGCCCAGGTTGCATTGGGCCGGCGCGCATTCCTGCTCGGCCGCGAGGCGGTACCATTTGACCGCTTCCTCATAATTCTGCGGCACGACCTGGCCCGTTTCGTAAAAGACACCGAGGTTGAACTGCGCCTGGGGTTCGCCCTGTTCGGCGGCGGCGTGATACCACTTGACGGCTTCGGCGTAGTTCTGGGCAACCCCCTGGCCCGTTTCGTAAAGCACGCCCAGGTTGAATTGGGCGGCCGGATCGCCTTGCTCGGCCGCTTCCCGAAACCATTTGGCTGCCTGGCCGTACTCCTGAGGGACGCCGGTGCCGGTCTGGTAGCAAAACCCCAGATAACACTGCGCGGTCGGATCGTTTTGTTCCGCGGCGCGCCGGAACCATTTGACCGCCTCGGCATAGTCCTGTGCGACGCCCTGGCCGGTTTGGTAGCAAATCGCCAAATAACATTGCGCCGCGGGATCGCCTTCTTCGGCGGCCCGGCGCACTTCTTCCAATGACTGCCATGTGCGGCGATTAATGGCCATACGGCACCGTTCACTATCCCTGACCCGACAGGGGCTTCCGCACCTGTCGTAGGGTCCGACTTGCATCAGCTTAAGCGCCAGCGCCCCGATTTCAAGCCGGGAGTGCGTGCGGGGAATGCGCGCGCGCCTTTGCCCTCATGCCGGGGGAGGGAAACTTTCTTTTTGCGGACGTGACATGCGCTTCAAAACCGGTTAAGCCATTCCTCCGGAATCAACTCAACCACGCCGGTTTGAGGGTGGCGCGCGCCCCCGACGGCGGGGGGCGTTTCTGTCACACAGACGCGAATGAGGACCAGTTCAGCAACCAATTGAAACTTATGGGTGAGATGCACGAGATTGACTATCGGGTTTACGGCGAGGAAATGCAGTTCGTCGAGGTCGAGCTTGACCCGATGGAAGCCGCGGTCGCCGAAGCCGGCGGCATGATGTACATGGAGGACGGCATCCAGATGGAGACCATCTTCGGCGATGGTTCGCAGCAGCAACGCAGCGGTCTGCTGGGAGCCCTGATGGGTGCGGGCAAGCGCCTGCTCACCGGCGAGTCGCTGTTCATGACCGTGTTTCAAAACCGCGGCCAGGGCAAGCGCCGCGTCGCCTTCGGCGCCCCCTATCCCGGCAAGATCATCCCCATCCATCTCAACGCGATCGGCGGCGAGTTGCTGGCCCAAAAGGACTCGTTTTTGTGCGCGGCTAAAGGCGTCAGTTTGGGGATTGCCTTCACCAAGCGTTTCGGGGCCGGTCTCTTCGGGGGTGAGGGTTTCATCCTGCAACGCCTGCAGGGCGACGGGCTGGCTTTTATCCACGCCGGCGGCACGATTCTGCAGCGGGACCTGGCTCCCGGTGAACTGCTGCGCGTGGACACCGGCTGCATCGTCGCCTTTCAGCCCTCGGTTGCCTACGACATCCAACTGGTTGGCGGCATCAAAACCGCGCTCTTCGGCGGCGAAGGCCTGTTCTTCGCCACCTTGCGCGGTCCGGGGCGGGTTTGGCTGCAATCGTTGCCGCTCAGTCGCCTGGCCGGACGCATCTATGCCGCCGCCCCCCAGGGGGGCGGACGGGCGCGCGGTGAGGGTTCGATCCTCGGCGGACTGGGCGGCCTGCTCGATGGCGACAACTCCTGAATCTCTTCCCCGCCTGCGGTTGCGAGTGTCGGCGGCAGCCGAGGCCAGCCTGCGCCGGGGACATCCGTGGCTTTTTGCCGAGAGTATCCGCGAACAGAACCGGCCCGGGGCCGCCGGCGAGTTGGCGGTGGTTTATGATCGCCGCGACCGCTTTCTGGCCGTGGGCCTGTTTGACCCTGAGTCCCCCATTCGCCTGCGCGTCCTGGCAGCCGGCAAACCGAGAAACCTTGATGCGGACTGGTGGCAGGAACGGTTGGAGCGGGCGTGCGCCCTGCGGCGCTCGTTATTTGACGAAAAAACCACGGGCTTTCGCTGGCTGCATGGCGAGAGCGACGGCTGGCCGGGGCTGGTGCTGGACCGCTACGCCGACACGCTGGTGGTGAAGCTTTACACCGTCGCCTGGCTGCCGCGCCTGGCTGACCTGCTCGATTTATTTCGCGAGACCCTTCGCCCCGCCCGAGTCGTGCTTCGGCTCAGCCGAAATGTGCAGCCCGCCGCGCTCGAAAAGTTCAACCGCACCGACGGCCAGGTGCTGGCCGGTCCGCCGGTCGAAGGTCCCGTCCTGTTCCGCGAGTCGGGCCTGGTGTTCGAAGCGGAGGTGATTCGCGGGCAAAAGACGGGTTTTTTCCTTGACCAGCGCGAGAATCGCCGCCGCGTTGAATCGCTCGCCTGCGGGCGGCGTGTGCTGAATGCCTTCAGCTTCTCCGGCGGTTTCTCGCTTTACGCCGCGCGGGGCGGCGCGGTGGCGGTGACGGACCTGGACATCAGCGCGCACGCCCTCGAAAGTGCGCGCCGCAACTTCGCCTTGAACCGGTCTCATCCCTCCGTTGCGGCCTGCGCGCATCGTTCGGTCCAGGCGGATGCCTTCGAGTGGCTGAACCAAATTCACTCGCCCCCGTTCGACCTTGTCATTCTCGATCCGCCCTCGCTTGCCCGGCGGGAAGTCGAGCGCGCCGGCGCGCTTCGCGCCTACGAACGGCTGACCTTGCTGGGCATTGGCGCGCTGGCGCCTGGAGGCATCCTGGTGGCCTGTTCCTGTTCCGCGCACGTGAGTGCCGGCGAATTCTTTCAAACCGTCCGCCGCGCCGCCGCCAAAACCGGGCGCTCCTGCCTCGAATTGGCAACCACCACGCATCCCCCCGACCACCCCGCGACTTTCCCCGAGGCCCATTATCTCAAGGCGATGTTTCTCCAATTCGACTGCCCTTCCGTGCCCGGCGTCTGTCCGCCGTTAAAGGTTGGTTGATTGGGCTGGCCGGCTGGCAGCCCGTTGAAACAGTAGCAGCGGACGCGAGTCCGCTTCCTTCACGGCCGTCGCTTGCGAGGAAAGTTTGAGCGGACTTACGTCCGCTGCTACGTGCTAGGGGGCGGGAGCGGCCCCGCCCAGCAGTTCGCGGATTTGAGCAACCAGGCTCTCCGGGTCCTCGGATTTTTGATAAAAACCGGCCGCGCCGGCCGCAAGGGCCCGGGCCTTGAACTTCGTCGGGTCGCCGCCGGTGATGATGATGACCGGTGTTGGTTTGGGGGTCCCGAGCCGGCGCAGCCAGTCCATGATCAGGAAGCCGTCCCACGCCACGCCGCCATCGAAGTCAATGTCGGGCGGGAACGTAATATCCAGGAGCATCAGGTCCGGCTGATGTTCCCGCACCATGCTTACCGCGCCCGCTCCGTCTTTGGCGGTGATGACCTCGTAACCTTCGGCGTTGAGCCGGAGGGTGAGGGCGCGCAAGACGAACTTGTCGTCGTCCACGATCAGGATTTTGGGTTTGTTCATAGATTGCCGCTGGAGAGTAATACACCAAGATTTGGGTCGCGCTGCAATGCGGAATTTCCGAGGCTTTTGCCCGGCTATGGCCAATCCTTTTTACGATCCAGGCGATCAGCGGGCGGTGCGGGTGAAGGCGCTCTTCACCCGCATCGCGCCGCGGTATGACCTGATCAATGACCTTCAGAGCTTCGGCCTGCACCGGGTTTGGAAGCGGCGGCTGGTGCGGCTGGCGCAGCCGCAGGCCGGGGAGCGCGCCTTGGACGTCTGCTGCGGCACCGGGGACATCGCTTTGGCGCTGGCTGCCCGGGGCGCGGACACGGTCGGCCTGGATTTCAACCGGCCGATGCTCGAGATTGCCCAACGCCGCCAAGACCGCCTCGCCCGCCGGGGGTGTGTTCCGGCGCCAGGCCGGGTCGAGTTTATGGAAGGAGACGCCCAGCAACTTCCTTTTCCGGATGCGGCGTTTGACATTGTCACCGTCGGCTACGGTCTTCGGAACCTGGCGGACTGGGAGAGGGGCTTGCAGGAGATGCGGCGGGTGGCCCGTCCCGGGGGGCGCCTGCTGGTGTTGGACTTTGGCAAGCCTGACAACGCGGTCTGGCGCGCGGTTTACTTCGGTTACCTGCGGTTGGTGGTTCCGCTCCTGGGCCTGGCGGTGGCCCGCAGCGCCAGCGCTTACGCCTACATTCTCGAGTCCTTGATTCATTACCCCGCCCAGAGGGGTGTGGCCGCCAAAATGACCGAGCTTGGCCTGGCCGAGGTCCGGATTTTCAACCTGCTGGGCGGGGTGATGAGCATCAATTACGGACGGCGGGCGTAGCGCCAGATTATCGAGTCTAAAAGGGGACATTGTCAAAGAGTCGGGACACCGGCGGATTCGCGATTGCCGCGGCAGTCGGAATCGGGCAGGCTTGGCGGGTGAACCTGCTTGAAAAGATCATTCCCCGGGAACTCCTTGCACAATGGCGGGCGGCGGTGCGAGCCAGTCGCCGGACCCTGGTGGTGACCAACGGCTGCTTTGATCTACTGCACCGGGGCCATGTGGAGTATTTGGAACAGGCGCGAAACCTGGGGGACGCCCTGCTGGTTGGTCTGAACAGTGACGCATCCGTGCGGCAATTGAAGGGGCCCGGTCGTCCACTGAACCCCCAGCAGGACCGGGCGGTTGTCCTGGCCGCCTTGGAAAGCGTCTCGGGGGTCTGTATCTTTGAAGAGACCACGGCCACGCGTTTCCTGGCCGCCGCCCAACCGGACCTGTACGTCAAAGGGGGGGATTACACCCTGGCAACGCTGAACCAGGATGAGCGGCGGGTGGTCGAGCAGGCGGGCGGGAAAATCTTCATCTTTCCGTTGGTGCCGGGCAAATCCACCACTGCGCTGGTCCAGAAGCTCGCGGCCCTGTGAGGTGGCGGGGCGGAATCCTGGGTTTTGGCCGAGGTAAAGGCTTGCGCCGCCGGGGTCTTCTTCACATTCTGATTCAATTCGTGGGCTGGCGTTGAAGCCGCGGCTCCAATTGTGTGTAAACGTGTATGAAAGAATACCAAGCTGCTGAAATTCGAAACTTCGCTATCGTCGGACATGCCTCTTGCGGAAAAACCATGCTCAGCGAGGCCATGCTGGCTTGCGCCGGCGTGATCAATCGCATGGGAAGCATCGCCGCGGGTTCCACCGTCTCGGACTACCATGACAGCGAGCAGCAGCGGCAGATTTCGGTTTCGGCCACGCTCATGCATCTGGAGTGGCTGAATAAGAAGTTCAACCTGATTGATTGCCCCGGTTACGCGGATTTCCTGGGCGAGAGCCTGGGCGCCCTGCGCGTCAGCGATTTCGCCCTGATCACCGTCCACGCCAACCACGGCGTGGGGGTGGGCACTGACGCGGCCTGGAAGTATGCGACGCAGAACGGCATCCCCAAGATGATCGTGGTGAATGCCTTCGACAAGGAAGAGACGGATTTTGAAAAAACCCTGGCCCAAATCCGCGAGCATTTCGGCGAGCGGGTTTTTCCGCTCACCCTTCCGGTCAATCCGGGCCCCGGCTTCAACCAGGTTCTGGACGTGCCGCGCAGCGAGGTCATTACCTTTGCGGGCGACCGCAGCGGGAAGTACACCGAGGCGGCGGCCACGGGGCCGTGGGCCGAGCGGGCGAAGGAACTGCACGGCCAGTTGATCGAATTCATTGCCGAATCGGACGACGCCCTCATGGAGAAATTCTTTGCCCAGGGCGGGTTGTCGGAAGAAGAGATGCGTGCCGGTCTCCATGCCGCCATCCAGAGGCAGGTGTTTACCCCGCTGTTTGTCACCTCGGCGGAAAACAACATCGGCGTGGCGCGGTTGATGGATTTCATCGCCAAGTACGGCTCCTCGCCCGCGGACCGTCCAAAGGTCAAGGGCCAGGATGCCGAAGGCAAGGAGGTCGAGGTGGCGCTGACCGACCCGGACCCGGTGCTCTACGTGTTCAAGACCATGAGCGAGGCGCAGTTTGGCGAGCTGTCTTTTTTCCGAGTCTATTCCGGTTCCATCAAGTTCGGCACCGAATTGGCCAACACCAGCCGGCGCAGCACGGAAAAGATTGGCCAGATTTACATTCTGAATGGGAAAACCCGGACCAGTGTGCCCACCCTCAACGCCGGCGACCTTGGGGCGGTGGTGAAACTGAAGGACACGCATACCGGCGACACGCTGTGCGGCGGCAAACGAACGGTCATTTTGCCGCGGGTCGAGTATCCCAAGCCCAACATTCACGCCGCCCTCAAGAGCAGCGTCAAAGGGGAGGAGGACAAAATTGCCTCGGGCCTGGCCGCCCTTCACCACGAGGACCCCACCTTTCTTTACATGGTGGATGCGGAACTGCGCCAGACCATCGTTTCGGCCCAGGGCGAGCTGCACCTGGAAGTCATCGCCGACCGCCTCCGCAAGCGGTTCAATGTCCACGTCGAGCTGGTCGAGCCGCGCGTGCGCTACCGCGAAACCATCAAGGGCCGGGGCGAGTCCAAGTACCGCCACAAGAAACAAACCGGCGGCGCCGGGCAGTTTGCGGAAGTGTGGATGCGCATCGAACCCAAGCCGCGTGACACGGGGGTGGAATTCACCCAAAGCCTCACTGGGCAGAACGTGGACCGGGTGTTTGTGCCGTCGGTCGAGAAGGGCGTGATGAAGGCGTGCGAAGAAGGCATTCTGGCGGGGTACCGGGTCGTGGACGTGAAAATTGATTTTTACGACGGCAAAATGCACCCGGTGGATTCCAAGGACATCGCCTTCCAGATTGCCGGGTATTTCGGTTTCAAGGAATGCTTCAATGCCGCCCGTCCCTGCCTGCTCGAGCCGATCCACCTGGTCGAAATCCGCATTCCCGAGGATTGCATGGGCAAGGTCATGGGCGACCTGTCGAGCCGCCGCGGCAAAATCCAGGGCATGGACATGGACGGCGGGTTCCAGGTGATCCGGGCGCATGTTCCCGCCAAGGAACTTTACCGCTACTCGAGCACCCTGCGCTCGCTGACCGGCGGCCGGGGCATCCATACCGAGTCGTTCAGTCACTACGAGGAAATGCCGCGCGACGCGGAAGCCAGGGTGATCGAGGAAAGCAAGAAGGCCAAAGCCCAGCAGGAAGCGGAGTAAACCCTTTCCAGGGACCGCTGCGGGGCCGCTCGGCGCCAACTGCGGCCGGGGAATTGCCGGCGCGTCTGGGGAGGACGCCCTGACGTTTGGCTTCGCGTTGGCTGGGGCGCCAAAGCGCGGCGTCGCGAGTGTCGGCGCCCGACCGGTTTTGCGGCCGGGAATTCAAACGCTGATCAGGGCCGGTGCACGGGCGGAACCGGGAAGCATTCAATACAGTCAGTGGCGATGCAGCACGGCGACGACACAAAAACCCAGGAAGGTTCCCATGTGAATGGGGCGGATGGCCCGGGCCGGATGGTCCTTTCGGTCGTCTCGCTGGCGTTGGTGATTTCCCTCACCCTTTTCATCCTTTACCGGCTCTCGGGCGCGCGGAGCTCCGCCGTGGTGGTTTATTGCGCCCAGGATCAGGTTTATGCCGAGCCGGTGCTCCGCGAGTTCGAGCGCGCCACCGGCCTGAAAGTGGGGATCGTGTATGACAGCGAGGCGGTCAAGACGGTTGGGCTGGCCAACCGGCTGCTGGCGGAAAGAGCTCATCCTCAGGCCGACGTGTTCTGGGGGAACGAGGAAATGCGCACGCGCCAGCTTGCCGCCGAAGGCGTGTTTCGCGAAACCCGCGGCTGGGCGGCTTTCGGGTATCGCAGCCGCCGGGTGGTCATCAATACCAACCTCGTTTCCCTGGCTGACGCCCCGCGGTCGCTGCTCGAGCTCACCAATCGGCAGTGGCAGGGCAAGGTGGTGCTCGCCTACCCCCTCTTCGGCACCACCGCCACCCACTTTCACGCCTTGCGCCGGCACTGGCCGGAGGAAACCTGGCGCGGGTGGTGCCGCGGCCTGGTCGAGAATCAATGCCGGCTGGTGGATGGCAACTCGGTGGTGGTCAAATGGGTGGGCAAAGGCGAGGCATGGGTCGGCTTGACCGATTCGGATGACATTGCCGCCGGACAACGCGAAGGGCTGCCGGTGGCGGCTCTGCCGCTGGGGCCGGAAGCCCTGCTCATCCCGACCACCGTCGGCGTGATTCGGGGCGCGCCTCATCCCGAGGCTGCCCAGCGCCTGTTCGACCATCTGCAGAGCCCGGCCGTGGCCGAGCGGCTGGTGCGCGAAAACGCCCTCGAAGGAGCTTCCCTCGCCGAGGCGCAAGGTTCAACGCTGCGGGTGGATTGGGAGGGCTTGCTCGCGCGCCTGAATGAGACCACGGAAATCCTCCGGCAAACCTTCCTGAGGTAGAGGCGGAGGGGGACCCAAGGCAGCCCCCGACGGGGCAACCTGGCCCAAGAGGTCTAGAGATGCTCGATTGCCCGGGCAATCTGGTGGCGGCGCATTTCAATTGGCCCGCCGTCGGGAGTGAATTCAGTCATACTGCGGGTGATGTTTTCCGGAACCTCCAGCAGCTTTTCATATTCCTGCACCTTTTCCGCGCTCAAGTTCGCGCGGCGCTGATTCAACTTGTTCCGAAGAATGGTCAGATACTCGTAGTCCTCAATGCCGTCGCGCAACTGTTCCCAACGAATCGAATCAACCGGCCCTTCCATCACCGGGCGGGCAGGATTTCCGGAAGCCGCCTCCAATGGAGGATAAATAAACCGGCCGTCCCCATTTCCCCACGGGGACTTCTTCCCGGCTGGGGTTCCGTATCCCGTCATCCAGCTCATCGGGTCCAGCAGGGGATTTTGCATTTTCCCCGGCTCGGGATACGCCGTGTCGCTGGTCCAGTAATTGCATTGCCAGACCAGGATGCCGTTGATGTCCCGCTGGAAGGTCTGCCACAGCCAGATGCGCATTTCCGGGGCCGGATGATCCAGAAACAGGCCGGCATAGGGCGCCTTGGGTCCCGTGCAGACATACCACCAGAAACGTTCGCCCAGCTTCCGGCGCTCCTGGGCGGTTTTGTGGTCGTATTGATCGGAAATGGGGCACCAGAGATTCGGCCCGCCAATCAACCCCGGTTCCACCAGTTTGGTGATCATCCGCGGGATGTCGGGGCAATACTGTTTGAGCTTGTTGAATCCGTTTTGCAGGTAGGGATACTGATCCTCGCTCGGTTCATCGAACCAGTAAATAAAGGCCTTATCCAGCCATCCCCTGGCGCGCAGATGCTCCTGCACCTGGCGGCAGTAGGAGCTGAGCAGCAAGGGATATTCGGGCGCATCCTCGCCAAAACCCAAGAGGGTCGGTTGCGATAATTCGTGAAAAGTGCCCCCGCCCATTCCGACCATCGGCACGGAAAACGAGTTGAAGTGGTATTGGTCAAAGGCCCGTGTCATCGCCTTGTCCCAGGCCGCAAAATCAAACGTCGGATGCAACTGTTGAGCCGGAGCAACCAGCTCCGTGCGTGGCTGGGACTCGAAATCCCCTCCTTGAACCAATTCCTCTCCCGTCTCCAGGTTTTGAATGGAGATGTCATCAAACCAGACCAGCCCGAGGTTCTCCCCCGTCTCCGTCCAAACGGTGCCCATCAGGTGCAAGCCCACGTATTTGGCGCCCGGTGGGAAATCGGCGAGTTGGAAGTCGGCACACTGCCACTCCCCACTGCCGGTCAGCACCGTGTCGCGGTTGCGTCCCGACATCCATTTCTTATCGGCGTCGAAATGATTCAACGAAACTGTGAACCGATGACCCGGAACAGCCGTGCGATACCACCCCCGGAGGTGCAAACCGTTTGCCGGAATCGGAATCAAGGGGAGATAAGTCACTTCGACCACCTTGCCCGGCTGGTCGTCATAGATCAGCAGGGCGCCCTTTCCGGAATGGTGCTCGTTTTGAACCCGCCGCAGATGACTCCATTGGTCCCATTGGCTCCGGGGTGGTTGCACGTTGGGCCAGGTCACTTTGAAGGAATCCAGCGGTGCGGGATCGTAAGGCGAGATATGGTGCGCAGCCAGGTTGGCCCAGTATTTGTCCAAAACCTGGCGTTTGGCTTCCTCGGTCGCCAGGCGCTGATAACGAAAGACTTCGCCAGGCGAAAAGCCGAATGCGGTCTGGCAGGTCATTTGATCCGGCAGTGCAAAATCATACACGGTCAGCTCCAGGGGAACGGCCGCCTGCCATTCGTCTGAATGCATCCGCAAGGTGCTCTTGTGGATTCCAGGGGCCACATCTGAAGCCACGTGGACGCGAATCCAAAAGGCCTGGTTGGTCCCCGCGGGCAAATCAATGGCTGCCCGCACAGGCATCAGGGGATCCGGCCACAAACCCGCCCGGGTGCTGTTATCGGTCGGTGTCGTGACATTGAGATAGGTTGCCTGCAGAACGTCCACTTCATTGGAGAGAACCGTTTTCCGGCCTGGCCCCGCGAACGATCCGGCCTGGACGGTCAGATGATGCAATGTCAGCGCTGGGCGAACGATCACCTGCACCGCCTCGTATTCATTGCGCGCACAGCGTATCTGCACGGCGGCACTCTGCGGCCCGAGTGGCGCCGTGTCCGGCCGGACCTTTGCACTGCTCGAGAGAGTCCACCAAAGCACCGCATTGGTTCCCCCCTGCGGAAGCCGTCCGCCCAACTGAATGTCTTGCGCGGCACCTCCAGCCAGCGACCCAAGCAACATGCCCGTCACCGCCCCAACGCCCATTCGCCTCGTTATAAAGATCATCTCGTTTTTGGACCTTTTTTTCTCGGACACATGATGCCCCGCCCACCCGTTCGGAAGCGATCGGAAATTGGCTTTTGCGCGTCCGTTTTTGCTGAACGCTGCGCGGGCGAACCCGGCTTCGCCCGCGCGGGGGCCAGGGCTCAGATCAGGATCTTTTTCCCGGCCTCGTCGAACTTGGCCACCTTCTCGTGCAAAAGGCTGAGCATGGCCATGTTCAGCGCCGCCTGCACATGGAGCCCGAACTCGACGTCGCTCACCGGCTTTTGGCGGCTTCGCACGCAGGTGAAGAAATTTTCCCAGTGTTTGGGCGTGGGGTCCAGCTTGCCGGCGGGGTAAACGCGCGGTTCACCTTTCGGAGGCACGAGGGTGATGCTGTCGAACCCGGCATTCCACTCGCCCGGGTTTTGCAAAGTCAGCGTTCCCTCGTCGCCGCGAATGCAGGCTTCCGGCGGATAATCATTGGCCAGGGTGCACGGCAGGACGATGGACAGTTTCTCCGGATAATCCAGGCACATGTTGAAGGTGTCGGGCACTTCCCGGTCGTAGGTGTTGTATTTGAAGATGCCGCCGGAGGCGACCGCGCGCATCGGGAACTTCAGGCCGAGGGCGCTTACGAAGGGCGTAAAGACGTGGGGGAATAGATCCGTGCACGGCCCGCCCGCGTAGTCCAGGTATTTCCGCCAACTGAAGAACCGCTGCACCGTAAACGGCACCTTCGGCGCGTCGCCCAGAAACGCGTCCCAGTCGAGGTCCGGCCCGGGCTGGGCTTCCGGGTCGGGGATGGGCATGCGCTCGCCCTAGTCGCCGCGCCGGTAGAAGCCCAGTGACACCAGTTGCACGCGGCCGACCGCGCCCTGCTGCACCAGTTCCCGCACTTTCTGCCAGGCCGGGCTGGAATTGCCCTGGTTGCCGATTTGCACCACGCGCTGGAGCTTGAGCGTTTCCTCATAAAAGCGGCGCGCCAGATCGAATTGCGACCAATGGCCCATCGGTTTTTCGCAGTACACGTCCTTGCCCGCGTGGATGGCATCCAGGGCCTGGGGAACATGGAGCCGGTCAGGCGTGGCGATACAAACGACATCCACATTCGCATCCGCCAGCAGTTCCTTGTGTTTCATATAGGGCTGAGCCCCGGTGCGCTGGGCCGCTTCATTCAAGCGATAGCGGTAAACGTCGCAGACCGCCGTCACCCGCACCTTCTCGCCCTGCTCCGCCAGGCGCTGCACCGTGGCGATGTGGCTCGAACCGCGGCCGCCCACGCCAATAAAGCCCACCCCAAGGGTGTCATTAGCTCCCAGCACCCGGCCGCGGGCCAGGTAGGGCGCAGCGCTCCACGCGCCCAGCGCGGCAACAGCTTTGGCGCTGGTTTGGATAAAGTCCCGGCGATTCAATCCCCTGAACATGACGTTGGTGGTCTTCATAGGCAGTAATAGACGGCATGAATGCTGGCGGCCGCGCGACGACGCTGCCACGTCCACCAGCGAATGGATGCATGTCGGGAGGGTTGTAACGCTCAAGCCGGCGGAGCGCAAGTCGCAAGCGAAGCTTCCCCCAGCCATTCGCGGGAGTTTTTGACCTTGACATTGGCGGCGGCGCGGAGTATGAGGGGGCATGAGCGTTGTGCGACGGGACGGCCAGCCGAGCGAGCTGACTTTCGGGCGGTTTTTCAACCGCAACCGGCGGCCAGCGGGGCGGCGATTCGCCGGCGTCGGGGCAGGGTTGGCGGTCTTGCTTTTCTGCGGCTGGGCCGGTTGCGTGAGGGCGGAGATTTACACGCCACCGGTGTCCGGTCGCGCCCGGATCAATCTGAATGCCGGCTGGCGGTTCCTGCGCCAGGATGCTCCCGCGGCGTCAAATCCAGCCTACGACGATTCCGCGTGGTCGGTCGTGGACCTGCCACACACTTGGAACAACCTTGATGGACAGGACGGTGGCAACAATTATTACCGCGGCCCGGGCTGGTACCGGCGGCACTACGCGCTGGGGGCCGAAGCGGCCGGGCGGCGTTGTTTCCTCAAGTTCGATGGGGCCAACATCGTCACCGAGGTCTGGGTGAACGGCAGTTACGCCGGCCAGCATCAAGGCGGTTTTGCGGCGTTTGTGTTCGATGTCACCGCGCAGCTCAATCCCGGCGCGGACAACGTGATCGCCGTGCGCGTCAGCAACGCTTCCTTCACCAACATCCCGCCGTTGTCCGCAGATTTTACTTTCTACGGGGGGCTTTACCGGGACGTGCACCTGCTGCTGACCGACCCCGCCCATATCACGCCGCTGGACCACGGCTCGCCCGGCGTCTATTTGCGAACGACCAACGTCTCCGCCGGCGCGGCGGACCTGCAGGTCACCGCGCTGGTTTCAAATGCGGGCCCGGCGGCCGCCGCCCTCGTGCTGCGGGCGGTGGTTACTGACGCCGGCTCGAACATCGTTGCCGTGCTGACCAACGGGCTGACGCTGCCGCCCGGCGCGCTGTCCAACGCGGTGCTCGGCGCCACGATCCATAACCCGCGCCTGTGGGACGGTCTCCACGACCCGTATTTGTATCGGGTGTATGCGGAAGTGCGCCAGGGGGATGAGGTGGTGGATTGGGTGAGCCAGCCGCTGGGATTCCGCTGGTTCAGCGTGGACCCGAATCAGGGCTTTCTGCTCAACGGCCGCGGCTACCCGTTGCGCGGGGTCAACCTGCACCAGGACTGGCTGGACCGCGGCTGGGCGATTGGGCCGGCCGAGCGGGCGACAAATTTCGCCATCATCCGCGAGCTGGGGGCCAACACGATTCGCCTGGCGCATTACCAGCACGCCGAGCATACCTATCAACTGGCGGATGAAAGCGGCATGGTGCTTTGGACGGAGGTGCCCCTGATCAACCGGATCACCGAATCACCGGAGTTTTATGAGAACTCGAAGCAGCAGCTCCGGGAGTTGATTCGGCAGAATTACAATCATCCGTCGGTGGTCTGCTGGGGGCTCTTCAACGAAATCACGCTCTCGAGCGGGCCGCCGGTCACCAACCTGGTGCGCGAGCTGGCGTTGCTGGCCAAGGCGGAAGACCCGACCCGGCCTTCGACCGCCGCCTCGGCGGCCTCGGACAGCCATCTGTCGAACTGGTATTCGGACATCGTCTCGTTCAACAAGTACTATGGGTGGTATGGCGGCACCTTCCCGGGCTTCGGCTCGTGGGCCGATACGATCCACGCCAATTACCCGACGCGCTGCATCGGGGTGAGCGAGTACGGCGCCGGCGCCAGCATTTGGCACCACAGCGAGGATCCCGTCGCCCAGCCCGCCCCCGCCGGACCGTTCCATCCCGAGGAATGGCAGAACCTCTTCCACGAGTCGCACTGGCAGCAGATCAAGGCGCGCCCCTGGCTCTGGGCCACGCATATCTGGAACCTGTTCGATTTCGGGGTGGACTCGCGGAACGAGGGCGACACCCCCGGCCGCAACGACAAGGGCCTGGTCACCTACGACCGCCAGCGCCGCAAAGACGCCTTCTATTGGTACCAGGCCAATTGGACCACCAACCCCATGGTGCACATCACCGGGCACACTTTCACCAATCGCCTCGCCTTTAACCTCACCGCCAAGGTCTATGCCAACTGCGACTCGGTCGAGCTGTTTCACAACGGCGTTTCCCAGGGCGTCGCCACCAGCACCAACTGCATCTTCACCTGGCCGTTGACGCTGGTGTTCGGCTCAAACACCGTCTCGGTCATCGGCACCAAGGGCACCCGCACCGTCAGCGATGCGCTGGTCTGGACGCTGCTGCCCCAGCCGTTTCGCGGCCAGCCGCTGGCCATTCCTGGCCGCATCCAGGCCGAGGAGTTCAATCTCGGGCCGGAGGGGGTCGCTTATCAGGACAGCGACCCGGCGAACACCGGCGGCGCCTATCGCACCAATGAACCGGTGGATATCGAGGTCTGCCGCGACACCGGCGGAGGCTTCGATGTGACGGCGCTGGCGGCCGGCGAATGGCTGGCGTATGACGTGAGGGTCGCGTCAGCCGGCTATTACACCGCCCAATTGCGCCTGGCCGCAACGAACCCCTCGAGCGTGGTGCGGCTGCGGCTGGATGGCCAGGACCTCGCCGGCCCCATCCTCGTGCCCAACACCGGCGGCACCCAGACTTGGCAAACCGTCACCGTCACCAACCTGCAGCTTCCCGCCGGCGCCCATGAGCTGCGCGTCGCGGCCGACACGGGCGTCTGCAACCTGAACTGGCTGTCGTTTGCGTTCCAACCGTCGCCCGGCGCGTTCACGCTCAAAATCAACTACCAGACCACCAACGCCGCCACTCCGGCCGCGTACTTGAAGGACACCGGCCTGGTCTTCGGCAATCGGGGCAACGGCCATGCCTACGGTTGGGACGGCGACAACACGGCCAACACCCGCGAGCGCAATTCGACCAACTCGGCGGACAAACGCTACGACACTCTCACCCACCTCCAGAAATCCAGCAATGTCACCTGGGAGGTCACCGTGCCCAACGGCCGCTACACCGTCCATGCCGTCGCGGGCGACCCCGGTTACACCGACAGTCGCCACGAGCTGCTGGCCGAGACCGCGCCGCTGGTCTCCGGCCGGCCGGCCAGCGACCGCTTGTGGGTCGAGGGCGCGGCGGAAGTGGTTGTCGGTGAT
Organism: uncultured Verrucomicrobiota bacterium; assembly: GCA_964631605.1. GTDB lineage: Bacteria > Verrucomicrobiota > Verrucomicrobiia > Limisphaerales > UBA8199 > JARKQH01. The sequence continues at coordinate 41,828 of CAZVYG010000039.1, forward strand.
GGGCGGCTGACCATCGCCAACGCGCCGGAGGGCGTGAACAACAAGCTTTGCTTTCTCGAAATCGCGGAAACCTTGGGCGCCTCGCTGGGCTGGCGCCACACCCATTTCGGCACCAACGCCAACAGCCCCGCACTTGCCGGCGACTTCGCCGACCCGGACGGCGACGGCTTGAACAATCTCCTCGAATACGCCCTCAACACTCATCCGCTTGAGGCCAACCCGGTCCACCCCTGGCGCGCCGGCCTGGAAGGCGGCGCGCTCTCGCTGACCTACGCGCGGCGCCTGCCCCCGACCGATGTCCTCTACGCGGTCGAGGCCGCCGGCGCAGTCGAAGGTCCGTGGACCAATGCAGTCGCCGAGCAAATCCTCGGCAGCGATGGTGTGTTCGAAACTGTCCGGGCGGTGGACGTTGTCACGAATGACCCCCCGCGCTTCCTGCGCCTGCGGGTCAGCCGGCCATGAAATGGTCGTGCGCCCTCGAGGCGCTGCTGGCGCGGGAGTCGTAACCAGGCTCGTGGCAGTTTCCATACCGGGAGATACCACGACTCCTATGGCCCGAATTGATGGAGGCGCCACGCGTGAGGCTTACGAGCGTGGGGCAGACCTCCCGGTCTGCCGGTGGCCGGGGCCTCCGGCCCCGTGCCGGAGTCGGAGACTCCCGGAACCAGCAGGTCAGAGACCTGCTCCGCCGTGCAGTCACACAGGTTTCGGGCGTGGGGCAGACCTCCCGGTCTGCCAGTGCCCGGGGCCTCCGGCCCCGCATTGGAGTCGGAGACTCCCGGAACCAGCAGGTCAGAGACCTGCTCCACGTTGTAAACGCACTCGTCTCGCGCGTGGGGCGGACCTCCCGGTCTGCCGGTGGCCGGGGCCTCCGGCCCCGTGCCGGAGTCGGAGACTCCCGCAACCAGCAGGTCAGAGACCCGCTCCACGCTGTAACCGCACTCGTCTCGCGCGTGGGGCGGACCTCCCGGTCTGCCGGTGGCCGGGGCCTC
>CAZVYG010000040.1:0-42570 GCA_964631605.1 uncultured Verrucomicrobiota bacterium
CAGACCAGCTACCCGTCTTAGCCTTGGTGGGCCGTTACCTCACCAACTAGCTGATAGGCCGCGGGCTCATCATGAAGCGTCAGGCCTTACGGTCCCCAACTTTGACAACCCGGAGATGCCCCCCAGTTGTCACATTCGGTATTAGCTCGCCTTTCAGCAAGTTATCCCAAACTTCATGGCAGATTACCCACGTGTTACGCACCCTTGCGCCGCTCCGATTGCAAAATATTGCTACCTTGCAACCAGCGCTCGACTTGCATGTCTTATCCACGCCGCCAGCGTTCGTTCTGAGCCAGAATCAAACTCTCCGTTAAAAAACGTTAGTTGATTCCTGTCCGATTCGTGAGAACCGGACTGGTGTCTAATTATTAAAACTCTCCAAACCCATCCCACTAACAGGATGGGCCTGAAGGGGCTCTAAAACTTATCGCACAATTCAATTTTCAATGAGCAGCGGGTGTTGCCACCCGAAAATCTTTTTTTGCTTAGCCAGGTCATCCCCGACTTTGCCCCTCTGCGGGGGACAAAAACTCCGAGCAGCCGATTTAACCACTTTAACTCGGCTTCTCAGAGCTTTGTTAGTTACGCAGTCAGATTACCTGAACTGCCAGCAGCGTCAACAACTTTCTTGAAATTTTTTTTCGCTGCGGTTGCTCTTAGCAACTTCTTCATCTTACCCGTTTTGCCGATGCCGTCAACAGATTCTTTTTATTTTTTTCGACCCGGTCAAAACTCTCTCGCAAAGAACAGGGCGCACACAATAGCGGGAGTCGGAGAAGGCGCAAGTGTTTTTTGAAAAAAATTTTCACTTTTTTTACAGAGCGTCAGGCAAGAGCGCAACCTGTTGTTCCTTAAATATTTAGAACTCGAACCAGAAGCCATCCGCCTGGGTGTGGCAAGCTGTCCGCAGAAAAAACGGCGCAAGGGGAGGCATAAATGCCGCCGGTGGGGGTCGAGATTAACGCGGAATTAGCGAGGGGTGTTTCGGGTGTCAAACACCTGCCAGACAGGCTATTGAAAGAGCCAGCCGAAGAGGGCGGAACTGCTGGTGGGCACGCCGGCGGCCGTGACGCTGATGGAAAGTTCCGAGCCGGCAGGGATGAAGGCGGAGGCGGAGGCGGTGTCAGCCGCGCGGGCTGAGCCGGAGAGGGTGCAGGTGAGGGGGGTATCCAGGCCGTTGATGCGGAGGGTAAAAGTCAAGGAGTTGCCAGCGCCTGGGGGTTCGGAGAGCCGGACGCTGAGGCGGGTGGCGACGCCGGGGGCCGCGGGGGAGAGTGTGGTGACAAGCCACTCGGTGGCGGCGGCATCGGAGATTCCGGCGGGGGCGCCGAAGAAGACGGAGCCGGAGGAGGTGGGCAACTGGTTGATGCGTCCGGTGATGAAGCCCGAGCCATCCACGCCGCCGGAGACAGGGAGGTTTGTCAAGCCAGCGCCGTTGCCGGTGAAGGTGCCGGAGAAGGCGCCGGCGGCGCTGGCAAACTGAACGGGGGCGGTGAAGGTTTGGCTGGCATTGCGGAGGGCGACGTTGGTGGAGAGCTGAGAGTCGGTGACCGGGCCGAGGTAGCTGGCGGCGCTGAGGGCTTTGAGCGCGTAAGGGCTGGCGGTGATGGGCTGGCGGGGAAGGAGGACGGTGGCGGGGGCGGGATCGCCGGTTTTGCGGGCCGCAATTTCGAGCCAGCGGGGCGCGCCGTCAAAAGGGGTGGAGCCAAAGTCAAGCTCGACGGCGAACAGCCCGTTGGTGAGGGTGAGGGCGGTGCGGGAGAGCGTAGCGCCCTGCTGGACGCCGCCGCTGGGCTGGTCGAAGAGTTTGAAGAGCAGGTCGTAGGCGCCCGAGGCGGCCGCGCCGTTGTCGGCCAGGCGTCCCTGGTAAGTGAAGGAAGTGGTTTGGCCGAGGGCACAGGATATGAAAAGCAGGAGGAGGCAGCTTGAGAATGCGCGCGCAAGCATGCCGCGATTATAGCAGCAGGCGGCTGAAAGGCCAGCGCAAAAATGCCGGCCTTTGGTCTTGACAGCGGGGTCAAAGGTTGGACGGGCGCGCGGGTTTTTGGCGGGAGCGCTTGTCCATGACCTTGACGTTGGCCTCTTCCTGGATGACGAGGGAGTGGGCCGGGACGCTGGCGGTGAGGAACACGTTTGCGCCGATGGTGCTGCCTTCGCCCACGATGGTGTCGCCGCCCATGATGGTGGCGCCGGCGTAGATGGTGACGCGGTCTTCGATGGTGGGGTGGCGTTTTTGGCCGCGCAACTGCTGGCCGGCGGCCAGGGAGCGGGCCACCAGGCCGACGCCCTGGTACATTTTCACATGGTTGCCGATGACGGCGGTTTCGCCGATGACCGTGCCGGTGCAGTGGTCCACGAAGAAGTGGGAGCCGATCTGCGCGCCGGGATGGAGGTCCATGCCGGTCCGGCTGTGGGCCCATTCGGTCATGATGCGGGGGATGAGGGCGATGTTTTTGAGGTACAGTTCGTGAGCCAGGCGCTGGACGGCGATGGCCTCGATGCACGGGTAGGCGACGATGACCTCCTCCTTGCTGAGGGCGGCGGGGTCGCCGTTGTAGGCGGCTTCGGCATCGGTGGCCAGCACGTCCCGGATGCGGGGCAGGCTGTCGAGGAAGTCAATGGTGCAGGCGCGGGCGGCCGATTTGAGGTCCTGCTGGGCCAGTTCGGGCGGAGGGTGGTAACGGAGGCTCTTGGCGATTTCGGATTCGAGGTTTTTGAACACCTTCTGCAGGAGGGTGGTGGTCTGCTCCTTGAGTTCGGAGGAGTGGATGAGTTTCTCGTCGAAGAACCCCGGGAACAGGAGTCGCAGGAGGTCCACGGTGATGACGGCCACGGCCCGTTTGGAGGGGAGGTTGATTTCGTCGAGATGGTTGATGCCGCCCACGCGCGCGTAGGAGTCAAGCAACCGTTCGGTCAGTTTTGGCACGGTCAACTGCACGGTGCGAGTATCCGCCAGTCTGGCGTTCGGCGCAAGGGGGGGCTGGCGGGGTCGTCAATTAACATCGGGGGACGACCCGGCGCCCCGAGATTGCCTTGGCTTCGGGTCCAGAGTTATGGCAGGCTTTCCGCATGGAAGCAAAGTGCGCAGGGCCGGTGGGCGGCTGGTTGGGGTTGACGGACTGACCGCAGCCAGGCGAAATGGCGTCATGCTGGTTTCGGTTGTCACCCCCAGTTTTCGGAGCGGCCAATGGCTGCGCCTGTGCATTGCGTCGGTGGCGGACCAGGGGGCGGAGGTTGAGCACATTGTGCAGGATGCGGGTTCGGACGACGGGACGCTGGAGTGGCTGAGCTCGGACAGGCGGGTGCGGGCGTTTGTGGAGAAGGACCGGGGGATGTATGACGCGGTGAACCGGGGTTTGCGGCGCAGCCGGGGGGAGATTTTGGCCTGGTTGAATTGTGACGAGCAATATCTGCCCGGGGCGTTGCGGGGCGTGACCGAGTTTTTTGGGTCGCATCCGGAGGTGGACATGGTGTTTGGGGATGTGGTGATGGTGGACGGGGCGGGGGGGTATTTGTGGCATCGGAAGATGCTGGCGCCGCTGAAGTACCACACGTGGACGTGCCACCTTTCGACGCTAAGCTGCGCGACGTTTTTCCGGCGGCGGGTGGTGTTTGATTATGACTGTTTCTTCGATCCGAACCTGCGGGACGTGGGGGATGGGGAGTGGATGCTGCGGCTGCTGCGGCGGGGTGTTTCGATGGCTGTGCTGGGCCGGTTCACCTCGGCGTTCACGCAGACGGGGGCGAACATGAGCGCGGCGGCCAACGCCCGGCGCGAAGCGCGCGAGTTGCGCCGGAGCGCGCCGGCCTGGGTGCGAGTGTTGAAACCGGTTTGGATCGTGCATCATCGGCTGCGGCGCTGGGCGGGCGGCATGTATTCCCAGGCGCCGTTTGCGTATGAGATTTTCACCCTGGCCAGCCCGGAGCGGCGCGTGCGGCACCAGGTGGACCACCCGCGGTTTCGGCCTTGAAATCGGGCGGTGGACGTGGGAAAAAGGGCGCATGAAATCCGCTTATTCGCGTCGCCATTTTCTTCGTTCCTCGATTGTCATTGCCGCCAGCGCGCCGCTGTGGCAGCCGGGCTCAGGCCTGGTTGGGGCGGCCTGGGGGGCGCCGAGGGCGGGGCTGCAATCCATTCGCCTGGGGGCGCCGGCGTTTGCGAAGACCGAGGATCCGGAGGAACTGGCGCTGGCGCATCGGAAGCTGGGTTACCGGGCAGCCTATTGTCCGAACGTTGCGTTGAAGGATGGCGACCGCATCCGGGCGCTGGAGCGGGCGTTTGCCAAACACGATGTGGTGGTGGCGGAGGTGGGGCGTTGGGTGAACCTGGTGGAGGCGGACTCCGAGAAACGGCGGCAGAACCTGCAGTTGGTGACGGAAGGGCTGGCGCTGGCGGAGGAGATCGGGGCGCGGTGCTGCGTGGATATCGCCGGGTCTTACAATCCGACGTCATGGTTCGGGCCGCACCCGGACAACCTGACGCGGAAACATTTCGACGCCAGCGTTGAGAACGCCCGCAAAATCATTGACGCGGTCAAGCCCAAGCGGGCGAAGTTCTGTTATGAAATGATGGGGTGGGCGTATCCGGACAGTCCCGAGAGCTGCCTGCGGATGGTGAAGGCGGTGGACCGGAAGGGTTTCGGGGTGCATCTGGACCCCTGCAATTTGGTCAACTCGCCCGAGCGGTTCTATCGCAACACCGCGCTGCTCAACGAATGTTTTGACAAGCTGGGGCGCTGGATAGCGAGCTGCCACGCCAAGGACCTGGCCTGGGAGATTGAGATGAACGTGCATTTCCGCGAGGTGGTGCCGGGCAAGGGCGAATTGGATTACACCACTTACCTTCGGCGGCTGGCGGCGCTGCCGCAGAATCCGCCGCTGATGATCGAACACCTCAACGGCGCCGAGGAATATGCCGCGGGCCGGGATTACATTATGGCGACGGGCCGGAAAGCGGGGCTGGCGTTCTGAAACATCCGTATGCCGTGAGGGCCAGCGTGGCGGACGTTGCGCGGCCGATTCACCGCGATTTGCCGGACCCGAAGAAGTATGCGCGGTTGTGAGGCCACAACCGGTTCGATGGCCGGCAGGCGAAACAAGACCGAAGGATTAAGAGGCGGGAGGTGGTGGAAATCAGCGAGTGAAACAAAAAGGGCGGCCGCAGCCGCCCGTGCGCAGAGTTGTGGGACCGGGTTTAGGGATAAACCAGGCGGAAGAATTTCGCGTCACCCGTTGCCGGGGTGCTGTAAGGGCTCGTGGCGCCGAACACTCGGCTCCAGGAACCGGTGATGGACGGCGCGGCTTCGAGGCTGAAGGCGGGGTTGGTCCACTCGAGGACGATGTTGGCGCCCACGATCTTGACCGAGAGCGGTTCGGGAGTGGGCGGCGGAGTGGCCGGAACGACATCGGAGAACGAGGTGCCGATCAGCAGGTCGTCCACGAAAAGGGCGCCGATGTTGCCGGAGGTGCCATCCTGGCGGAAGGCGTAATTCCAGATCTCAACCGGGGTGGTGGGATCAGTGGCGGAGACGCTGGGGCTGCCTGGGGCAACCGGATTGATCCAAAGGGTGCTGGCACCCGTGCCCACGTTGTAGCGGGTGACCACGGTGTAGGTGGTGTTGAGGTCGAGGTCCTGGGGGAAATTTGCGGTGGTGAAACCGCCGTTGGAGATGCCGAGACGGAACTTGCCCGGTGCGGCGCCGTTGGTCAGGGCGAAGACCCGGGCGCGGAAGTTGAAGGTGCCCGTGTCCTTGAAATGCGCAAAATAGCCACCGCCGCTGGCGCGGGGGAGCTGGGTAAAGTTTACGGTGAACTTGGAATAAAAGATAATGCCGCTGGTGGTGGGGGCAGAAACAGAGTTGGTGAAGAAGGCGCGGACGTCGTCCACGTTGGTTTGGGTGAGCAGCAGCCGGCCGGAGGCGATGTAAGTGTCGTTGGAGAGTCCGCTGTGGGCCGTCCAGAACCCGAGGCTGCCGTCAACAATGGGGCCGTCGGGATAGGTGAAGTCGTCGCCCAGCCAAAGCCCGAGTTCGGGATAAACTGTTAAAGTAAAGCTGGTACTGGCGGTGAGCGTGCCGTCGCTGACGGTCAACGTGATGGTCGTCAAGCCAGCCTGGCCGGTTTCGGGAGTAACCATTACCGTGCGGTTTGTACCGGTCCCGCTGATGACGATTTTGGAGTCCAGAACCAACGCCGGATTCGAGGAAGTTCCGGTGACCACGAGACTATTGGGCGTCTCGGCGTCGTTGACGGTGAACAGAATGGACGGGGTGGTGGTGTTCACCTTGATGTCCAGATTGGCAATGGCCGAAATCGTCGGAATGCCCACCGTGACCCTGAAGGTGTTGGTGGCCGAGTCGTTGTTGCCGTCGGTTACCACGATGGAAATGTTGGCAATGCCCTGCTGGCCGGCGGCCGGGGTAATGGTGACCGTGCGGTTGTTGCCGCTGCCGCCAAAGGTGATGTTGGCCGGATTGTTTGGCACCAGCGTGGGGTTGTCGGAAATGCCGGTCACCACCAGGTTCTCAGCCGGTGTTTCAACGTCGCTCACCGTGAAAGCCAGCGGCCCGGTCGAGGAATTGGCCGGGATGCTCTGGTTATCAATCGCTGAGATCGAGGGCGGTCCACCGATGACCGCCACGTCCCCAAACGTGGTGCCGACCAGCAGGCCGTCAACGGTGAGCACCCCGATACCCGCAGCTTGGCGGAAGCAAACGTTGTAAAGCGGTATCGCGGCGTAAAAATCGGTCGCCGTGACGCTGTTGGCGCTGGCCTCCGAGTTGGGATCAATCCAGAGCGTCGCGGTCGAAGCATCCAGATTGTAGCGGACAACCAGCTTGTAATCCCTATTCAGGCTCAAATCCATCGGGATATACACGGGCGAATTGCCGCCGACCGAAATACCCGCCCGGAACGAGTTGGCTGCGGCCCCATTGGTGGAGGCCCAGACGCGCGCGCGGAAGTTGAAGGTGCCGGTATCCCGAAAATGCCAAAAGTAACTTCCGCTCCCGTTCGGCACCTCGGAGAAGTTCACCACGAAACTGGCGTAGAGCGTGCCGGAACTGGTTGTGGGAATGCCGGAGCTGACGTCCTCACCACGGCTCTGAGATAGGCTGACCTTGCCACCGAGAATCTCGATGGCGCCCGAGCCACTATGGTTGGTCCAAACTCCGAGCGGCGACCCGGCGGAAACGGTGGTGATGGGCCCGTCGGGGTATTCAAATGAGTTGCTAAGGATGAGCGAGGCGTGGGCGGCCAGGGCCGTGCCAAGCATAGCGGTGATAGCTAGAAGGGTTTTTTTCATAAGGATTAGTTTGATTAGGTTTGAGACGAAAAGTTTTGGGTTCAGTTGGGTGTGGAATCTGTTGGGTACCAGTAGATTTTGCGGTAAATGCTCCATTCGGTACGGGCATCGTTGGATTCGGCCTGGGTGCGGACGAATTCGTTGGTGCGGGCGGCGCGGGCGCTGCCGTCACACATGGCGAACTGGCCGCGGGTATCGTGACGGCCGACGGCGTACTGGCCGGTGACATTGGACTGAGCGACGCCGGCGGTGGGGGAGCTGCCGTCACTCTCAGCCATGAGGACGGTATCGGAAGGTTTGATGATGCCGCCGAACTTGGTTTGGCCGACGCCGGTGGCGCGGGTGGAGCGATTGATGCAGAGGCGACCGTTTTCGCCGTACATGAAATAGGCCTGGCCGATCGAAGGCGGATTGACGCGGGGCTTGGGCGCCGAGGGGCAGGAGTAGATGGTTTGCTGGCCGGGGAGCGGCGGCTTGCCATCGGCGTAGAGATTGGTCAGAGCCGGTTGCCGGACGTAGGTGGAGAGGACGTTGTACCAGGCATCGGCGTTGGCGGCGGCGTTGATGGGAATGACCGTATTGCCTTCTTCGGGCACCTGGTCATTGGCGTCGTCGGCGTACATTTTGGCGGCCAGCCCCCATTGTTTGCCGTTGTTGAGGCAAGTGATGGAGTGGGCGCGGGCCTTGGCCTTGGCGAGGGCCGGCAACAACATGGCCGCCAGAATCGCGATGATGGCAATGACGACCAGCAGTTCAATCAATGTGAAGGCGCGCCTCACAGGGCGCAACCTGGACCATTTGGAATTTGAAACGGGCATAATTCAGGCCGGCTACGACTCGCGGCGAACGGACGCAAAACCGACCGGACATTTAAGCGCAAAATCGCCTAATCGCAAGATAAAGCAGGCGGGAGTTATTCACAAGCTGGTCACAGTTTAGTCACCTGACCGCCACAGAATCGTCACTGGGAGGGCGGGGGTCGGGAGTGGCTTGGGGAGGCGCAACCTCCCATGCCGGGTCGAGCCAGCGGTTGGCCCAGATCCACATCAGCGCAAAGGGCACCCCGCCCAGCAGCGCCAGAAACAGCGTTGCGATCGGCTCGATTCCCGAGGCCAAACCGACTCCAACGCGAACCAGGCCGCAGCCGAGGGCGGCTGAGCCGGCGGCGGCGGCGAGGGGGTTGCGGGCGCGGAATCGTCGGAAGTAGCTGGCGTGCAGGATCAAACCGTAAAGCACCCCGCCGAGGAAGATGGCCCACTCGGGGGTTGGCGGGGGGCCGAAGTCCATTTCACGTCCGCCGCGCTGGTAAGGGAATTGCGATTGAATGAGCAGGGCGAGGCCAGAGCCGATCAGGCCGGTGAGCAGGCCGGTGGCGATGACGTCGTTTTTTTCCGGGGGCCGTCCCGTGCGCATTTGTTTGCGGCCGAGCCAGAGGGTGCCGGCGGAAAGGGAGGCGGCGAGGGCGGCCGCCATCATCCCGTTGGGCCAGAGCCAGAAGAAGCTGCTAAGGGCGCCCAGGCAGGCGGTGAGGAAGATCAGGGCAAAACCGCGGGCGATGTTCATGGTCAAGCCTTTCGTCCGAGCATTTGTTGAAAGTAATCGGGCAAATCTTCGCGGCCGGCCTCGGCACAGACCCGGAGGCTGGATTCGGGCGGGAGGGGGAAACGCCCCTGGCTGTGCCGGAGGAGCAGCTTGTGATGCCGTTGAATAAAACAGTGACGGCGGGGGTTGCCCATTGCGTCGCTCATGGTGGTCCAGATTTGGGCCAGGGGCGTCCGGGTTGCATTGCCGAAGCTCATGGCGGTGAAATCGCAGGGGCAGACTTCGCCGCCGGCGTCAATAAAGAGGTGCTGGGTGCCCGCGCCGCAGCCGAACAATTCGGGGCTTTCAATTTGGTTGAAGGCGCAGACTTTCGGGCGCCGGCCGGCGCGGTTGGTTTGGACGTGGAACTGGCGCAAAGCCCGGATTTCCTCGTGGGTGAGCAAGGCAGAGGCGGGATCGAGCGCCAGCAGTCCGCAGGGCATGGGCTCGACAATCCGGAGTTCGTGGACACCGCACTGGCCGGCGAGGCGGTGCAACTTGGGGAGGAAACCATCCTGGAGCAGGCTGCGGGTGGCCACGGCGCCGACCATGGTGTAGAAACCGAGGGCGGAGGCCTGGCGCAGGTTTTCCACCGCCCGCGCAAAGCAGCCGGGCGCGCCCCGGAGCCGGTCGTGTTCGGCGGGTTGGGGATGGTCCAGGCTGATGCAGACGGACCAGAGCCCCGCAGCCTTGAGTTGGGCGAGCAGGCGGGCGTCAAGGGACGCGCCGGAACTGAAGACGATGGTGGCGGCGCCCCCGGCGACGGCGGCGGCCACCAGTTCGGGCAGATCGGGCCGGGTGCAGGGTTCGCCGCCGGTGAAGCCGATGATGCTGGCGCCCAAATGGTGAAGGTCGGCGATGACGTGTTTCCATTCCGCCGTGGTCAATTCGCCGGCCGGCCGGCGTTTGAAACTGCAATGCCAGCAGCGGTAGGGGCACGCCGCGGTGACGGCCAGGAACGCCGACACAGGGCTGAGCCGGCGACCGGAAAGCAGATTCTCGAACATGCGGTCGAAGGCGGGCCCGGGGAAGGGGGGGAGGAAGGAATTGATCACCCATTGGCCGGCGTGGCGGGTGATTTGCTCGCCGTCCAGCCAGCGGTGGACAAATCGAATCGCTTTGAGACTGGGGAGCAGAGCGTGAAGCGAGCGTTCGACCTCGGTGGGGAGCTGCCGGCGTCCCTGGCGTTTCAACTCGCCCAGGACGCGCCGGGGGACGGTGGTGACACGGGGGTCAAGGAGCATGCGCGCAATGTTCCAGTATTGGGCCATCAGGGCTTGGCGGCGACGACCGCCGCGTAGTGGTGAACCATTCCGCTCATATCCCGCTGCAGTTCCGCTTCGAACATTTGCTCGACCGGCCCGGAAAGATTCAGCATCGCGTCAAACCCGGCGAGGATGCCGGTCTGTCGGAGCCAGGGGAGCTTGGGGCCGGTGGGCGGGGTGATGGGTTCGGCGCCGTCCTCGTGCCACTCGAGGTGGAAGCCGGCTCGGCGGAGCTGGGTTTCCAGCGCCGGCCAGTGGCGGGGGAAGCGCGGCCAGGCGGCGCGGCGGACCTGGCTTGGGAACCGCAGCATGCAGGTTTGGAAGGCGCGAAACACCGGCGCCAAGGTGTCAAAATAATTGACGATAAAACCCAGCCGCCCGCCGGGGACCAGCACGCGGTGACATTCCTTGAACAGCCGGGCTGGATGCGAGTAGCCCAGAGCCCAGGTTGAGACGATCATCCGCGCGCTTTCAGGCGGGGCGCCGCGGGCGAAGGCGAGCATGTCGGCGCAGGCGAATTGGGCGTTGGGAGGGGCGGCTTTCCGGGCGTGAGCGAGCATGCCGGGGGAGATGTCCACGCCAATCAGGCTGGCGGTCGGATTGGCGACTGCCAGTTGAGCGGTGGCATAGCCTGTGCCGCAACCGAGGTCGAGGATGCGGCCGGTCAGTCCGTTTGGCAACCGCGCGAGGAAACGGTCGGTGACCGGCTGCAGGCGGCGTTGCCACGCGTCGTTGTAGGTCGGGGCGACGCGGTCATAGCTTTGGGCCACATCGGTGGCGGTGAGCCATTTGCCGGCGAGGGCCAATCCCGCGACCCGCGCGTTGAGGCGGAGCAGTTGGGAAGCCCGGGTCACAGCGGTCCACAGCCGGCAGCGAGCAGCAAGACCAGTCCCGCCAGGGCCCAGAGGCAGCAGGTCATCCACCATTTTGCGACAGCCTTTTTCATTGGTTCCTTTCGTTCAAGGACTCGATGGAATTCGAGTTCGTGTAAGCAGGTTACCAGCGTGAGAGAAAATCCAGAAATTGAAAAAACTGATGGTGTGGAAGGAAAAAATGAACGGGGGGCGGGAACCCGGTCGCTGGAGGCTCAGCGTGCCGGTCCGCGCGGTTCGCAAGGCATGCCGGCGGTGCGCGCCGGGTCAGTTTGATTTCAACCGGAAGAAGCGATTGGCGTTTGTGGTGACTGTGACGCTGGTGGCGAATGCGCCGCCGGTGGCTTGGATGAGGTTGGTGGAGGCAACCCAGGCGGCGGAAGGCAGGGGGCTGGTGGAGGTGAAAAGCGAGGCGCCGGCGCCGCTCAGGGGCCAGGAAAGGAGCAAAGAGCCGGGGCCGCTGGGCTGCAGGTTCAAGCGCAGGGGGGCGACCAGGCTGCCGACCGCAGCGGCCACCGGCAGGACGTTGCCACCCAGGTCGTAGAACGAGCGTTGGTCGGAGCCCGCCAGGCTGTAGCCGGGAGTGCGCTGGTATTCGGCGCCCCACCAGATAATGCCGGCGCCTCTGCCGGCCGGGAGATTTCGGACGATCTGAGCCAGGCGGGTGACGAACTGGACCTGTCCATCGGGGGTTGGCGGCAGGCCATTGATGTCGCCCGAGCCGGTCCAGGGAAAGGCGGTTTCGGCAAGGACAATCGGTTTGGCATAACGGACGGCGGCGTTGTGGAGGCAGTTGCTCAGGGCATCGAAGTTCCCGTGCCAAAAGGGATAGTAACTGAGGCCAATCATATCGAATGGCACTTGTTGCTGGAGCAGGCGGTCAAAGAACCATTGCGTGCCGCCCCAGTCGCCGCCGCGGTCAATGTGGACCAGAATGGCGGGCATTTGGTCACCGGCGGCGTCGCGGATGCCGGCGATGGCATTGGTGAGCAGTTGGGCGAGTTTGGACCATTGAGTGGGGTTGTCGTAGCTGCCGCCCACGCGGCCATCGGGCCAAAGGAGGCCGCCAATGATTTCGTTGCCGACCTGGACGTAGTCTGGCATGGCGCCGGCCGCCTTGAGGACCGCGATGGTGTTGCTATTGTAGGCGCGCATCTGGTCCTTGAGCTGGGCGAAGGTGAGGTTGGTCCAGGCGGCGGGTTTGGTTTGCTTGCCGGGATCGGCCCAGGTGTCCGAGTAGTGGAAATCGAGCAGGAACTGGAGGCCGGCGTTTTTGACACGGAGGGCCAGCGGGAGGGTGTATTCGAGGTTGTTGATGTAGTTGTAGGGGTCTGCGGCGGCCTGCGCGGCGCTGCTGGTAAAGAGCCGCAGCCGGGCGCAGGTCAGGCCGCGATCCTTGAGGATGGCCAGGCCGTCGCGGGGCTGGCCGGCCTCGCGATAAACGATTCCGCGTTGTTCGAAGAAGACCAGGTGCGAGTAGTCGGCGCCGGCGATGAAGTCGGCCGCCAGAACCGATGATGCCGGAAGCGGGAACAGGGCTGCCAGCAGCCAGACCCAGCAGAGGCGCGAGAACCGGCGGAAGCGGCTGAGGGCCAGCCCGACGAGCAGGATGGTGAGAGTGCCGATGACGATGACGAGGAAGTTGTGGAAGGGGCTTCGCCAGGAGGCCCAGGGGCCGGTGAATTTAGGGGATAGACTCATCCATAGAATGACCAGCACGCCCAGCGTCACGCCGGTGGCAGCGGCCGGGTTTTTCGCCCGCTTGGAAATCAACCCGAGGAGGAACAAGCCGAGCATGCCGCCGCTGAGAATGCTGGCCAGCTCCCACCAGGCATCCAGGGCGGTGCGGACGCGGATCATGGCCAGGGCGACCAGGGTGCCGGCCAGTCCGAAGCCGAGGGTGGCGAAGTGGAGCACGCGCATGGATTCGCGGGCATCGGCCTGGGGGCGGAAGTAACGGCGGTAGATGTCGCACAGCGCCAGGGTGGCGGAACAGTTGATCGAGCTGGCGAGCGTGGATTGAGCCGCGGCGAAAATGGCGGCGATGACCAGGCCGGTCACGCCCACGGGCAGGCCGACATGAATGAAGTGGGGAAAGACCGCGTCGGGCCTGGTGCGAGGGTCCACCGCCCCGGCCAGCAGCTCCGGCTGCGCGGTGTAATAGGCAAACAGGGCGGTGCCGATGAACAGGAACAGGGCGGAGATGGGAAGGTAGAGCAGCGCGCCGAGCCAGACGCTTTTCCGGGCTTCGGCCTCGGAGCGGGCGGTGGCATAACGTTGCACGTAGCTTTGGTCAATGCCGAAGTTTTGGAGGTTGATGAAGATGCCATAGACCAGGACGACCCAGAAGGTGGGCTGGGCGAGAGTTGGGGCAAAGCTGCCGAGGCTGAATTTGTGGTGGTGAGTGGCGATCTCGAAAAGCTGGCCGGGGCCGCGGGGCATGCCAAAGACCAGGAGCGCGGCGCAGGCCAGGGCGCCGCCGATCAGAACAAAGCTCTGGACCACATCCGCCCAAATGACGGCCTCGATGCCGCCGATCAGGGCGTAGAACACCGTGATCAGGCCGGTCACCAGGATCAGGGTGACCAGGCTCCAGCCGGTCAGCGGCGCGAGGGCGAGGGCGAGCAAGTACATGATGGTGCCCATTCTGGCCAACTGGGTGAGCAAGTAACAGACCACGGCATAGGTGCGCGCCCAGGGTCCAAACCGGGCTTCGAGGTGGTGATAAGCGGAGACCTCACCGGAGCGGCGGTAGAAGGGAACGAACCATCGGACCGCGATGAGGGTCGCCAGGGGGATGCTGAGGCTGAAGACGAACGGATTCCAGTCGCCGGCAAAGGCCTTGCCCGGCAGGGCCAGGAAGCTGATGCTGCTGACATAGGTGCCGAAGATCGAAATGCCCACCGCCCAGCCGGGGATGGCGCCGCCGGCTTTCATGAACTGGTCGGGCGTGCGGCTTTTGCGTCCGAGATAGACTCCCATTGCGACCATGCCGGCAAGGTAAACGACCAGCACGGCGAAATCCAACCAGGGCAGTGTGGCGTTCATGGTTCGAGCGAGAGGATGCAAATTTGATTGGCGACGCCGGCGCCGGATTCGATTCGGCGCACGAAAGCGATTTTTTTTCCGTCGGGTGAAAAGACACAAGCCTCGGGCCGGGGCGCGAGGGCGTCGGGCGATCGCGGGGTCAGGCGGTGGGTGGCCCCGGTGGCGGCGTCGGAGACACACACGCTGTTGTCCATCACATGCGCCAGGTAACGGCCATCCGGGCTCCAAGTGAAGGCGCTGGCCACAGGCCAGGGGTTCCGCGTCAACGGTTGGGCCGGACCGCCGTTGGGCGACACAGTCCAAATCTGGACAATACCCGCGTCGTCCTTCATCAAGGTGGCAATGCGGGAACCGTCGGGCGAGCTCCGGAGCCAGTGTCGCGGTCCCTGGATACCGGGAAATTTCCGCGTTTCGGTGAAGGTGACGCGCCGTTGGGAGACTCCTGCGGGCGGGGCGGGCGCGCGGGTGGCGGTGCCGGCCAGAGGGCCAAGGCCGGGCCGGGTCAAATCCTCGGGCAGGTCCGCCACGAACACTTCGGCGAAAGGTTCGCCCGCCTGGCTCACCACCTGGCCTTGAAAAGCCAGCGCCCGCCGTTGGCGCGTGCCGTCAGGGCGCACGTAACCGTTGGTTCCGATCCAACCCTCCTCGAAGGCGCGCGCGATCTCGTCGGTGCCCGGCCTGGGGGCGGCTTTGGTTTGGGTTACGACCACGGCGAAGCCGGTGCCGTCGTGGTTCCGAGGATGATCGCGGTCCACCTTCACCGGCGGCGCCGGGACCCAGACACCCACTTGTCGTTGGTTGATGTCGTTGGTGTTTGAAGCGGTTTTGAACTGAGCCAGGAGATGGTCTTCGTAGGTAAAGCTGACCCAATCGCCGGCGGGATGCCAGACATGGACATGGGTCCCGCCGCGCAACGCGCCGGGGGTGAAAGGTTCGGTCAAGTCGCGGGCTTCAAGGTTCCGAGCGAGGCCGGGCCGGTCCCAGTCCACGATGACGCCCTGCCGGTGGTATGGCCCATACTGCCAGTCGGGCGTGGGGTGTTCCGGTCCAAGGATGAAGACCACCGCCCCGCGCGCGGGATGAAAGGTCGCGACGCCGCAATGGGCCCCATTTTTCGCCCGGTAAAGCTCGCGAACCTGACCGGTGCGCACGTTGACGGCTTCGATGGCGCTGCCCTCGAAGCGGTCCCCCGCGGGATCGGGCCGGCAATCATAAACAACCCATTCGCTGTCGGGAGACCACACGCCGGTGTTGGTTAGAATCCGGCCGCCGGGCCCGCGTGTCACCTGCGCTTCGCGAGCCGAGGGCGTCCGGGGCTGCGGGGGCGGGGTGGGATTCTGAGTTTGACAGTTCACAAGAAACAGGAGGCAGAAGCAGCCCGCGGCAGCGCGTGCCGTGGCGGGTCCGGTTTTCATTGCAGATCGTTTTTGAGCGTGCGGAAGTTCGTCCAGCGATGGAAGGTGAGGAAATTGGCGTCGTGGTTGTTGTGAGCGCCCCCCTCGGCATCATCAAAAGCCGTCCGGCAGGCGGCGATGAGGTCCGGACCTTCGAACTGCCAGTCCACGTATTGGAATCCATGTCTGGCCACATCGGGATGGTGCAGCAAGCGGCAGCGAATCTCCCAATGGCGCAGGTCCGCGGAACGCAACAGCGTCAGGCTGTTGCGCACGCCGGCGGGTTTTCGGTTTGTTCCCAAGCCGGCCATGGTTGCGGCGTCGCCGGAAATAATTGTTGCCACCGTCCAATAGAAGTCGCCCTGCGGGTCTTTGCGAATGGTGAACTTCTTGGCGCCGCCGGGAAAATCAATAAAACCCGAGTCCGGGTCGAACGAGGCGGTCCGACCGTCGGCGCTGATTTCGACGAGAGCGGCTTTTTCGGGCGGGGCCGGCGTATCCACGCGCAACAGGTTGAGCACACGGCCTTGGGGGGAAACGACCGCGTTGCCCTCAAGCCATCCGCCGAACCGGCCGCCAAGCCATTCGGCGTTTCGGGGAAGGAAATTGCTGAAGGTCCAGTTGGAGGCGACGAGGAGGTCGGCCCCAACGGGGATGGAAAGCATGCCGGCCTGGTAGCGTTCACCCCATTTGGCGCCGCCCGAGGCATTCTCGAACGCCCGCCAAAGGCGTCCGGCGTGCTCGATGACCGGCACGGGCGCGGTGTGGTATTGGCCCTCGGCGAGCAGGCCGGTTTGCGCGTCGCGCGGTTCGCTCCAAGTCAGGCCCGCATCGCGCGAGCGCCGGATGACGATGCGGCCATGATGCTTGACGGCGCCCATCAGATAAACGGCGCCGCGGTGGGTGAAGAGGCCATTCCAAAAGAGGCAGCGCAGGCGGGTGACCGGCTGCCAGGTCTGGCCGCGGTCCGTCGAGCGAAACAGGGCCACCGTTGGGCATTCGTGTTCGAGGCTGTTGGGGCCGAAAAAGTCGTGGGAGGCGAGGTAATGGCCCTCGCTGAGGATGGCGAGGCTGGGGGAACCGATATAGAGACCGGTGCTTGGGGGGCTGTGGTTGATGATGACGCCGGGGGGGAGGGGGGCGTTATCGGCGGCAAGCGGCGTTACGGGGCCGAGCACTGCCGCGCACACGGCCAGGAACAGGGCGGGTGCCGAGAACGTTGAAAGAGGTCGTTTCGTGTTCATTCGAGCCTGTTGTTGGGCGGAACGGAAGCCACGGCTTGACTGGCGGGTGGCGCGAACGGTGGCGCGGCCGCCAAGTCATACGCGAAGCCCGTTCCGCTTTCACGTGGGCACAGTGAACTCTGCCAGACTCGGGACCTGCCTGTCCACGCTTAAGGCGCGCAGTTTAAGGCGCGCGGGTGCGGTCGCGTTCGAGGATTTCAGCCAGCGCCTGGTCTTTGGGGCGGGCGCCGAGGCTGCCCTGGCCGTGGACGCGGACGCTGACGGCGCCGGCCTGCAGATCGCGCGGGCCGACGACAAGCATGGTATGGACGCGCGCCTGCTCGGCGCGTTGAATCTTGCCGTTGATTTTGTCGCTGGAGAAATCGCCGGCGGCGCGGATGCCGCCGTCGCGGAGCTGCTGGATGATGGATTGGGCGTAGCGGAGGAGGGCCTCTTCTTCGCCGACGGTCAGGACGCGAACCTGCTCAGGGGCGAGCCAGAGGGGGAAGTTGCCGCCGTAATGCTCGATGAGGAAGCCGATGAAGCGCTCGTGCGTGCCCAGCGGGGCGCGATGGATGCAAAGCGGGGTTTTGTCGGTGTTGTCGCGGTCGCGGTAAACCAGGCCGAAGCGTTTGGGCACGGCGAAATCCACCTGGTTGGTGGCGAGGGTGAATTCGCGGCCAATGACGCTCCAGACCTGCACGTCAATCTTGGGCCCGTAGAAGGCGGCCTCGTTGGGCACTTCGACATAGTTGATGCCGGACTCCTGCAGCACGCGGCGGACCATGTCCTCGGTCTGTTTCCACAACACCGGTTCGTCCACGAACTTCTGGCCGAGGCGGGCGGGGTCGTGGGTGCTGAAGCGCATGACGTATTTCTCGATGCCGAAAATCTTGAAGTATTTGAGGTACATCTCGTTTACGGCATTAAACTCGGCGGCGAACTGTTCGGCGGTGCAATAGATGTGCGCGTCGTTCATGTTGAGGGAGCGCACGCGCATCAACCCGAAGAGCTCGCCGGACTGTTCATAGCGGTAGCAACAGCCGTATTCGGCCAGGCGGAGGGGCAGGTCGCGGTAACTGCGCGGCTCGGCGGCAAAAATCCGGTGATGATGCGGGCAGTTCATGGCCTTGAGGAAGTAGCGGTCCGCCACTTCGGCGCCGGGCGCCTCCTTGAGCTCCATGGGGGGGAACATGCTTTCGGCGTAATAGGGCAGGTGGCCCGAGGTGGTGTACATTTTCTCGCGGGCGAGGTGGGGGGTGCGCACGCGGAGGTAGCCGGCGGCGAACTCGGTTTCCTTGGCCAATTGTTCGAGCTCCTCGGCGAGGACGGTGCCTTTGGGGAGCCAGAGCGGCATGCCGGGGCCGACATATTCGGTGTCAATCACAAAAAGGCCCATCTCGGCGCCGAGCTTGCGATGGTCCCGTTTTTTGGCCTCCTCGAGCATTTTGAAGTACGCTTCAAGCTCGGCCCTGGTTTTGAAGGCGGTGCCGTAGATGCGCTGGAGCTGGGGGTTGCGCTCGTCGCCTTTGTAATAGGCGCTGGCAACGCTGGTGAGTTTGAACGCGCCGATGTTGCCGGTGCGCATCACGTGGGGGCCGGCGCACAGGTCAATGAAGTCGCCGTTCCGGTAATAGGAGATCGGTTCGCCTTCCGGGATGTCTTCAAGATTCCCGAGTTTGAATTTGCTGGGGTTGCCCGGCCGCTCGCTCAGGGCGCCCAGCCGCCCGCTTTGGGCGTCCCGAATGGCCTGCTCGCGGGTGACCACGATTTTCTCGAAGACGTGGTTGGCCTTGATTTCCTTTTTCATCTCCTCCTCGATGCGGGGGAAATCCTCCGGTGAAATCCGATGCGGGAGGTCCACATCGTAGTAAAAGCCATTTTCGACGGGCGGGCCGGCGGCGAACTGGGCTTCGGGCCAAAGGCGGAGGATGGCGGTGGCCATGACGTGGGCGCAGGAGTGGCGCAGCCGCTCCAGTTCCGACATGCGGTTTCGATCGTCGAGTGACTTGCGCTCGGCTTGATTTTGAGGTTGCTGATCCATAGGAAAATGGGTGTAAACAAAAACGCCTCGCCGGGGCATGCGGAGGCGTTGGCGTTTCTCCCGGCGGGGGAGAAACGCTAAATCGTCGTCGTTGTTACCACAAGCACCACGGTGGGCAGCCTAAGGCATCCGGCGGCGCGGGGCAACGAGATTCTGCGCTACACGAAGGCGGCGGCGGCCTGCCAGGCGCCGCGGGGAACCGGTTTAAAGGCCGCGGTCGTAGTTGACTTTGAGCCGCAGGCCGGTGGTGAGAGGCCGGTTCGGGGCCACCTGCAGGTTCAGGACTTTGCAGGGCAAAACCACCTCCTGTTGGCCGGTCACCCGGTCGGAGACGCACCGGACCTGCACCAGCGAGACCTTCCCTGAAACCAGGACCGCCTTGCTCTCCACGTCCAGTTCGGGAAGTTTCGGGTTGAGGCGCAGGTCGAAATCCAGCGGGGCGCGGTTGCGGATTTGCAGCAGCGCGCGGCCGTTGCGCGGGATGCGGATTTCGGGGCCTACGATTTCGAGGGAGCCTTGGAAGAGGGGTTCCAAAAACCGGGCTTCGCCGTACAGTTGGCCGCGACTGAACACCGCCGTACGGCGTTCGAACAAGGCTTCGCGGACAGCTTCGGGGGTGCGCGCTTTGGCAAAGACGAGGGTGACGGGCCGCAGATCGCCCGGGGCGCCGGAGTACTCGAAAGCGATGGGGTCATGGATGTCGGAATTGCCGACCATGGTGAGTTTTTTATCGAGGCACCACTGGTGTGCGATGGGGTCGTAGGAATCGCCGTTGACGACTTCGATGCCATGGAGCCAGCCGTTGCTGAGGAACTCGCCCTGCTCGGCGTACCAGACGGATTTGCGGTCGGGCTGTTTCCATCCCGGATGCGCCCAGAAGAGGAAGCCCCCTTGCTCGGCGGCGTTGCGGGTGGCGACGCGGTTGTCTTTTTGGTCCAAGGCGGTGACGTTGGTCAGGAAGAGGGCGACCAAGTGGCCGGGGGGTTCGCCGCGAGTGATTTCGGCGCCGCGGACGGCAATGATGCCCAGCGGTTCGGCGCTGGCCTGGGCAATTTCCCACGGGCGCTGATAATTGACCGGCACATCCGCTTTGTGGGGGACGTACTCGATGTGGTCCGTGAGCGCGATGACGTCCAGCCCGGTGCGCCAGGCTTCCTCGACACGAACAGTGGGCCAGACGCGCCCGTCGGAAAAGATGGTGTGGGAGTGGAAATCGGCCCGGAGTGTCACCAGGCCGGGCAGGTCGGGAAAGGTGAGCTCGGTTCGGGTCCGGCTTTGGGCGGGGGCGTTGCAGGCCAGGGTGAGAACGGCCGCGAGGAGGGTGGCTCTGAAGAACCAGTGACGGTGGATGCAAGAGTTCAAGATATTCACAGCTTAAGTCAGCATACCGGCTGGGAATGCTGCGGCAAGCCGCGCTTTTTGGGGTTGATCAGGGTTCGCCGACACAGCCGGCGCCGAATACGAAACTCCGCGCGGCTTTGCGGCTCGGCGGTTGGAGGGGCGGGGCTAGGGCCGGTCGGTTCCCAGCCGTTTCTGGAGTTGCTCGAGGGAGATGCCCTTGGTTTCGGGGAGATATTTGAGCACGAGGACGAACTGGAGCACCATCATGACGGCGAAGAAGCCGAAGGCATAGGCGCCCGAAGCGGCGGCGACCACAGGGAAAGTCCAGCTTACACAGGCGCAGAGCACCCAGATCAGAAAGCAGACAATGGCGGAGCCGGCCGCGCGCACGACGTTGGGCAACAGTTCATTAATGATCACCCAGACGACGGCGCCCTGGGAAAAGGCGTGAGAGCCGACGACGCCCATCATGGCCAGGATGACGATCCAGCCCTGGGCGTGAGTTGCAAAGACCCAGGCGGCCAGCGTATGCGACATCACAAACGTCACCGAGCCGATGAGCAGGAGCGCCTTGCGGCCCACGCGGTCAATGACCGCCATGGCGGCGAGGGTCAACACGAGGTTCGTGAGCCCGACGATAACCGATTGCATCAGGGCGCTGGTCTTGTCGGCGCCGGCCATGCGGAAGATGTCGGTGGTGTAATAGATGACGGCGTTGATGCCGTCGAGCTGGTTGAAAGCGCCGACCATGCAGGCCAACAGGAGCACTTTGAGGTGTTTGCGCGGGAACTGCCAGAGCAGGCCGAGGAAGCCGCCCGCCAGCAGGGCCAGCACCCCCGCCAAAAGAATTCGGTTCGCGTTATACAACACCAACACGGCGAACACCTGCGCCAGAATGGCCATTCCCAGGAGCCCGGCAAAACCCGTGGTGTGCGTGGCGCCTTCGGCCTTAAGCGATTCCTCGATTTCGGCGGCTTCCCGGGCCGGGTCCTCGTGTCCGAAGCGGGCCAGCACCTGCTCGGCCCGGGGGCGCAGCCCCTGTTTGACCAGCCAGCGCGGGCTTTCGGGAATCAAAGCCGCGGTGATCATAAACGCCAGCGCCGGCAGGCCCATGACGCCGAACATCCAGCGCCAGGCGGACGCCATCTCGGCGCCTATCAGCCGGGCGACCAGGTAGTTGGACAGGTAAGCCGCCAGAATACCCACCACAATGTTCAATTGGCTGACGGCCACCAGCAGGCCCCGCTTTCGCGCGGGCGCAATCTCGGTGATGTACATGGGGCAAACCACCGATGCCCCGCCGACAGCCACACCGCCGAGCCACCGAAAAAACAGCAGCGCATGCCAGTTCCACGCCAGCGCGCAGCCCGCCGCCGAGACCAGGAACGTTACCGCCAGGGCGGCGAGCACGGGGCGGCGTCCCCAAAGGTCGGCCGGCCTGCCGGCCAAGAGGGAGCCGACCATGGTGCCGATCAACGCGCTCGAGACAGTGAATCCGAGCCAGAATTTGCTGAGCGAAAAGACCTGTTCGAGGGACTCGGTGGTGCCGGAAATCACCGCGGTGTCGAACCCGAACAGAAACGAGCCCAGGGCGGCGACGAGGGCGCTGAGGAGAAGGATGCCCTTTCCGCCGCTTTGGCGGGAGGAGGCGAGGCTGGCGGCGGGTTCGAGAGTGCCGTGCATAAAGGTGGGGTGGCGTGAGTGGTTCGCAAGCGCGGCTCATCGAGCCGGGCGGCGCGGTCGGTGGCGGTTCATTCCACGGCATCCAGCATGGCCACAATGTTTTCGGGCGGGACATCGGCCAGGATGTTGTGAACCTGCTGGAAGACGTAGCCGCCGCCCGGGCGCCAGATATCCATTTGGCGCCGGACATGGTCGCGGACCTGGGCCGGGCCGGCCTTGCTGAGAATCTCGCGCGTGTCGCAGCCGCCGCCCCAGAAAGTGAGACGCGAGCCAAAGTCGCGCTTCAGGCCGGCGGCGTCCATTCCCTTGCAGGTGATCTGCACGGGGTTGATGGCGTCAAGCCCGGCTTCGATGAGGCCTGGGAGGAGCTCCCGAACCCCGCCGCAGCAGTGCAGCATGACCTTCAGATGAGGCGCCCGGCTCTTGACAAGGCTCCACATCTGGCGCTCGCGCGGCTGGAAAAACTCGCGATACATGGCGGGGGAAACCTGGGGTCCCAACTGCATGCCGAGGTCATCGCCAAAGAGGATGATGTCAAGGTGCTGGCCGACACTGGCCAGGTACTGGTCGAGGTTGCGGAGGTGCATTTGCATCAAGCGGTCCAGGAACCGGTGGGCGCGCTCGGGCTCGCCGGCCAGCAGCATGAAGAAGACGTCGTTGCGGAACAGGAACTGGCCGAACTCGAGCAGGTTCCCACCAAACAATCCAATAATGGCCCGGTCGGTTTGCCGCCGAAGGCGGCGCGCTCCCTCGGCCAGCAGTTGGGGCCCGTCCGGCCCGGCTGTGATCGGCCCCGGAGGTGAGGCGACCGCGGTCCACATGGATTCGCTCAGATAGTCTTCGAGGTGGTCCAGGTCCTCGCGCTCGGCGAAGGGATAGAGTGTTTGTTCGAAATACCACACCCCCTCGGGCATTTGGGCGATCACCGCGCCCGTGCGGGCCGAGCGCAACACCCACGTCCCGTTCCGGCGCTCGGGTTTGGCCCAAACCGGCATGAGGCAGGGCGTGCCGTCGGGCAGGACCCAGTCAGTCCAGTATTTGTCTTCGAGCGCAAACGCGCGGCCCAGTTCGATGGTGTCCACGCGGAAACGTTTGAGGACGTCCTCGTCCACAATGGCAAGCTGCTGCACGGGGTCGTACACGCGAATGGGTCGCTTGGGCAAGCCGAGGTAATCGCGCAGCCGGGCGTAGGCCATGGCGGCGATGCCCGAGGAGCGGTGTCCGGAGAGGTCAATGGGGATGCGGTCGGGTTCCTGATGGTTCAAGGCGGCGAGGACTCGTTCGCGAGAGTTCATAGGCACGGGTCGAAGCCTGCAGAGAGCGGCCCCGTACGTCAAAAGGAAAGTTGGCGGTATGAAGGCGGGGCCTTGCGCCGTTGGCGGGCTCAGCAGAGCTCTCGCAGGGTCTGGGACAGGTGGGATAGCAGGGCGCGGTCCCAGGCGTCCGGCCTGGGGGGGGCGGCGGCGGCCAGTTGGGCGGCCAGCTCGAGCAAGCGTCGGCGCTCGCGGTTCCGACCGGCGCGGGCGCGCCAGGCGGCGCGGCTGAAAATCCAGGGCCAGGGTCGAAGCGAGCGCCGCACGTTGTTGTAGGCTTCCTGGCACTCCCGCAGCCGCCGGGCCTGGCGAGGGAAGGAGGTTATGAAGCCAAGCCATTGGGCCGCCGGATCGTCCGCGGCGATTTGGGCGCGGGCGAGGCTGCCGCTTCGCTCGGCAAGGTCAAATAAGTTGGCGAGCAGCTCCCGAAAACGGGCGGGGTCCATCCCCGTCGCGGCGTTGGGGTGGACCACAAATCGGGAAAAGACGCGGGGAGTGACCGCCACCACCGTCTGGAAGGCGTTGGCAATCGCCCAGGCGGTGTCGCCCGCGTGGCCGTAGCCGGTCGGAAAGCCGCCGGACCGGAGCACAGCCTCGGTGCGGTAGAGGTTGCTGGCGGAGCTGCCGAGAATGCCGCGGGGGATGTCCAGGCAGGCCAGCAGGTAGAGCTGCCAGGGTTCGAGCCGCCGGGGTTTGTCCAGGGGGCAATCCTGGAGGAGGCGATGAATGGGCCAGTTGCTGGGCTGGAGGATGCGCCGGCCCTCGAGGTCGAACAGCTCGGGCCGGCTGAGGACGACCTCGGCTTCGAGTTCGCGGGCGACCGCGACCAGATGCTGGAGGCCGTCGGGAGTGATGTGATCGCCGACCGTCGCGATGTAGGCGTAGGGGGCGGTGAGCTGCTGCAAGCCGAAGTTCCAGGATTGGTACAGGCCGCGCGGATGGCTGAGGAACCTGACATTGGGATGGCGAAGGTGCTGTTTCAAATAATCCAGCGTGCCGTCCTCGGAATAGCTGTCCACCACCACCACTTCGCGGACCAGCGGGAGCCAGGCCTGGGCGCCGGCCAGGTGCGCGGCGATCGTCTCGCGCGCGTTAAGGGTGGGGAGGAGCGCGCCAATCGGCAGAATGTTCGAGGACATGGGGAGTCAGTGCGGTGGCAAGCAGGCCTTCAGCCCGTGAAAGGCGATTGACTTTCGTGCCGTCCGGCGGACCGCTGGAGCCGGCGGCGGAGGTGTTGTTGGAGGCGGGTGCGCCAGAGGGGGCGGCCGCGCAAGAGGCCGGACGCCGCTTCGAGCTGGTCTTCGAGCGGACGCGAAGTGTCGAGGAGCGCCTGGCGCATAAACTGGTGGAATCGCGTGCGACGGGCGGCCTCGCGCGGCCCGGGCGTCTGGGCGGGGGGGAGGACATCCTCCGCACCGGCAAAGGCCTGGCCCAGCAGGCAGCGCAAAAGCGAGGCGAGCGGGGCGGAAGCGGAGGCGGAAGCTGGAATCGGGGATGCGGTGGCCCGAGGCTGGAGGGCCGGGTCGAGCAGCTCGCGGTAAAGCGCCCGGCAACGCGCGGCCTGGCGCTCGGCCGTGAAATGCTCGAGGACGCGCGCGCGGCAGCGGGGCCGCATTTCCTGCAATAGCGCCGGCTCGCCCAGCAGCGACAGAATAACCTGGGCCAACTCAGCGGGGTCCACGCTCGCAGCCATGCGGCCGGTCTCCCCCTCGATGACCATGTCCGGCACGCCTCCAATTCTGAACGCGGCGACAGGGGTTCCGGAACCCATGGCTTCGAGGACGGTGTTGGGCAGGTTGTCTTCGGTCGAGGGCATCAGGAACAAGTCGGCGGCGGCATAGATGCGGTTGATGGTCTCGTCCGAATGGACCAGCCCAAAGGGATGGACCGGGATGGGCAGTTGGTCAAGTCGCTGGTCGGGCCGGCCAAAACAGAGCAGGCGAAGCCGGCGCTCCCGCAGCAGTTGGCGGCCGAGCGGCGCCTGGGCGCAAAGCTCGAGGGCCGCCGCCAGTTCCGACCAGCCCTTGCGCTGCTCGCCGCCGTAGTCGGACCCGAACAACAGGTTGAAACCCGCAGGAGGCAGGCCGAGTGCGGCGCGAGCCTCCTCCTGAGGCAAATCCCGAAAGAGCGCGGGTTCGATCCCGTTTGGAATGACTGCGATCCGCGAGGAGGAGAACAAGGCGCTATGGCGGGCGCAGTCCGCCATCCAACGGCTCGGGCAAACCAGCGTGAAAGCGCCCGGCGACCAAAGCGCCCGCTGGGCCCGAAGGTTCGCGGCGGGCAGGCCGCAAGGATCGGAAGCCAATTGCGGGCAGGCTGTGCAATCGCGCCGATAACCGTCGCAGCCGGCGGAGAAATGGCAGCCGCCGGTGAAGGCGCGCTGATCGTGCAAAGTCCAGACCAGCGGTTTGCCCAGGAGCTGAAGCCGGGCCAGAGAAGCCGGGGATTGGAAATCCGAGACCCAGTGCAGATGGAGGATGTCTGCCTCGCGCAGGAGGTCATGTTGCGACAAGTCCTGGCCCGGCCAGCCCAGCGAGAACCAGGTGTTGGACAGCGGCGTCCGGTTCCGGTCGAGGCAGCGGGTCTGCAAGATGTAGGCCCAAAGACAGGCATCGTCCTGCTTCTCCGGCGCCGGGTGGACTGTGGGTGAGGTGGAGGTCTTGCGGCGCACCAACATGAGCGACTCCTCCCCGGCCCGCAGCAGCGCCTGGTGCAAACGCCAGGCGGCGCGGGCGGCTCCGCCCTCAAGGTCGGTTGTGCTCAGATGGACGATGCGCATCGCGGGAGGATAGTGGCCGGTTTTGAGGCCGGCTTCAACCCTGACGCGGCCCGCGGCTCCCCACCCGGCTGAGCCTCGATACACAAAACAAAGGCTCCCCCTGCCGTACCGCGCGCAACCGCCTGGCCTTCTATGGGGGACGCCTGGCTTACGACATCTTCCTGCGTTATACCGACGGCGTCGTTTACCCCGCCGTTGTATTGAACGGCGGCACAAGTTCGCTCTATTACGATACGGCGTCGCCCGCCGTGAACGCGTGGCAGCGCATGACGGTCCCCCTTTCGGAGAGCGGGTGGAAAGTCAGCGGATCGGGCAAGGCCGCCACCCAGGACGATTTCAAAACCGTCCTGAGGAACCTCGCTGGCCTCTATATTTACACGGAGTGGCACACCGGCACGGATGATACCAGCGTGGATAACATCACGATGACACCGCCGTAGGCCGGTGGGTCGTACGCCTCAGGGCAACGGTGCGCGTATCCTCACCCGCAAGCAAGTCAATGCGCCCGCCCGAGCGGATACGAGGTTCGGAAATCATTCGAGCGCGCCTGAAGGCTGGGGCTGAAGAGACATTCGTTGGAACAGGGCTCCAGTCTCCTGGCATCAGCCTGCTTATCCTCCCGACCCCGGTTCCGGCTCAGCTTCCGGGGCGGGTTTCAGGTTCGGCGGCGGCCACTTTGGGAGGTTCGAGGGGCAGGTCGTGGCGGCGGCGGGCCTCATCCCGCTCGAAGATCGGGCCGACCTCGACCCGGACGCTGCCGCCGTCGGCTTTCACCCAGGCACAATCGGGGGCGGCGGGGCCGGTCTTGCTCGGGTAGTACGCGTGGGCGCGTTTGAGAGGGGGCGGCTGGCCATTCAGGCGCGGATAGCCAAAGGTGACGTTGACCTTCGGAATGCCCGAGCGGGGGATTTTGGCGGTGCTGTACACCTCGACGAACGCGGAGTGGCGCGCCCAGAACTCAAACGAATCGCCTTCGAACCGCAGGCTGCCGATGGGATGCACCACGCCGGCCGGGTCCTTGACGCTGCAGGTGAACCAGGTGTTGGTCTGGCCGTCACGCAGTTCGGTTTTGTCTTTGGCTATGCGGTAGGTGTAAGTGCCGCGCGTCCAGGCAAACGGGCGGCGCACGCTGGCGAACTCGCCTTCGTAACCGGCGCTTTCCACCAGGCAATCTTCGCCCGCCACCCGGACGTGTTCCAGGCCGATGGGCGTTTTCTTGTCGCTGGACCAGCGGGAGAAGATGGCGCCCTTGCCGGGATGCACGCGCGTGCGGTCTTCGGCGTTGCGCCAGCCGTTGATGTTGGATTGCAGGCCGCCGTAGAAGTCTTTGTTGTTCAAGCGCCCCAGGCCCACGGGAGCAATGTAAAGGTTGTAGGTGTCGGGCACGTCGCGGTCAATGGTCACATCCACCTCGAGGGTCTCAAAATTGGCAGCGGGGCTTTCGAATTCCCACCAGATGTTGGCCAGGTGCCAGGGCAACCGGGGCAACTTGACTCCGGCGGCTTTTGCCATCTCCTCGGGGGACGGCTGGGCGCAGGATTCGTTGGCCGCGGCCGCGGCCTGTTGCTCCGCGCCCGCGCCGCCGTCCAGGGCGCGGATGGGGAACAGTTTGGAGGGTTGATGCTGCTCTTGGAGAATTCGTTCAAGTCGGGTGAGAACCTCGGGGTGCTGGGCGGCGACATTGTTGGTCTCGAAGGGGTCGTTTTCGAGATGGTAGAGTTCGGTCTGGACGGGGGGCACCTGTTTTTGGCGCGGCGGCGGATTGAGGTTCTGGCGGACCGCCTTCCACTCGCCGGCGCGGACGCATTGCTGGCCGCCATAACCGGGGGATTCGCGATAGAGGAACGGACGCGGCGGCTGGCTCTGGCCGAGGAGCGTTGGCGCAAAGCTGATGCCGTCAATGGCGGCGGGAATGTGTTGCGCCGCTCCCGCCAGTTCCAACAGGGTGGGCAGCCAATCCTCGAAACCGGTGACGCGGTCGGTGGTGGCGCCCGGGGCGATGCGCCCCTTCCACCGGACGATGCAGGGGACGCGGAAGCCGCCTTCATAGTAGGAGCCCTTGCGCCCGCGCAGGCCGCCCGCGCTGTTGAAGAAATCGGCGTCGGTTCCGCCGAGGCGGTTGAAGAGGGGGCCATTATCGCTGGTGAAAACGAAGAGGGTGCGCTCGTCCAGCTCGAGTTCCTTCACCAGGGCCATGATCCGGCCCACTTCCCGGTCCATTCGAGTGACCATGGCGGCGTAGGCGGCGCGCGGCGTGGGGTGCGGGAGGTAGCCGCGGCTGCCGTCGTAAGGTTCTTCGGGAAACCGGCCGGCATATTCGGCGAGCGAATCGTCGGGGACCTGCAAGGCGAGGTGCGGGACGGTGGTCGGGTAGTAAAGGAAAAATGGCCGGTTGCGATTCTCGCGCAGGAAACGCAAAGCCTGCTCGGTGATGAGGTCGGGCGCGTAATCTTTGCCACGGAACTGCGCATAGGAGGCGGGGTCGTTGGGATCGGCGCCGGCCGGCAGTTTTTGATGAGCGGCAAACTTCGGGTTGCGAAGCTCGACCCGCTGGTCGTTGTCCCAGAGGTGGGTGGGATAGTGATTGTGGGCCACCGCCTGGCAGTTGAAGCCGTAGAACCGGTCGAATCCCTGGCGGAGCGGGTCGCCGGTGCTGCCCACGGGACCGAGCCCCCATTTGCCGAATCCGCCCAGGGTGTAGCCCGCAGCCTTGAGCCCGAGCGGCAGGCGCAACTCGCCGGCGGGGACCGGCTCCTGTCCTTCGGCGCCGGCCAGGCCGCCCCGGTTGTCGCGAATGTAGGCGTGCCCGGGATGTTTGCCGGTCATCAGGACGCAGCGTGACGGGGCGCAGACATTGTGCCCCGAGTAATGCGCCGTGAAGCGCATGCCCTCGGCGGCCAGGCGGTCAAGGTTTGGCGTGCGGATTTTTTTCTGCCCGTAACAGCCCAGGTCACCGTAGCCCAGGTCGTCGGCAATCATGAAAACGATATTGGGCCGGGATTGGGCGGCGGTGGCGGGCAGAACGCCGATTCCAACGGCTGCCGCCGCGAGCGCGAGGGTCCACAAGTTCAGGATAGGCTTGATCATCGTAAATCTGTCTCCGGGAGCAAGGATGACACCTGAGGTGTCGTGCCGGGCATTTGGGCAAGTGTGACCGTCTTCACTGTGCCACCAAGCTGCCGCACCGGGCCAGCGAAGTAAAGGTTCCTGTGCCGCCTCGAGCCAGGCATTGGTCGGGACGCCGCCCGCTGCGGTGCGTCCGGCGAGGGGGTGCGAGGGGGTGCGAGGATTGGCAGTTGCCGTGGGCAGCGGAGGTGGGGCATGCTGTGTTTTGAACATGAGACGAATGAACGCCGGTGTTGCCTGTGGATGGATGATAATGATGATTGCCGCGGGTTACGGGCGGGGGGCGGGAGAGATGGACGCGCGGCTGGATGCGTTTTTCCAGGGCTATCTCGAGGCCCGGTTTCAGCAGCAGCCGTTGTGGGCCACGCGGCTGGGGGATCATCGGTTTGACGCCTGGCTGGAGGATTTGTCCGGGGCGGCCCGGGCGGGTTGGATGGATTTGGACCGCCGCACGCTGGAGGCGTTGCCGCGGGAGATTGACTATCAAAAGCTCTCGCGCGACCGGCAGATAGATTTTGAGATCCTGCGGCACGAGCTGACGCAGGCGCTCTGGCAGGCGGAGAACCTGCGCCCGTTCGAAGAGGACCCTCGCAGCTATAACCCGTATCTCACGGACAGCGTGTTTTTGCTGCTGGCGCAGTCCACCCTGCCCCGGGAGACGAACGTGGCCCATTGTTTGGCGCGAATGCGGCAGATGCCGAAGGTGGTGGCCGCGGCCCGGGCGAACCTGAGCAACCCGCCGCGGGCGTTGGTGGAGACGGCGATCCGGCAGAACCGTGGAGCGATTGCGTTTTACGAGGGCGGGGTGTTCGAGCTGGCGGGGAAGACGCGGCAACTGGCCGCGCTCAAGGCGGCGGCGCGGGAGGTCGCAGACTGCCTGAAGGATTACCAGCGGTTTCTGGAGGAGGAGCTGCTGCCGCGCGCGGGGGGCGAATGGCGGCTGGGGAGGGAGAAGTTTGCGCGCAAGCTCGAGTTCGAAATGGATGCCGGCCTGACGGCGGATCAGGTGCTCGAGGAAGCGGAGGGGGAGTTTGCGCGGGTCGAGCGGGAGATGTACGTGATTGCGCGGCAGCTCTGGAGCGGCATGTTTCCCGGGAAGGTGCTGCCGCCGGACGATCCGCCCGGGCGCCGCGCCACGGTTCAGTTGGTCCTGGGCCGGATTGCCGAGGACCACAGCACGCCGGGGAGGCTGGTTCAGGATGTGCGGAAAACGGTGGGGCGCATCAAGCGATTCATTGGCGAGGCGGACATTCTGCGGTTGCCCGAGCCGGACACCTGCCGGATCATTGAAATGCCGGAGTTTCAGCGCGGCAACTCGACGGCGTATATGAATTCACCGCCGCCGCTGGACCCCAAAGCCACCGGGTATTACGCGGTGAGCCCGCCGCCGCGCGATTGGGACGCGGCGCGGGTGAAGAGTTTCTTCGAGGAATACAACCGGCAGATGCTGCAGATTCTGACGATTCACGAGGCTTACCCCGGGCACTACGTGCAGTTCGAGTATGCCAACCGGAAGCGGTCGCCGATCCGGCGGGTGCTGGCTTCGGGACCGTTTGTGGAGGGCTGGGCGGTTTACACCGAGCAGATGATGCTGGATCAGGGGTACGGCGACGGGAGCCTGGAGCTGCGATTGACCCAGCTCAAGTTCTACCTGCGAGCGGTGGCGAACGCCATCCTGGACCACAAAATGCATTGCGCCGGGATGACGGACGACGAGGCGCTGCGGTTTCTGACCGAGCAGGCGTACCAAGCCGAGGGTGAGGCCCGGTTGAAGATTCTGCGCTCGAAGCAGAGCTCGGTGCAGATCTCGACCTACTTTGTGGGGCGGATGGCGCACTACCGGCTGCGACAGGCGGTCCAGCGCGAAATGGGGGAGCGGTTTGACCTCGGGCGGTATCATGAAGCGGTGCTGGCCCATGGGCCGGTGCCGCTCAAGTATCTGCCCGAGCTGGTGCGGGCGCGGTTGCAGCAGCCGCGTTAAGCGCCCGCGGGCACCGGGCGGTCGCCCAGCAGCTCGGCGAGCTTGGGTTCGATGGATTCGGCCCAAATGCGGTAACCCTGCTCGGAGAGGTGGAGGTAGTCCGGCATGATGGTCTTGGAAATGCTGCCATCCTTTTCGATGAGACGGTGGCCAAAATCCAGGTAGAACACCGTGCGATTGTCGTCCAGTTTGGCCAGCGCCTGGTTGACCTGGAGAATCTTGCCGCGCTGATCGTTGAAGGTCGCCCCGCGCGGGAAGATGGACAGGAGGAGAATCCGGGTCTCGGGCAGTTTGGCGCGGAGAAGGTCCACGACCGCAGTGACGCCTTCGAGGATTTCGGCGGGGGTGTGGTCGTCGCGGTTGGAGTTGTTGGTGCCGATCATCACGACGACGACCTTGGGTTTGATGCCGTCGAGGTTGCCATGTTCCAGGCGCCAGAGGACGTGCTGGGTGCGGTCGCCGCCGATGCCGAGGTTGAGCGCCTTGCGGTGGGCATAATAGCGCTGCCAGACGGCCTTGCCGTTGCCTTCCCATCCCTGGGTGATGGAATCGCCGAGGAAGACCAGGTCCACCTGCCCTTGCGCAGCCTTGACGCGTTGGTTGAGTTCCTCGAAACGCTGGCGGGCGCGGTCAACGTCCCGCGGCGCGGGCACGATTGCCGCGTTGACGCGTTTCTCGGTTGCGGCGGGGGGCGCAGGCTCGGCGCTCGGGGCGGGCTGGGCCGCTGGCGCGGCGGTGGTGAAAACGCAGGTGGCGGTCAAGAGGACAAACAGATTTCCGGTAAATTTCATGGCGCTCATTTTGGCGCGGGGCCGGGCTTTTTCAAGCGCCGTTTGTCGAGCCGACGGTGGCGGCGTCAGGCCACGGCGGTTTGGGGCGGGTCCGGGCCGGGGGTTTGCGCGCCGGCTTCAGGGCGGGAAGAGCCGGAGGCCCTCCATTGAAGCTTCCCCCCCCAAGCCGGAGCGTTTTTCGTTGACGGAAAGACGCGCTTTGGGCATGATGAAACCATGACGAACGCCACTCAACCATCCGGGGGGATGGCAAGCCGGTTGGCAGCCGCATGCCACTTCCGGCTGCCTTGTTAAGAATGCGTGGAAGGCGAGGAGTCCAATGAAAGCGATTGTCATGAGGTGGAAGAGGGCGGCCGGCGCGTGGCGGAGCGAGGCGGGGCGCCGAATGCGGCAGCCCTGGGCCCGGTTGGTCTTTCCTTTGCTAAGCGCGGTGGCGCTGGTGTGGTTCCTGGTTCGGGTGTTGCCCAAGCCGATCCGGGCGACCTATCCCTGCCAGCGGGCGGCGTTTCCGCTGGCGTCGGCCTTTGTGATCTGGCTGCTGGGCGTCAAGAGCGGCCTGCTGGCGTGGGTGAGGTGGACGCGGTGGCGAAAGACGTTGCAGCCGGTTGGCGTCGTTTGCGGGGTGGTGGGTTTGTTTGCGCTGATGGCGCTGGCAACCGGCGAAGTGGCCAGGCTTTCGGGCCCGCTGTCAGGGCCGCAGAACGCCTGGACTCCGAGCGACCCGCCCAATGCGCCGATGGGGACCGCGAAGGGCATTTTTCCGGGGCGTGTGGTTTGGATGCGCGACACGAATGCCACTCCATGGGACGGAACGTCAGGCCACTGGTGGGATGACGAAACGGGAGTCAGGCAGGCGGCGGTGGACCGGATGCTGGCCGCTTCGCTGCAGGCGTTGACGGGCACGACCAACAATGCCGCGGCGTGGGACCGGGTTTTTCGGCATTTCAACGCCACGCACGGGCGGGGGGACGCGGGCTATCGGGCGGGCGAAACCCTTGCGGTGAAGGTCAACTGCAACAACAACTACAGCGGGTATGGCGACGTGGACAATCACATTGACGCCGCCCCCCAGTCCGTTCGGGCGCTGTTGCGCCAACTGGTGCGCGAGGCGGGTGTGCCGCAGGAGAACATTGTGGTCTATGAAGCCGTGCGGGTGGTGCCGGACCGGATTTATGTTCCGTGTCACGCGGAATTTCCGGGGGTGGTGTGGGTGGATTCGCAGGGCAACGGCAGCAACGGCCGGCAGCCGCCCGAGTGGCATACCAACGCTTTGAACTACTCGACCAACAACACCGGCTGCGGGCGAAACATTCCGGAGCGCGTGTTCCAGGCGACCTACCTGATCAACATGGCGCTGCTCAAAGGCCACTGGCGGGCCGGGGTGAGCCTGACGGGGAAAAACCATTTCGGTTCGATTGACAAGCCTTACCATACCTACGCGCAGGTTTGGGAGCTGCCGATGGGGACCTACAGTCCATTTGTGGATTTGCTGGGGGCGCGGGCCCTGGGGGGGAAGACACTGTTATTCATGATTGAGGGGCTCTACGGGGTGCTGGAGGTGCAATCCTACGTGGACTTTTCCACCGCGGGCTGGACCAACCTGTTTGGCGGGGGATGGTCGGCGAGTTATTTTCTTTCGCTCGATCCGGTGGCGATTGATTCCGTCGGCCTGGACTTTCTGCGGTCGGAATTCGGGGACCGGCTGGCGAGCGGTCACAATGCCAACGCCGATAATTATCTGCACGAGGCGGCGCAGGCGGGCCAGCCGCCCTCGGGCAAGCCCTACCGCCCGGACGGCACGAACCTTTCCAGCCTAGGCGTGCACGAACATTGGAACAACGCCATGCTTCGGCAGTACAGTCGCAATTTGGGGGCGACCAACGGGATCGAGCTGGTGAAACTCGAAGCTTCGACCAACCCTGCGGTGGCGATTACCGCCCCGGCAAGCGGGGCGGCGCTTTGGGGGGTCGGCCCGATCACGGTGCAGGCGGCGGTGGTGGCGGGGGCGTCGCCCGTCAGCTCCGTCAGCTTCTTTGCCAATGGGTCACTGCTGGCCACGGCCGGCAGCGGTTCTCGTGAGATTCTGTGGACCAATGCGTCGCCCGGGAACTGGTCGCTCACCGCCGTGGCGACGGATGCCAACCATCATTCCGTCACGTCGGAGGTGGTGAGGGTCGTCATTGTTCCGCCGCCTCCGCCGCCGGTCATTTCCCGGTTCGCTCTCAACCACCAGAACCTCGAATTGACGTTCACCACCACGGCGGGGAACCGCTACGGTGTCGAGCAGAGCGAGAGCCTCGGGCCGGCTCAATGGATTTCGTCCGGACTGGATCAAGTTGCCACCGGGACATCGTTGACGGTGTCGGTGCCGGCGTTGGGCGCGCCGCAGCGGTATTACCGGGTGGTGCTGCTGCCCTGAGAGGGGGTGTTGGACTTTGGGCCGGAGGGGATTGGCCGACTGGGGTGCGCGCCAAGGGAGGAAGCAGCCGCGGCGGGAGTTTGCCTGCGGTCGTGGAGGCTGCGAAAGAACTCGAAGCCCTCGCGGCAGCGGCGGACAAAAACCTGCTTGTCTTCGAGCATGGTTTTGAGGATGCGGAGGATGGGCTTGGGGCGGAGATAATAGGCCCGGTAAAAGCGGTCCACGGACTCGAAAATCTCCTCCTTGCTCAAGCCGGGATATTCCAGGGCGCATTGTTGGAAGCCGGTTTCTTCAACAAGACCGGTCTGGTCCGGCGTGGTGAACCAGCCATTTTGGCGGGCCATGTCGAACAGCTCGGTGCCTGGATAGGGCGCCGCCAGGCTGACTTGGACACTGAAGAGGTCCAATTCCTGTGCGAAGCGGATGGTTTGTTCGATGGTTTCGCGCGTCTCGACGGGCAGGCCGAGGATAAAGGTGCCGTGGATGCTGACGCCCGCCTGGTGACAGGCTTGGGTGAATCGGCGCATCTCGTCGAGCGTGACGCCTTTCTTGATATTCTTGAGGATTTGCTCGTTGCCGCTTTCGTAGCCGACCACGAGCAGGCGCAGACCGGCATCGCGGAAGGAGCGCACCGTGTCGTAATCGAGGTTGGCCCGGCTGTTGCAGCTCCAAGTGAGGCCCAGCGGGGCCAGGCGGCGGGCGATGTCGCGCGCACGCGGGAGGTTTGCCGTAAAAGTGTCGTCGTCGAAAAAGAACTCCTTCACCTCGGGAAAGAGCCTTTTCAGGTAAGCCATTTCATCGGCCACGTTGGAGGCCGACCGCGCGCGGTATTTGTGGCCGCCGATGGTTTGGGGCCAAAGGCAGAAGGTGCATTGGGCGGGGCAGCCGCGGCCGGTGTAGAGGCTGAGATAGGGATGGAGGAGGTAACCGATGAAGTAGTTTTCGATGCGCAGGTCGCGGCGATAGACGTCGGCCACCCAGGGCAGCGCGTCCAGGTCGGGGATGAGTTCCCGCTCGGGATTGTGGTGGATGCGGCCGTTGGGTTCGCGGTAGGACAGGCCGGCGACGGAGGCCAGGGGCCGGCCCTCGGCGACCTCCTTGCAGGTGAAATCGAATTCCCTGCGTCCCACCCAGTCAATCGCGGGGGAGGCCTGGAGCGTTTCGGTCGGGAGCACGGCGGCATGGGCGCCGACGAAACCGATGGTGGTTTCCGGGCGGTTTTGCTTGATGGCCTCGGCCACGCGGCAATCGTTCCTCAAGGACGGCGTTGAAGTATGGATGATGACGTGGTCAAAACGTCTGGCCTGTTGGAGGCATTCAGCCAGGCCGAGGTGATGCGGCGGACAGTCCAGCAGTTTGCTGTCCGGGACGAGGGCCGCGGGCTGGGCCAGCCACGTGGGATACCAGAAACTGGTCACCTCCCGCCGCGCCTGGTAGCGGGACCCGGCGCCACCATCGAATCCGTCAAAGGAGGGCGGAACCAGAAAGAGCGCGCTCAAGGCAACCGCAGCCTAGGATTGGGAGGAACCGTTTTGGCGGAGGCGGGCGAGCAACAGCTCGCGCTGCGAGGTTTCACCGTTGCCGCACGAACCGCCTTCGGGGCCGCCGTTGCCATTATTCCGGAAGGCGGACTTGGCGCCCGCCAGGCCCGTTTTGAGGGCCGCGTTCGCCTCGGCCAGGTGGCCTTTGCCGATCGAGCAACCGTTGAAAGCCTGCACGAGATGGCCGGTTTTCGAGGGGGCGGGCCGGGGCGAGAAGTTGTATTTGAAGTTTTTCCAATGGTCGCCAGGCTGGTAATTGGTGCCGAGGGCGCCGCTGGGGTCGTAGCCGCAATGGACCATGCAGTTTTCGCAGCGCGAGTCGCGCGCGACGCCATTAACCACGCCGTAGCGGTTCCAGTCCACCTGGTCGAGCATGTCCTGATAGCGGGTGTAGTGGCCGTCCGTCATGAGGTAACAGGGCGCCTTCCAGCCTTTGATGTTGCGCGTCGGGATGGCCCAGGCCGTGCAGGTCAATTCGCGTTTGCCCGCGAGGAACTCCTGGTAAACGGGGGTGCCAAAGATCGTGAATCGCTGAGCCCAGTCCTGGATTTTGGCGAACTTCTCGCGGGTGAGGGCGCGGGTGAGGAAGAAATCCTCGGGTTGCCTGCCCAGGCGGCGAACCATGTCCTGTTTGGCGGCGTCGTAGTCATAGCCGGGGGAGATGGTATGGCCGTCCACTTCGAGGGAGGAAAAGAACTCGAACATTTGTTCGAGTTCATGGACATCGGTTTCCTTGTAAACGGTGGTGTTGGTGGCGACCTGGAAGCCGAGGCGTTTGGCGAGGCGAATGGCCGCGACGCACTCCTTGAATACGCCTTCGCGTTCCACGATCAAATCATGCGTGTATTCGAGGCCATCCACATGGACGTTCCAATAAAGCCACTGCGTGGGGGCGATGACCGGCCGGCCGTCGCTTTTCCCGCGGCGGATGGCGGCGAGGTCCTGGTCGTTGATCAGGTTGTCGGCCAGGAGGCCGGCGAGGAGTTTTTCCTGGCGGGGGGAATAAATGCTGGCGAGGTAATCCTTGAGCTTTTTGCGCATGAACACGCCGTTGGTGCAGATATAGACGATGCGTCCCTGCCGCAGGAGGCCGGCCACCAACTCCTCGATTTTGGGATAAATCAACGGTTCCCCGCCGCAAACCGAGACCATCGGGGCGTCGCATTCGGCCGCCGCCGCCAGGCAATCCTCGAGGGTCATCATATCCTTGAGGCTGGTGGAGTATTCGCGGATCCGGCCGCAGCCGGTGCAGGTGAGGTTGCAGGTGTGAAGCGGCTCCAATTGGAGCACGAGGGCAAAGCGGGGCGTGCGCTTCAGTTTGTGCTTGATGATGTGGCGCGCTATTTTGGTCGTCAGGGCAAGCGGAAATCGCATAGGTTGTTGGCGGGGCTGTGCTCGAGGGTGTTGCCGCGGCGGACCGGGAATCAAAGCCGGGCTACTTGCCGCGGCGCTTCGCCGGCTGGCGAATCGGCTTCCGGTGGCGCCGGGGGCGGTTCAGCCTTGAGCAGGCCCGGCAGCAGAATGGAGGCGGGAGAGAAGCTGCGGCTTGCCGAGAAGCCGCCGCAGCCGGCAGCCAACCAGGCAAAAAAAGGCAACAACGCCCACGCTTTCCAGTTCAATCTCACTGAAGGACACTATAAACTTGAATATCGTGCGTGCAACCATTAATTGGGGCGGGGACCCGCGAAATGGCCCCGAACCGACGCTTCGGAGCGCGGACCTTGTTGTCCGGCCGAGCCCAACGGGACCGGTCGGAGCGGAACCAGGTCCGAAAGGCGCGGTACCGGGGTTCGGCTCCTGGCACTCTTGCATTCGCCGAGCCTCGAAGAGGTGGAGTTGGCGGGGCGCCCTCCTTCGGGGGCCGGGGATGCTGCTGGCCGCCGCCTGCCTGGGGTGCTTTTCAGCAGCCGGCACGGACGCGCCTGGCTTTGTGCAACGCGAGTATGCGCAGGCCCGCGAGCGTTACGTCCGGCAGCCAGAGGACCTCGAGGCGGGGTGGCAGTTTGCGCGCGCCGCGTTTGACCTGGCGGAATACGCCACCAACAACACCGAGCGGGCCGAGTTGGCGGAGTTGGGAATCGCGGCGGCGCGGCAGGTGCTGGCCCGCGACTCGAATTCCGTGCCCGGCCTGTATTACCTCGGACTGAATCTTGGCCAACTGGCGCGGACCCGGGGCATTGGGGCGTTGAAACTGGTGGACCAGATGGAGACGTTGTTCAAGCGGGCGTGCGAGCTGGATGCGGGCTTCAACCACGCCGGGCCGGAACGCACCCTTGGGCTGCTTTACCGGGACGCGCCGCCGATTGCCAGCGTGGGCAGCCGCAGCAAGGCGCGGCATCACCTGCAGCGGGCGGTGGAACTGGCCCCGGGCTACCCCGACAACCGGCTGAACCTGATCGAGTCCTATTTGAAGTGGGGTGACCGGAATGGCGCGGTGCGGGAACTCAAGGCCCTTGAGGCGATGTTACCCGAGGCGCGGGAAGCGTTTGCCGGCCCAGCCTGGGAAGCGAGCTGGAAGGAATGGAACCAGCGCATCGTCCAAGTGCGTCCGAAGGTCGAAAAGCCTCCCCCCTCTCTTCGAACTCCCCGGGGCGAGCCAGGCGCCTAACAGAGCAGGCGGGCGCGGCAGCAGCGTTGGGCGCGGGCGCCCGGCGCAGCCGAGACTTCGGCCAAGCCGGTGGTATTCCCGAGGTTGTTCAGGAAAGTCTCGTCGCGGAGCGCCTGCGCCGCGGGTTCAGGGATTCGCGGCCTGGGCCTGGGCCTGCGGGCCGGGCGCCTGCCAACCACCGCCCAAGGCGCGGTAAAGTTGGACCACACTCAGGAGCTCGTTGAGTCGGGCCTTGGCCAGCCTCAACTCGGCACTGAACAACTCCTGCTCGTTGTAGAGGACCTCGAGGTAGCTGGTGACGCCGCCTTCGTAGCGGGTGTTGGCCAGATCAGCCGCGCGGCGATTGGCCTGGGTCAGATCCTCCTGGTGCGCGCGAAATTCCCGCGAGCGCCGGTAGGCGATGAGGCTGTCGGACACCTCGCGGAAGGAGGTTTGGATCGTCTTCTGGTACAGCGCCACGGCTTCCGCGACTCGGGCTTGGGCCAGTTTCAAGTTACCGCGCAGGGCGCCGCCGGTGAACAAGGGCAGCGAAACGGTCGGCCCAAACTGCCAGGTGCGGGAGGGGGAGCTGAACAGGTCCGACAGGGCGAGGGACTGATAGCCATAGAGACCGGTGAGGGTGACCCTGGGAAAGAACGCGGCCTTGGCCTGGCCGACGTCAGCGTTGGCGGCGATGAGTTGTTGTTCCGCCGTGCGGATGTCCGGCCGGCGCTCGAGCAGTTCGGAGGGCAATCCGGGGGGAACGGAGAGTTCGAGGCTTTGCCGCGCGAAGCCTTCGCCGCGCGGCAGCGAGCCGGGATTGCGCCCCAGCAGAATGCTGAGTTCATTTTCCTGCTGCTCAATGAGGCGAAGGGTGTCGGCGATGGTAGCCTCCGCGGTGGCGACCAAAATCTGCGCCTGATGCACGTCCTGCATCGCAGCCACGCCGCCCTCCTCGCGCGCGGTCGTCAGCGCCAGGGAGTTGGTCCGAAGGGCATAGGTGCGTTGGGCGATCTCCAATTCATAGTCCAGCTCGAGGAGCGTGAGATAAGCCGTGGCGACCTCGGAAACGAGCGTTTGGCGAACCGTCTGTTGCGCGGCGGCGGTGGCAAGCAGTTGGGCGCGAGCGGCCTCGTTGGCCCGGCGGAGGCGGCCCCAGAGGTCAAGTTCGTAGCCAGCCATCGTGCCGTAAAGGCTCCCATACTCCTGTTGCGGGTCGGGCCGATTGCCGGACGGACCGTTTTGCGACGTGCGCGCCGTAGTCCAGTCCGCGCCGGCGCCCACCGTGGGCAGCAACTGCGAGCGCGTCACGCGCGCCGCCGCCTCAGCCTGCAAGACCCGGGCGGCCGCGATCTGGATATCCCAACTGCTGGTCAGCGCTTGTGCGATGTAAGCCTGAAGTTGCGGATCCTTCAGAATCCGCCACCAGCCGAGGTCGGCCAGAGAGTTGGAGGCTGAGAGGTTGGCGGTTTCGGTCGCCGCCGCACGGTAGCTTGACGGCGTGTCCAGCGCGGGGCGTTGGTAGTCCGGCCCCACCGCGCAGCCGGCCAATGCGGCGAGGAGCCCAGACACGAGAGCGCACCCCATGAAGCGGGGAGCGCGGAGGTTCGTGCGCTTGAGGCCACGAGGGGAGGAGGACGACTGTGAACCAGGAACCTTTGGGCTGGGGCGGAGGTGACGCGGGCTGAAGTCCGCGCTCCGGCCGAGCTGGCGCGAAAGCTGAAAAAGCGTTTTCATCAGTGCCCTCCTCCTTTCTCCGGTGACGGCGCCGGTGGCGCGGTGGCGGAAGCTGACTTCGGCGTGCGGCCGCGCTCGACGAGCTTCTGCACGAACACATAGCAGACCGGGATGATGAGCAGGCCGATGGCCGTGGCGATGGTCATGCCAAACACCACGCCCGTGCCCAAGGTGCTGCGGGAGGCGGCGCCGGAGCCCGTGGCCCGCATCAGCGGCACGCAGCCCAGGATGAAGGCGAAAGAGGTCATCAGGATGGGCCGCAGTCGCAGCCGTGATCCCTCCACCGCCGCATCGAGAATGGCGACCCCTTCGTCCCGCTTCATTTTGGCGAACTCGACAATGAGAATCGCGTTCTTAGCCGCCAGGCCGATGAGCATCACGAGGCCGATCTGCGCATAGACGTTCAACTCGAAGCCGCGCGCCAGCATGCCGACCATCATGCCCAGGATGACCGTCGGCGTGCCCAGGAGCACGGCGAACGGCAGCCCCCAGCTCTCATACTGGGCCGCCAGCAGCAGGAAGACGAAGAGCACTGCGGTGCCAAAGATGATCACCGCCTGGCCTTCGGATTTCTTCTCCTGGAGCGTCAGCCCGGACCACTCGTAGCCAACTTCGCTGGGCAGGGTCTTCATGACTTGCTCGATGGCTTTGATCGCCTGCCCGGAACTGTAGCCCGGAGCTGCCACGCCCATGATTTCGGCAGCGTTGTAGAGGTTGAAGCGGGTGACAAAGTTCGGACCGGAGATCTTGCTGACCTTGGCCAAGGTGCTCAGCGGCACCATCTGGCCGCCGTTGTTCCGGACATAGAACTGGCCAATATCAGCGGGCTGACTGGTGAATTGGGGTTCGGCCTGCAGGAACACCTTGAAGACGCGGCCAAAACGCACGAAGTCGTTGACGTAGAGTCCGCTCAGGTAGGCTTGCAGCGTCTGAAACACGCTGTCCACCGGCACGCCCAGCATGCGTGCCTTTTCGCGGTCCAGTTCGACCTTCACCTGGGGGATCGCGGGGTTGAAGGTGGTGGTGATGCGGGCAATCTCCGGGCGCTCGGCCAGCGCTTGCTGGAGCTGCTGGAGATGCCCCGCCAACTGCTCGACGGAACCGCCGGAACGGTCCTGCAATTGCATGGTAAATCCGGACACATTGCCGTAGCCCGGCAGCGGGGGCGGGCCAAACGCAATGGCGTGCGCGGCGGGGATGGCTGCGAATCGCTTGGTCCATTCGCGGGCGATGGCGCTGGCGTGCAGCTCGGGGGACTTGCGTTTTCCCCAGGGCTCCAGGCCCACGAACATCATCGCCGAATTGGGGAAGTTCAGCGAGTTGAGGATGTTGAAGCCAGCCAACCCCACGGCGGAGCGCACCCCCGGCGTGTGGCAGACGATGTCTTCAACCTGCTTGAGGACTTCGTCGGAGCGCTGGAGCGAAGCGCCTTCGGGGAGTTGGACGGAGACGAAGAGAAAGCCCTTGTCCTCATCGGGAATGAAACCGCCGGGCACGAACTTGCCGACCAGCCCGATGCCGGCGACCACCGCGACCAGCAGCAACATGGAGCGCGCCGCCTTGCGGGCCAGCCCTCCGACGAGGTGGCCGTACCGCTGGCTGAGCCGGTCAAAGGTCTGATTGAAGCCGCGGAAAAAGGCGGCCACCGGGCCGTGGCCGGGCGCGGGCTTCCGGAGCCACATGGCCGCCAGCGCGGGGCTGAGCGTCAAGGCGTTGATGACCGAGAAAGCCACCGCGACGGCAATGGTGAGGGCAAACTGGCTGTAGAGCTGGCCGGTCACGCCCCCCATGAATGCCACCGGGACGAACACGGCGCAGAGCACCAGACCGATGGCCACGACCGGTCCGGACACCTCCTTCATCGCCTGGCGCGTGGCTTCCACCGGGGTCAGGCCGTGCTCGAGATGGTGTTGCACGGCTTCGACGACCACGATGGCGTCATCCACCACAATGCCGATGGCCAGCACCAACCCCATCATGGTGAGCACGTTCACACTGAAGCCGAGCACCGGGAACAGGATAAACGCCCCCAGCAGCGAGACGGGCACGGTGCACATCGGAATGAGGG
Organism: uncultured Verrucomicrobiota bacterium; assembly: GCA_964631605.1. GTDB lineage: Bacteria > Verrucomicrobiota > Verrucomicrobiia > Limisphaerales > UBA8199 > JARKQH01. The sequence continues at coordinate 42,097 of CAZVYG010000040.1, forward strand.
TGGCGCGAAAGCTTTGCAGAAAGAGATAGACGACGAACAACACCAGGATCACCGCCTCGAACAGCGTATGCACAATCTCCTCGATCGAGGCTTTAATCGGCAACGTGGAGTCAAGCGTCACCTCATAATCCATATCCGGTGGAAACCGCGTTTTGGCGTCTTCCAGGATTTTCCTCACGTTGTCCGCCGTTTCAATGGCGTTGGCCCCGGGGGCGAGGTAGATGCCGATCGCGCCCGCCGGGGACTGGTTCAACCGGGCCCGCAGGTCGTAGGCCTGCGCGCCGAGTTCCACGCGCGCCACGTGCTTGATCTTCACCTGCGAACCGTCGGTGTTCGCGCGGATGATGATTTCCTCAAACTCGCGGGGGTCCTTGAGCAGGCCCAGCGCGCGGACGTTGTACTGCAATTCCTGGCCCTGGGGCGCCGGCTCGGCGCCGACGCGGCCGGCGGGGGACTGGGCGTTTTGCTCCTTGA
>CAZVYG010000041.1:0-24653 GCA_964631605.1 uncultured Verrucomicrobiota bacterium
CGCGATACGAATACGGGCCGTTTGGCGAACTCCTCCGCGCCACCGGCCCGACGGCCAGGGCCAATCCTTTCCGCTTCTCGACCAAGTATCAGGACGAAGAGACCGGGCTGTTTTATTACGGCTACAGGTATTACGATCCAAGCGGCGGGAGGTGGCCATCGCGGGACCCTATCGAGGAGGACGGCGGCCACAACCTTTACGGTTTTGTCGGCAACTCTCCCGTCAACTTGGTAGATGTGCTTGGGCTGGCAGCCAGCACGCCCAACTCGACGATTGGTCCCTATGAACTCGGCTGGGAATGGCTGACAGGGGATGGGCCTAAGCAACGAGACTTTGTCGCTGGTGATTGGATGACCGAAGAACTTCGAAAGCACGGGCACGTTAAGGACTCCATCGACAAGACGAAGACGAGCATCTTCTTTCGTTGCCAATCCTGCAACAACGGCAGCTACACGACTAACTACCCATATTCGTTGGCTGGCTGGCAAGGCGTTTTGAAATACCTCTACGATTACTCGACATGGGTAACGGGGGGAATGACGGGAAACCAGGCTGTGAGCTTTCTCGGCTCCTACAAGCTTGAAATCACTGCGTCAGGCGTCAGGTGTTCTCAAGGGACGGCGACGCTCTCCTTCTACGTTTACAACGAATCGACAGCGGCTTCTGGCACAAGGCCACCGTGGCTTGGCTACACCAAGTGGTATCAGACCGTCGTCGCCCCGAACATCAACAAGTGGTTCCAAAGCGGCGGGATGTCGACGAGAATACAAACATTCCGCTGGACAGAGGACGTTACATTTCAAGAGAACCACTGCTGCTTTGACTGACATGCACCGTCTGAACCCAGCCTTGGGCCGGGCAATATGGTTCGTGCCAGCAGCGACCATTTTAATGCTCTCGTTCCTCTCTGGTTGTGGGGGAGACCCCTACGCGGGCTACTACGCGAAAACCAAGCCAAACCAGCAATGGTTTGTTGGTGAGTGGACACTTCAACCCGGTTCACCCGGCAGCAGCCAATCAAGGCCAACCAAACTGACTTTACAGGCAGATGGTTCATTTAGGGCAGTCAACTATCCTGCGCCAGCACTGGGGAGTTTAGGTGCCGGGGCTGCCTTTGTTGATGGCGAAGGCACTTGGGGCGTTGGGCCACACCAGTTCTTCTGGGTGATTGGAGTTCGCTGGGTGAAAGTCGGCACAAACCAGGTCGACTACGGGGACATGCTCCCGATCCTGAACGATAAACCACCCCACGTGCTTCACCACATCATCGGCGACCCCGACTCAGGGCAAGCGTTGGTGTTCGAGAAAGCCAAATGACTCACGGAAAGCGAGTGCCTCCAACGCTAGGCCGTGTGCGTGCGCTGCTTCTGTTTTTCATTGCGTGTCTGGTCGTCAGCGGCGCGACGGCTATCCCGCTCGAAACCGAACTGAAACTGCTCGCGCAGATCGTCGGGGCTGACGCCGAGGCGGGGCAACCCGGTTCTCTCGGATGGTTGCTGACGGTGCGCGACGCCCTGGTTGCGACTAATGCCAAGTATCCGTTTATTGCCTACGGCACGGACTGGCTGGCGTTCGCTCACTTCGTCATCGCCATCGCGTTCATCGGGCCGTGGCGTGACCCAGTGAACAATGTTTGGGTCGTCGAGTTTGGGATGATTGCCTGTGCGCTTGTTGTGCCGTTTGCGCTGGTAATGGGGAGCGTTCGCGGAATCCCGTTCGGCTGGCGGTTGATTGATTGCTCGTTTGGAGTTTTGGGGATCATCCCGCTTTGGTTTTGCCGACGACTCATCAAGGAACTTGCCGAAGCGAACCCGCCGGTGTCCCGCCAAACCTTGTGAATGAAATCAGCGGCACTCAGGCCGTGCTGGAGTTGATCGGCCCTCCGTCTTCCCTGCTGAGCTACGGCGGCGACTGGTCTCCCTGTCTGCGGTGGGTCGGCACAAGCTCGGTCCACGTCGGATATGGCAAGCCTGCCGCACAGCCCTGGCCGGTGGCCAGGCGCAGAAGGGGTGGCCGTTTGGCCCCGACTTGGGCGACCCTGACGGTCATGATCCTGGCCGCTGCCGTCGTGCTGGGCGGCGGCGCTACTCTGCGGGACGCCACCTGAGCAGCCCCTGAGAGGCAGAGGCCCGGAATCGCTTGTTGCTGAGGTGACAACGGGCGGTTGGAGGTGCGTGACGCTAAACGACCCTCTTGACGCCCTGGTCAAGAGGGGAGTTCACCTGCGCCGCCGGACGCGGATCGGCGCGATGGTGGTCACCGGGCTGACGCGGATGACGCCCCTTTAGCCGCAGTGGCTGCAACCGTCTGGTGGACCACGGCGGCGACTTCAGGAGGCAGATCGCGGTGCCGGTCCAGGTAGTAGCGGGGAGTGCAGGGGTCATACTCCCAAAGCTGGTCCGGGTCCAGGGGCAGGATGGGGAGTTTGGCCTTGTTCCAGCCCCAATAGACCAGCTCGCTTTCGGTGAACCATGAGCGGATCGTCTCCCAGGCGTTCACGTCATCGAACAGGCCGACCTCGGCTTCGACCTTGCCGGTGCTCATGGAGGCCCCGAAATCGGACTTTGAGTTGCAAGCTTGAATCGTGTATCTTCCAAGCTGTGCCAATGACATTGGAACAAATCGTTGAGGAAACCCGCCAACTGCCCACCGACGTTGTGGCCGAGTTGGTTGACCGCATCTTGCTGGAGCGACATGGAGGCATCGAGCCGGAGATCGAAGCGGCCTGGAAAAGCGAGATCAACCGGCGTATCGAGGAGATCCAAACCGGCAAGGTGCAGGGCATTCCCGTGGACGAATCGCTGGCCCGAATTGGCAAGATCGCCGGTCTGTGAGACACGCGATCCATCCGGAAGCGGACGCCGAGTTTGCCGAGGCCGTTCGCTACTACACAGAAATCGCTCCCGACCTGGGGGTGCGTTTTTACCGGGAAATGGAGCGGCTGAGCCGCTGGCTGTCCGCCCAAGCCCCGCGTCGGAGCGGGACCAAGGCGGGCCAGTGGCCGGGCCGTCCTAGTTCTCTGTTGCCTCCCTGAGCCCCCAAGAATCCGGCAAGGACGTCGGAACTCAGATTGACAGACTCAACAATAAGGTCGGAATCGGTATCGGTGTTGGCCTTGGGAAGGGAGAGAACCGCACCACCGACTGCTATTCCGCTCCCGTTGATGGTGAGCCTGCAATGTATTACATGCTGGCATCGCAGAAGGACTATCCGGCGCGTTCGTTTCTTTTCCCCGGGCGATTGCAGAACTTGGAGAATTGGACACTCGCTGTTGGATTTCGAAATGGCCGCGCCTACTCGGCCACAGTGAAAGTGGATTAGCCTTCCCCGGGGAAAGAACGCCGGCATCCCGCACAATCGGTGTGATGAATCCAAACCGCACTCAACTCAGCCGCACGCCCACAGCCCCGCGCTGTCATGCCGGCTGCGGAATCGCGAAGCATTCCGATTCATCGGGACCCCGCTTTTGTCCTGTTCGGTGATCTGCCATGCCGCTCCTACCAGCCTGTTATAAAAGTCCTTTTCGGTAGCAGCGGACGTAAGTCCGCTCAAACTTTCCTCGCAAACAACAGCGGGGAATCGAGCGGACTCACGTCCGCTGCTACTTTTTCAACGGGCTATTCTGGAGCTTGCATGGTGGTTGAGTTGCGGGTGCTACAGACAGGGTTGTGCGATGCCACCACCCCCTTCTCCCTCCTCCGCGCGCGGAGGAGGGAGAAGGATTTTTGTGGGGAGATGACTCGGGGCGGCGGCGCGCGGCGTCCCCGCCTTGCGCCTGCCCTGCGCCGTGCGTCTGGAAGGCGTGTCCCTGCCTCAGAGTATTCGTGCTGTCCTGTAACGCTCCGGCGGTGACCACGAAAACGAGATGGCCTGGCTGGCTGGTTTGGGGTATCAACCATCCGCGACGGGCAGATTATGAAAATTGACCTCGAAAAGCGGCGCCGGGTTATGGAACGCTCCCTGCAACTCGGCCATTGCATTTGCGACCCGCGGCGGCCCTGCCCCTGTGATGTCTTCCGCGAGCAGAATCTCTGTCCCTGTGCCGGTGAGCGGCCCGATCCGGTCCCGTCGGGCGAAATCAGGCTGACCCAGTGGGTTCGCAATGCCGGGTGCGCCTCGAAAATCCCGCCTGCGGACCTCGAGGGAGTCCTGGCGCGGTTGCCTGCTGTCGAGGACCCCGCGGTGGTTTCCGGTCTTGCCGCCGCCGATGACGCGGCGATTTACCGCCTGGCCGAGGGCCTGCATCTGGTGCAAACGGTGGACGTCTTCACGCCGTGCGTGGACGATCCGACGACCTTTGGCCGGATCTGCGCCGCCAACTGCCTGTCCGACGTTTATGCCATGGGCGGCCAGCCCCGCACGGCGTTGAGCGTCCTGGCCTTCCCCTCCGAGACTCTCGATCTCAGTCTCGTTCACGCCATGCTCGCCGGCGCCATGGAAACCCTCGCCCAGGCGGGGGTCGCCCTGATCGGCGGCCACAGCCTCAAGGACGACGAAATCAAGCTCGGGTTCGCCATCACCGGCACCATTGATCCCGCCCAGGCTGCCGCCCTGGACCGTCCCGCCCCCGGCGACGTCCTCCTGCTCACCAAACCTCTCGGCACCGGCGTCCTCGCCTTCGCGCAACAGGTCGGCCGCAACCATCCGGAAGGCCTCGCCGCCGCTACCCGGTCCATGGTCGAGCTGAACCGCGCCGCCGCCCAAGCCATGATTGCCGCCCGTGCCACAGCCTGCACGGACGTCACCGGCTTCGGCCTCTTTGGCCACCTGCTCCGCTTGTGTCGCAGCCACCAACTGGCGGCCGAACTGGAGGCGGAGGCGCTCCCGGCTTTCCCGGGCGTCCTCGAGGCTCTGCGGCACGGTGTCATCTCGGGCGCCATCGAGCGCAACCGCGAGTTTATCTCAGGCGACCTTGAGATCGGCCCCGGCGTGGATGACACTTTGGTTTGTCTCGGCTGCGATGCGCAAACCTCGGGCGGATTGATCATTGCGATCCCCCCCGAGCGGCTCCCAACGCTGCAAAACGAACTAAGCCGCCGCGGGGTCCAGGCGTTCCAGATCGGCCGGCTCGCCAAAGCCGACAAGGGCGTTCTGCGCCTGGCTTCAAAGCGCGGCGCTCCCCCTTCCCAACCCGCTTCGGTCACGCCTTCTGCGCAGCAGAAGACCTCGGCGTCCCCGGTTCCAGCCGTGGCGCACGATCCGGGTTGCTGCGCGGACCTCTTTCAAGCCCAGGCCCCCGCCCCCAGCGAAATCCCGCGTGCCTTCGGCGCGTTCATGCGGTCCGCGCAGGCCGCTGGGGCCCTGGACGAAAAAACCAAGGAACTGATCCTCCTGAGCCTGGTTATCCAGAGCCGCTGCAGCGGCTGCTTCGCCGCGCACTACCGCCGCGCGCAGGAGCTGGGCATCAGCCGCGCCGAGATGGACGAAGCAGCCTGGTGCGCCGTTGCCATGGGCGGCGCCCCTGTGAAAGTCTTCTACCAGGAATCGCTCGAGCAAGCCGAACGCCAGTCCCGGTGAGCTACTTGTACCAGTTCAAAAGGCGCACCTCGACGCTGCTGTCGTTGCCCACTTTCGATTTGAACAATTCCAAGTCCGTTCCGCGCGAGTGGTAAGGATACACCACCGCCGGCCTGAACTCCCGCACCGCGCTCGCCGCCTGCTCCGGTGTCATGGTGTAGGGCAGGTTCATGCAGAGAAACGCCGCCGCGATGTTCTTCAAGGCCCGCATTTCCGGGATATCCTCCGTGTCCCCGCTGATGTAAATCCGTTTGTCCCCCAGCGTCGCCACGTAGCCGTTATCCCGCCCTTTGGGATGGAATTTCAGCCGCTCGGGCGTGGTGTTGTAGGCCGCGATTGCTTCAATCCGCACGCCTGCCACCTCGCCGGACTGGCCGTTCTTCAGGACCGTGGTTCGTTCTTTCAAGTCGGCGGGCAACTGCTCCGCCACCGAGGGCGGCGCCACCAGCTTCGTGGTCGGAGCCACCACCGCCGCCAGGGTTTCCGCACTGAAATGGTCCCCGTGAAGATGGGTCACCAGGATCAGGTCGGGTTTGGGAAACGCTCCAAAGGCTTTCCCGCCTCCCACCGGGTCCACATAAATCGTCTTGTTGCTCCCGTGCAGGACGAAAGTTGCGTGGTTGATCGGAAAGATTTGCAGGGGCCCCAGAGCGGTGGGAATCGTGTCCGCCGGCAGCGGCGTTTCGGCAGCCATGACCCGCGCCCCCGCCAGGGCCAGCGCCGCAATTAAGAGTGTCGTTTTCATGACCCTGACCTTCGCGCCGGCCGCGCCGTTTGGCAACTGGATTTCCCGGGCCAATAACCGTGGTCCGCCGCTCGGCGGCTCTGCGCTTCTTCTGCGCCCCTTTCAGGCGGCGGCCCGGGTTTGGACGTGTTTGGCGTGGGCATCGGAGCTGTGATTTCGTGCCGCCATTGGCTTGGACAGGGAAGAACGAGCCGGTGCAGGAAGCGAGGGTTGTCCGCACGCGCACTTTACATTCGGGGCAAATTCTCCGATTCTGGCACTGTGACAAATGCAGGCTCGAACAGACAAGCTTGAAGCGACCCCCCCGCCGGGATGGCAGCCCGATTCGTGGCGGCGCAAGCCGGCGGCGCAGCAGCCGACCTACCCGGATCCGGAAGCGTTGCAACGCGTCCTGGACCAACTGCGCAAATTGCCCCCCCTGGTTTCCAGTTGGGAAATTGAGAACCTCAAGTCCCAGCTTGCTGAGGCCGCCGCCGGCCAGCGGTTCCTGTTGCAGGGCGGCGATTGCTCGGAGAGTTTCGCCGAGTGCGAATCCTCCGCCATTGCCAGCAAGTTAAAAATCCTGCTGCAGATGAGCCTGGTGCTCGTCCAGGGCGGCAAGCGACGCGTCATTCGCATCGGCCGGTTCGCGGGCCAATACGCCAAACCGCGCTCGGCGGACACCGAAACCCGTGAAGGCCGGACGCTGCCCTGCTACCGGGGCGACATGATCAACCACGCGGAGTTTACGCCCGAGGCCCGCACGCCCGACCCCGAACTCCTGTTGCGCGCCTACGAGCGCTCCGGCCTGACCATCAATTTTATCCGGGCGCTGATCGAAGGCGGTTTCGCCGACCTCCACCATCCGGAGTATTGGGAGCTGGGGTTTGTCGCCAACTCGCCCCACGCGGCTGAATACACCCGCATGGTCGAAACCATCGGGGATTCGCTGCGGTTCATCGAAACGCTCTCGGGCGGCGTGCTGGCCGACATCAACCGCGTGGACTTCTTTACCAGTCACGAGGGTTTGCACCTGCTTTATGAGCAGGCCCAGACCCGCCAGGTGCCGCATCGCGCCGGTTGGTACAATCTCTCCACTCATTTCCCCTGGATCGGCGAGCGCACTCGCGCCCTCGATGGCGCCCATGTCGAGTACTTTCGCGGCATCGCCAACCCCATCGGCGTCAAGATCGGACCGGCGGTCACCCCCGACGAGGCAGTGGCGCTGGCCGAAGTGCTCAACCCGCGGAACGAGCCGGGGCGGCTGACTTTCATCCACCGGTTCGGCGCGGGCCGCGTCGAGCAATGTCTGCCGCCGATCGTGCGGGCCATTCAGCGCGCCGGCAAACAGGTCCTGTGGTGCTGTGACCCCATGCACGGCAACACGGAAACCACCCGCAACGGGATTAAAACCCGCCGGTTTGACAATATTCTGCGGGAATTGGAAGCCTCGTTCCACCTTCTGCTGGACTGCGGCACGCATCTCGGGGGGGTTCATTTCGAGTTGACCGGGGAAAACGTCACCGAATGCATCGGCGGCGCCAGCGGCGTCACCGAGGCCGACCTCTCCCGCGCCTATCGCAGCCAGCTCGACCCCCGGCTCAATTACGAGCAGGCCATGGAAATGGCCCTCCTGCTCGCCCGGCTCATGGCCCAAAAGCCGCATTGACCGCCGGTGCGCCACAGCCTGCTCTCTCGCTTTATGGCTCCTCGATTCGTCTCAGTACTCCCAGGCACCCTCACTCTGCTGGCGGCGGTCTGCTGGCTCGCGGACTCGCCTCCCACGGCCGCAGCCGACAACTCACCGCCGCCCAACATCGTCATCATTTTCACCGATGACCAGGGCTATGCCGACGTGGGCGTGTTCGGCGCCAAAGGCTTTACCACCCCCAACCTTGACCGCCTGGCCGCCGAGGGCACTGTCTTTCGCAATTTTCACGTCGCGCAACCGGTCTGCTCGGCCTCGCGCGCGGCGCTGCTGACCGGCTGTTACCCCAACCGGATTGGCATTCACGGCGCGCTCGGCCCCAGGGCGGCGCACGGCCTTAACCCCGACGAGATGACACTGGCCGAAATGGTCAAACAGCGCGGCTACGCCACCGGCATGTTCGGCAAATGGCACCTCGGGGATCAACCGCTCTTTCTGCCCACGCGGCACGGTTTCGACGAATACTTCGGTCTGCCCTACTCGAATGACATGTGGCCCTTTCATCCGGACCTGGTGAAACTTCCACCCGACTCCGAGCGGCGCAAACGCGGTTACCCCGACCTGCCGCTCTACGACGGCGACAAAGTGGTGAACCCAAAAGTCACGTCTGAGGACCAGACTCAGCTCACCACCTGGTACACCGAGCGCGCCGTCCGCTTCATCGAACGGCACCAGAACCACCCGTTCCTCCTCTACCTCGCGCACAGCATGCCCCATGTGCCCTTGCACGTGAGCGACAAGTTCCGCGGCAAAACCCCGCGCGGCCTTTATGGCGACGTCATCGCCGAAATTGACTGGTCTGTCGGCCAGGTCCTCGAGGCGCTCAAACGCGCTCGTCTCGAAACCAATACCTGGGTCATCTTCACCTCCGATAATGGCCCCTGGCTCAGCTACGGCGAGCACGCCGGCTCCGCCGAGCCGCTGCGCGAAGGCAAAGGCACCTGCTGGGAGGGCGGCACGCGCGTGCCCTGCATTATGCGTTTCCCGGGCCGCATCCCGGCCGGCCGCCAGTCCAGCGACATGCTCATGACGATTGATCTGTTTCCCACCATTGCCGGCCTCATCGGGGCCGAACCGCCGCGGCACACCCTAGATGGCTTGGACGTGTGGCCCATCCTTTGCGGCCGGCCCGGAGCCACCAACCCGCATGCCTCCTACTGGTTCTACTACGAGCAAAACCAGCTCCAGGCCGTTGTGAGCGGCGACGGCCGCTGGAAACTACAACTGCCGCACACCTATCGCACCCTCGCCGGACAGCCCGGAGGCAAAGACGGCGCGCCAGTACCCTACCAGCAGGCCAAAGTGGCCTCGCCGGAACTCTACGACCTCGCCCATGACATCTCCGAGACGCGGAATGTTGCCGCCGAACATCCGGACGTGGTCAAGCGCCTCCTGGCCGAGGCCGAAAAAGCCCGCGCCGAGCTGGGCGACTCCCTCACCAAACGCACCGGGGCCGGAGTCCGCCAGCCGGGCCGTGTCGCCCAACAGGGCTGAGCATCAAAAGGCTCTCCAGGATTGCCCGGTTCATGCTTGATTGCGGAGGCCAGGAGGCGCGGTCGGCGACGCGCAAAAGTATCGGAACTGGGCGGGATCGGCGGTAGGTTTCCAGTATTCGACTCCGCCTTAAGCCGGACGCCTGCTTGACGTTTGCTCCCCGCCCGGCACTCTGGCGCTCAACTTATGATCTCACTTCGTGTCTTTTTGTGCCGTGTCCTGGCAGCCGGCGCCATGGTCGCGGTCGTGCCTGGCGCCACTGCGCAGGAGGCCCCGAGAGCCGGCACCCACTTCACTCTCACCGTCCGCGCTGAAAAGCCTGAGGCCATCTACGGCAGGAGCGAGGAAGTGCGCTTCAAGGTGAGGTTATTGCGCGCTCAACAACCCGTGCAGGAGGCCGTGGTCGAGTGGACGCTGTCCAAGGATGGGGTTCCCCCCATTCATCAGGGGCAGCTCAGCCTGGTCAACGGAGAGGGAACGGTGACCGGCAGACTGGAGGAACCCGGTTTTCTGCAGTGCCGGGCGGCTTTCAAGACCCCCGATGGCAACGCCATAACCGCTCTGGGTGGCGCCGGCGTGGATCCGCTCGAGATCAAGCCCAGCCTGCCGGTTCCCGAGGATTTTGACACGTTCTGGAACGCGCAAAAGCGCAAGCTGGCCGGGGTTCCCATGAATCCGCGCCTGACCCCGGTGGAGCCGGGCGCGGACGGTATCGAGAGCTTTGATCTGCAGGCGGATTGCGTCGGCGCGCCGGTTTCGGGTTACTACTCCAGACCAGCCGGCGCGAAGCCCAAAAGCCTCCCCGCTTACCTCAGCGTGCACGGGGCGGGAGTCCGCAGCTCGGACCTGGGCGCGGCGGTGGCCTGGGCCAGGGAAGGCTTCCTCGCGTTGGACATCAACGCCCACGGAATACCGAACGGCAAACCCGCAGCCTACTACAGCGAACTGGCCAACGGCGAGCTGAAGGACTACCGCACCCGGGGGCGTGAATCGCGCGAGACGGTTTACTTTTTGGGGATGTTCCTGCGCCTGGTGCGCGCGATTGATTTCCTGGCGGCCCAGCCCGAGTGGGACGGGCGGACGTTGGTGGTGCGGGGCAGCAGCCAGGGCGGCGCTCAAGCCATTGCCGCGGCGGGGCTCGACTCGCGGGTCTCGTTCTTCGCCGCGGGAGTGCCCGCCCTCTGCGATCACAGCGGCACTGTGGCCGGACGGGTGTGCGGCTGGCCCAAATTCGTGCCGACGGCCGCCGACGGCAAGCCCGACGCCGCGATTCTCGAAGTCGCCCGCTATTATGACGCGGTGAATTTCGCGGCCCGCGCCAAGGCGCCGGCCATTTTCACCGTCGGCTTCATTGACACCACGTGTCCGCCCTCGACTGTTTACGCGGCCTACAACGCGCTGCAAAGTCCCAAAACCATTTACAACGACGTGCTCAGCAGGCACGAAAACACCCCGGGCGCCATGGCGGCCATGCGCGCGGCCATCTTGCGGCACGCAGGGAAATAATTCCCACCACCGCCTCGACCGGAGGTGAGCCTGAGCTATGGCACGGGTATCGGCCCGGGTACGACCCGGTAGAACCGGGCCGCGTTGGTGGCCGGTTCCGGGTCCTGCCAACCCGTTTGACCCTCAAGGAGCGTCAGGTTCGTCAGGCCGAACCACCCGTTGCTCGCGCTCAGCTCCGGCGCGGCCTGGATGCCCAGCACCTGGCCCGGAGTGCCGATCAGACTGAACCCGAACAGGCCCTCCGGTCCGGTAATCGCCGGCGGGGAAGCAAAGTCAGCAAGTTTGACTTCAAGTCGAGCCGGGACACTGGCGGCGATGCCGTAGGGGTTGCTGGCGTGGAAGACGTAAGTGCCCCCATCCGCAGGCTGGAGGTTGGTCAGCGTCAAAACGGCATTGGTGGCGCCGGGAATCGGAGTGCCGTCCTTTTCCCACTGCGCGGCCAGCGGGCTGGCGCCGGTCGCACCGGAGGTCAGGGTGATGCTGCCGCCCCAGTAGGAGGTGGCGCCGGTGGGTTCAGGGGTAATGCGCGGAACCCGGCATTTGGAAACCGCGCCCGCATTATAAAGCTGCGCCACTTCTTCTGCCGACAACGCACGGTTGTACAGCAGAATCTCGTCCAGAAGGCCGTTGAGCTTGCGGTCCCAGTAGGCCTGGCCGGACGTCCCGAAGTAAAGCGGACGATCGCCGTAATCCTGCGGGAAATTGACGTTGGTTTGGGCTTCGAGCACCCCGTTGAAGTAAAGCTGGATGTAATTGGAGCCGCGGACGCCGACCAAGTGATACCATTGGTTGGTCGTCACGGGCGAGACCGAGTCTATGCGCACCAACTGACCGCTGGCAGAGGAGACCTCCCACAGGATGATGTCGGCATGGGTGCGGTCCTTGCTCAGGACGTAACCCTCGAAGTCGCCGTAGCGCGAGTTTTGCTTGAACACGAGGTATTGTTGGCCGACGTAGGTGCTCGTGCCCGGCGCATCGAGGTTGTCGAAACGCACCCAGCATTCCACCGACAGTTCGGCAGGGTTGAGCTCGGGGGCATTCGGTACTTCCACGAATTTGTTGGTACCATTGAAACTGAAGCCGGTGCCGATGAAGGCATTGGTGTCGGCGGTGGCTCCGCCGCGCAGGATGCCATGATTGGTGCCCACCAGGTCGTTGGCATTGCCCTCGCCCGGCCACCAGCCGACCACACCCGGCAGCAACGGCCGGCAATCACCGATGGTAATGGTCGCCACTTCGCTGGTCGTGGCGCCGTAGAGATTGGTGATCACGACCTGGTAAGCCCCTGCCTGGTCGGCGGAAAAGCCGCGAATGGACAGGGCGGCGGAGCTGGCGCCGCTAAAGGGTGGCGCTTCCGCCACGGGCGCCCCGTTAAAAAACCAGGTGAAGCCGACGGGTTCGACGCTCAGGACCTCGGCTTCGAGTTGCAGGTTCATGCCAATTACCGCGGTCTGGCTTCGTGGTTGAAGCGTGATCACCGGAGCAATCAGCAGGGGGACCGGCCCCTCGACCACCTGGTAAACGCGCCTCGGCTCGCTCAGCAGTTGGACATCGTACCATAAATTGGTTTCCGCGGCGAGCGTGAGGTTGGTAATCGCCTGCCAGTTGGTGCCTTCCGGGTCGTCAGCGGCCAGAATGCCGCAGGTCTTGCCAGGCACACCCACAATCGTCAGTTCGGCCACCCGCTGCGTTTCGGTCTCGGTGTAGCTCACGGTTAAATCCGCCACTTTCACCACCAGGCTCGCCACGGCGCTGGTGACACTGCCGAAGGCATTTTCCGCCACCACCGAATAATCACCACTGTCCGCAACTTGCAGATTCGTCATCCCCAGCGCCGTCCCCGTCGCGCCCGGAAGACTCACCCCGTCCTTCCGCCATTGGTAGGTGATGGGAGCAACTCCCCCAGCCACACCTACGAGCGTGAAACTACCACCCCAGTAAGCCGCGCCGCCAACCGGTTCCGCGAGAAATCGGGGTTGTTTGCACTTTGCGGCGCTGCCGGCGCCGTAGATTGCGGCAATTTCTCCCGCCGATAACGCGCGGTTGTAGAGGGACACCTCGTCCAAACGCCCGGCCAGTTTGTGGTCCCAGGTTTCGCCCGACGACCCCAGAAAGAGGGGGCGGGTGCCGTAATCCTGCGGAAAGCTCACGGCCGTCTGCTTTTCCAAGAGCCCGTTGACATAGATCTGAATGAAGTTGGAACCGCGCACACCCGCGACATGGTACCAAACTCCGGTGGCAACCAGTGTGGTCGAGGCGGCCTCGGCAACGAGCCCGGCCGCCGAACTGACTCCGAACTGCAAGTGGTCTCCATCCGCCAGGCGGGTCTTGGTCAGCGCGTAGCCCTCAAAATTGCTGGTCCGGCTGTTTTTCTTGAACACCAGGTACTGCTGCCCAGGGGGCGAACCCCCCGACGCGGTCGAGTCCAGGGAATCGAAGCGCACCCAGCATTCCACCGTCAGATTGGCCGGGTTCAATGCCGACGCATTGGGGACTGAGACATAGGCCGATGTCCCGTTAAACTGAAAGGCGGTTCCTGAGACCCCGACGGCACCCGCGGTGGCGCCGCCCTGCAGCGTCCCACTGAAGCTGCCGACCAGGTCGAGGGCGTTTCCTTCACCCGGCCACCAGGCGACGATGCCGTCCGGCGGGCTAACGCACTCTGCAGCCAAAGTCAAACCGCCAGCCGTCAAAACTGCGGCTGCGGCGGTTAAGCAGGCGGCCAGCCCTGTGGCCGAACGTTTCGGATTGATGATGGAAAGATTTTGAGGTGTCCAGATTAGAGGATACTGCATGATATTAAGGTTGATCTGAGGCACCCAGGTTCCGCGGTTACCTTGGTGCAGCAAGGTGTATACTGATTCTGAAATCCCGATTCCGTACTTCTTCGGACTTATCTAAGTGCTTCGTTCGACGGCACTTCTTATAGCTCAGGAATCGGTTCCTGTCTAGCTTTTTCCGCTGAAGACGCTTTCGAGGATTACCTCTTTGGTTTTCCAAAGCAGGGCCATGGTCATCGCCAGCGGCAGCAGCACCAGCAACACCAGGAACCAGAATGTGCCCCGCTCCAGGACCAGCATGACTGCCTGCAAATACAAGGGCAGGTCGGCAAACCGGCTGAGGCCGACATAAACCAGTGTCAGCAAAGCTGTCGTGAGAAGGAGGTTGAGGTTCAGCCCGGTAAACTGGCGGATTTCCAACCGGAGCGCCTCCTCGGGGAGCATGGCTCCCAACCGCTGGAGCAGGAGGTTCAGGCTGGCCAGAAACATCAGGCTGTTGAGCACCATCAGCAACACCATGATCGTAAAAAACGTGTTTCCGGGAACCCGATACCACCAATAGAGAAATGGGCTGAGACCGAAATTGATCAGGCTGAGGATTCGCGCGCGGTCCAGGGCGTTGCGCCAGACTCGCTCCTGTTTCTGAAACGCGCCCATCTGCCAGAGACCATACAGCAGCAAGCCGGTGGCGGCCATGGGCGGCACGACTCCGAACGCCTTGAGGCCCTCGACGCGCACGGTGTAGAAGCAAACCACCAGCGCGGTGGGCAGCCCCCAGAACAAGGCCGAAAGCCCCCTTACCAACCGCGCCAGGGACCGCATTAGTTCGGCGTTCGGCGCGGGATCGGTCATGGACGGGCGGGTGGCGGTCGAGGCTTCCAAATCAGAAGCTCAGATAAGTGTATTCGCGCAACCCGCGCTCGTAGTCATCCAGCAGGCGCATGGCTTCGGAGGGTTTCATTCGATCGGTCTTGATGGCTTCATCCACCTGCGCCTTCATCTGGCGCTTGAGCTCTTTCTCATCGTATTGGACCGAATCCAGCGCCTGCACGATGGTGGTGCCTTCGATGATTTCCTCGACGTAATAGCCCGCCGGCTCGTCCGGGTCGAGGAAGACGTGAACCTCGTTGACGCGGCCGAACAGGTTGTGCAGGTCTCCCATGATGTCCTGGTAGGCGCCCATGAGGAAGAAGCCGAGGTAATACGGCTCGGGCATCCCGTTGCCGTTGGTGTGCAGGGGGTGCAACGGCAGCGTGTCGCGCACGTCCCGCAGATCAATGAACTTGTTGACCTGGCCGTCCGAATCGCACGTGATGTCCACCAGGGTGGCCTCGCGGGTGGGACGCTCGTGAAGCCGGCTGATGGGCACAATGGGAAAAAGCTGGCCCAGCGCCCAATGATCCAGCAAGGACTGGAAGACCGAGAAATTGCACAGGTATTGATCGCCGAGGCTGTCCTCGAGCTTGCGGATTTCCTCGGGCACGTACGCCTGGCCGCGAAAACTCTCCACCACCGCCCGGCCGATATCCCAGTAAAGGCTTTCGATCTTCGCCTTGTCCGGCAAGTCCAGCATGCCCAGGGTGAACATGTGCTGGGCGTCCTCCTTGCGCTCCAGCGCGTCGTGGTAAGCCTCCAGCTTGTTGAGCTTGGGCAGGTTCCTCCGAATATCCAGCAACTCCCGCACCAGCGGATGCTCGGCCTCCCCGTACTGCAATTCCTGACCCGCCGGAATCTTTTCGATGGCGCCGAAGACCTCCACGATCAGCACGCTGTGATGCGCCACCACCGCCCGGCCGCTCTCGCTGATGATGTCGGGATGCGGCACCTTCTCCGTGTTGCAGACATCGGCGATGTAATACACGATGTCGTTGGCATACTCCTGGAGCGTGTAGTTGGTCGAGCTGTCAAACGCCGAACGGCTCCCGTCGTAGTCCACCCCCAAACCGCCGCCCACGTCCAGGTACTCGATCTGAAAGCCCATCTTGTAGAGCTTCGCGTAAAAACGCGCCGCCTCCTGCACCGCCCGCTTGACAATCAGAATGTCGGGCACTTGGGAGCCGATGTGGAAATGCAGCAGCTTGAGGCAATGCCCCAGGTTTTCCGCCCGCAACAGCTCGGTGGCCGCCAGCAGTTCCACCGTGCTCAAGCCGAACTTGGCGTTTTCCCCCGCGCTTTCGGCCCACTTGCCGCCCCCCTTGCTGAGCAGGCGCACGCGGATGCCGACGCTGGGCTCGACGCCAAGCTGTTTGGACAGGGCAATGATCTGGCGGAGTTCCTCGAGCTTCTCGACCACCATGATGACCTTCTTGCCGAGCTTGGTGCCCAGCAGCGCCATCCGGATGAACGCCGCATCCTTGTAACCATTGCAAACGATCAGGCTGCCGACCTGGCTTTGCAGCGCCAGCCCCGCAAACAATTCCGGCTTGCTCCCCACTTCCAACCCGAAATCATACGGCTTGCCCGCATCCAGAATTTCTTCAACCACCTCGCGCAACTGGTTCACCTTGATCGGGAACACCCCCCGGTACCGCCCCTGGTAGTTGAACTCGGCAATCGAGTTGCGAAACGCCGTGTTGATGGACTCGACCCGGTGCCGCAGGATGTCCTGAAACCGGATGAGCAGCGGAAATTTCAGACCGCGCGCCTTCGCCTCCTCAATCACATCGGTGATGTCCACCTCCGCCCCGGCCTCCCGCAGCGGGCGCGCCACCACCCGCCCGGCGTCGTTGATGTCAAAATAGCCCGCGCCCCAACGCTGAATGTTGTACAGGTTTCGGGCCTGCTGGGTATCCCAGTCTGCCGTGCCGTCCGTCGAGTTGCTCATTTCAAGTTCGAATCGCTGCGCACTATAGAACGCCCCCGCCGGATTTCAATAGGCGAGTTGCAGCGCCCGGCCTAAATCAAGAACTGGCCGATCTGGGGGCGGCAGACGTCGGTCCCCGAATTGTCCTTCCTGTCTTTCGGTGCCGCGCCACCGCGCACCCAACGCAGCGCTCACGCCCTCGACCGGCGCCTTCAGCCACCGCCGGGTTGCAGCGGGTGACGGCGGCGGCCCCGCCTGCGGCCGCAAGGTGGCAATCCTTCTGGACCGCAGGGCTGTTGCAGAAAACGCTGTGCTGGAGCGCGCTCCCCAAAATGTGGTATGGGCGTTCGGTGCGGCGGCTGCTAATAGTTTATATTGTGGCCGGTGACTCGCATGACACCGCCGCGACATAAAACCAATGAACTGCATTTTGGACGCCATCGGCCACCTCCGGTTTCTATGATTCCCAAACGCTCCCATTTCACCATTCGTACTCCGCATGTGTCTTGGACCGCAGCGCTGGCGCTGCTGGTGGCGGCGGGCGCGCTCGCCGCCCCCACCGGACTGGTGCATCACTGGAACTTCGACGAAGGGCCGGACTGGCATGACGATCCCTATCAGGCCGCCTGCACGGCCACGGTCGCTCGGGACAGCGCCGGCACGGCGGACGCCGCGCTGCAGAACATGGGCGGCGCCAACTGGGTCAGCGGCCGGCAGTTCACAGGACTGGCGTTCGATGGAACGAATGATTTCCTGTTGGTGAACACCAATCTGGCGGCCACGCTGGGCGGCACCGCTTCGCTCTCGTTCTGGCTGCGCACCAGTCAAACCGGAGGCGTATCCAGCGCCGCCGCGCCCGCTGTAACGGGCGTCACGGGTGCCGGCGGTGCGCAATGGGGTTGGCTCGACGAGGCCGGTCGGATTGCGTTGTCGGTGGACGACACCCTCGTTGTCCGCTCGGTCGAACCGGTCAACGATGGCCAGTGGCACCACGTGGTCCTCACCCGCGACACGACCACCGGCGCCGGCCAGGTTTATGTGGATGGCCGCCTGTCGGCCTCGGCAACCGGCCCCACCGGCGAGCGCGCCCGCGCGTTTTCGAGCATCGGCCGACTCGAGGCTGCGGGCGGCGCCCGATATTTCCAAGGGCGGCTGGACCAAATCCACGTTTTCGGACGCGTGTTGGACCTGTCGGCCGTGGCGGAACTGCGGGACAACCATGCGCCCAAGATTTGGGACAGCACCACCGTGGGCACCAGCGCCGGCCCTTTCTCCACCGAAAGCATTCTGTTCAAGGCCTATGACCCGGACCAGGATGCCCTGGCGGTCTGGCGTCATGGCAGCGCCACCAACGGCGCGGTGAGTTACAACGGGGACGGCACATTCACCTACACGCCCAATCCGGGGTTCAGCGGCAAGGATGCCTTTCCCGTGACGGTGGAGGATGGGCGCGGCGGCTTCGCTTCCACCCTCATGCAGGTCACCGTCACCGGCCCCGCCCCGCCAGGCGCCGAAAACCGCACCACCACCTTCACCGGCTTCGCTCCCATTCAAGCGGGCGGCGTCACCCTTTCCCTCAACGGCTGGCGCTGCCCCCGCGTGCTGGACTGGGACGGCGACGGTGATTTGGACCTGCTCATCGGACACGGCGGCACGGTGTGGCGTTACCTGAACACCGGCTCGACCAGCGCGCCGGTGTTCGCCGCCGGGGTCAAAGTCAAAGCCAACAACAGCGACATCGCCCTGTCCGGTTCCGTCACGATTGCACTGGCTGACATGACCGGCGACGGCGTGCCGGACCTGGTGGCGGTGGACAACAGCCGCAAAATCCGCGTTTATCGCAACCAATCCCCCAGCAACGCCGCGCCCGTCTATGCCGCGGCGGTTTTTGTCAAGGACCAGGCAGGGGCGGATTTCGTTCTGCCCGACCAGCGGTTCGACGTTGGGGACTGGAACGGAGACGGTTTGCCGGACGTCGTCCATGGAACCTGGGACAGCGAGGTGCGGCTTTATCTCAACGTGGGCACGGCGGCCGCCCCGCGCTACAACTTGAGCCAATACGAAACGCTGGAGAGCGGCGCTTACAACCTCTATCCGCGCCTGTTCGACCTGAGCCGGAATGGCGTGTTGGATTACATCCGCGGCATCAACTGGGGCAGCGTCAACTACTGGCTCGACAACGCGCTCTACACCGGCCTCGGGCCCCGCAGCGGCGGGTTGACCATAACGGACAGCTCCGGCGCCAGCCCGGACCTCCACGCCCTGACGGATGGCGCCATGATTGACTTTGGCGATTTCAACGGCGACGGCGTCTATGACGCGGTGCTGGGCGGGCACGCCAACACCAGTGTTTACCTGGCGACCGGGGTGCGGAAGACCGTGGCCGACAGCCTGGCGGACATCGAGGCCATCTACGATGCCTACCCAACGAATTTGGGCGCCATGCTCGAGACCAATTCCCAGGCCCTGCTGATCCGGATTCGCAACGCGGAGAACAACATCATCAACCACCTGTTCTCCGCCTCGCTGACCGAACGCCAAACCCTGTTCAGCCAACTGGCCGGTCACGTCGGGAAGTATCCGTTTCTTCAAATGGCCGCGCCGCTCAACACCACCCTCTACCATCATCTGCCAAGCATCGCGGGCCAGAATCTGCTGACCCTCCACCAACTGCTGCCCGACACACCCACCCACCGCGCCAACGTGGCCAATGCCGTCGGGCTGGCCGGCACCTGGCGCGAAATCTACCTCAGCTCCTCGCTCCACGTCGGCGATAACCAGAAAGCGACCCGCGGCCAGATCGAATCGGTGCGCGACCTGATGAAGTTCCTCCCGCGCGCCATCTTCCCCGACACCATGATCACCCTGGACCATTACTACGGCGATGGTCGCGGCGGGCACGTCAACGCCTTCACCTCGGCCAAGAACACGTTCAATTGGGGCGAAGGCTCCGACGTGTCGGAATGGGCGGGCGACCTGAACCAGGCGGTGTTGGATTACTACGGCGCTCCGGTCAACCGCGGCGACTATTTCACCTTTGTCATGGGGCACGAGGTCACCCACTCCCTGGACGGATATGTCAACAGCCGCGCCAACAAAGACCTGCGGCGCCGCTGGGGTCAGGCGCTGTGTTATGCCGCCGGTCCGGATATTATCGCGGGCGCCAGCGGCTGGATTGATTGGAACGCCACCAAGGCCCATTTCCAGGCCAAAGGCTACTGGGACGGTGTCTCGGCCAACTGGACACCCGCCTGGTCCAACTACTGGTCCGTCGGACCCGGCAAGGCCTGGGAGAGCCTCTCGTTCATGCGCGGCAACATTGACTGGTTCCTGGAAAACTCGCAGGAGTCGCTCGCCACCCAGGCCAATCATCATCACGCCCATTCCGAGGCGCGCCTGGTTGGCGCGCTGGACCGCTACCGGCGCGGAACCCAGTCCGGCATCGGGCCGCTCAAGGCCAACCTCAACGAAGTGGTCCATTTCCTGGATTTCCAATCCGCCGGCCTGAACAAGGTCGTGCTGTACGACACCATCGGAACCAACAGCCCTTACAACCGCGCGGTTTACGTCATGAGCCGGGCCTGGCTGGAGCGCGATGACCGCGGCTACATCACCCGGATTACCGTGGGCGACCGCGTTTACAATCTGACTCGCGACTCGAGCGGCATTTACACGCGAGTTGAAAGCAGCCTCGTCCTCGCCCGCAACGATTCAGTCTGGAGCTTTCAGAATCAGGCGCGTGAGTTCAACGTCCTGGCCAATGACGAGCGCCTGGAAGGGGGCCCGGTTTCCCTCGCCAGCTTCACGCAGCCCGCCCACGGCACCATAACCTCCAACCTCAATGGCACCCTGGTTTACACTCCGCCACCGGGCTTTGTCGGCTCGGACTCGTTCACCTACACCGCGACGGCGGGCGGTGCGGGCGGCCGTTCCGCCACCGTGACCATCGAGGTGGTCAGCTCCGCCGCCCCCGGCGCATCGCTGCTCATCGAGTACTGGAATAACCTCGCCGGCAGCGCGGTCAGTGACCTAACCGGCAGCAGCCGTTACCCCGCCAGCCCGGACCTGAAATACTACACGAACTCCGCCTTCGAACTCCGTAGCAACACCGGCGACAGTTATGGCACGCGTGTCCGCGCCTTGCTTCTCCCGGCCACCAGCGGCGCCTACACCTTCTGGATTGCGTCCGATGACAGCAGCGAGTTGTACCTGAGCACCAACAGCGGATCGTCCGCCAAAACCCGCATTGCTTCCGTCAGCGGCTGGACCAGTCCCCGGGAATGGACGAAGTTCGCGTCCCAGCAATCGGCTCCGGTGACACTTGTCGCGGGACAGAGCTACTACTTGGAAAGCCTTCACAAAGAGGGCAGCAGTCTGGACAACCTCGCCGTGGCTTGGGAAGGACCCGGTTTCAGCCGGGAAGTCATCCCGGCGGCGCGCCTGAAGCATCCTTTTTACGGGTTCTCCGCGCCGCGCTTCGACGCCAACCCCCTGGTGCTCGCCGGGGCGACGATCGGACAACCCTACTTGGCGTCCCTCGCCGGTTCGGTTACCGACACCAACACGCCGGAGAGTCTCGCCTTTGCAAAGGTTGGCGGTCCCGCCTGGCTCGGCGTCGGCCTGGACGGAACCATTTCCGGCACGCCTGCCAGCTCGGACGTGGGACTCAATTCTTTCACGGTGCGGGTAACCGACTCCACTGGTTTTGTTGACCAAACCACCTTGCAGATACTGGTCGCCAATCCAGCGCCGCCGCAGATCACCGCCCTGTTCCAGTTGTCGGACGGCAACCTGGGCCTCGAAGGCGCCGGCCAGCCGGATAGCCCCATTCGCGTCCTGGCCGCCACCGACCTCACGCCCCAAACCGTTTGGGCCGATTTGTTCTCCGGCGCTTTCGATGAGAACGGCCGCCTCAGCTTTTCTGACCTCGACGCCACCAACCACCCCCGCCGCTTCTACCGCCTGGTCAGCCCGTAGGCTCATCAGGGTCAGCAACGGACGCCGCCGATCGCCGCACCCCTGCGCTCGAAGCGCCATCCCCGGCGACAGCCGGATTGGCCCCGCGCGGTCGCGTTTCGCCTAGTCAGTGCCGGCACTCAGCCGTACCAGCACGCGAAGACGCTTGGCCTTGTAGGAATCGGCACTGCCGCTGAAGGTCCAGTCCGGCTGATTCTTGCTTTGGTTGCCGATGCCCAGATCCGCCCGGCCACCCTCGCGCCAATGATTGATCGCGAACAAGGTCTGCTTGGCGGCAATGTTGTGAAGCTGCATCGAACCGTAGCCGTCCGCCGGGTCGGCGGGTTCGTCTCCGAAATCGTAAACCGACGCGGAGGCGTTGGGCACCTTGGCGGCATTGGCCGTGCCGTAGTTGTTGGGCCAGAATTCAAGGTAACCGCCGGAGAGGTTTGTGCCGGTCACGATGCCTTTGACGTTGGAAAACACATTCAACCCCGTCACCGCCTTCTGAAAACGGGCGCCCGAGGCCAGGGTGGGGATGCCCAGGTGATCCAGGTTGGTGGTAAAAGCGTCCATCGAAGCGTAGAGATACTGCGTGTTGCCGTCGGCGGTCTGCAGCTCGAGAAAATACGCGACGCGGTCGAAGGGACGCTTGATTCGGGCGCGGTTGTCCTGGTCCCAGGCGATGACGGGACCGAGTTTCGCAAGGTCGAGGTCGTAGAGGAGCTGATAGTGTTTGGCTTCGGGCACTTTCACGGCCAGAAGGTCGCGCTTGGGGATGTCGCCGGCGCGGAACGCCGCCGCCGGCAATCCGGCGCGGTTGGCAAGATTGGGTTCGGCGAGCATGTTCCACGCAAACCGGACGGCGACCGGCCGTTTCACTTCGGGCGCGGAAAGCACGACGCTCGAGTCTTCGATCCGGGCGGTGGCGGGGACGAACCCGCCCTCATCGGCGTCAATGATTTCGAACCAGGTTGGGGCCTTGCCGTCCCGGGTAACCAATCCGCCGGCGACGTTGTCGAACGTGACGCGCAGTTGGTTCCCCTCGAGGGTCAGGCTCCTGAAGGTCGGCCCGGAGCAGACGACGTCCTTGTGGCCGTAGGTTCTGGCCAGGGCCAACAACGCGAGGCGGTGGCCCACGTCGTGCTTGTTCGCCGGATGAATGTCCTTGAGGTCGCCAATATCATTGATCACCGCCAGACCGGCGTTGGGAATTTCGGCCGCCGCGCGGGCCTGGGCTTCCCAGAAGGGCCCCATGCGCTCGGCGTCGCCGCCGTAATTGTAGGGGGCGATCTGGACGAAGAAGAACGGGAACTCGCCCTGGCCCCAGACCTTGCGCCAGCCGGCAATCAGGGCCTTCATGCGGTCCGCGTAACGCGCCCCCTCATCCAGGTTCGACTCTCCCTGATACCAGATCGCCCCGCGCACGCCATAGGGCGCCAGCGGATGAATCATCCCGTTGTAGAGCGCTGTCGCGTGCTGGAGATGGTGCGGCGCCAGCAATTCCGCGGGATAAACCGGCATCGTGGGAACCAGCGCACGCTTCTCCCTGGCCGCGCGCGCGGCGGCCAGCCAGCCCTCGGTTTCCTTCAGAAAATCCTCCAGCCGCGCCTGGTGGGACGGGGACCGCGGGTCGCCCAGCAAGACGCGCTCGTATTCGGCCTGCAAGGCGGGAACCGCCCCGAAGCCCTCGGGCGGCGTCCACGATTGCACAACCGTGCCTCCCCAGGTGGCATCAATCAGCCCCACAGGCACTCCCAGCTTCTGATGCAACTCGCGCCCGAAGAAAAAACCCACGGCGGAAAACCCGCTCCAGCCGCCCTCGGCAACGCTTTGCGGCGTGCAGACCTTCCACACCGCCGGCTCGATGTCGTTGCGCGGCTCGGGCGCCCATTTGTTCGGCACCATGAGCAGGCGAATGCGGGGGTAGTCAGCCGCCGCCGCCTCGGCTTTGCCGTTCCGCACCGCGTTGATGCCCATCTCCATGTTGGATTGACCCGAGCAAATCCAAACCTCGCCCACCAACACGTCCTCGAACTTCACGATGGTCGAGCCCTTGACCTCCAATACGTGCGGTCCGCCGGCCGCCATGGCCGGCAACGTTACCCTCCACTCGCCCCGGTCGTTGGCGGTGGCCGTGGCGCTTTTGCCTCCGAGTTGGACCTCGATACTCTCCCCCGGTGCCGCCCAGCCCCAGACGACCACCGGCTGCCCCTGTTGCAGCACCATGTGATCGCCAAACACGCGCGGCAGTCGAACTTCCGCGCTGGCCTGCGGCAGCCCGAAGGCCAGCGCAACGCATGATAAAGTGAGGACCAAGAGACCTTTAGCACAATGAAGAGACCCAAGTATTCGCATACAGTTCCAGTGGCATGCTAAGAATTCCTCTCGAACCTGCAAGGGACAAAAGGCGCAGAGTTCCGGTATCAAGTTCGGGGCCTTGGTGGTGGCGCGGGGCGGGGTTGATGGAGAAACTGGCAGGGTTGAAATTTGGCGGGGCGGATGGAAGTTCGTCTGGGGTGTGATGCTGGAGCTCTGCGGATTTTGCGTCTCGGCGGTTTCTCTGGAGGCGGCGCCGAGTCTTGAGGTTTGAGCGAACCACAGAGACGCGAAGGGACGCAGAGGTCCGGTATCAAGTTCGGGGCCTTGGTGGTGGCGCGGGCTTGATGGAGAAACTGGCAGGGTTGAAGTATGGCCGGGCGGATGGAAGTTCGTCTGGGGTGTGATGCTGGGGCTCTGCGGACTTTGCGTCTCGGCGGTTTCTCTGGAGGCGGCGTCGAGTCTTGAGGTTCAAGAGAACCACAGAGACGCGAAGGCACGCAGAGTCCCGGTATCAAGTTGGGGGCCTTGGTGGTGGCGCGGGGCGGGGTTGATGGGGGTAGCCTGGCAGGGTTGAAGTATGCCGGGGCGGATGGGAGTTCGTCTGGGGTGTGATGCTGGAGCTCTGCGGATTTTGCGTCTCGGCGGTTTCTCTGGAGGCGGCGTCGAGTCTTGAGGTTTGAGCGAACCACAGAGACGCGAAGGCACGCAGAGGTCCGGTATCAGGTTCGGGGCCTTGGTGGTGCCGCGGCGCAGGGTTGATGGGGGAAGCCTGGGAGGGTTGAAGTTTAGCGGGGCGGATGGAAGTTCGTCTGGGGTGTGATGCTGGAGCTCTGCGGATTTTGC
>CAZVYG010000041.1:24753-42378 GCA_964631605.1 uncultured Verrucomicrobiota bacterium
CTGGAGCTCTGCGGATTTTGCGTCTCGGCGGTTTCTCTGGAGGCGGCGCCGAGTCGCGGGGTGTGAGCGAACCACAGAGGCGCGAAGGGACGCAGAGTTCCGGTATCAAGTTCGGGGCCTTGGTGGTGGCGCGGGCTTGATGGGGGAAGCCTGGCAGGGTTGAAGTATGGCGGGGCGGATGGAAGTTCGTCTGGGGTGTGATGCTGGAGCTCTGCGGATTTTGCGCCTCAGCGGTTTTCGGGGGGCGGGGAACTGGATAAAGGGCAACGGGCGGGCATGGTAGGGGCGAAGGCGGAAAAAGCATTGGGCAAGGCGGAGAAGTGGTGCGAGATTAAGGCATGCAAACCACGACTGAGAAACTGCGGACGAGGATACTGGTGCTTTATTACTCGATGTATGGGCATGTGGAGACGCTGGCGGGGGCCATCGCCGAGGGGGCGCGTTCGGTCGAGGGGGTGGAGGTCACCGTCAAGCGGGTGGCGGAGTTGATGCCGGAGGATGCGGCGCGCCGGGCGGGGGCCAAGGTGGATCAGGCGGCCCCCGTTGCCTCGCCGAAAGAACTCGCCGATTACGATGCGATCCTCTTTGGCACACCGACCCGCTTTGGAAACATGGCGGCGCAGATGCGCAATTTCCTGGACCAGACCGGCCAGTTGTGGGTGAAGGGGGCGCTCGTGGGCAAGGTGGCCAGCGTGTTTACCAGCACCGGGACCGGCGGCGGGAACGAAGCGACGATCTTAACCTTCATCCCGACCTTGCTGCACCACGGCATGATTTACGTGGGGCTGCCGTATTCGTGCCCGGAGTTGTCGGAGGTCAGTGAAGTCAAGGGCGGCAGTCCGTATGGGTCGGCAACCATCGCCGGGGCGGACGGCTCGCGCCAGCCGACCGCCAAGGAGCTCGCGATGGCGCGCTTCCAGGGCGCGCACGTTGCCAAAATCGCCGTCCGGCTGAACGGCTGAGCCGGCTCAACGGTCAATGTCGGGAATGACGAGGTCGAGGCTGCCCATCACGGCCAGGGCATCGGGCAGCAGGAGGCCGCGGCTGGCTTCCTCGAAAAGGCTCAGGTTCGAAAGGCAGGGCGTGCGCAACTTCACGCGGTAGGGAATCTCCTTGTTGTCACTGACGATGCGCACCATGAAGCGCCCGCGGGCGGCTTCGACCGCGTAGCAGTAATCGCCGGCCGGAAGCTTCAACACCCGGGGCACTTTGTCCGCCATGATCGGGCCGTCGGGGAGTTTGTCCAGCGCCTGCTCGATGATGCGCAGGCTCTGGGCCATTTCCTCCATTCGCACCCGGTAACGGGCCATCGAATCGCCCTCGGGGAAAGTCGGGATGATAAAATCAAATTCCGGATACACCGAGTAGGGCTCGGCGCGGCGCACATCGTAGGGCACGCCCGACCCGCGGATGACCGGGCCGGTGGCGCCGTATTTGCGGCACAGCTCGGCGCTGATGGGGCCGATGTTTTCCAGGCGCTTGCGGAGGATGATGTTGTCGGTGACCAAATCCCGGTACATCTTCAGGCGCGGCCGCATCTGGTGGACAAACTCGCGGGTGCCTTTGAGGAAGGCCTCGTCCACGTCGTTGTAGAGTCCGCCAATGCGGTAATAGGAATACGTCAGCCTCGAACCCGTGATGCCTTCGAGCAAGTCGAGAATCTTCTCGCGATCGTCGAAGGCGTACAGCAGGGGGGTGAATCCGCCGAGGTCGAGCAGAAAAGCGCCCCACCAGACCAGGTGGCTCGAGATGCGATTCAGTTCCGAGGTGATCACCCGGAGGTACTCGGCCCGGGGCGGCACCTGAATTTTGGCCGCCCGTTCGACCGCGCCCACGAAGGCGTGGGTGTAGGTCATCGCCGACAGGTAATCTATCCGGCTGGTGTTCGGCAGGTATTGGGCGTAGGTGCGGTTCTCGCCCATCTTCTCCTGCATTCGGTGGATGTAGCCAACCACCGGTTCGGCGCGGACGATGTATTCGCCGTCCATCGTCATCTTGACGCGCAGCACGCCATGCGTGGCGGGGTGCTGGGGACCGAGGTTGATGACAAACGTCTCGCGGCCGGTATCCGCGTCGGTGACAATGTTTTCCTTGACGATCACGAGTTGAAGTCTTTTCGGAGCGGGTGATAGTCCGCGTCCTCGGGCAGCAGGAACGGCGTCAGGTTCGGATGCCCCGCGAAGCGGATGCCGAAGAAATCATGGGTTTCCCGTTCATGCCAGTTGGCGCCCGGGAAGACGCGCGAGATGGTGGGCAATTCCGGGTTGTCGCGGGGCACGCGCGTGCGCACCACCGCCCGGAGACCGGTGTGCGGGTGGAAGAAGTCATAGACAATCTCCATCTGCTGCTGGGCAATCCAGTCCACGCCGGTAATGGTATCCATCGCGAACCCCGCCCGGTCCATCTGCTCCGCGGCAAACACGACCTGGTCGGGAGCCACGGTCGCGTCCGCGTGATATCCTTTCAGCGCGTGGTCCACTCCCTGAAAGGGCAGGGCAATTTGCGGGAGCGGGTTGGGTGGGGGCGCGGGAGCCGCGGCGGCGGTCGCGTCCGCCGGCGGGGCGGCCGGAGCGGCGGGTTTGGACCCGGGGCCGGGGGCGGAGGCAGGGGAACTCATCGGGACTATTCGGGTTTGACGACCGGCCAGCGGCGTTTGCCGGTGAGTTTTTCCTCGAGCTTCAGCAAGCCCTCGATCAGTGCCTCGGGCCGCGGCGGACAGCCGGGAATATACACATCCACGGGGAACAGCTTGTCCACGCCCTCGACCACCGCGTACTGGCCGGGGAAGACAAACGGCCCGCCGGAAATGGCGCAGTTGCCCATCGCGATCACCCACTTCGGCTCCGGCATCTGGTCGTAAAGGGTTTTGACCGCGGCGGCCATCTTCTTATTGACGGTGCCAGCCACAATCATGACGTCCGCCTGCCGCGGCGAGGGGCGAAACACTTCCGCGCCAAACCGCGCCAGGTCGAACCGCGAGGCCCCGGCCGCCATCATCTCAATCGCGCAGCACGCCAGCCCAAACGTCAGCGGCCACAAGGAATTGGCCCGGCCGAGATTCAACAACTCGTCCAGCTTGGCGAATTTGACGTAAGGCGCGCAGTCCTTCAGGAGCTGATCTTCTTGGGTTTCCATGCAAACACTTCCTTCTTCCAGGCATACACAATGACCAGCGACAAAATCCCCACGAAAATGAACACCTCGACAAAGTCGCGAATCGGAAAGACCCGGTCGTACACCACCGCCACCGGAACCAGGTAGAGCACATCCACCGCGAACGCCACAAACACCAGCGCATACAAATAATACACCGCGCTGTAGCGAATCCACGCGTCGCCGATCGGCTCCATCCCGCACTCGATATATTGATCGGTCTTGTTCGCATACGCCCGCGTGCGCCGGGCCATGATCAGATGGACCAGCACAATCGGACCCAGCGCGAACGCCAGTCCGCCCAAGCAAAAGGCGAACAGATAAAACAGATCGCCAAACAAGACGTCTTCCATGCTGCCAATCTCAGGAACCCGGCCTGTCGCGTCAACACAAATGGTGCGCTTTACCTGCCTTTTTTTGTCATTGCCAGGGCATTGCATGGCCAACCCCGGTTCGGCAGCCGGGTCGCAACGCGGGTTTAGCCCGGCTTGCCACAGTCTTCCGAGCACCGGGCGGCCTGGGGCAAGCAATTCCAAACCCGGACCGGACTTGGCTGATCCCGGACACGCTTTGTCCATCCACGGATTAGAGCTTGTCGGTGGTGAGGATGAGAGTGGTGCCTTCGCCTGGGCGGCT
Source organism: uncultured Verrucomicrobiota bacterium (assembly GCA_964631605.1). Classification (GTDB taxonomy): domain Bacteria; phylum Verrucomicrobiota; class Verrucomicrobiia; order Limisphaerales; family UBA8199; genus JARKQH01. The sequence goes on from CAZVYG010000041.1 coordinate 28,543, forward strand.
GTGAATCTCGAGGTTGGCGCCGAGTTTGGCGGCGCGGGCGCGGAGGTTTTTGAGGCCGTTGCCGGTCGTGGCGGCGGCGGGGTCGAATCCCACGCCATTGTCACGAACGAGGAAACGCCAGCCCCCGGCTTGCTGCTCGAAGCGGGCTTCGACGACGGTGGCCTGGGCATGTTTGGCGACGTTGGTGAGGGCTTCCTTGAAGAGGAAGAACAGGTGCTGGCGAAAATCCAGCGAGAGTCTGCGGGCGGGGTCCACGCCTTTGCATTCGAGCCGGAATTCGATCCCGCGGAGCATGACACCGGCAAAATCCTTCATGCGCAGGAGCAAGTCCTGGAGGCTGTCGAGGCCGGGATTGATCAGCCAGATGATATCGCGGATGGCATTGGAGGTTTGGACAGAGATGCGGTGGATTTCGTTGATGTCCTGGCGTTCTTCGGGGCTGAGAGTTCCGTGCTGGGCGAGCATGCGGCTCAGCAGGGTGATGCTCCAGAGGCTCGAGCCGATGTCATCGTGCAGGTCGCTGGCGATGCGGACGCGCAGACGTTCCAGCTCGCGCCGGCGGTTTTGTCTCAGGCGGTAAAGGCCGGCCAGCGCCAGGACAACCGTGGCGGCGGCGGTGATGCGGAACGTGTAGGTAGCCCACCAGAAGGGCGTGACCACCAGGGCCACGCTGGCTCCGGTTTCATTCCAGACGCCGTCGTTGTTGCGGGCGACGACGTGAAAGCGGTATTTGCCCGGTCCCACCTTCGGATAGCGGGCGGCGCGGCTGGGAGTTGCTTCGCTCCAGCCGCGGTCGAACCCTTCGAGCTGATAACGGAAGGCCACCTTGCCCGGCGCGGTGAAGCTCAGGGCGGTGAACTGGAACTGGAGGTTTTCCTTGCCCGGCGGCACGTAAACGATGTCGTCGAACGGGACCGGTTCATTTTCGATGAGGACGGCTTCAAGGACGACTGGCGGTGGGGCGGTATTGAGCTTGACGCCTGCCGGGTCGCGGAACACCAGACCTTTGGAGGTGGCAAACCAAACGGTGCCGGGGTGCGAGGGGGAGCTGCGAGACTGGGTTTGGGGCAGGCATTGGAGGGCGGGCAGGCCGTCTTCCTTGCCGAAGGGGGTGACATCGAGGAATGAGGCGCGACCGTCGGCGAAGGCATTAAGCTGGTCTTTGCGATAGCGATAGATGCCGCTGCTGGAGCCGACCCAAAGATTGCCGTCGGCGTCGCCGCGCAACTGGACAACGGCTTCCTCGACCAGGCGGTTGGGGCCCGGGAAGACCGTGATCCGCCCCTGCCAGAGCCGGCAAAGGCCGCCCGCGGTGCCGATCCAGAGGGTGTCTTCGACGTCGGCATGTAGAGCTCCGACATAGCCGCTGGGCAAACCCTGGTCCGGGGTGTAGCTGGTCCATCGCCCGTTGACGAGCTGGAACAGGCCGTCGCCGGTGGTGCCGACCCAGAGCGAGCCGCCCGGGCCGGGTTCCAAGGCACAGGCAAACGCCCCGCGGAAACCCCAGGGGGTGTTGTAGCGCGTCACTTGACGCCCCTGGAGATGGTTGAGTCCCCCGTTGCGGGTGCCGATCCAAAGGCCGCCCCCGGCCTCCGCGCACAGAACGCTGATCTGGCTGTCGGAAATGCCGTTCCGTTCGCTAAACTGGCGGACCACCCCCTGGGCGTATTGCAGCAGGCCGTCGCTGCGGGTGCCCAACCAGATCGTGTCGGCTGCCGTGGTGCAGGCGGTCTGGACAACGACGCCCTCGGGCAGGGGGAGGTGTTGGACGAATTGAAAGCCGTTGTCTTCGAACCGGTAAAGGCCGTAGTCGTTTGCGACCAGCCAAAGTTCGCCGCTCCCGGTCTCAAAGATCGGCACAGTGCCCCACTCGCTGAAGCCTTCCCCGTAAGAGGCCCAGCGCAGTTGCCGCCGCTTAAGCCGGTACAGGCCGTGGCCAGCGGTGCCGACCCAGAGGTTTCCTTCGTAATCCTCGCACAACGCGGTGGCCGCGCTGGGGAAGGCGACAATCCGGTTGACCTCGAGCGGCCCGGTTTTAGGGGCGGCTTCATAGAGTTCACCAGCGCTGGTGACAAACCAGATTCTGCCGTCGGTGGCGCGTTTGAGGGCGCGGATGGCCGCCCCGCCGATTTTCGAGGAGGGCACGATGCTGGCGGCGCCGGAGGATTCGAGGCGGAACAAACCCGGCTGGCCTCCCGCCCACAAGCGCCGCTCTTCATCCTCGTAAAGACAATGGAAAACCGCGCCGCGCATGGCTTCGAATCCGGGCGCCTCAAAAGGCACCACCCGCTCCTGTCGGAGTTGATAAAGCCCCTTGCGGGTGGCAAACAGCATGGGCGAGCGCTCGGGTCGGCACACGGCATACACCGGCTCGTCCGGCAGGGCCTCGGATTGAAAAAACCCCTCGCGCTGACCCTCTCGCAGCCGGTTGAGCCCCGAGTCGGTCCCGACCCACAACTCGCCCTCGCGACCTTTGCCCACACAGAGAATGGTGTCCGAGGAGAGCCCTTCCCGGGTGGAAAAGGAGGTGAAACGTCCTTTCTCGTAACGGACCAGTCCCCCGTCGGCGGTACCGATCCAAAGGATGCCCTCGCGGTCTTCGTAAAGGCACAGGATGCGGTTGCTGACCAGGCCGGGATGGTCCACGGCGCGAAAGGTCGAAAAACGAACGCCATCGAAGCGAGCCAGGCCGTTGGAGGTGCCCACCCAAAGATACCCATCCTGCGTCTGCACCACCGCCGTCACCGCGTTGTGAGGCAGCCCCGCTTCGGTTTGCCAGACGTCGGTTACAAAATCCGTTTCCCGGGAAAACCCGGCGGCGCCGAGAAACACCCACAGGACAAGCAGGCAGAACCCCAATTCCCGCCTCAGCAGTTCCGGGCCGGCGAAGTCTGACCGGCTGCTCTCTCCGGGCGCGGCGCCAATCCGGTCAATGTCTCCTTGAGTGTCAACCGGCATCTTGAGCACCCCTTGGGTTGCTTCGCGCCGCTGCCGCCTCGGCGAGGGGGGCCGCCCGGCGTGCGGGTGAACGGCCCGGGCCACCGGAACCTTCTCGCCCCGCCGGGAGGGACACCGAAACCGTGGTGCCCCGGCCGGGGCGGGATTGGAGGCGCACCTGGCCGTGATGCGCCTCGATAATTCTCTTGACAATAGCCAGTCCCAGGCCGGTCCCCTTGGCCTTGGTGCTGGCCAGGCTGGCCGTGAAGGCCCGGCGGCATTGCTCGGGGGTCATCCCCACGCCGGTATCCTGGAACTCGATGACCACCCTTCTGCCATCCCGCGCTTTGGCAGGCGCGGTCAGACGGGTTGTGACGGTCAGGACGCCGCCCTCCGTCATGGCCTGGGTGGCGTTGAGCATCAGATTCAGGAAAGCCTGCGCAAGCTGCGCGGCGTCCCCCGGGATGGGGGGCAGCGCGGGCTCGAGCCGGCGTTCGAGGCGGATGTTCTGCTGCTGCAACTTGTGCCGGACCAGAAGGCCCAATTCCTCGATCAATTGGTTCAGGTCCACTGGCGCGAAGGCGGGCTCCGCCGTCCGGGCGAAATCCAATATCTGCTCGACGATCCGGTTCAAGTGCTCGATTTTCTTCCCGATGATCTGGACATCGCGCGCGCGCGGGTCGCCTTCGCCGAAGCGCAAATCGAGCGAGTGATACAACATTTTGATCACCGTCAGCGGGTTGCGGATCTCGTGGGCAACCTCGGCGGCCAACAACCCGAGCGCGGAGAGTTTTTCGTGCTGGCGCAGTTGTTCCTCGACCTCGACGACCCGCTCGTAAAGCCGGGCCTTCTGGATGGCGATGCCGGACAGCTCGGCCAGCGCGGACAGGATTTGGATTTCCTCGTTCGAAAAGGTGTAGGGCTGGTCGGTGTAAACACTGAGCGCGCCGAGGGCTTCGTTTTCAAACGTGAGCGGCACGCTCAGCAGGGAAACCAGACCCTCCCGCCGGGCGACCTCGACATTCTGATAGCGGCTCGAGGTCTGGACATTCTCAATCTGGATCGGTTTCCGGCGGCGCACCACAATCCCCAGCAGGCTTTCGGCCACGCTCAACCGCGGCTTGCGCCGGTAGTCTTCACCCGCCCCAAAGCTGGCGCGCAAATCGAGCCACTCGCGGGACTCGTCCAGCAGCATCAGGGAACAGAGTCGCGCGCGCACCAGCCGGCAGGCCTCCCGGGTGATGACTTGCAGCGCCTCATCCAGGCCCAGCGCCGAGTTGATCGCGCGGCTTACGGCGCCCAGCGATTCGAACAGGCGGACCTTGAGCCGCAGTTGCTCGTAAAGCCACGTGTGGCGGATGACCTGCGCCGCCTGTGTCGCCAGCGCCTCGAGCAATTCCTGGTCCCCGGCACTGAAAGCCTCCAGCCGGTCGGCGTCCACGTTGAGCACCCCGCGCACCTCCCCCTCGACCTCGAGCGGCACCGCAAGCTCCGACCGGACCTCGGGCCGCAGCATGACGTAGCGCGGGTCACTGGCCACATCCCCCACGCGCGCCGCTTTGCCGGTGCGGGCCACCCAGCCGGTGATTCCTTCACCCACACGCAACCGCAACCGCTCCGCCCGCGGCGGCAGCCCATGCGAGGCGTGGATTTCGAGAAAGCCGGTGTTCGGGTTGACCAGCACCAGCGAGCCGCTGGCGGCGTTCACCAACCCGACCGCCTCCCGGATAATCAACTCCAGCGCCGGCTGCGGCTCGAGGGTGGAATGGATCACCTGCCCGACACGATACAACCGGCTGAGCCGCTCATACCGGGCCTGAAGTTCCTGCGCGTCGGCGTTCATCGGTCAACGGACCCTGGCGGTGAGCCAGAGGCCCGCCCCGCCAAAGGCGAAGTTTGGCAGCCACCCCGCCAGCCACGGCGGCAAATGGCCGCCCGTTCCCAGCGCTAGGCAGAGCTGCTGCCACACAAAATAGGCAAAGCAAATCACAATGCTGCTGGCCACGCCGACAAACACGTTGCGCCGCCCCGACGCCCCCCCGAAGGGAATGGCGATCAGCACCACCACCAGGCAGGTCCAAGGCAGCGCCAGCCGCCCGTGCAGCTTGGTAAACAGCCATGCCGCGTCGGACTCCGAAGGACTCGGATGCAGCCGCAGGTAGTTCAGGATGGCCGTCACCGGAATGTCGGCCTTGCGCGCCCCGCGTAGCGACAGACCCTGGACGATCTTTATTTCACTCCGAATCTGCTCCGGCGTTTCGGAAAACTCCGGAAAGGCCATCACGTTGGTCTGCAGCACCGGCACCAGCAATGCGTTGGTCTGAACCAGCTCGCGGTCCAGTCGAACCTGGGCAAAAACCCATACCCCGTTTGTCCACCAGCCGCGTTCCGCCCGAATCCACAGCCGCGAACCGTCGCGCTGCGCCCAGAGCACCTGCGGGTTGATCATTTCCCCGCTTTCCACGTTGTAAACCGGGATCTGCCAAAGCCGCCCCTCGCGCGAGTTGGTAAATCCCAACTTGAGAATCTGGTCCCGGCCGGGCGCCCCCGGCGGACGAGGGACATACCGTTCCTTGATCTGCTCCGCCCGGTCGCTGCTGTCCGGCACCCACACCTCGTTAAGGGCCAATAGTGCCAGGCTGGACACCAAGCCCACCCCGAAATATGGCAGCGCCAGCCGCCAAATGCTGATTCCGGCCGCGCGAATGGCGGTGATCTCATGATGCCGCGCATGATTCGTCAGACTATAGAGCAGCGCCAGCAGCAGCGCCACCGGCAGCACCACCACCACAAACTCCGGCGATTTGACCAGGTAATACTCCGCGATGTCGCTCAACTGCAACTTCCGCTCCTGCAGACTCCGCAACTCGGCGAACAGGTCCGACGAAACCCAAAAAATAAAAAATCCGCTGAGGCAATAGCCAAGCGGAATGAGCAATTCGCGCAGCAAATAACGGTCGAGCAGCCGCATTCCAGCGAAGCCTAACGGCCCCCGGCCCGCAGTGCAAGCGAGCCGTGGAGGCCATCCAGGGCGCCGGCCCGTCCCAAATCGGCGCGGCTCGTCGCACGGCGCCGCCGACGGAAAACCGAGTCACAGGCAATAACTTGACGGTTGCCGGCTTTCGACGTCTCATGGGGCCATGGACTTGGCCATGCCTATCGCCGCAACGGTCGGTTTGGGCTTCTCGCGGGCGGGATGCTTTTCCCTCCTCGCCGCGGCCGCGGTGTGCGAAATGGCGGCCACTCGGTTCGATCTCCAGGCAGCCGAACTTTCGGACCACACGACGGCCCTGTTCAGCGGGTCCGGCCCGTGCGCGTTTTGCCATGACCAGTGGGGCGCGGCGCTCACGGGTCGGAAAGGCAACGATCTTTCGATTAGCAGCGACTGGCGCGGGACCATGATGGCCCACGCGTTTCAGGATCCCTTCTGGCGGGCGCGGCTCGAGGCTGAAGTGGAGGAGCACGCGGAGCTGAAGTCTTTTATCGAAGACAAGTGCCAAACCTGCCACGCCCCAATGACACGCACGCAGGCGCGTCAGGATGGTGCGGGCCCGCTCGTGTTCGCAGCGGGCCTGGCCGACCCGCTTTCGACGGAAGGGGTGAGCTGCACCCTCTGTCACCAAGTTCAGGACAGGAGCCTGGGCCGTCCGGAGAGCTTTTCCGGCGGATACCAGATCGGCACCAACCGGCTCATCTTCGGCCCCTACGATGAGGTCGTCGCGATGCCAATGCGGCGGCATGTGGAATACACGCCGCAGTTTGGCCGGCACACGCAGGAATCCGAGCTTTGCGCCACCTGTCACACCCTCTACACGCCCATCCTGGACGACACCGGCAAGGTCACCGGACAGTTTCCCGAGCAGACGCCCTATCTTGAGTGGCGCAACAGCATTTATCCCAAACGCGGCCAGACCTGCCAGGAATGCCACATGACTCGAGTCGAGGAGCCGATCAAGATCAGTGCCCGGCCTCCGTGGCTTGGGCCGCGCAAACCCTTCTGGCGTCATCAGTTCGTCGGTGGCAACGCGCTAATGCTCTTCCTGCTGGCGCAGGGCGATGGCTCAGGGGCGGCGCTGGCGGAACCTGAACAGTTTGAGCCGCTGATTGCTGCGGCGCGGCAACAGCTTCGGCGCGCGGCCAAATTGCGCGTAAAAGCCAGCCGCGAGAAAGACCAGGCCGTGCTTGAGGTGGAGATCGAGAATCTTGCGGGTCACAAGTTCCCCACCGGCTATCCTTACCGGCGCGCCTGGCTCCATGTTCAAGTTACCGATTCGGGCGGACGCACGATTTTCGAGTCGGGTGGTGTTGACCAGGGCCGAATCCGGGGCCTCAAAGCCGGCTATGCGCCGCACTACGACCAAATCACCGAGCCGGACCAGGTGCAAATCTACCAGGCGGTTATGGGCGACGCCCGGGGCGCGCCAACCTGGTCGCTGCTGCAAGCCAGGTCGTATCTGAAGGACAATCGCCTGCCGCCGCGTGGATTCTCCAACACCGCCGAAAGGGCTTCCGACACGCGCATCCGCGGCGAAGCGCAGCGGGATGACAACTTCAACCGGAAAGGCAGCGGCGCCGACCGCGTGACCTATCGGATTAAACTGGACGGAACAACCGGCCCCTTGCGGACTGAGGTGACGCTCCTGTATCAGGCCATTCCGCCGGAGTCAGTGGAACGTTTGCTGGCGGGGTCCGGCCGTTTCGCCCGCGCCTTTGCAGCGGCCTATTGCCAGGCGGACAAGTCCCCCGAGACGGTGCAGCGCGTAAAAGTGGATTTGTGAGGAGGCGGCGCCTGGGGGCACACCTACACCAACAGCCGCGCGATTTCGGGGTAGGTGGCAACGACAAAATCGGCTTGGGCCAGTTCCGCGGCCGGGTGGGTGTTGGTGATGGCGACCACAGTCATGCCGGCGGCGCGGCCGGCGCTTATGCCCGGTTTGGAATCCTCAATAACCCAGCAGTCGCGCGGGCGCACCCCCAGCAGTTCAGCCGCGCGAAGGAAAATGTCCGGCTCGGGTTTCCCGCGGGCAACGTCGTTGCAACTGACCGCAACCGGGAAATGGCGGCGGAGGTGGTCCAGGTCCAGCACGGCTTCCACGATGACCCGGTCAGACCCGGAGGCGAGCGCCAGGCGGTAACGTGCCTCGAGCTGCTCGATCAGTTCCGGCAGCCCGTCGAACAGCGGCTGGTCGCGCTGGAGGATTTCAACCACCCGCAGCGATTTCATCCGCAACAACTCTTCGGCACTATAGCCGGGCTGGTGCCGCGAAAGGAATTCCTCCCAAAGCTCGCGGTCGGACCGGCCGACATAGTCCTGGAAGTTGATGCCGTGGGTCTGGCCGTAGCCGATGCGCTCGACCGTGTCGAGAAACGCGCGTTCATGGCGCGACTCGCTGTCCACGATCACACCATCCATGTCGAAAATGACCGCCTGAGGCTTTTGCATGCAACCGGGAAGAGGGAGTTAGGCCGCCGACGAGTTTCCAAGTTCGAGGATGCGGTTGAACTGGACCGGGGTTAAGGGCATCACCGAGAGGCGCGCCTGTTTGACCAGGGGAATATCTTTTAGCAGGGGGTCGGCTTTGATGATGTCAAGCGACAAAGCCTTCGCCAGCGCCCGCACCGGCGCCAGGTCCACGCAGGACCAGTCCCCTTCCGTCGCCGTCGGGTCGGGATACGCCGTGCGCGTCACCCGGGCCAGCCCGACCACGGCTTTTTCCGACACGCTATGGTAGAAGAGGACGCGGTCGCCACGTTTCATGGCGCGCAGGTGGTTGCGGGCCTGAAAGTTGCGCACGCCGGTCCACGCCGTGCCGCCGTCGCGGACCAATTGGGCCCAGGAGTATTCATCCGGTTCCTGTTTGACCAGCCAATACTGCATGGGGCAATGGTGGCGGGGAACGCGCGGCGAGTCACGCGCGTTTTGGCGGAAAGCTTTGCGCCAGCCCAAAAGCTGTGCTACAGAAACGGTGGATGCAAGACGAGGGTCGTCACCGGGCTGTTTTTGTGGCGAAGCGGCGGGCCTCAGGACCCGGCGGGGGATTTACGCTCATCGAACTGCTGGTGGTCATCGCGATTATTGTGATCCTGGCCGCCTTGATGTTGCCGGTGCTGTCGCGCTCGAAGAAGGCGGCCATTGGCACGCACTGCAAGAACAACCTCCGGCAGTTGGGTATTGCCCTGACAATGTATGAGGGCGAATCCAACGGTTACCCCTTTGCCCTGGACTGGGAGACGCAACGGTTCTGGTACGAGGCCATGGAGCTTTCCTTTGGCAAAAACTGGCAACTGCTGGCCTGTCCCTCCTTCCCCGGCGACAAGGACGTCAAGAAAGCGGCGGTGTGGATGGCGCCCGGTTTCTTTTTCTATCGGCCGCCGCAGCCGGGTTACACGGTGAGCGGGGTCAGCTACGGCTACAATGGCTATGGTCTGCAATCCACCAAGACGGTGTATGTGGATGAGGGAACTTCACTAAGCATGCTGGGCATGGGCCCCTCCGTGCCAATCGGGAGGATTTACGCGCCGGTCACCCCCAGCCGCATCCGGTCTCCGGCGAACATGATCGCGATGGCCGACTCGATGTACGCTCCCGTTAATAGCGTTCAAACCTTCAGCTACCTTCTGGCGGTGGGCGACGGCTCGCGCCTCTCGCCCGACCGCCACAACGGCGGGGCCAACATCGCCTTCGCGGACGGTCACGCCGAGAGCATTCTGAACAGCCGCCTGGTGGCTGATAATGATACGGCGCGGCGGCGCTGGAACAACGACAACCAGCCCCATCCGGAGATTATTCTGAACCTGGGCGCGGGCAATTAACGCGCCAGCATTCGCATTTGGTTATCGCCGTGCCTCAGCACCTTCTTTTCCATCCAGGGCGGGGGAACAGTCAGCGTGTCGCGGCGCGCGTGGCCCAACACCAGCAGGCCGCCCGGATGCAACAAACCGGGGAGATGCGGATCATCCAGAAGCTGCTGGGCCAGTGACGTCGAGCGCCGCCCAACATTCTTCTCGCCATACGGAGGGTCGGCCAGAATCAAATCAAACTGCGAACCGGCCGCGGCCAGTTGGCGAAGGGCGGCAAAAACATCCTGCACCCGAACTTGGTGCGTGGCGGGTCCGAAGCCGGCCGCGGCGAAATTCTGCTTTAGAACCTCGGCGTAGCGGGGGGAAAGTTCCACGCACACGGCCGATGCCGCGCCGCGGCTGAGGGCTTCCAGACTGAGAGCGCCGGTGCCCGCGAAAAGTTCAAGCACCCTGGCGCCCACCACTCGCACGCCGAGGCTGTTAAACACCGCCTGCTTCACCCGGTCGGGAGTGGGCCGCACTCCCAGCCCTTTCGGGGCCTTGAGAATTCGCCGGGCGGCCTGTCCACCGGTGATCCGCATGGGAACCTCAGCTTGACTGCAACTTCTTTTCGATCTCGGCAACGCGGCGCAGCAGCTCGGGCAACCGCTGGAGGGCAATCATCTGGCGTTTGGTCTGGCGGTCGGGAGCGGCGGGCGACCCGAGCCACTTTTCGCCGTCGGGAATGCTGGTCATGACGCCGGACTGGGCGGCAACAGACACGCGGTTGCCGATTTTGAGGTGGCCGGCCAGGCCGACCTGGCCGGCGAGAATGACGTAGTTGCCCAGCCGGGTGCTGCCGGCAATGCCGACTTGCGAAACCAGCAGGCAGTGGTCTCCGATAGTCACGTTGTGCGCCACCTGCACCAGATTGTCTATCTTGGTGCCGCGCCCGATGGTGGTCGGGCCCAGCGCGCCGCGGTCAATGGTCACATTGGCGCCGATTTCAACGTCGTCGCGGATAATGACATTGCCAATCTGCGGCACTTTCCGGTGCATCCCGCCGTCCTGGACGTATCCGAAGCCGTCCGAACCGATCACCGTCCCGGCGTGGATGCGGACGCGGTTGCCAATTTCCGTGCCGGCATAAAGGGTCACATTGGGGAAAAGGACCACCTCCTCGCCCAGGCGGCAGTTGGCGCCGACGTGGTCGCCCCCATGCAAGGCGCACCGCGGCCCGATCACGACCTTCTCGCCGATCACGCAGTGGGGGCCGATGTGGGCCGATGGATCAATCGCGGCCGACGCGGCGACGACCGCTGTCGGATGAATCCCGGCCGGTAGGACCGGCTCGGGAAAAAACAGGGGCAGGACCTTGGCAAAAGCAATACGGGCGTTGGGCACGCGGATCAGGACCTTGGCGGAGGACGTAAAGGGGCCGTCAATGATGATCGCCGACGCCGCGCTTTGCTCGGCGCGGTGAAAGTAGTTTTCATTCTCGGCAAAAGTCAGGTCCCCAGGCTGGGCGCGGTCTGCCGGGGCGAACCCGCGCAGGGGCAGTTGGGGGTCCCCGACGACCTCACCGCCCAGGTGGCGGGCAATTTCAGCAGCGGTAAAAGGCATAAGTCATTGACGCAAGCAATTTCGGCCACTATAAAGGCGCGGGGTGCTAATTCAACCCCTTTGATATGCCGGATGGCAGGCAGCAAAAAGAAATAAAACGATCAACAAATACCCAGAACAGGAGAATTCACTATGTCCAATAGACCCCTGAATGTCGGACTGGTTGGCGGCGGAAGAGGCGCGTTTATCGTCCACCCGCACCAGCGCGCAATTCATTTCGACGGCACCCGGCGCGTGGTCGCCGGCGCGCTGTTCCCGGACCCCAAGGTGGCGCTCGAGGAGGCGGCCAACTGGCCTTACCCGATCAAAGGCTACGGTTCCTACACCGAAATGATCGAAGCCAATGCCTCCCTGCCCGAGGACCAGAAGCTGGATTACATCCTTATCGTTACCCCCAATTTCGTGCATTTCGACCCGGCCATGAAGGCCATGAAGGCGGGGATCGCCGTGTTCTGCGAGAAACCGTTGTGCCTGAACCTCAAGGAGGCCAACGAACTGGTCAAAACCGCCCGAAAACTGAACATTCCGTTCGGCGTGGCGCACACTTACCTGGGCCATTGGACCACCCGGCTGAGCCGCTACATCGTCCGCAGCGGTTTGCTGGGCGAAATCCGGTGGGTGGACAGCTATTACCTCCAGGGCTGGCTGGCCACCAAACTGGAGGCGACCGGCCAGCAACAGGCCTCGTGGCGCGTGGACCCCAAGCGCGCCGGCGGCTCGGGCTGCGGCGGGGATATCGGCACGCACGCGCTCATGCAACTGCGCTACGTCACCGGTCTGGAGGTCTCCAAAGTCAGTGCCCAGCTCGAAACCTTCGTCACCGGCCGCCAGTTGGATGATCACTTCACCATCTACTGCGAGTTGAACAACGGCGGCAAGGCGCTGGTCCGCGCCACCCAGGTCGCCATCGGCCACAAGAACGACCTCGGCATCGCGGTGGTCGGCACCAAGGGCACGCTCCGCTGGCGCCAGGAAGAGCCCGAGTCGCTCACCATTCACCTGCCCAACCAGCCCGACCGCGTCTATTGGCGCGGCGCGGTGGTCCCCGGCGACGGCTTCCTGCCCAAGGACGTGCCGGCGGACCTCATGGCCGAGCCCACCATCCCCTCGGGCCATCCGGAAGCTTTCCACGATGCCTTCGCCCGCCTGCATCGCTGCTTCGAAGCGGATGTCCGCAAATGGAAAGCCGGCGCCAAATTCAACTGCGACGGCTCGAAATACGCCAACGTCGAAGACGGCTGGATGGGCATCGCCTTCATCGAAACCTGCGTCAAGAGCAGCCAGAAGAAGGGGGCGTGGACGCCCATGCCGAAGAAAATCTAACCGGCTCAACAACATTTCAGCGCGGGGCGGCGCCGGTGCGGGCCGCCCCTTTTTTGTGTGCGCTTGACGACGCTCCGGCCAACGGCCACTGTTTATTCTTATTTGTTATTCGAATGGTTATGAATCAGGAACATAATATTTTCGGCACGCTTCGGCAGTTCGACTGCGGCAACGGCCGGCGGGCGGCTTTTCATTCGCTTCCCGCGCTTGAACAGGCGGGGGTGGGGCCCGTCTCCACTCTGCCGGTCTCCATCCGCCTGGTCCTTGAGTCGGTTCTGCGCAACTGTGATGGCAGGCGAGTCAGCGAAGCGAGCGTGCGCGCCCTGGCCAATTGGCAGCCCAACGCGGCGCGGACCAACGAAATCCCCTTTGTGGTTGCCCGGATTGTGCTGCAGGACTTCACCGGGGTGCCCTTGCTGGTGGATTTGGCCGCGATGCGCTCGGCGGTGGCGCGCCTGGGCGCCAACCCGAAGCTGATCGAGCCGCTGGTGCCGGTGGACCTGGTCGTGGACCATTCCGTTCAGGTGGATTACGCGGGGACGCCGGAAGCCTTCCAGCAAAACCTCGAACTCGAGTTCCGGCGGAACCGCGAGCGTTACCAGTTCCTGAAATGGGGCATGCAGGCCTTTGACACCTTCAAAGTCGTGCCGCCCGGCATCGGCATCGTGCACCAGGTCAACCTCGAGTATCTGGCCCAGGGCGCGCTCTCCCGCCCCGCAACCGTCGCGGGCGACACGATGCCCCTGTATTACCCCGACACCCTGGTGGGCACCGACTCGCACACCACCATGATCAACGGCCTGGGCATTGTGGGCTGGGGCGTCGGCGGCATCGAAGCCGAAGCCGGCATGCTCGGGCAGCCGGTCTATTTCCTCACGCCGGACGTGGTCGGCGTGCATCTGACCGGTTCGCTTCGCGAGGGGGTGACGGCGACCGACCTGGCGCTGACCGTAACCCAGATGCTGCGGAAGGCAAAGGTGGTGGGCAAATTCGTCGAGTTTTATGGTCCCGGCGCGGAAGCCCTGCCGGTGGTGGACCGCGCCACCATTGCCAACATGGCGCCCGAGTATGGCGCCACCATGGGCTTCTTTCCCATTGACGGCGAGTGCGTCAAATACCTCCGCGCCACCGGCCGCAGCGAAGAACACTGCCGCCTGTACGAGAGCTATTACC
>CAZVYG010000042.1:0-41761 GCA_964631605.1 uncultured Verrucomicrobiota bacterium
AAGCAAAATCTCACCTTAAAGTGATCTTTCGTGCGGCTCGCTAATGTTTCGGGTCCGCGACGCATCAGAAGCATGCGACGCTCCGTTCCGCTCCGTTGCGTTCCGGCTCCGGGGCCGACGGGAGACTGGCGAATTAGCCCGTGCCGCTGGCACCTCGCAAGCACGGCGGTCACACACACAGCTACATTTGACGGTGCCCCTGGTGGCCGACTGCTAAGCCCCCCTCACCGGCAAATTGCTAGCTGCTCTGGCGCGTGCCCGCCGACCTTGCTTCACCCCCGAAGTCAGCCCGCCCTATGCGCAAAACCCGGCCCCGGCATTCCCTTGTGGCCGACTGCCAAGTCCCCTGCGAGCCGGTTCCGGGCATTGCGCACAAGGCAGGACAGCGCGACCCCGCGCCCTATTGTGGAATGCGCCCCCGCAAACTCGACCGCGCTCCGTGAATGGCTGGCATGAAGCACCGGCAAATGCTACGCTTCTCGTTTCTTTTGGCCGGTGCGGCACGCACTTCACTGCGTGGCTGGGCATTCGCCTCGCGAACCTTCATCAGGCACAAGGGCAGTTATATTATGTGCGTCCCCAGTGCGGCCCCCGCTGGCGCAGGACCCCCCGCACTGGGGACCCCGCCGCCTCCCGCCCACCCCACCCAACCAGCCGGCGGCCCGGTTTGCTAAAATTTAACTGCGCCTTGTGCCCAATTTCGGTTGCCCGCCTGTCACGCTGGCTGCTTCCGCTCGCGCCAATTCGGACGCCCTCTCGCTTTGTCCCGCCGAAGCTTCTGAGCGAAGGTGGATGCGCGACTCGGGATGCCCCTCCCCAATTCCAATGCGCCTTGAACCTCCAACCACGAACACAATCTCGCCACTGCGCCGGGAAACCCAACAGGTTCATAATAATCGCGGCTGGCTCCAAACTGTCATTGAGCCGAGCACCGATACAGCAAACCTTTATTATGGTTCTCGCATCACCTGGAAGTGCTGTTTGCCCGCGCGACTGACAGTCAGCGGAGGAACTCCTTGTAGAAGGTGATGCCCGCCAGCAGGAAGCCGATGGCGGTGATGATTTGACGGACACGGGCCTGGGGGATGCGCTGGGAAAAATGAGCACCCAGAAAGTAGCCGCACAGGGCGCCAACGGTCATCACGGCCGCTTGGGGCCAGGCGATGAGGCCGGAAATGATGAACCAAATCGCGGCGACCAGATTGATCATCGAGCCGAGAATGGTCTTGAGGCCGTTCATCTCGTGGATGTTGTGCAGCCCGATGAAGCCCAGGGAAGCCAGCATGAGAATCCCGATGCCGGCGCCGAAGTAGCCGCCATAGGTGGCGACGGCGAGTTGGAACGCGATGGCCCCCCACACGGCATGATGGTGGTTGGGATTGGATTCCGGCTCGAGTTTGACTTGACGGCGCAACAGGCCCTGCGCCAGAAAGATGACGGTTGCAAAAAGGATCAGGAAAGGCACGAGACGGGAGAAGGTCTGGTTGCTGGTGTAGGTCAGCAGGAGGGCGCCCAGAATGCCGCCCAGCAGGCTCACGGGCAGAAACCGCCAAAGCCAGGGTTTTACCGCCGGGAGGTGCTGGCGGTAACCGTAGATGCTGCCGGAGGTGCCGATGACCAATGCCAGAGTGCTGGTCGCATTGGCTGTGACCGGCGCCGTGCCGAAGAAGAGCAGGGCGGGGAAGGTAATCAGGGTCCCTCCGCCGGCGACGGCATTGATCGCGCCGCCGACCGCGGCGGACAAAGCCAGCCCCATAATCTCAAACCAGGACATGAGGGGGGTCAGCGCTCGCGCCGGACTTCGCGGAGCACAAACGGCTCGTACATCCCGTAGGCCACAGTGTGGTATTGAGCCCCTGGCGGCGGCCCGCTTTCGGGGGCTTTGTGGAATGCGCTCGGCCACGCGGCTCCCAGCGCGGGACTGCCGTGATGCGGGCCGAGCAGATTCTTGAGCGTGCCGATGACCGTGACTTCGATGTCATTGCCCCCGCGCCTGATGAAGCGGCTCACGTCACAAGTCCAGGGCGGCGCATCCACATAGCCGGCCCGTTTGCCGTTGACAGTGACACAGGCCACCGCGCCATACCAATCCGGCAGGGCCACTTCGTAGCGATCCGAACGCGCGCGGACGTTGAACCGCTGAGAATAGGCCACCCCCCCGCTGTAAAACGGGTGCCCTTGGGCGTTCCAGCCGTCCCGCGCCGTGCCCATGCCGCTGGCATCGGTCAACATCCGGGCGGCGCGCTGCCGCGAGGCCAGTTCACTGGACACTCCCACCACCTTGACTTGCTCGACCTGCTCGCCGGTCCGGGCGAAGAACTGGACTTCGGCCAGCCCAACAAACCCGTTATCCGGCGGCTCCCCCTCCGCGGGGAAGACGGCCCCATTGTGGTTCTGGAGAATGTCGAAACGAACAAACCGAACGCTCGGGCCGGGGAACTCCAGTGCCACCGCAACTCCCTCGGAGCCGCTGGCCTTCGGGATGTCATGGACGCCCAGGTCGAGCTTGAAGGCATCCGGGGAGTTCTTCCCGCCGCCGGAGATGCGCAGTTTCTTCACCCCGCGAGCGGTGAGATCGCGGACGTGGCTCTCGTTATAATTATAGACTTCTATTTTCCCGAGCGGTATTTCGCGGCCCAGATCAAAAACCAGAAACGGCGAGCGGTCATCCGGGCGGTTGTCACCGGCGGATTTTTCGAAGTTGATTCCCGCGCTGAGCCACATGGTGCCGTCCGGATTGTTGGTGTGGACGGGCCGCTTGTTCCGCTGCCCGAGCCGGAGCGGTTGATCGGGGACGACGATAAAGCCCCGCTCTGCCGGGCGCAGCGTGAAGCTGCCCAGGAGGTAGGCGGGTTCCAGCTCGTGAAACATCGTGAACGGACGGGCTTGCAGGGTGACCCGGTTGCTGCCGGTCTTTGTTAGGGAAGCAATGGGGATGCGATGAAACGCCTTGTCCAGCCACCAGTCTTTGGGGTTGGACTGGACGGTCTGGCCGTTGCACAGCACGCGGTAAAGGTCCGCCCGCTCGATGACAATGGCCAGGTCCGCCGGCACCGGGCCTTCGAGAGTGAACCTGTAGGTCGCCTCAAAACCGCTGTCCGCGGGAAACTGCCGGCGGATCAGTTCGTCTTTGAACTGCACCGCGCTGTCCCACGGATTTCGTTCCAGGCCGTTTTTCTTCCATACAAACTGGCCCGCCTGGTAGCAATAAACGTTGGTTCGGGTCTCGCCGCCCGCGGTCACATCCACATAGTCAAGGGTGAGCACATTCGGACCTTGGCGCCGGATTTCCGGAGCGCCGTCGGCCGCGAGGACGGCCGTTGACTCCCGCGGAAATGTCACCGGCCGCGGCTTGGGGCTCAGAAAGAGCAGCAGACTGCCGGAGGGAGGCAACTCGAAGGCGGCGCTCAAGCCGGCCGGCTGGCGTGTGACGGGGTAAGGCTCGGTTCTGCCGGTGTGGAGGTCCCAGCGTTCCGCGCCCCTGAGGCGGGACTGGAGCACGCCGCGGGACGGATGCTCCAGGCTGGTATTGACCAGGAACAAAAGTTCGCCATCGGGCAACTGACGCCGATGGTGAAATAGAATGCCCCGATCATTGGCGGCGCGCTCAATGCTCAAGCCCTCGGCCTGCTGCCGCCAGCGCAGGTCCGCCACCAGCCTGCCGACCCAGGCTGCGAGATTGGTTGGGTTCAGCGCCGCCGCCGGGCTTCCCTGGCTTTGGACCAGCGAACCATCCAATCGAGACGGCTCAGGCCCCGCCGAATACCGTCTGACCGCGGTTTGATCGAGCAGGTCTTTGGTCTTGCGATTGAGGTTCTCCGTATAAGGCGGCAGCACCACGGCATGGTATTCGCGCCCGCCAACCTTGAGGTGCGCGGCCAGCGCCTTGCCCTTCACCTGTACCATGGGGCCGGCGGGCGCACCGTGCGAAGCGAGAATGTCCTCGCATCCGAGATCGTACTCGATCTGGGCCGCCTCCAGGGCCATCAACAGGCTGAAAAAAGAGCTGCCCAGTTCATTCAGCCGCTGGCCGTCTCCCTGGTACATCCAGGCGGTGGTCGTCGGCTCGAGCACCAGAACGCGATTGATTTGTTGACCCTGAGACAGCGCGGCCGACAGGCGGGCGAAATAACCGGCGGAAACGTGATAGGCCTCCCACCACGGATCATGATAGGAAAAAGACTGGGGATGGTCCCGCTTGCGGGCGCCTCGGAGCGTGAGGAAGGTCAGGTGCTGGTTGAGGGTGTTGGCGCCCAGCACCTCGAGCCAGTCGCCAATTCGTTTCATGTCCTCGAAGCGCAGGTCCCACCCGCCGGCGCCATAGATTTCGCACAGAGTGCGTTTCCGGCCGAGCTGGTTGGCGACGCTCGAAAGCTCCTTCACCATCCGCACGTTGCCAAACTGCGCGTGCGTGTGCTCGGCGTATTGATTCATCAGACAGTCAATGGCCGGACGCTGGTGCCACGCGTACATCGCCATGTTGTCAGGCACCCCCCGGCAATCCGGCCAGTCATGGTCCCAATAATGCCCCGTCCACTCGAGCCGGTTGGTGCGGCAGTACTCGAAATTGGGCCGCGCCCAGCGTTCGACAAACAGCTCATGCAGAAGCTGGTAATAATTGTGCCTCACCTTGCGCCAATCCCCCACCGGCTTGGACAGGCAGGGGAGATGCTCCAACAGGCTGTAACCCCAGCGGCGCTGAAAGGCCTCGGGCAAATCCTCCGCCCACGGAAGCCCTTTGGCCGGACGGATGTTGGGTTCGTCGGTGAACACTCCGGGCACGCGGTGGCCAAATTCCTTCCCGATCTCGCGGCGGTAGGGTTCCATTGTCAGCTCCAGGAACTTTTCCGCAACGCCAGGCGTCAGCAGGTTCACATAACAGCGGTTCCCGTGCCACGGCGAGTTTTCCGACCGCACCTCCGCGGCAACCAGATATTGCCCCTCCTCGAAACTGCCGCCGTTCCGGGCCTGCCCGGTGACGTTTTCAAAATCCGAACCTTTCAGCCGAAACACTGCCACCAGATCCGGGGACCACGCGGGCGGAACCTTGACTTCGCGCAGGGCCAGTCCCCGTCCCCGCGCTTCGGGCATCGCCTCCGGCACCAACCCGCCCGCAAATCCCGAAGGATAGGAGTTCTCGTCATAAATCCACACATTCATATCCAGCCGCGCCGCTTCGTCGAGGGTCGCTTTCCAGAGCCGGAACCAGTCCTCGCCCAAATAGGGTGTCATCAGTCCGGGGCGGGGGTGCACCCACACCTGCTTGACCCGCTGGCTTGCCAGGTCGCGCAGACTTTCGCGGAGCTGCTCCTCCGTCAGCCAGTCGTTCCACACCCAAAGCGGCCCGGTGCTGTATTCCCGCGGCGGATCCCGAAACAGGCGGCGCACTTTTCCGGATTCCATGGCGTGGCCGGCAATCGGCAGTCCCGCGCAGCACAGGCAAAGGGAAAGGACCAGGAAGGCAACCCATTTGTAGCAATGACGTTTCATAATCTACCAGGTGCGCGCCATTCTGCGGAAGGCTGCGCTCAAAGCAAGCACGGAGGCCGGGTCAGCCTTTCGGCAAGACAAACCGGGGAGGTGGGGAGGGAGGCGGGGGGCGTGGCAAAAATAATATCTTCAACTGTTGACATATCAACAGTAGTATGATAAACAGTTTGCATGACTGCAGACCCTGAAGCCGAGCGGCCACGTTACCGGGCCCTGCTCGAATTGCTCCGGACCGCCGACACCATCTGGGACGCCAGCCGCGCCTTTTTCGCCCGCTGGGACCTGAGTCCGAGCCAGTTCAACGTGCTCAACCTGTTGCACTTGAATCCTGACGGATTGTCCCAAACGGATTTGAGCCGGTTCCTCATCATGCACCGATCGAATGTGACGGGCCTGGTGGACCGCCTGGAAAAGCGCGGCCTGGTGGCGCGGCGGGATGTGGCGGGGGACCGCCGGGCCTATCGGGTCCTGTTGACACCGGCGGGCGAGCGGCTGGTGCGGGAGATTCTGCCGCGGTACTATCGCGGGGCAGAGCGACTTTGGGGCAAGGTGCCGGACCGGCGTCTGACAGATCTACGGCACTTGCTCGGGCTGGCGGCGGAAAATGCTCGGCGGATTGCGGCGGAATTGCGACATTAGAACTTGATCTCACAAAAGCTATGAACCCGGTGCCTTCCCCGAGCAGCACGGTCGCTGGTCCAGGCCATTCCTTTCCCGGAGCGCGCCCCGCCCTGGCCTTGCTGCTATTGATCAACCTTTTTAACTACATTGATCGGCAGGTCCTCGCTGCGGTCGTGGACCCGATCAAGCAATCCTTGTTCGGGAACGGGGAAACGGCCGGCGGCACTCTTGGCGTGTTGCAGGAATGGTGCCGCTCGCATTTGGGTTTCAAGCCCGAGCTGGCTTTCATCGGCGTGCTTTCGATGGCGTTCATGGTGACCTACATGCTGGGAGCCCCCTTGTTTGGCCGGTTGGCCGAGCGGCGTTCGCGCTGGATGATTATCAGCATCGGGGTCATCCTCTGGAGCCTGGCCAGTGGCGCGTCGGGGCTGGCCGCCACCTTTTTCATACTGCTGCTGACCCGTTGCTTTGTGGGGATCGGCGAGGCCGCCTACGGTCCGGTCGCGCCAGCGTTAATTTCGGATTACTATCCGGTCAAGGTGCGCGGACAGGTGATGGCTTTGTTTTACATGGCCATCCCGGTCGGCAGCGCCCTGGGTTACGTGTTGGGTGGAGCGGTATCCCGGTCGGCGATCGGTGACTGGGGGGCGCAGTGGCTGGGAGTTCATGCCGAAAGCTGGCGGTGGGCGTTTTATCTGGTGGTGATTCCCGGGTTGATCCTGGGAGTATCGAGCTGGTTTATGCGCGAACCGCCGCGAGGCCAGGCCGATCTCGCTCAGCCGGACGCCCCGCGCAAAGTCAACTGGCGGGACTACCAGGTTCTACTGCGGACCCCGTCGTATGTATTATGCACTCTCGGCATGACGGCGATGACCTTCGCCATCGGCGGCATTGCCTTCTGGATGCCGTATTACCTGAAACACCGGCCGGGCGCGGAAGGGCCGGTCGAGGTGATTTTTGGCGCCATTACCTGTGTGGCCGGCCTGGTCGGCACTTTGGCGGGCGGCTGGCTGGGGGACAAGTTGCGGCCGCGAATTCCCGGGTCGTATTTTCTCGTTTCGGGGCTGGCCATGCTGGCGGGCTTTCCTTTCATGCTGGCGACCTTGCACGCTCCTTTCCCAGCCATCTGGATTTTAATTTTCGTGACGTGCTTCTGTCTGTTTTTCAACACCGGCCCCGCCAACACCATCCTGGCCAATGTGACGCATCCCTCGATGAGGAGCGCCGCGTTCGCGCTCAACATTCTCGTCATCCATGCCCTGGGCGACGTCATCTCGCCGGTGATTATCGGCATTGTGAGCGACCGCACCTCCATGAACCACGCCTTCACTTTGGTCGGGGCCATGTTCGTGCTGGCCGGCGTTCTATGGCTCAGCGGGATGCGATTTCTCAAGCGGGACACCGAACTGGCGCCGACGCGCTTCAGCCAGCCGGAGCCGGCTCAGAAAGCCCCTGTTGAAAACTCATGAAGACCCTGTTGCGTTTTCTGTTGCGCCTGCTCTACGGATTTCGGGCTTACAACGAGGATGTGGTCCGGACCCCCGGGCCGGTTCTGCTGTTGCCCAACCATGTTTCCTGGTGGGACTGGCTGCTGGTGGGGGTCTGTCTCGAGGACGACTGGCGGTTCGTGACGTCCAAAACCACCGCGCAACTGAGCTGGTTTCATAAGCGGATTATGATCAACCGGCGCACGTTTCCGGTGGACGTCAATTCGCCCTACGCGGTGAAACACATCGCCGAG
The DNA here is from genome assembly GCA_964631605.1 of uncultured Verrucomicrobiota bacterium. Lineage (GTDB taxonomy): Bacteria > Verrucomicrobiota > Verrucomicrobiia > Limisphaerales > UBA8199 > JARKQH01. The sequence goes on from CAZVYG010000042.1 coordinate 7,853, forward strand.
TATCTCCAGCAGGGAGGCCGGCTGGTGTTGTTTCCGGAGGGACGCATTTCGCACACCGGCGCCTTGATGAAATTGTTTGAGGGAACGGGTTTTCTGGTGGCTAGAACCAAGGCCAAAATCGTCACGGCCTATTTGCGCGGCGCTGCCCGGTTGCCTTACTCGCGCAACCCGAACCGCAAACAGTGGTTCCCCCGGATCAGCATCCATTTCAGTCCCATCCTCACGCCCCCGCATTTCGACCATCTCAGTGCCGCGGTGGCACGCCTGCGGCTGACCAACTGGCTTCGCGATCGCCTTGTCCAACAGCAGTTCGAGGTGGAAATGGAGTTCGGACCGCCTAGCGTTCCCGCGGCCCTCCTAAACGCTGCGAGGCGCCATGCAGGCAAGGTGATTCTCCAGGACGCAGCCTATCAGAAGCTGACCTATCGCCGTTGGTTTGCGGCGGCGACGGTCCTGGCCGGGAGATGGCGCCGGCTTGAAAGCGGCAGTGCGCAGCGCGTGGGGGTGGTGTTGCCCAACGTCAATGCCTTGCCGGTAACGCTCCTGAGTCTGTGGGCCGCAGGCAAAGTCCCGGCCATCCTCAACTACACCACGGGTGTGCCAATCATGCTGGCCTGCGCGCGCGTCGCGGCCCTGACCCACGTCGTGACGTCCCGGAGTTTCCTCAGCCGGGCGAAACTGGACTTGACGGCGTTTCAGGAGGCCGGCATCGAGTTGCTTTTTCTGGAGGACATTCGGGCGGAGGTTGGACGTGGGCGGAGGATCGCAGCCTTGCTCGGGCAGTTTCCCCGGCTCAGCCTGCCCGCACTGCCCCGCCCGCAACAGGGCGCGGACCCGGCGATCATTCTCTTTACCAGCGGTTCCGAGGGGGAGCCCAAGGCGGTCGAGCTCACCCACCGGAACTTGTTGGCGAATATTCGGCAGATGGACTCCAGTATTGACGTGATGGAGACCGACCGCTTCTTCAACGCGCTGCCGCTGTTCCACAGTTTCGGACTCACCGTGGGCCTGCTCCTGCCGCTGGTTCGTGGGGTGTTTGCCTTTGTTTATCTCTCCCCGCTCCATTACCGCCTGGTTCCGGCGGCCTTCTACGACCTGAATTGCACCGTGTTTTTCGGCACCAACACCTTTCTCAACGGCTATGCGCGCCGCGCCAATCCCTACGATTTCCGCAGCGCGCGTTACCTTTTTGCGGGCGCGGAAAAACTCCAGGACGCCACCGTCACCACTTGGATGCGCAAATTTGGCGTGCGCATTCTCGAAGGTTACGGAGCGACCGAATGCAGTCCCTGTATCAGCGCCAACACTCCGATGCGGCCGTGTCCGGGATCGGCGGGTTCATTCCTCCCGGGCATCGAATACCGCATTGAACCGGTCGAGGGCGTGCCCGAAGGCGGCAGGCTATTTGTCCGCGGCCCGAATGTCATGCGGGGCTATCTGAATCCCGAAGCGAATGCCAAATTCCAGGCCCTCGGCGGATGGTATGACACGGGAGACATTGTCCGGGTGGATGAGGAGGGTTTTGTGCACATCCTGGGCCGGTTGAAGCGCTTTGCCAAGGTCAGCGGCGAAATGGTCAGCCTGACGGCGGTTGAGGAGGTGCTCGCGGGGGCTTTCCCACAGTACGGCCAGAAGTGCGCGGTGGCGATCGTCGCCAAGCCCGATGAGGCCAAGGGCGAGAAGCTCGTTGCCGTTACCAACGAACCCCGCCTCACGCTCGAGGCGTTGCGGGAGGTCATACGTGCCCGCGGGCTCAACAACCTGGCCGTGCCGCGCGAGTTAAAGGTGATTCGCGAGATTCCCCGCCTGGGGACCGGCAAGATCAATCACCGCGAGTTGCAGAAACTCGTGTGAAAGCGAGGGTTTGCCTGGAGAATAGGCTGGAGGACTCCGAGCCGCAGGAGGTGCGGTTGCGAGTCCATGGCACGCCAGATCAGACCACCTTGGTTTACCTCCCCGGTTTGCACGGGGACTGGACGCTGGTTGGGGGTTTTCGGGCTGCCTTGGCCGGCCGGGTGCGTTTCGTGGAAGTGACGTACCCGCGCACCGTGACGTGGACATTGGAGGACTATGCCGAGGGAGTCGAACGCGCTCTGGCCGAGGCAAGCGTTACCAGCGGTTGGGTTCTTGCCGAGTCGTTCGGATCGCAAGTGGCCTGGCCGCTGGTGGCCCGCCAACGATTCCGCGCCCGGGGTCTGATTCTGGCAGGTGGATTTGGACGTCACTCGCTTCGTTGGGCCGTCCGTCTTGGTGAACGGATTTGCGGTCGCGTCTCGCTTTCGCTGATTACGAGGATTCTCTTCGGCTACGCTCGCATGATTCGTTGGCGCCATCGGAATTCCCCCGAACTGCTCGCCACCTTGCGGGAATTCCTCGAACGCCGCACCGAAGCTGACCGGCAGGCCGCTGTCCATCGCTTAAGGCTCATCGCCGGGAATAATCCGGAGGACCTCGCCCGCCGAATCCAGGTTCCGGTCTTTGCCTTCACGGGGCTTTTTGATCCGATCGTGCCCTGGCCTTTCGCCTGGCGTTGGCTCAGGCGAAACTGTCCTTCTCTCCGCTCGTACCGCGTCATGTGGGGATCGGACCACAATGTCCTCGTGACCGCCCCACGCCGCGCGGCGGCCGAGGTCCTCGCCTGCATTCCGTGAAGCTGAGGTTGGCTTTCGCTGGCGATCGGCAGTGCCCGGCGTCAGGCCGGCCTCGGAGTCCTTGCACTCCCGCTCGAATTCGAATTCTTCCACCCGGGCCAGAAGTTGCCGCGCATGCAGCACGGTGGCCGCAGCGCGCGCCAGCACGCGCCGCCTTTCTTCAGCCGGCGGCAGTTGGGGGCCCTCGGGACCTTGGTTCGACATGCGTAAACCCATATCACGTTGGGCGGCAGGATTCATCTGGGGTGTTTACCCCAAAGCCGGCTCTGCGCGGGTTATGACTCCTTCTTGAGTTGCTTAAGCTGCGCGGCCTCCGGCCGGCTCGAGTAATACTTGTCCAGCGGATAGCATCCGCTGATGAGCCCCTTGCGTGGGCCGGTGGTGCAATCGCTGAAGGTGCGGCAAATCACTTTGCTGTTCAGGACGCCTTTCTCGAGGGCGTCCGCGAGCATCTCGGGGTAGGAAAGCACGGCGCGGCCAATGCCAATGAAATCGGCCCAGCCGTGACGCAGGACGTATTGCGCGACATGGGGAAGGTATTCCTGCAAGTAACTGTATCCCGTGCCCACCAATAGCAATTCCCGGGGGGCTTGGGCCCGGAGCTGGCGCACCGCCTGGATTTGGCGCGCCACCCCCACCAGCGGGTCTTCCGGCGGTTGATAGCCGTCGGACGGCGGATAGGCGGCGGGGCGCTGGATGTGGGGATTGTAGTAGGGCGAGCCGGCGGTGAGGTTGACGATTTTGATGCCCAGCCGGGCGCAGAGCCGGAGGAACTCGAGCGGTTCGGCCAGGTCCCACTCCAGAGGATTATCGGGATTGACTCCGAAGGCATACCGGTAGGGCAGGCAATGCGCGAAGGGTTCCGGCGCGCCCACGCCAGGCCTTCCCGGCTGTGACGTTGCGGGGTCGGGCCGGAACGGCACGGTGTCAAAGGCGCTGAGCCGCACGCCGATTTCGATGGGATTGCCGCTGGCCCGGATGCCCTCGACAATGTCCCGCAGGATGCGGGTTCGATTTTCAAACGAGCCACCATATTGGCCGGCGCGGGTGTGCGCCCCGAGGAATTCGTGCAGCAGGTAGCCGTGGCAATGCTTGATGTCAACAAAGTCCGCCCCCACGTCCCAGGCAATGCGCGCGGCGCGCACGTAATCCTCAATCAGCCGCTGAATTTCATCGTCGCGGAAGACCTGCTCATCGCTGGAGACATGAAACTTGCGGTCGAGGATGGGGTGCCGGAAAGCAACGCGCGGTTCCATGCGGAACTTGTCCACCGGTTTGCAGAATCGGCCGGAGTGAGTCAGTTGGAAGCCGATGACTAAATCGTCGGCAGAACCAAACCGTTCGCGGTGGGCGCGGACGAGGGTCTCGCGGAGGCGGGCGAGGTCGGCCTTGTTCTGTTCGGTGATGACAAGCTGATTGGGATTGGCGCGTCCATCCGGTCGTACCGCCATCGCTTCGCCGCCAAAGATCAGTTTCGCGCCGCTTAAACCGAACCGCTGCCAGCGGCGAAGGACTTCCGCTGTGACGCCGCCGGTGGCGGTTCCGTCCCAACCCTCCATGGGCTGCACCGCGTAACGGTTGCCCGGCCGCTTGCCGTTGAGGCTCCAGCCGGTGACTGCCTGGGCCAGCGGCGAGGCGAAGCCGGTCAGGATCCGGTCCTCGCAGGGAAGCTCCAGGCCGAGGGCGGCCACGTGCTTCCGAAAATCCGCAACGGTTCTTAACGATGGAATCCGGGTTATTCTGACACTCTCAGTGCTCATGGGAATTCACGCGCCAACATCTGCTTTTCCGGCTCGAAACGTTCCGGCTCCATAGTTGATGGCAAAAGCGTAACGGCAGACGGGGCAGCGGGTCAAGAGGGGCTGCGGTTACTCGAGCAAACGGGCTCGGTAGAAGCGGCAGGGAAGATGGGTCTGGACCTCGAGATATTGGAAGATGCCGCCGCTGGTGTAGAAATTGGTCAGCTCGACCCAGCTCACCAGGTTGCTGGAGGCCTCGAGGGCGCAGTGGCCCAGCAGTCCGCTCACTTGCAACTGGACTCGGCCGTCAGGCAGAAGACGGATGTGGTCAAAACTCGCTCGAATCGGCTGGCTCGGACGCGGGACCTCCACGCGGATATTGTCCACCAGGCCGAAACTCAAATTGGGGTTGTCGGAAAGGGAGGAATAAGCGTCCCAGTAACCGATAAAGACGTTGTCGGCAGCGAAGGAGGCATTGGTGATGGTCGCCAGGCGAACGCCGTCAATCGCCCAATCCACCACGGAACCGCGCCGCGCCACGATGACTTCATGCCAGGCGAATCCCACCGTGCCACCCGCCAAAGAGCCTGTTTGCTGCGCGTAATTGGCTTGCTGCAAGGCCGGGGGTGTGGCGCCGGCGGGGAAGGCGCTGACATAATAGGAATGCAGGTTGCCCTTGGCTGAAGTTTCCGTCCCGGCGGTGTAACAGCCACTGGCGGGGGATTGCAGGCTGGGTCCGACGTAAACGCAGAAGTCCCCCGAGGTCGAGGAGGTGTCACTGGCCCCGCCTTCGCCGTCCACGGAAAACCAGCAGCCGTCGGCGGTGCTGCCGGACGCGGTCCACTGGACTCGATTTCCGGCCGTGCCGACGCCGGCGGTAATGAATTCGGTCGAGCCGGTTCCTCCTTCGGGGAAGGGGCCGTTCGCATTGATCCACATATCAAAGCGGAGCCGGTAGTCGCCATTGAAGTTCTGGTTGCGCGGCGACAGGGAGAGCGCGGCGACCCCCGCGCCGGTGAGGTTGGCTTCCAGCCGCAAGCCCCGAGTGGTGCCGGCGGTGGAGCGAGGGGCCGGCGGGATGCCCATGACGGAGTAGTCGTAGTTGAAGCTGGCGCGCGTATCGCTGGAACTTTGATTGATCATCCAGTTGGCCCGCGTATCGGAATCCAGGGTGTCCAGCAAGACGGTGGTCTGCGGCGGATAGACGGTGACCGACATGACCCGGCTGGTCACGCTGCCGCTGGCATTGGCCACCACGCAAACGTACTGGCCCGCGTCGCTCAGTTGGGCGGCGGGGAGGGTCAGGCTGCTGGCCGTCGCGCCGGCAAGGTTGCTGCCATTGAATCGCCACTGGTAGATTAACGGCGCGGTTCCCGTGGCCGAGACCGACAAGGTCAGCGGTTTGCCCGCATCCACCACGCGGCTGACCCCGTCCCTGACCAGCGAGGGGGTATCCTCGATCAGCAGGCGGCGAATCGGGCGGTAATTGGCCAGCGAACTGTAAGACCAGACGCGGCGCTGGGCGTTGTCGGGCGTCTGTTCCATGGACCGGATGCCGCTGCTTTCGTAGTTCAAGAACAGAATGATGTGGCTCGAGGCGCGGTTGAGGGCGTCCCCCGGCAGGAGCGTGACGCTTGCGGCAGAGCCAATCTCGCCGAGGCTGGTCCAGTAGGTGCCGAGATTGCTTTCGAACAGGGCCGTGGTGTAGCGCGCCGGCAATCTCCAGCAGATGCTCACGAACCCCGAGCAATCGTTCCCATAGCCAACGGTGCCGCCGCCGGTATTGGTTACGGCGCTATAGAACTGAGGCCAATTCTCCTGGGGATTGTTCTGGCTGTAGGCCACGCCCTTGTAGGTGGCGCCTTGATAGTAGGTTTCGTAGGTGCTGCCGTACTGGAAGTTCGTGAAGGTGTTGCGCGGCACCCAGGTTGAATCAATCATCTCATCGGCGAGGGCTTTGATCGTGGCGCGAGTGATGCCGCTCCAGGTGTCTCCAGACCAGCCCCACGCGGCGCCGGGCAACAGCAACAGCGCCAGCGCGCACAAGCCAAATCGTGCGCGGCGGGCCGGTCTTGGACTCGTGGTTTTCATCCAATTAGTTCGTTGCGGGCCGCCTTTCAAACAGGCTGACTCTTGCTTCCGCCTCCGCCGGCAGAAACTGGACGAGCGTGCCGTCCGCCCCGGCTTCGACCAGCTTGGCGGTCCAGAGCGCATAATCGTTTTCGGGCAAAGGGGTGCGCCCAAGGTGCTCGCCGTCGGGTCCGAAGACGGCCACTTCCAACGCCACCTTGTCCCCCAGCCAACGCTCCACTTGGACATAGCAACGATGCGCGGCATCTTCGCCTGCATAGCGGGCAGCCAAAACATCCGGCACACCCAGCTCGCCCGCCCGGGCGAACGAGGGAGCGTCCGGATCGCGAATTTGCAGGCGCAAACCCTCGCCTTTGGCGACCGCGACGGAGTAAAGCCGCCCGCTGGCGCCGTGAACCCCGTCGCTGGCCCGCTCTGCAAGGCCAGATGGCGGGGAGAGAATTCCTTCCTGCAGCGTGCCGACCAAAACGTCCCGTTGCGCCGCATCCGCGAAGTAAACGGCGTTGCGGACGACGTGGAAGTAGCCGCGTGTGCTGATCTGTCCGGGGTCAAGATTCAGCCGGCTTAGCAAACGCCCGTCGGGATCATACTGATTGAGCCTGGAACGAATCTGGTCGTAAACATACAGCCGCCCCGCGTCATCGGAGGTTAGATCGTTCAGATTCACGCCGGGGAGTTCGAGGCTTCTCATGGCCGCGCCGTTGCGGTCATAAATCACAACTCGATGGTTAACCCTGTCGGCTATCAACAAGTTTCCCTTCGGGTCGAGGGCGAAAGATTCCGGGCCGACGGGTGTTTGCCCATCCTTGCGGATCAATCCGATTTCGCCTTCGCCGGGGCCGTATTGGATAATCCGGCGAGTGACGCGCCGTCCGAACGGAGGCGGCCCGAGGGAGGCCGGTTCCGGCGCGAAGCGGTGGACAATTTGAGTTGGGGCCAGGGATTGCGCGGTCTCACTTTTCCCGGGAAGGGCAGGGGAGGGGCCGTGGTGGGCGGGCGGGCTGACCCGGCTGGCGAGGCTGCGAAACCACAGCGCTGGGGTGAGGACGAGCGCCAAGCCCGCCACGACGAGCCAGAGCCGTCTGCGCCCAGCAGCCGGGGCTTGACAACGGGGGTTGGCCTGGGGTTTCAGACTCACTGCCGGGTGCGATAAAACCGCTGTGGTGCGTTCACGGCGTCGTCATCCACAAAATTGAACCAGCCGTTCGAGCCGCTGATCGGGCCGCGGTCAAGCCAGTTCAAGAAGTCCGCGTTGGTCGTTATTTGGAGCGTATAGCTCCAGCCGGGCTCGCCGCTCCACAGCAGGTCAATGCGGCCATCCGGCAGGATTTTGATTCGTTCGAAGCGGGCGGGTTGAGGGGGCAGGACGGTGAGCATGGCGGGCTGGCTCGTGGCCGCCCCGGCGACGTTGGTGATCTGAACGCGGTAAGGGCCGGCATCGGAGTATTGAACGTTGGAGCGGGTATAATGGCTGGCGGTTGCGCCCGGGATATTCGTGCTGTTGAATTGCCACTGGTAGGCCAGCGGCTCGGCGCCCGAAGCCAGAACGGTGAAGGTGGCGTTGCTGGTCCATTTAACCGTCTGGGGTTCCGGCTCGAGCACGATGCCGGGGGCAACGGGGGCGGGCGTGGCGGGGACGATCTGCATGGCAACGATCCCGTTGCCCGAGCCCAGCGCATACACCCGGTCCCCACCGAAATCCACGGCTCCCGTGCCAGTGGAACTGTTGTCGTTATCGGTGGCAAAATTGGTCGAGGCGATGAACTGAGGCGTGGCGCCGTCCGTCAACAAGTCATAGAGACGGAAGTCGTTGCCCGTGACTCCCACATTGATGCCGCCCAGGAGGTTGAGGGAGGTGCTGACGCCAATAGGCGCGATGGTAGCCGGGAAGCCGGGCGCGGGGTGGTTCCGCAGAGTGGTGCCCGTGCCTGACACGAGGTCAAATGCCACTTGCCTTAGGTTCTGCGAGGTGGCCTTCCCCCAGAAAGTATTGCCCGCGCCGAAAGCGGTTCCCAAGCCGAACGCGCCTGCGGGCGCATCCGGCACAACGATGAGCTTCGAGCTGAACGTCAGGCCGTTGGACGTGGTCAGGACGGCGACCGCATTCCCAGCCCGCGAGCTGATGATGATCTGCGTGTTGGTCCCCGATCCGCGCGCGTCCAGCGTGTCGCCCCAGCGGTAGGCCGTGCCGGCCCCCGGGTCTCCCGCATAAGCCACCGTGGGAATGGTGGCCGGATTGTCATCGGCCCAGCGATAGAGCTTGAAGTCCGTGGTGGTGCCGTTGAGGGTCAGATTGCCGGCATACACCACGCCGTCGTCCGCGACCCCGACCATCAGCAGGTAATAGCTCGAGCTGTAGCCTCCGCTGATCCCGCTGGTGCTCATCGTCCATAGGTCCGACCCCGTGTCCGCATCCAGGACGTGCACACTCGGGGCCGTCCGGTTCACCAGAATCAAATGGCGGCTGACGGGGTTGTAGGCCAGGCCCCGTTCATTGGGAGGCGAGGTAAAGGTGAGATAGCTTCGCGACCCGGGCGCCAAACTCCAGAGCACTTTCAAGCCCGTGGCAACGAAAGAGGGATTGACCGTCAGCAGCGCCGTGCGACTGGTCACCGCCCCATAGGCATTGGTAATCACAACGCTGTAACCGCCCGCCTGATTGGTTTGGACTCCCGCCAGCAGCAGTTGACTCGATGTTGCTCCGGGGAGGTTGGTGTTGTTGAACCGCCATTGGTAGCCAAAGGGAGTGGTCCCGTTCACCGAAACACTGAAGGTCACATTGCTGCCCTGGGCGACGGTCAGGCTCTCGGGTTGCGCGGTGATGACCGGCGGCCCGCCGGCGCTCAACGCGAAGTTCTGTTCATACATGTTCCCCGTGACTTGGCCAATCGCCACCGTCACCGTGGCGGCGGCGGGGCTGAAACCATTCAGGCTTGCGGTTAAGTTGTAAGTGCCGGGGGGCAGATCAATGAACGCATAAAAGCCCGTGCCATCCACGTACATGCTCCTGTTGACGGGCCCGGAGAGGGTGACGACCGCATGATCGGCCCAGGCGCCCGTCGCCCCAATTGTTACCGTTCCCATCACATGGCCTTTCGTGGGCGAAGTCTTCCAGGGCATCGGCGGAATATCGGCCCAGTTGGTGGTCACTTGTGTGACGAGCGAGGGACTGAACCCGGCCCAGGTCCCCCCGCTGTAAGGTACCCGATACGAATACCCGCTGAACCCTGCTGCGTAATTTCCGGCCGGCGAGGGGTTCCGTGTCATTTGCAGTTCCAAAATCGCGTTGGCCAGTGAATTCAGATAGGTCCCGGGGCCGATCACCATCTGTCGGTTGAACCGCCGGTCCTTTTCAAAGTTCATCCAGCGGGTATAATCATTCGGCAGGCTTGCCCAGTTGTAATACGTCATCGGCACGGCGAGGTCCACGATTCCCTCCTCCATCCAACTGTCCCAATCCGAATACACATCATAATACGGCCGCGTCGCACGGAACGCCGCGCGCGTCGAGGCCGTCGGCGACGGATTCCATGTCACAAAGGCTCCCGATTGCTTGATCCACGGCTTGGTCTTCTGAATGCGCGCATACATCTGCCGCACAAACGCGGTCACCTGGTCGCGCCGCCATTGCTTGAATTGCTCGTCCGAGGCCGAAGGCTCGCCCGTCAGCCCGTAGCGGGCATTGTAGCGCGCCACGCTGGTGGGATTGAACCCCTCCGTGTTCGCCTCGAAACGGACGTAATCGTAATGGATGCCGTCAATGTGACCGTCCGTGCCGCCCGGACCGGCCGTCGTCTGAAAGTTCACCAGGTCCAGATGCGCGTTGACCAGGTATTCCAAGACCTTGGGATGGCCCGGATCGAACGCGCCGTCGGCGTTTTCTTCGCCGCTGGTGGACCCCACCCGGGTCGGCCAATAGTTCTCCGGGTTGTTCGGGTCGCTGTGCTGGGTATAAACCAATCCTTTGGCCGTCTTAAAAACCACCGACCAGCAATGGACTTCGATCCGCTTCTTGCCGCCCGTGGTGTCATGAGCGGCCTTGATCATGGCTGCCAGGGCGTTGAAATTGGCGGGCGACAGGCCCGACATGTAAGGCTCGCCCACCCCCGAAGGGTAACAGGTATCGAACCGCCGCCGCACCTGCACGATCACGGCGTTGCAGTTGGCCTCGCGGATGGTTCCCAGGCTGCTCGGGTTGCCCGGCACACCCAGCAGGGTGTCCACCTGGCTCTGATTCAGAAACCCGGCCCCCCAGCCGTCCACCCACCATGCCCGGTATTCCTGACCCACCAAGGGTTCTGCCACCGCCCAGAGAAGCAGGGCGGCCGTCAGCCCTGCCGCCGCGCGGCGGAAGCGCGGGTGGCCCCGGGAAAAGGAGGCGCGGGCATTCTGTGGGGGGGTGTGAAAAGGCGTTTTGGAGGAGGTCACGGCTTCGAGGTTCTATGGTTTCAATGCACTACACATACCCGGACAGAGCGCCGGCAGGCCGCCTGATCCGCCCGTACTACCCATAATAAACCCTATCCGAGCTGACGCAATCAAGCAAAAAGGACGCCTGAATTGCGGAAACGGCGTGTCCGGCAGCCCGGTCGCCCCCTCGGCTCGGGCTGCCCGCTGACCGGGACCGAAAGCGCAGGTGGAAACACTCGTGTCGCCACGTTATCCCTCCCGCACGCCCCTAAATCCAACGCGCCCGAGTCCCGGCGCAGTCCTGGGTGCGGGCGGCGCCAGCCCCGCCTGGAGATGAATTTGGCAGTGTTCAAACGGGATCGCCTTTGATTGAATCGCCAAAAGCCAGAATATGAAAAGACTAATCCTTTGCGCGCTCACGGCCTGCCTGGCTGTCGCGGTCTGGGGCCAAACCAACCTGCACGGCTGGCCGGACATCGGCAAAGACATGGAACTGTTTGCGGATTGGTTCGACGAACACCTTCGCGGGCTTACGGCAAAGCCTGCGGGTTCGTGAGTGCGACCGCAGATAAAAAAATTCCGAGCCGTTATGGAAGATCAATCCCACACTCAAATCGCAACGTTCACCAGCCGGCGGCAGTTCCTGGTCCAGGCAGGAGTGGCGGTCCTGGCCGCCGCCGCGGCTCCGGCTGCCGCCATCGCTGGCAATCCGCCGCCAGGTCCCACTGACGGCACGACCATCATGGACTTCGAGCGCAAGCTGAAGCGGATGCGTTTCGAGCACTACCGCCATCCGCCCGTGGATATTCTCAAGGAGGGCTTCCGGCCGGTCGGCGGCAAAATCGCCGATTTCGCCACCGCGCGGCAGGGGGGACGCGACCACTTCTTTTACATCGAGCGCCGGCTGCAGGAAGGCACGCCGTTTTATCCCGGGCATGAGATCTATTTCGGTCACGCGTCCACGGCGGACTTCTTTGCGTGGGAGGTGCATGATCCGGTGATGCTGGTCCGGCCGGGCACCTGGGAGGAAGCTCACGTTTGGGCGCCGTGCATTCTGGCCGAAAAAGCTCAGTTTATCATGGCCTACACCGGCCTGAACCGGCATCTGTCTCAGGACATTGGCTTGGCTTCGAGCCGGGACCTTTTCGAATGGAAACGCTGGCCGGGCAATCCGTTGTCGCCGTGCCGGAACGCGCCCTGGGCGGCTTGGTGGGACGACGACATTGCCAGTTGCCGCGACCCGCACCTGTTGCGCCACGACGGCCGCGTGTGGATGGTTTACACGGCCAACACTCGCGAGGGGGCGGCCTGCCTGGCCTTGGCGAGCAGCCGGGACTTCAAAAGATGGAAGGATCATGGACCGATCATCACGGGCCCGACCGCGGGCTACGAACCGAGCCTGACGGGTGGGCATCTCCAGGGCAGCTTTGAATCCGCCAACCTCTCATTCCGCGAAGGACGGTGGCTCCTGCTGACCAAGGCGCCGATCCGGAATGCGGCCGTGCGGACTTGGGCTGCCGTCAGCGAGCGGCCCGACAAGTTCGACCTCGAACAAATGTGGCCTTTCTGGAAGGACGCCATTGGCGTCGAGGTGGTCCGTAACCAGGGGACGCGCTCCCTGGTGGCGGGGATGGTGGGTGGCTACCTGCGCTTTGCCGAGGTGGACTGGGCCGAGACCCGGCCCTCAGCCCGAGAAATCAAGGACCGCGAGACCTTGCGGGGATGGAACCCGGTTTGAACGTGTGGCATTGCCGGCTTTGTGGAGTTTTGGGCTGCGCCGCTTTTTGCCAGCGCAGGTCTGCATCGGCTCTCTGGCTCGAGCCCGTTCAGCGTTTCTCCTGCCGCGTGACAATGGGCACGTAGCCGGCCTCCAGGCCGGGGGGCGGTGTCACCAGCAGAGCGGGATCCAGCGAAACCAACCTGCCCCGGCTGGGCGGGGCCATATAGTCGCGGTCCGTTGTCCAGTGCGCATGCAGTTTTTCCACGAAAGCTTGCAGCTTGGCCTGCTTGTCCGGGCTCCAGTGGTATTGCTGGAACGATGGCTGATCCACGAAGCGATACCAGGAGTAGGTCACCACCGACCCATCCGCGAGCCGCGCGGTAAAGGGGCCAACTTTTGGGCCGGGTTTGACCCAGGCGCCAGCGGCCGGCGAGGTATAAGGCGGACCCGGTTCGGCCATTTTGAACCGAGCCTCGGCCAGTTTGGTTTCGGCGGGCACCGCTGCGGCCGGCACGGCAATCCGTTCCTCACCCACATGCTTGAAGTACTGGGGAAACAAGCCCTTGGTGCCGGCATCGTTGGTCAACCATTGCAATCCCCAAACGTTGCCCTCGAAAATCCGGGTGTCGAAGCAACGTTCCACTCCGGTTATTGTCCTGCCACCCTGGTCATACCGGGGGGTGCGAGTGGTCAATTGGGGTTTCCAGGCCTGCTTTTGATCGAAGCGGCCGGAACATGAGGGCCCGCCGTTGCGCCACGCTTTGAAGGCATCGTAAAGTGCCGCTTTGGAAAAATAGGTTACGTCCTGCACCAAAACCGCCCGGCCCTGGTCATCCACTGGGAATTGGAGCTTGGGGATCCGGGAATAGGCGATTCCCTGCGCATCCCGGCTCTCGAAGCGCGGCACGGTGTTGATCTCCATGGCCCCGCCGCCCATAACACCCGGCCGCGCATCAAGTCCGCGCCCATAAAGAAATGGGTAATTGAAGAGCTTCCCAATTTTGCTCCACGTCTCCGGGATGTAATAGGCAATGGGGCCCCTGAAGTTGTGGGCGCTGAGAAAACAAGTCCAGCTTTGGTCACCCGTTGGCGGGTCGTCCGTGGTTGGATCCGTGAACGGCAGCGCCATCCAGGTGTAGCCCAAAAACTCGCCGTTTGGATTGCCTGCAAAAGGCAGGCCGTCGGGGGGAATCAACAGCCGATTGCTCAATTGGGCGATGCCCAGGCGGTTGTCGGGGAGCGCCTGGTTGCTGTAGAAAAACGACCAGCCGGGCGAACCAATCTCGTAGTCGTAGCATTGGGGAGTGCCATTCATGCTGAACTTGGGCGGGCCATAGCGGAAGTGGTTGCCCGCCCAGTAGCCCAGTCCGCCTTCGATCGTCTGGAACACGCTGCTCCAGGTGGGCCCGCGCGGCTTCCATTTCCGGGCCAGCGTGCCCTCAGGGGCCAGCGGTTTGTCCTGGTTGTCCGAGTTGTCCGGCAAGATCCAGGCGCTGGGCAGGCCAATTTGAAAACCGGCCAGGGGCTGATCCACCAGCGGCCAGACGGCGGCGTAAAATCCCATGCCGGCGCTGTAGGGGGACTGCGGCGGGGGCGGCCCGTGGTGGAAGCCGATGTAACCGTGCAAACCGTCGGAGTGCACGGCAACGTTTCCCATGCCCGCTTTTGGGACGTTGGGCTGGGCGAGGCCCGCCGAGCACAGCAGCACAGGGGTGAGGAGGAGGAGGGGGAGGTGAAGGAGTTTGTTCAAGGCGGTCTGTTTTTATGGGGTTGCGCACCTGCACACCATGTTTTCCCGCGCGGCATCCCAACACACCAGGCGCTGTTTTTGGCGGGCTTGCAACGACACGGGGGAAGTGGCTGTCTGCACTGCATCAGGCCCTCAGTGGGCGTTTTGGTGGATGGGTTGATCCACCACAAAGGGTGCGGGAAAATCTGCGGCGCGTTCGCCGCCGCGGCTGCGCAGGCGTTTGTTGTTGGAGCCCCCCAGCGGGGCGTTCAGCGGAATCTCCATGCCCCCCAATTCCGCCATCATCGTGTACAGGCGCGACTCCAAATCGCGCGCCACGCCTTGATACTGCGGCTCATAAAGCAGGTTTTTCGTTTCCTGCGGATCCTTTTGCAGGTCATAAAGTTCATCCGCATCCCAGAGCCCGTAATAGGTGATGTATTTGTAACGGTCGCCGCGGAGGGCAAAGGTGGTGGGAGTTTGCGGGAAATTCTTCTCCCAATAATAGACGTAAAGGAAGTGCTCGCGCCAGGGGATGGCGCGGCCCTGGGCGAGGGGAAGGAAGCTGCGGCCGTCCAGATGCGGGGGCGCGGCGATGCCGGCCGCCGCCAGGATCGTGGGTGCGATGTCAATGTTCGCCACGGCCTGCGTGATGACCGTGCCGCCCTGGAACAGCGCCGGACACCGCAGCAACAACGGCACCCGGATCGAGGTTTCGTAAGCGACGCGTTTATCAATCAAGCCGTGCTCGCCAAACATGAAGCCGTTGTCGCCCATGTAGATCACCAGGGTCTCGTCGGCGATGCCCATCTTCCGCAACTGCGCCATCACCCGCCCGATGCTGTCGTCCACGCCGGAAAGGGTTTCGCAATAACGTTTGTAGTAGCGTTCAATGTCGAGCGCGCTGTGATACGGAAAGTCCACACCGTGCCAACTGTTGCGCTGATCGCGCAACCAACGGGGGCTCGTGCCGGTCTGCTTTGCCGCCGGCGCCTGAGTTTCCGGCCGTCGAAAGGGTTTGTCTTGAAACCGGCCCTCGTGCCTCGGGGCAGGCGTGAAATTCGCATGAACCGCCTTGTGTGAAAGGTAGAGAAAGAACGGTTTTTGTGCCGGCTGCTGCTGCGAGAGCCACTGGATGGCATAGTCGGTCAGTTCGTCGGTGATATAGCCCTGTTGCTTCACGCGCTGGCCGTTGACGTTCAGGGTGTAGTTGGGATTCGGCGGCAGATACTCGCCCTGGCCGCGAAAACTGATCCAGTAATCAAACCCCGGCTGCGGATCATCGCTCTCACCGCCCATGTGCCACTTGCCGATGAACGCCGTGGCATAACCGGCCTTTTGCAGATATTGCGGAAAGAAGAGGGTGCCTGGCGGAATCGGCCGGTTGTTGTCAATCACCCGATGGCGGAACGTGTACAGCCCGGTGAGAATCGAAGCCCGACTCGGCGAACACAGCGACGTCGTCACCAGCGCGTTGCGGCAATAGACTCCTTCGCGAGCCAGCGCATCCATCTCGGGAGTTTGCGCGAACTGATGCCCGAGGAAACTCATGGCATCGTAACGATGGTCATCCGTGAGGATGAAGACCACGTTTCGCGGCTTTACGCCGGGCACGCGTTGCACGGTAACTTCTTTGGGAACGGGCGCGACCGCGGCGCTGGCAGGGCCGCCGCCGAGAAGAAGGCCGGCAAGGGCGAGGCCGGAGGCAGCAAACAGTTTCATGCTCATGCCACAGGCTTGCAAACCTCCGGCATCACGGCAATTCTTTCCGGCCGACCCATGCCACTATTTCTCGCGGGTGAACTCGTTAAGGGCCCGGTTGTCTTTTTGCCAGATTTGGCGGATGGTTTCCTCCTGGCCGAAGCCGTCCGGGGATGCCGGCGCCACCAGCCTTGGTGTCCTTCTTAGGGGCAGGACTTGAGCTAGAAGGCCATTCAAAAGTCCCAGCCGCTATGCACGTCGTTGCCGATGTTGGGGCTGTCGGTATTCAAGGCGCCGTTCGCCCCGTAAGTAAACCAATTGGGGTCGTAGTAATTGCCGGGCTTGTTCTGGCGAAAGAGCACTTTCCACAATCCGGCGTGGAAGTCCGCGTAAATGGCGTTGAGCGTCGGCTGCGTGGCCGTATAGGAACTTTTCAGGCGCTTGTAATGGTTGTCCTGATTCTCGTGATACACAATCTGCCCCACGGGCTTGCAGAAGTCGGAAGTCTTCAGGCCGGGGTACCGGACGGTGTTGTCCCAGATCACGAACCGGTAGCGGTAGGAGGTGTAATCCGTATCCCGAGGCGGTGAGTTGGTCAGCCGGTCCACCTGGTCGCTGGGGCACCAGAAGACTTTGTAGTTTGCCACGTTGAGCGCCTTGGGCACCCCGCCGTAGGTATCGGTGTATTTGACGGTATTGGGCGCGGTGGCCGGGTTGCCGGGCGTCGAGCCGTAGGTGATGGCCGAAGGCATTCGCTCGGAGTTGCCGTCGGTGTAGAAGTTCAGCGACAGGCCGACCTGCCGCAGGTTGCTCAGGCAGCCAATTCGTTTGGCCTTCTCTTTCGCGCTGGCCAAAGCTGGCAGGAGCATCGCCGCCAGGATGGCAATGATGGCGATTACGACCAGCAGCTCGATCAGGGTGAAGGCCTCTCGTGGCCTTCGACGCGGCCTCATACCGAGACAGCATCGCCCGGGCGTGCTCCTGCGCCGGGTCTTCGTCGGGGGGGCGTAATTCAGCGGTCCCATTGTTTGTCGGTCAAGTGTCATGCCATGGATTGTGTTAAGTTGATCCCGTTGATTGCCGAAGCTTGGTTCATGGGAGGCGTCTTCCCGGACGGTTGGGTTTCTCCGTGAAACATGCGGGTGATCTCCCGCGCCAGCCGTGATTGGTATCGCCGTTGCCGGGGCAGTTGAACCATCCCTCATAACCCAGGAGCACCTTGCCGTCCAGGGTGGTGAAATCCACGGCCTGCGCCGCAGCGGCGGAAGCGAGCACGCAGAGGAGGAGACTCAATGCTTTCATAAGAGGTTGGTTCATTTCCTTGCCTGAAGGACTTGGCCGGCAGGTGGCGTTTGGCGTGGCCGCGCCGGTGCGAATCTGGCTCTCACGGGGGGAGTAACATGGTCATGAGAACTTCGTCCGCTGGGGGTTACTTGGCTGCGCCCATGCGCAGCCGCGCGACGACCGGGAAATGGTCACTGGGAAACTGGCCGTCACGCGAGAACGTTTCGATCGCGATGCTGTCCACGGTGAACTGCCCGCGTGTGAGGATCCAGTCAATGCGCACACCGTTTCGCCGGATGGCTTTGAAACCGTTGGAGGTGTTCAGTCCTTCGCCCTTTCGCTCGTTGGCCCTCACCCACGTGTCCGAGAAGAACCCGTCGCTGGTCAGAATTTTGTAGGCTTGGTTGGTGCCGCCAGCGGCGTTGAAATCGCCGGTGAGGATCAACGGCAGCGGAGTGTCCAGCGCCGCGACCCGTTCGCGAACCAACTGGGCGGATTTTTCGCGCGCGGTCTGGTTGTCATTGTCGAAATGGGTGTTCCAGAGGAAGAACTGCTGCTGGGTTTGGCGGTCGAGGAACTTCACCCAGGTGACCATGCGCGGCCACTTGGTCCCCCACGTCCGGGAGCCGATGACCTCGGGGGTGTCCGAGAGCCAGAAATGATCAAACGCCAGCGGTTCAAATCGCGTCCTGCGATAGAACACCGCCATGAACTCGCCCCGGCTGCCACCCTCGCGGCCCAGGCCGATCCAATCGTACTCCGGCAGATCGGCGGCGAGGTCCTTTAATTGCTCGTACAGTCCTTCCTGCGTGCCGAAGACATCCGGGGCGATTTGCCGGATGACCTCGCGCATGAGTGGCCGGCGTGTGGGCCAGGCATTGGGCGGATTGGTGCTGGCGAACTTCAGGTTGTAGGTCATCACCGTCAGCGGGGCGGGGGAAGTGTTTTCCGCGGACGGCGTCTGGGCGTTTACCAGCCCCGAGCCGCAAGCGAGCGCGGCCGAAAGGACGAGGCGGGCAACGAAACGAAAGGATGGTTTTGGATTCATGGGTAGCCTCTCCGGGTTGGTTTGTCAAAGTAGTCCACAAGTCCGTAGGCGCGCTCGTTGATTTGCTTCATCGAATCGAGCAAGGCCTGATAGGGCTCGTAGCGGTTGTTGAGGATGCCTTTGTTGGAATCCCGATTTGAGGGATCAGTCGTGAGGTCGGCGGGGTCGTTGTCCATATACTTGAACCAGTGCCAGCCGACGCAGGCTTTGGATTCCAGCAGTCCAAGGGTGAAATTCGCGTAGAACAGGCCGCGGTCGCGCTGGGTCTTGACCAGCCAACCCGCGCCGCTGGTGTTCGCCAGGCCGGAATCCATGCCCTTGGCGTACCATTCCGTGATGAGCACCGGCTTGCCGGACTCGCGCTCCCACATGGCCAGACGGCCCGGGTCGGGCGTCCAGGCGCGATAGTAATTCACCGACACCACATCCAGATGCGGTCCGGCGGCGCGGAAGATTTCGGGAAAGCGCAGATCACTGCCGTGGAAGCGCGCGCCCAAATAGAGGTGGTTTGGATCGTATTTCTTGATGGCGCGCGAGACGATGCGGAAATAGCGGTCCACCATGAACTCGAGGAACGCGGGCAGGTCGGCCGGTTGCACTTCGCGAGCGGTGGCGGTCTTGCCGTGGCGGGCCTGCAACCACGCCTGAGCGGCCTGATGTCCCGGGTCGGAGGCGGGCAGGGCGAGGTAGTTGGTCAGCGCACCGTGACGTAGCGGCATCTCATTGTCCGAGAAATGGCCGAGCAGCCAGGGATCGTCTTTGTCCGCGGCGAGCTGCCTGGCGTGTTCGTCGCAAAACGTCTCAAAGTCCGGATCGAACACGAAGACGCAATCACCGGGATAACCTGTGTGCCCCGGTTGCTGGAAGGTGCCGCCGCGTTTCCTGCCGTAGCTGGACATAAAGTTCCAGATACGGGTGTAAACCAGCGGCGGGTCAGCGGTGCGCATGCGCCCCGTGTCAGTCCACGCGCCCAGGCCGTTGAAGCCGTGTTCACGCAGAAGCGATGTGGTTCTTTCCACCCAATTCGTTTCGCTGCCGAACTTCTCTTCCCACGCGGCCTGTGCCCCGGGTGAGCGAAGCATGCTGACCGAGCTGACGCCTTTGTGCAGGAACAAGCAGCCCTCCGGGTCCACGAGCCACCAACGCCCATCCTTCTTTACGGTGTGAAAGAACCCCGTGGCCTTTTCCCGGCGCGAGGCCAGTCCGCCATACTGGCTCAAGCCGGTGTCGGGCTTGACGGCTGCGCCGCCCGGCAGGTCAGCCAGTGTCCGGGTGGGATACGCCACCCATTTGTCTCCGGGCTTGACGGCGGCCTCCACGACATGCGCTGGCAGCGTCCCCGGCGCGTAAACTTTCCACGGTCCTTCCAGCCGGTCGGCATAGGCCAGCCGGATATATTTGCCGCCATGATGCGCGAAGTAGAGATAGTAAGTGCCCAGCCGGTTGGGAAACCACAAGGGCGCGCGGGTCAGCGAAGGGCCATTGATGTTCGCGCCGTCGGCGCCCGGCAGCATCTCGGGGCGGATGATGGGACTGCCTGCCAGCCGGCGGGCAACAGGCAATGGCGCCGCGTCTCCGGCCCGGAGGGCAGTGGTCCAAAGGGCGAGAAGAATGAACGGGTAACCAAGCTTCGTCGGCATGGCGGTTGAGCAATTCATGGGGCCGGGTTGGCTCCCTTGCGTTTCTGCTTCCCGGCCTTGCCGGCCGGCGCAGCGGAATCATCCCTACTGAACGGAATCGGTTTGACGTCGTCGGCGAGCATCGCCGCGACGAGCGGATCGCGGTGTTGTTTGCCAAAGCGCGCGAGCCGTTCGCGGTGTTGGAGCAAGACGTCGCGATACTTCGGGTCGGTCGCCAGATTGATCATCTCGCCAGGATCGGCCTGCATGTCCACCAGGGACTCCCGCTGCTGTCCCCGGCTGAACACGCAGTATTTGTACCGGTCGCTGCGTATCATCCGGCCTTCCATGGTGGGACGGAAACCCTCCACTTCGCCGCTTTGGGTCATGTGGTTTTCCACCACGACATGGTCGCGCCAGGACACTGCGGGTTCGCCGAACGCGAGCGGCAGGAGGCTGCGGCCCGGTAGTGTTTTCGGAACCTCCAACCCGGCGAATGCGAGCAGGGTCGGCAGCAGATCAATGCCCGTGTTAACCAGTTTGTCGGTGGTGGCGCCGGCGGTTTTGCCTTTGCAGGCAAGGATCAGCGGCACGCGGGCCGATTCGTCGTAGAACACCGTCTTTTGATTGAACCCATGCGCCCCGGCGCACTCGCCGTGGTCGGCGGTGAAGACGACCAGCGTGTTGTCCTCGAGACCGGCCTGGCGCAGCGCCGCCAGAACCTTTTCGATCTCGGCGTCCACCTTTTCAATCATGCGGTAATAGCCCCAGCGGAGTTTGCGCCAGTCCACCTCGGTAAACTTGCCCACCGGGAACGGCCCGTCGTCCACCTGATAGGCCCGGCGCATGAGCGTCATGCCGTCCGGCTCGTTCCGGGGCGGGGCGAAGTTGGCCGGCAGCGGCGGCAACTGTTCGACTGGCGGGGGAGTGCCAATTTCACCGCAGTTCAGCACCTGCTCCCGTCCGGCCAGTCGGCGCGCCCATTCGCAGATGTTGTGCGGATTGAGGAAACTGGCGACGAGCAGGAAGGGCTTCTCATGAGGGCGGGCGAGGAACTCCACCGCGCCGGCTGTTACCCCCGCGTCGTGGTTGCCCTTGACCTGGCCGGTGACGAGCTCAAACCCGTGCGCCGCCGGATCCTTCACGTTGAAGCACAAGTGCCACTTACCGCTGTAGGCGGCATCGTAGCCCGCCTGGCGAAAGTAGGTCCCCAGGCAGACAAACTCCTTCGGGTCCAGACCGCCGGGGGGCGGTGCGTTTTGCGTGACGCCCGTCTGGTGCGGATAGCGGCCGGTGAACACGGAATTGCGCCAGGGCATGCAAAGCGGATTGGAGCTGTAGGCGCGCGTGAACAGTGTCCCCCGCTGTGCCAGCCGATCCATCGTTGGGGTGTGGATAAACTCCCGGCCCATCCGACAGCTCATGGCATCGGCGAACTGCTGATCGGTGATGATGAAAAGGATGTTCGGCTTGCGCTCAGCGGCGGAAACGGTGGACACCGCGGCCCAGACGATGGCCACGAGCACAGCGACCGGGCCACGATTCATTCGGCTTTTCATGGAGGAGATTGAGCACCGGAGTGCCCGGGGAGTCAACGCTTGTGATTCACTGCCGGGCCCTCTCCCCGGGCATGGGGGAGGTGAACCGCCATTTCGGCGCTTGCCGCCCCGTGCGAAAAAGCGCGGAAGCGGTTCGGGTCGTTCGAACATGCGGGCAGGCCGGCGCACCGGGGAGTCAAGGGAAAGGTTTCGATTTGCATAGGTGCGACCTCAAGCAGCTAAGGTCCCATTCCGACCCGGTAAAACCGCCGCTTGAAATGGGTCGTTTGCAAGTCGGTAAAGACCCAGGGCAGGACGGGAGTGTTGGTGGTCAACAGCCACTGCCAATCGGCCAGATTCGTGGACGCAAAAACCGAGTAATCCGGCCCCCATTGCCCGTTCACAGAAAACTGGATCGAGTCGCCGAAAAACTGCAAGGCGCCCAGAGTGGGTCGCACCAAGGGATTAACCATGACTTTGAAGTGTTGGGTGGCAGACATCGGCGGCACCCCGTCGTCCGAAACCGCCAGTGTCACCAAGTTGGTGGTGTTGGCCTGCGCCAGCGTGGGGCGCCATTGGAAAACGCCGGTTGCCGGGTCCACCTGGGCGTTGGTCGGCCCCGCCAACAGGCTGAAGGTCAGCACTTGGGGAGGCGATTCGGCATCGGTGGCCAGGCTGGTGATCAAAAGCCGGAAGCCGGGGTTGATGCGCCGGTCCGCAATGGGCATGAGTACCGGCGCGCTTTGCGCGTCGCGGAAGACGACCAAGGCGGGGCGCAGGTGCGGCGTGGGGTTCTCCTTGGCTGCAATTTCAACCAGGCGCCCGTCCGAATCATAAACTCCCTTGGTGTAATAGGTGGCGTTGCTGTACTGGTTGACGTCGTAGCGCACAATCCGGGCGATGATAAACGAGGCAGACTGCTGGTTGGACGCAAGCAATGATCGAACGTAATCGGTGACATCCACATAATTGGTTTTCCAATCCGCGGAGAAGAAGGAAATCGGCCCGAGGAATTTGCCGAAAAGGCCAAGGCCGGTGCCTTTGGTGACGCCGGCGTAATTGTCTTCGATATCCGTCATGGTGCCCAGGCCGGTCGTGGCACTCAGGGCATTGGTGCTGGTGTAGTATTTGCCCACGCCGGGCGCCGTTGCCCACGTGAGGTTGGTTTCGGTCCAACCGCCTCCGGGCCGGCCATAGATATGCAGGATTTCCCGGGCGGTCTGGTTGGTGCCCGCGTTGCGTCCGCTCACCTTCAACAGACAGCGGTTCCCATTGGTGAGCTCGCCCAGGTTGAATTGCAGGAAACCCAGGCGTCTTTCGGCCGGGAGGGAATGGTGCAGCGAAACCTTGAAAGTGGCTTCCACCCCGTGGTTGGTGGGCGTTTCACCCACAACGAGGTATGTGTCGTTGAGCGGGGATTGACTGGTAACATTGGCAGCCGAGCCGCCTTGCGGTATCCAAACCAGGAATGCCGAGCCGTCCGGGGCACTGAAGGTGACCTTCTTTGCGGCGTCCACCGTCAGGTAATCGGTGATCTGGCCCGTGTTATTCGCATCCACCCGCTGCACCGTCACCGGCGCGTTGGTTTGCACCTCGAGGGCGCTCAGGTCCAGCACGGCGTTTGCGGCGGTGCCGCTCTGATTGCCAAAATAGAGGTAGTACGCGCGGCGTTGCTCGTCCAGCACGGCGACCAACCGCCGTTTGCTGTGGCTCCCGGAGGTCACGTTGTATCCCAGCAAGGGCTTGCCACCGCGGAAGTGGCGCGCATACATCTGGAAGCAGGCGCCGCCCCGGGTCACGCCGCCGTAGTTGTAATCGCCCCGGTTGCTCACGTAGGCTGTTTTATTCCCCAAAGTGAACGAGGTCCCATCCCGGGCGCCCAGTTTGAAAAGGAAGAAGCCCCCTTCATCGCCGAGGCCGGCGGGTCCGAGTGTGGCGGTGGCCTGGAGGATTTGGGCGGTCGCCAGGCCGTAGCTGAGGTCTTCGGTGTCCAGGTTTTTGGTATCAAAATTGCCCCCGGTGCTCGTGTTGTACTCCGAGATGAGGAGGGGAATCGTGGCATTGGGGGCGTTGCTGGCCGTGGCAATGTTCTGGCGAAGGGTGGCAATCTCCGCTTCGTTGACGGCGCCATCGGTGCGGTAGCGGTGGTAGTCATACATGCCGAAGTTCCAGATCGAAGGATCCTCGTTGCCGTAAATGTCGGTATGGATCTTTTTCCAGGCGACACTGCCCCAGCCATGAGGGTCCGCTTCCGGGTCGGGCAGGCTGTAATCCCAGTAGGGGCCCTGGCACACCGGCCCGCAGATCCACAGCCGCAGGTTCTTGCCATAGTTTTGGTTTACGTCCGCCATCGCCTTGCGCATGGCGTCGGCGCACACCAGCCAGTGCGACTCCCACTGCGCGTAGCTGCCGCGCGCCGAGGGCTCGTTGCGGAACTCGTACATCGTCACGTCATACTGGGAGGCGAAAAAATAGACAAAGGCGTACCAGGCCTTCCAATACTTGAACTTGTTTCCCCAGTCCGCCAACGGGTCCTGGTCGGTGAAAGTCGTGTTGACCATCATGGGGACAATGCCCAGCTCACGGAATCGTTGGAAGATGTAGCGCTGGTCCACCCCAAACTGGGCGTTGAAATCGTTCCAGTCAAAATACACATCGCCGCCGGTGCCCTGGCGCCAGGGGCTGGCCCGCACCGCCGCCGTCGCGGCATCGAAGCTGGCCACATTGGTCACCCCGCCCGTCGGGTTCAGGGGCGAAAAGGCCAGCCGGAACCAATAGCGATGGTGGGTGATCCCGAACCACTCGAAATAGTCAAAGCCGCTGAACCCCTTCGTGCTGTCAATGCTGCCGCTGGCGCCGATGATGCAGGGCACCCGATAACCGGTGGTGGGCTGTAAGACCACGGTATAAGTGTCGGCGCGCGCTGACGCGACCGCCAGCAAGCTCGTCAACAGGAAAGGCAATGGGCGTTTCACGGCTTAAGCGTATAAGAAGAATGTGAGCGACCGGGAGAGGAACTTTCCCGGTCGCTCATGCACCCACTCATCCACCAGTGCTTATGGATAAAGCAACCGGAAGAAGACATTCGGCTCGGCGGGGTTAACCGGCACGGTCACATTGGTTAGCGCCGTTGAACCGGGGTAGAGGTGCCAATCCGCCGGGCTGGCGACGCTCACAGCGTTGGTTTGCAGGATCATGCCGAGGTCGGCCCACGAAAGGCCGAGGAAGCCGCCTGCGGGCGTGAAGCCGAGTGTCGCCCGGGGCCCCAGCGGCGGGGCGGCGGTGATGTTGACGTCAATGGTCTGGTTGGCCGCGTTGTCCACGAGCGTGGCCGTCACCCCTGGCGGAGGCGTGAAGCTGCCGATGGCGGCAAACCCGCTGCCGCCAATCGTGCCGCTGTAGCGGATGAGGGGGAATTGACCCACGACATAGTTCGTGCCGGTCAGCGCAATCGTGCAGGTTCCGGAGAGACTAAGGTTAATCGCGTCAACCAGCGCCGCGGTCGGGTTCCCGTAACCAACGCTGCGCCCCACGCTTAACGTCGCGCTTTCGAGCGACAGCACGTCCAGGGGATTGGCCTGGGTGGCGATGCGTCCGTTGACGAGCAGGGAGGCATTCGCGACCTGGATGGTTCCCACTCCCGAACCGGTCTTGGTGATGTCGCTGCGCACGGAAACCTGTCCGCCGGTGATGTCCAGCGTTGCCGCGGCACTGATCGAGGCCATCGCCAGGCTGCCGAACGTTACAGTGCCGCCGCCCAGGTGCATCCACGAGGACCCGCTTGTCCCACTGCGGCAGGCTCTGGATAGTGCAACCCTCGAAGCATCCAGCACCCCTTGGTCAAATCCAAAGTAGTTGCTCCAGGCACTGAAGCGGTTGGGTTGATCGCCCATGACCAGCGCGTCAACCAGTAGGTCCGCGTAATGCCCGCTCACATCAAACGTGTTTGTGGAACCGTAAGCTGAGCCCGCCCCGCTAACACCAACGAGTATGCTCAGATTGGCCCGGCTGTCGCCGCCGGCGGAACCGCGGAGGCGAAGCGCCCCGCTGGGCCCCTCGAAGACGACCATGCCGGAGTCCCGTCCGCCACTGTCGCCGGCGCCGAGTCGGATGAGACCGGCATTCAGTATGTTGGTCCCGCTGCCGAGGTGCAGTTCCGGTTTGATGTTCTTGCCACCGTTGCCGATGCCGATCGTTCCCGCCGTGATCATGTTGGTTGCGGCAAGACGGAGGACCTGAAGGTTTTGGGGAGCGTTTCCGCTCGCGAGGTTGACTTCGCCCACCAACAGCGAACCGGCGGATCCCAGGTTGGCCGTGAAAAACATCCAAGGTCGTGAGATCGCAGTTGACTTTATTGGGTCCGGTGCCGTCGCCGGAGGTCGAAAGCCCCAGTTGAATCAAACCGCCATTGGTGTTGACCGTGAGGGAAGCGCCCGCGCCGTTTACGGTCAGGTTTGCTTGGGCTGAACCGCTCAGCGTGTTCCCGATGTTGACATTGCCGTTGATCGTCAGGCTTTGCCCGCTGCCAATCGTGATGGTGTTGGGGGAAGCCTGATTTCCACCGACGGTCAGACCGCCAATCACCACGTTATAGCCGGTGAAATCCGCCGCGCCGATGCTGCTGAGGCTGGGTTCACCCAGGACGAGAACACTTTGGGGCGGCATCCCGCCGGACGCGCCCAGAAAAAGTGTGCCGCCGTTCCTGATCGTGGTCGGGCCCGTATAAGTGTTGTTGCCCGAGAGCATCAGGGAACCTCCTGAACCAACGGAGGTGACGCTCCCTGAACCGCTGATGTTATTGGCCACATTGTAGAATGGACCGTTGAAGATCAGGCTTCCCTGGTTGACTACATTGCCCGGCAACGAACCTGCATTAACGCCATCTCCGACCTGCAGTGTGCCCGCAGCAATCAACGTGCCGCCGGCGTAGCTGTTGCCTGAACCTAAGAGCACCACGGTTCCCGGACCGTTGATCGTGAGGCTGCCAGCCCCGGTAATATCGCCCGCCAGGGTGTCGGTCGCTGTAGGAGTCAGAACGAGCGCCCCGCCGCTGATCGTGGTGGGACCGGCCAGGCTGACCGCGCCCGCGAGCGTCAGGGTGTTGGCACCCGGCTTGCTCAGCCCGCCGGTGCCGCTGATCGTGTTCGATAACGTCACGTTGTCACTGCGGTTAACCTCCAAAGTTCCATCCACAACGACCGGGCCGGGTCCGATATTGCCCGTCGTGCCGCCGCTGCCGATCTGAAGCTTGCCATTGGCGACAATGGTGCTCCCCAGGTAATCGTTCACACCCGATTCAGCCAGCGTGAGCACGCCCGCGCCCTGTTTGTTAATTCCCGTTACGCCGCCCAGTTTGCCGCTCCCGGTGAAGGTGTAATTCAGAGCGCTGTTGCTGACGGTGACGCCCAAAGGCGTGAGGCTCGTGGTCAGATTGACCGTGGTCGTGCCTGCGGCGGAGTCGTCAAACAGAACCCGCCCGCCCAAACCAGCAGTCTCCGTGTAGGTGGTCGGCGTGGCGCCGTCCTTCCAGTTTGCGGTCAAACCGATGTCCCAGTCGCCATTGGGCACTCCCGCCCAAACCAACTGTTTCGCGGTAATGATTACGTCCACTGTGTAAGGGTAACTGGTGGTATTATTGCTAAGGGTCACCGACGTGCCCAACGGAGCTTGAACGCTCAGACCGTTGAATCCCGCCGTGCCGCCCAGGCCGGCGTAAGCGATCAGCGGATACTGACCCGGCGCCGGACTCGCGTTGTTGATCTTGAGGACGGTTGAACCGTTGGCTCCGTCAATGTTCAGCGTGCCTACCGAGGCGGCCGCGTTGGCGTAACCGCCGGGAGCCACCAAGGTCAGACCCAACGTGGCCGTGTCCAGGTTCATCGTTTCGACGATGGCGGCGGAGGGGGTGGGCATGCCGATCCGCCCCGCCACGGTCAAGGTCGCATTGGACACCGTGATGGTGCTGGTGCCGCCGCCGTCCGCCAGGTCGCCGTTCACCTCCATCGTGGCGTCTCTTACCGACAGCGTCGCTGTGGCCGCCAACGTGTTCAACTGCCGCGCCAGGGTCACCGCGCCCGCAGTCACGGTTCCGCCGCGAACGTCGAACACCCCGGTTGAACCGGTGGTCCCGGCAATGTCAATGTCAACGTCGGCGACATACAGATTCTGGACGACCAGCGAATTGTTGGGATTTGTGCCGATGATGAACGTGCCGTCGGCGGTCTTGCTCGAGGAACTGGTGCCGCCACTGAAGTAGCCGACGTAAAGGTTGGTCACCGCGGCATCCAGGATGCCGCCGGAAAAATCACAGGTGCCGCTCGAGGAGGAGGCGGCTTGATTCGCCGAGGAATTCCTGCCGAGATACCAGTTTGCCACACCGCTGACGCCGTCCGCGGCACGGATTATCACCACAGGGTCGGTGAGTCCCGTTTGAAAATCAATCAGGCTGCCCGTCACGCGCTGCCCGACGGTAAGGGTATTGGCAAAGAGGTTATTGGTCTGCCCCAGGTGCAACTTGCCCGGACCCGAGCCAAACCCAGTCGCGCCGTAGCCCAGCGTTATCGAGGAAGCGGTGACGCGGTTGGTGCCGGCCAAATACACCTCCCCGTTCTGGCGGCGCTGGTTGTTGCCCGCGATGCGAAAAGTCCCCGCCGAATTGTTGTAGGAAAAGGCGTCCAAGCCCCGCAGATCGAGCACCGCATACAATTGTTCGGAGGATGAAGCAGCGCCGGACTGATCGGCGACTGCAAAATTCCCACCCAAAACCGCCACGGCACCTCCCGCGCCCGTCATGCTGGCATAGGTATAGACGTTTGCCCCGACTCCGGCTGAGTTGCCACGTCCCACGGCAAGCCCATTGGTGATTGTCAGCGTCTGCCCGGTGGCCACGGCGGTGTTTTGATAGGATGAGTATCCCCCGGTGCTCGAATTGGTATAAGACAGCGAGCTGACCGTGGTGCTCGTGTCCACGATGTTGTTCGTCGTGATGTCCGGCTGCGCGTCTGCGTTTTGGAAGATGACCGCGTCCGCACTGGTTGGGACTCCGCCGAGCCAGTTCCCCGGTGTGGACCAATTCCGGTCCCCGCCGCCCCAGTTCCAGACGACGGTTGCGGCCGGAGCAGAAAGCTCAAGCAGCAGCAGCAGAGCCGCGGTCAGGAAGCCTGCAGCCCTGGAGTGTGGAAGAGTGTGGGAGACGAACCTGGCCGCGAGCGAGGTTCGAACGTGGGAACGCCAGAGTTGATTTGAGTTCATACTGCGTGAGTTGTTTTGTTCTTTTTGTTCGCTGTTGTCAATGAGAGGTGAGGGGGCTGTAAACCAGTGGGTCCGTATCGGTTGGGTTATAGGTGTAGCTTAAGAGTTTTCCGGCCCCTTTTTCGGATGAGGTGTCCCGCTGAACGCTTTCTCCTTGCCGGCGAGAAACTTGATGGCCGCCTCGGTGCGCCCACGCACATGCAGCTTTTCGTAAACTTGTTTCAGATGCCAGCCGACCGTCTCCACCGAGAGCGACAATTGTCCGGCAATCTCCTTGTTGGAAAATCCACGCGCCACACAATCCAGGATTTCGTTTTCACGCCGGGTGAGCTGTAACTCCTCGTTCGGCGTCCGCCCGCGAAAGGACTCCACCACCTTGCGCGCAATCGCGCTGGTCATTGGCGCGCCGCCCCGGCGCAGTTCCTGGATCGCCTCCACGATTTCCTTCTTGCCGGCGCGCTTGAGGATGTAGCCGCTCGCTCCGGCCTTCAGCGCCTGGAAAATCTTTTCCTCGTCCTCATAAACGGTCAACATCAACACCCGTGTGGCGGGCAACAACTCCCGCAAGCGGGCGGTGCATTCAATCCCGGAGAGGTTCGGGAGATGAATGTCCATTAACACCAACTCCGGCTGGAGTGCCGGCAGTTTGCGCAGGGCTTCCTCAGCCGAGCCGAAAGCCCCCACGCAACGACATCCCTTTAATCCGGAGACCAGGTCTTCCAAGCCGGCGCGAATGGTGGCGTTATCTTCTACAATGCCAATGGTGGTCATGGTACACACAACATCCACCGCCGGAGCGGAGGAATCCAGCCGCGTCTTGCTGGAGGCATTCGCAAGCATGGAAATATTTTGCCGATTTGCTGCTCACTGGGTAACCCCCTAAATGGGTGGTTTTTTTGGGGCGCAGCACGCGCGTTAGGTCGAGCAGAAACGCATCGGATCATTGCGACGTCCTGCCGAGGCGGAACCGGAACAGGGGCAGGATGAGCTGCACCGTTGTCCCCTTGCCCACGGCGCTGTCAATGAGGCACTTCCCACCCAGCTCCAGGCAGCGCCGCTGGAGATTCCTAAGCCCATTGCGTTCGTCGCGGATGATCGAAGGCTCGAACCCTTTTCCGTTGTCTTGCACGCGAACGATCAATTGCTCCCCCTCGACCGCGAACCGCAGCCACACCTCGGAGGCCTGCGCGTGCTTCATCACGTTGGTTACTGCCTCGATCAGCGCCAGCAGCAGACTGTGCCGCACGTCCGAGGGCAGCGGGAGATCCGTCAGATCTTCCTCGACCGCGAACCGGCAGCGCACATTGCCGGCGCGGAGATACTCCTGTGCGCGCGAGCAAAGGTAATTGGCGGTGGCCTTCAACGTGTCGTTGGCGGGATTCACCGCCCAGACAATTTCATCCAGTGCGCGCGCCATCTGCCGCGCGCGGGCGACGATCTTGTCGCAGCGCGCGCGGAGTTCCGAGGGCTCGACCGTGGCGGATTCGGACAAGTCGCCGAGGAAAGTGATCTCGGTCAGACTGCTGCCGAGATCGTCGTGCAAATCCTGGGCGATGCGGGCGCGGTCGCGCCGGACCACAGCCTCGAGCTCCAATTGCCGCACTTTCGCGCGGAGCCGCCGAAACGAAACGTATCGGACAAACGCGGCGATCATGCCAGTGCCCAGCAGCGCCCCAGCCAGGCGAAACCACCAGCGCTGCCACAAAAACGGCTCGACCTCGAACGACAGTGCGGCCGCCTGAGGGTTCCACTCGCCCGCATCATCGCAGGCGGTGACCTCGAATTGATAGCGCCCTGCGGGGAGGCGGGAGAACGTGAACTCCCGGGATTTGACCGGCTCGCTCCAATGGTCGTCCCAACCGCCCAAGCGCCAGCGAAAGCGGGTGGCTTCCGGCGCGGCGAAATTGAACGCGACAAATTCCACGCTGAGCTTTCGGTGCGCCGGCTGAACCCGCAGGTCGCCGCACGCGGGCCACTCCTGCGGCTGGCCGTCCACGAGGAATCGCTCGATCAATACTGCCGGCGGCTGCCGGCGCGGCTGCACCCGGTCCGGCGCGGCCACCAGGAGTCCCGATCGTGTCGCGAACCAAAGCTGTCCGTCTTTGCCGCGGGCCGTGTTCGGACAGACGCCATGACTCCCGGCCAGGTTTTCCAAACCATCGTTGCGGCCGAATTTGACGACTGGCAGCCGCCCGCCCGGCGTTGCCAGGACCCTGGCCAGGTCGCTTTCCAGAACCCGGAAGATTCCGCGGCTGGAGCTGAACCACAGCGCCCCTTCACTGTCCTGCTCGATGCCGCAGATGGAGTCGTCTGGAAGACCTTGGTCCACGCCAAAACGGGAAAACGTTCCCCCACGCAGCCAACCCAAACCACCCCCGCCATAGCCAATCCATAAACCGCCCTCGGGCGCCGGATGCAGGGCGCGGATGGGTCGGGTTGGCTGCAGGGCCTGGCTGGTGCAGTCGCTGACCTGCTCATGGTTCACGCGGAACAGCCAACCATTCAACGTTCCAAGCCAGATGGCTCCCGCCGCGTCTTCGGCGATGGCAGCAATGGCGCGACCTCCCGGGGGCAGTGCGAAGGCTTGAACCACCCCGTGCCGCAGCCGCTCCAGGTGGCAGGGGTCCATGCCGATCCACAAATCGTTCCGACTGTCCACGAACAAAGAGCGTATCATCCCGCCTCCCAACCCGTCTTTCTGATCCAACCGGCGGACATTGCCATCCTGCCAGTGAAACAGACCACCCCGCTCCGTTGCGATCCACACCCCGCCCTGGCGATCAGCGGCAACACTGATGGCACGCTGCGCCTCCATTCCCGCGATGTTTGTCACGGACTCCCATTGGTCGCCGGCCAACCGCTCCAGTTCACCATTCAACCCCACCGCCCAGATCACGCCTGAATTGTCCTCGCAGACGGAGCGAACCGTTTCAAAAGGTCTCCCTTGCTCCGGACCGTGCAATTGAAATGCCTGAGGCCGCAGCCGGTTCAGTCCTCCCCCATCCGTCCCCACCCAGATGTTCCCCTCGCGATCCTCCGTGATGCAGTTGATGACGCGGTGCGAGGTTTCGACCACCCGGATTTCCTGGCCGTCCCAATGAAACAAGCCACCTCCTCTTGTGCCCAGCCATACCCCCCCCTTTTTGTCCTCGTAAATCACGGAAGGCTCCACGCCCGGTCCGGGTGAAGGCAGTTCCCCAAGCAGCACGGCGGTTTTGCCATCGCTGCATTTCAACAGCCGTTGGCCGGCCAGAATCCAAATTCCTCGATCCCGTGCCCCGGCCAGGCGCACGGTCTTTGCTTCGAGGAGGAAACGATCTGTCGCCTGACCGTTTTCGATCCACCCAACCACACCCGCCTTCGCGAACCATAAATGTCCTTCCAAGTCGGTCGCCAGCCAGCAACCGCCCGATCCACTCAAACCTGCGCGCGCCCCATGCCGCCTGGCGTTTCCACCGCTAAAACTGTAAACATGGCCCTGGGCATAGCCAACCCACACCGTTCCGTGCGGCGTTTCGGTAATGACCAGTGGCCGATCGCCAGCCACACGAAAACAATTTGTCGCCTGGCTTGACAGGCCAACCAGGAGCGATTCCTTGGCCTCGACGGCCAACCACAACGTATTGTTCCGTCCCGGCCACATTGCACGGACCAGCGGGTTGGACTGTTCCGAGTCAATCGGCAGAGGCCAGGGCGTGAACCGTTCGCCGTCAAACCGGGCCAGACCGGAATGCGTGGACACCCACAGATAACCGCTCGCATCTTGTGCCACACCCGTGACCGAGCTGTTCGGCAGGCCGTCATCCATTTGCCACTGGCGGGCGAACCAAGCCGAGTGCTCCTGCGCCCCCTGGAGCGGGAGACAAACCCATACCACCAGGCAAAGAAGGGCGGCCAAGCGGAATTTCATCGCGACACGTTGGTGGGATTCTATCATCTCCCGGATTCCGGGCAAGGCAGGCAATCAAAGTGGGGAAGGCTCACCGGAGGTTGCCCGTCGCGCCGCCGGAGGCAATCACGGGGTATGCAAAGGTCCGGCGGCTCAGTCTCGGCGGGGGGCATCAGGGGGCGCGACGGTTTTTGCCCCCTTTACATCCCGGCGGATTCATTTAACCGTTTCAGGCGTTTGTATGAAGCAAACCATCTTGCGCCTGTCATTTCGGCTCAGCCTCATCCTCCTGGCCTTGCCCCTTGCGGCCGCCGATCGTTACTTCGGCGAACCGGTCGCGCTCAAGGGCCGGGCGATTTATTTCACGAGTTGGAAATACGTCCGCCAGGGCAGCTTCGCCTGGCGCGTGCAGGTGGACCCGAAGGCCAGTGAGGCGGAGCGGAACATCGGAGCATGGCTCAAAGGCGACGGCCATCGGCCCGCGGTGTTCGAGACGGCCGACATGCCGCGCGGCATCCGGCTGGTGGCGCAACCGGCGGAGAAAGTGCCGTTCAAGGAGTGCCAGCCTGCCGCGCAGGTTTTCGACGAGGGCAAATACAAGGCGTGGTATGTCGTGGATCCTTGCGCGCATCCCGAGCCGTTCAGCAGCAAAGAGAAGATTCTCCCCGGGCACAATGGGCACGTGGCCTACGCCGAATCCGTGGACGGTGTGAACTGGGTGCGCCCGAACCTGGGCTTGATCGAATACGCCGGCAGCCGCAGCAACAATCTCGTCTGGCGCGGCGACCTCAACGGTTCGACGCGCGGTTTCCATGGCGGCAGCGTGTTCATTGACCCGTCCTCGACGGAGGAGCGTTACAAGATGGTCTATCTCGGCCTCGTCACCGACGACGAATGGGCGGCGTTCGAGAAGAAGTATCCGGGCGAGGCGGACACCATGGCGCGGCGGCCGGACGTGGGCGGGTTTCGCTGCGTGTTCGGGTTCTTCGGGGCGGTGTCGCCCGACGGGCTGCATTGGCGGTCGCTGGCCGAGCCGCTGATGATCCAGCACGCCGACACGATGAACACTTGCTACTACGATGCGGAGCGCAGGCTTTACGTGGCCTACGTGCGCGCGTGGCAGGTCAACGAACGCGTTAAAGACGCGCAGCCGGTGGATTCGACCTCGTGGCTGAACGTGGGCCGGCGCTCGATTGGCCGGGCGGTGAGCAAGGACTTCCGGCATTTCAGTCCGCCCGA
>CAZVYG010000043.1:0-41110 GCA_964631605.1 uncultured Verrucomicrobiota bacterium
TCGAGGCGGGGCTCGGCGCCGGCCAGCACCTGGGTCAGCAGGGTCTTGATCCGGTCGGCCGGGGGCGGGCAGCCCGGGAGGAAGTAATCCACATGGACGGCCTCATGGACGGGGAGCACGCGCGGCAGCAGGGGGGGGACAATGCCGGCTTCGCGCGGCACGCCGGGGTTGGACTGGGCACCTTCGACGTAGGCGCGCTGGAGGACGCTTTCGTCGTTGCGGAGGCCGAGCTGGTTGCGGATGGCGGGGACGTTGGCGGTCACGGCGCAATCCCCGAACGAGACCAGCACCTGGGTGCGGGCGCGAATCTTGCGGACCATTTCGAGGTTGTCCTCGTTGCAGACCGCGCCCTCGATGAGGCAGACGTCCACGTTTTCGGGGTATTCCTTCATGTCCACGACGGGGCTGTAAACGAGGTCAATTTTGTCCGCCAGCTCGATGAGGAATTCGTCCAGGTCGAGGAACGACATGTGGCAGCCGGAACAGCCGCCCAACCAGACAGTGGCAACTCTTAAGCGATCCATTGTTTTTTCTCCCGTGCGGTGACGATGAATTCCAGTTTGGTGCGGTCCCGTTCCATTTCGGAGACGGTGGCGCCTTTGTCGAAGAGGGCGCCGGTGGGGCAGGCCATGACACATTTGCCGCACTTGGTGCAGGTGTCGGAGGCGCCCCAGGGTTGATTGAGGTCGGAGATGATTTGGGAGCGGGCGCCGCGGCCGGAGACGTTTTTGGTGCCGGCGCCTTCGATATGCCAGCAGACGCGGACACACCGCGCGCAGAGGATGCAGCGGTTGTGGTCCATGCCGAAAAGCGGATGGGTGTTGTCCACGTCCCAGCGGGGGAAACAGTATTCGTAACGGACGTGGTCCATGCCGAGGTTATAGGCCAGCGCCTGGAGCTCGCAATGGCCGTTGGCGACGCAGACGGCGCAGACGTGGTTGCGCTCGGCGAACAACAGTTCGAGGGTCATGCGCCGGTATTTGCGGAGGCGCTCGGAATCGGTTTTGACCTCCATGCCTTCGCTGACGCGGGTGGTGCAGGCGGGCAGGAGCTTGGCGATGCCGGTCACCTCGACGAGGCAGAGCCGGCAGGCGCCCACATCGTAAACCCCCTCCAGATGGCAGAGGGTGGGGATGGTGATGCCGGCCTCGGTGGCGGCATCCAGGATGGTGGCGCTCTCGTCGGCGCTGACGTGTTTGCCGTCAATCGTGAGTGTTCTGGCAGCCATAAGCGAAAATCAGGATGAGGGTTTAGCGGGCGGGCGCGGGCTCGGGGCGCGGGCCGGCGTTGCCGTTGTGGCGCGGGCCATAAGTGTCGGGGATGAGGAGGTCCAGGTATTCCTTGCGGAAGAACCGGAGGGTGCTCAGCACGGGGTTGGGAGCGGTCTGCCCGAGGCCGCAGAGGCTGGTGTTGCGCACCATGTCGCAGAGCTCCTCGAGTTTCTGCAAATCGCGAACCGTGGCCTGGCGGGCGAGGATTTTGTTGAGCAAGTGGTGCATTTGCACGGTGCCGGCGCGGCAGGGGATGCACTTGCCGCAGGATTCATCCATGCAGAATTCCATGAAGAAGCGGGCGACGTCCACCATGCGGGTGGTTTCGTCCATGACGATCATGCCGCCGGAGCCCATGATCGAGCCCAGTTTGGAGAGGGATTCGTAGTCCACGGGTGTGTCGAGGGCGTCGGCCGGGATGCATCCGCCCGAGGGGCCGCCGGTCTGGACCGCCTTGATCCGGCCGCCATCGGGGGCGCCGCCGCCCATCGTCTCGACAATGGTGCGCAGGGGGGTGCCCATGGGAACTTCGATCAGGCCGGTGTTGGTGATTTTGCCGGCGAGGGCGAACACCTTGGTTCCCTTGCTTTTTTCGGTGCCGATGCCGGCGAACCAGGCGGCGCCCTTGCGAATAATGGGCGCAATGTTCGCGAAGGTCTCGACGTTATTGATCAGGGTCGGGCTGTTGTACAAGCCGCTCTCGGCCGGGAACGGCGGACGGGGGCGGGGGGTGCCCCGTTTGCCTTCGACGGAAGCCATGAGGGCGGTTTCCTCGCCGCAGACGAAGGCGCCCGCGCCAATCCGAAGGTCAATATTGAAGTTGAAGGGTGATTCGAACACGCCGCTGCCCAGCAGGCCGTATTGCTTGGCCTGGCGGATGGCAGTCTGGAGGCGGGCAATCGCCAGGGGATATTCAGCGCGGACGTAGATGAAGCCCTGGCTGGCGCCGACGGCGTAAGCGGCGATTGCCATGCCCTCGAGCACGCTATGCGGATCGCTTTCGAGCACGGACCGATCCATGAACGCGCCAGGGTCACCTTCATCGGCGTTGCAAATGACATATTTTTGCGGACTGGCCGTCTTGGCGACGGTGGCCCATTTCAGGCCGGTGGGATAGCCGGCGCCGCCCCGGCCGCGAAGGCCGCTGTTGACAACGGTTTCAATAACCTCTTTTGGGGTCATTTCCCGGAGCACGTCATGGAGCGCCTGGTACCCCTCGGCGGCGATGTAGGACTCGATGCGCTCCGGGTCCACAATGCCGCTGTTGGCCAGCACGATGGAGAGCTGTTGGGTGAAGAACGGGTGCGCGGGGTCGCCGCGCTGAACCGTGGTCCTGGCGCCCTTGAGGGTTGCGACCAGCGACGCGGCGTCATCGGGGGTGACCTTCTGATAGAGCGGCCCCTGACCGTC
This sequence comes from uncultured Verrucomicrobiota bacterium, assembly GCA_964631605.1. Taxonomy (GTDB): domain Bacteria; phylum Verrucomicrobiota; class Verrucomicrobiia; order Limisphaerales; family UBA8199; genus JARKQH01. Next base: position 2,682 of record CAZVYG010000043.1, read on the forward strand.
GGCGCTGATTTCGACGGTGGCGCCTTCGCCCTCGGCGTCAATTTGCACGAGGGGGCCCTGGCAGCAAAGTTTCATGCAGCCCACTCCGCGAACCTCGACTTGATCCTCCAGGCCGGCATCTTTGACGGCTTTTTCCAAAGCCTCCTTGACGCCTTTGGAGTTGGAGGAGATGCAGCCGGCCGCCATGCAGCAACGAATGGTGTAGCGCTTGCGCGCGGCGCGCTCCTTCTGCGCAATCTCATTCAGGTCATCAATGTCCATGGCCAATCCATCCTTTCAGTTGTTCGAGGGCCGTCTCGGGCGTCTGGCGCGGGGTCACCGTGCCGTCGTAAACCACGGCGGGGGCGATGCCGCAGGCCCCGATGCAGCGGGCGGTGAGCAGGGATACCTGGTTGTCCGGCGTGGTTTCGCCCGCCTTGATGCCGGTTTTTTCCTCGATGGCGGCGAGGACGCGGTCGGCGCCTTTGACATAGCAGGCGGTGCCCATACAGACCACGCACGTGTGCCGCCCCTTGGGTTTAAGGGTGAAAAAGTGGTAAAAGGTGGCAACGCCATACACCCGGCTGGCTGGCAGTTTCAGCTTGTAGGCGATGAACAACAGCAAGTCATCCTCGAGGAACCCGAACAGCTCCTGCGCCTTGTGCAGCACCTCGATCAGCGCGTCATGCTTGAACTGATGCTTCTTCATGTGCGCTTCGAGGATTTTGAAGCGCTTGTCGCCGCTGGCATGCTCCAGAATCCTGGGCAACCGGTTCTGTTTCTTGCTTGAAAGCGTTGCAGTCATAACAGGCTTTGGGACCGGGCGTAAGCCAGCCGGCACGCGTTGCCAGGCAGACGACACCCAGTCCCGCCCATGACCCTATCATTCCGGGGCCGCCCTGCTGTGCGGGAATTGGCATTTGATTAGCTTTTTTTGACATTTACGAAGATTAACCTTGCTAAGTAATTTGAATGAGGGCGCTTATGCCAGCGCGCGGCGGCTTTGCCGGGGTTTTCCTCCGGAACGGCCAGGGGGCGGAGAGTTGTAACCTTTTCGGGTCCGGCGGCTCAGGTTTAGAGGCAAGTTGTGCGAGTTAAACCAAACTGAATAAATAATCCATGTCCCTTCGAGTTTTGATCATCGGCGGTGTGGCCGCCGGCCCCAAAGTCGCCGCCAAAATCATGCGGTTGAACCCCGCGGCCGAGGTCACCGTTTTGGAAAAAGGCAAGTTTCTGTCTTACGCCGGCTGTGGGCTGCCGTATTACGTTTCCGGGCAGGTGCCGGACCAGAAGCATCTGATGAGCACGCCTGTGGGGGTGGTGCGGGACGTGGCGTTTTTCCAGAAGGTGAAGAATGTGAAGGTTTTGAACCAGACCGAGGCGCTGGAGATTGACCGGGTGGGGAAGCGTGTGCGGGCCCGGCGCGCGGGCGAGTCGAGCGATTTCTGGCTGGAGTATGACAAGCTGGTCATTGCCACCGGCGCCAGGCCGGTCGTGCCGCCCCTGCCGAACATCCAACTTCAAAACATTTGCACGCTGCATGGGGTGCATGACGCCGAGGCGATCAAGGCGGTGCTGGCCGAGCATAAGGCGCGGGATGTGGTGATGATTGGCGGGGGCCTGATCGGGGTGGAAACCACCGAAGCCCTGGTTCATGCCGGCTGCCGCGTGACGGTGGTGGAAATGCTGCCTCAGATTCTCCGGATTCTGGATTGGGAAATGGCCCGGCTGGTCGAGCAGCACATGGAATCCCATGGCGTCAAGGTTCTAACCCAGACGCGCGTGACGGGCTTTGAGGGCGAGGGCCGGGTGAGCGGCGTGGTCACGACCCGCGGTCGGCTGCCCGCCGACCTGGTCATCCTGGCAATCGGGGTTCGGCCCAACGTTGAATTGGCCCGGGCCGCCGGCCTGAGCATCGGCGTCTCGGGCGCGATCCAAGTGGATGACACGTTGCGCACGTCCGACCCGGATATTTATGCCGCGGGCGATTGTGTGGAGAGCCTCGACTTGGTGACGGGGAAACCGTGTTTTGTGCCCCTGGGCTCGACGGCGAACAAACAGGGGCGGGTGGCGGCCATCAACATTTGCGGCGGCACGGACCGTTTCCCGGGCGTGCTGGGCAGCACCGTTTGCCGCGTGTTTGACTTTTGCGTGGGGCGAACGGGGTTGACCGAGGCGGCGGCCCGGGAGCACGGCTACGATGCCGTGACGGTGGTGGTTCCCGATTTCGATCGGGCGCACTACATGCCCGACTCGAAGTTGATGATCCTGAAGCTGGTGGTGGATCGCCGGACCCGGAAACTATTGGGCGCCCAGGCCGTCGGCCCCGGCGCCGGCGACAAGCGGGTGGATGTGGCCGCCATGGCCCTGACAGCCGGCATGACCGTTGACCAGCTTTCCAAGGCCGACCTCTGCTATGCGCCGCCGTATGCCACCGCCCTGGACGCGCTGCTGACGGCCGCCAACGTGGCCCGGAACAAACTGGACGGCGCGGTGACGGGTCTGAGTGCGGCGGAAGTCAAACAGCGGCTCGAGGCGAAGGCCGATTTTGTGCTGCTGGATGTTCGCGGACCGGACGAGTTCAAGCAGGAGCACCTGCCCGGGGCGGTGTCCATCCCCCTTGGCGCCTTGCGGGCGCGCCTGAGTGAACTGCCCCGCGACAAGGAAATTGTCGCTTACTGCAAAGTGTCCCTGCGGGGTTACGAAGCCGCCCGAATCCTGCAGGGCGCGGGTTTCGCCCAGGTCCGCATCCTGGACGGCGGGGTTGTGGCGTGGCCGTTCGAAAAGGTCCGGTGAGGCGGGCCGGGCCGGGAGGCGTCAGTGGGCTTGCGCCGCGAGGCCTTTAACGATCTCGATGTATTGCCGCAAAGCGGGTGAATCGTTGTGCCGGTGCCAGGCGATGCAGTAGTCGCTCTTTACCGGGGGGACGAGAGGCCGGAAGGTGACGCCGGGGTGGGGCGTCTTCTTGAGGTTCTGGCGGGCCAGGGTCACGCCCAGGCCCTCAGCGACAAAAGTCATCAGTGCGGGCTCGAGTTCGGCATCCTGCAAAACCCGAGGGGTGAAGCCCGCCTGCTGGCAGGTGCGGTTCAGCCATTGTCGAAAGCCCGGATGGGTTTTTTCGGACATGCCGACAAAGAACAGGGTTTCGAGGTCGCTTAGTTTGACCTGACGCCGGCGCGCCAGCGGATGTTTTGCCGGCAAAACGACGACTGTTCGATGCCGCGCAATGACCTCGGACCGCAGGTCGCGGGCGGATTCGGGCGGGGCCAGGCCGACAAAGCCCAGATCAATCTTCCGGGCTTCCAGCGCGCGGACCTGTTCGGCCGGCGACAGGTCGAAGAGGTTGAGTGAAATGTGAGGAAAAGCCTGGCGGAAAGCGCGCAGGGTTTCGGGCAGCAACTCGAAATCAAAATTGGACAAATACGCGATGTTCAACTGGCCGGTTTCGCCCCGGCTGAGACGCTGGACGGCCAGCACGCTTTCGGCCGCCAGCGCCAAAACGCGCCGGGCATCGGCCAGGAAGGCGCGCCCTTCCTCGGTCAAGGTCACGCGGCTTTGGGAGCGGTTGAGGAGGCGCACGCCGATTTCCTCCTCGAGATTACGGACCTGGCGGGTGAGGGAGGGTTGGGCCAGGCGCAGCCTGGCGGCCGCCTTGGTAAAGTTCAAATCCTCCGCCACAGCGACGAAATAGCGCAGGTGACGCAGTTCCATAACTGGAACGACTTTAGCGGGTTTTGGGGCGTTCGCAACCGGTCAATCACCGGCGCGCCCCGCGTTGAATACCGATTCAACCGGCCTTCGCCCGGCTCGCACTGCGAAAACCCACCAATTTCCGTCCCTGCTCATCCCAAAGACGAAAGGTCAGGGACTTGAGGCTGGAGAGGAGCGTGACCGGTTTTACGGTCTGGAACAACGGCTCGGCCTGGTGGCAGTCTTCCAGGTGGTAGTTTGGGATGCGCGGGCTCAGATGATGGATGTGATGGAAGCCGATGTTGCCCGAGAACCATTGGAGGACCCTGGGCAGTTTGTAGAAGGAACTCCCGCGGAGCGCCGCGGCGCAGTAATCCCACTCGCCGGCGCGTTCCCAATATACGCCTTCGAACTGATGCTGGACGTAGAACAGCCAGACGCCGGCGGTGGCGGCGACGGCCAGAATGGCCAACTGGCACAGCGCGTAGGTTCCGAGGCCGAACAGGCTGCCGGCAGCCGCGGCCACGGCCAGGAGGGCCAGGTTGGTCCAGGCCACCGAGTTTCGCTCGCGGGGGGCTGCCTTCGAGGAGGGGAAGCGCTGCTTGATGAGAAACAGGAACAGCGGCGCGAGCAGGAAGAGGATGAACGGGTTGCGCGCCAGCCGGTAGGCGAGGCGTTTGCCGCGCGAGGCCTGGAGATACTCCCCCACCGTCAGGGTCCACACATCCCCGGTGCCGCGCCGATCCAGATCACCGGCGCTGCTGTGGTGAAGGGCGTGTTCCCACCGCCAGTGGTAATAGGGGGTGAAGGTGAGGACGCCGGTGATGACGCCCAGCACATCGTTGGCCTTGCGCGATTTGAAAAACGACCCATGGCCGCAGTCGTGGAAGATGACAAACACCCGCACCAGCAGCCCTGCGGCCAGCACGATCAGGGCGGCCGTCAACCAATATGACACCTCCAAACTCCAATAGATCAGGCCCCAGGCGGCGGCATAAGGAACCAGGGTATTGAGGAGCTGCCAGAGGCTGCGCCCAAGCGCCGGCTGCTGATACCGGGCCACCACCTTTTTCCATGCGGGAGTAGCCACCCCGGCTTTGTCTTTGTTCGTGTTCAAATAATCAGTCATAAAACTTGGGCTTCAGGAGCCGGGTTGGCTGCATTCCCGGCCCGGGCGCCGAGCTCGCGCACCTGCGTTTCCAACTCGCGCACGCGGCGGGGCAATTGGCCAGAGCACTCATCGGAGGATTTTGCAGGATGCAGCATAACTTCACGCGACACGTGAACCATGCCCTCGGCAGCCCGTACCCGCCAATACCTTGCTGCTATGCCGCCGATACCTTGAGCCTATGAGCCGGGAGGCGCGGGTCCGGGCCACCTGCGCTATTGCTCCCCCGGTCGGAGCCGACTAAGCTGGGGTGTGTTGATTTGGGTGAATACGTTCCTGGAACCGGACCGCAGCCGTTGACTTATGAGTGATGGAATGCTGTCTGCCGCAGTTTTGCTGCTCATTTATGGCGTGCTGGTTACCCTTTCGTCCCTGGCGGGAGGGTGGGCCTTGCTAACCTTGCGGCTGAGCCACGCGCGGCTGCAGATGGCCGTGAGCCTGGTGGCCGGGTTGATGCTGGGGATGGCCCTCCTGCATTTTCTGCCACATGCCGCCCACCAGTTGCCGTCGCTGACCAACTGCATGCTGTGGACCCTCGCGGGTTTCCTGGCCATGTTTTTTCTCCAGCGCTTCCTGCCATTCCATGATCACGACGTTGGCCCGGCCGGCGAAGCGGTTCCCGCGGCCGTGCATCACCACGAACCCCACGCGCACCACCACGGAACCGGCGAGTGTTCGCACTCGCATGCCGAACCGGTTTCGTACTCGTGGCTGGCCACCGCGATTGGTCTGTCCCTGCACTCGTTGACGGGCGGGGTAGCGCTGGCGGCGGCGGTGGTGGCGGAAACTCACGTCCATGGGGGCGTGTTGATCGGGTTGGGCACCGCTCTGGCAATCATTCTGCACAAACCCTTTGACGCGATCACCATTGTCACCCTGATGGCTGCGGCCGGCTGCTCGCGCTCCGCGCGGCACCTCTTAAACGGCCTCTTTGCCCTCATGACCCCTCTGGGCATGCTGCTGGCCTACCTGGGCGCCTCGCATTTCGTCCAGAGCAACCCTGCGGTCATTGGCGCCGCGCTGGCCTTTTGCGCGGGCACCTTCCTGTGCATCGCCTGCGCCGACCTACTGCCCGAAATCCAATTCCATACTCACGACCGGTTCAAGCTCTCGCTCGCCATGTTAGGAGGGCTTGGCGTTGCGGTGCTGATTGCCCTCGCCGGCCACTCGCATGAGGACCACGGCCACGGCGCCGCGCCCGCGGGGCCGGACGTTCACTCCGAGGACGGGCACCGCCCCGAAAGCCGCCTGCCGTAAGCCCTCCACTTGCGTCCCTTAACCTTCGGCAGACCAGGCGTCAAACCGCGGGCCGCGTCCGAGTTGACATGGCCGCGCGGCTGGATTAACTCAAAACGGCTTGGGATTTGCGTATGAGCACGAAGGAAAAACATCATTTTCAAGCGGAGATTCAGCAACTGCTGGATATTGTCATCCACTCGCTTTACACCGACCGCGAGATTTTCGTTCGCGAGCTGATTTCCAACGCGGCGGATGCCTGCGAGAAACTCCGGTTTATGCAGGCATCGGGGCAGGCAGTCCATCAGCCCGAAACGCCACTGACGATCTCGATCACGACCGATGACAAGGCCAACACGATTGCCTTTGCCGACACGGGCATTGGCATGACCCACGGCGATTTGGTCGAAAACCTGGGCACCATCGCGCATTCGGGAACGCGCGCGTTTCTGAAGCAACTGGCCGAGAACCAGCGCCCCGATGCCAAGCTCATCGGCCAATTCGGCGTCGGCTTTTACTCCGCCTTCATGGTGGCGGAAAAGGTGACGGTCTTGAGCCGGTCGGCCCTGCCGGATGAAGCCGGCTGGTGTTGGACCAGCGAAGGGGGCGCGGGTTATGAACTGGAGCCCGCTCCAGACCTGCCGCGCGGGACCAAAGTCCTGCTGCAGCTCAAGCCGGACGCCAAAGCTTTTGCCCGCGGCGAGGAGATCGAGCGCATCGTCAAACGATATTCCAGTTTCATCCAGTTTCCCATCGAGTTGAACGGCAAACGGCTCAATACCGTGCAGGCCATTTGGGCCCGCCAGCCGGGCGAGATCAAGGAGGAGGATTACCACGAGTTCTATCGCTATATCGGGCACGACCCTGAGAAACCACGCTACCGGGTGCATTTCAGCTCGGACGCCCCGCTGGCCATCCAGGCGCTGCTTTTTGTTCCGCAGCGCAATTTTGAAACCCTGGGCCTCGGCCGCATCGAGTCGGAGGTCAACCTTTACTGCCGCAAGGTGCTGATCCAGTCCCACGCCAAGGGCCTGTTCCCCGAGTGGCTGCGCTTCCTCAAGGGGGTGGTGGACAGCGAGGATCTGCCCCTCAACATTTCGCGCGAAACCATGCAGGACACGGCCCTCATGCAAAAGCTGAACCGGGTGCTGACCGGCCGGTTCCTCAAGTTTCTGGAGGAACAGACCACCAAGGACCCCGCCGCTTATGACGAGTTTTATGCTGAATACCAGCGGTTTCTTAAGGAGGGGGTGGTCACCGACCTGCTCCACCGGGAAGCGCTCGGCAGGTTGCTCCGGTTCGAATCCTCCGCCCTGGAGGCCGGCAAGCGGACCTCGCTGGCCGAATACGTCTCCCGCATGCCGCCGGCGCAGAAGGAACTCTATTTCCTTCAGGCGCCCAACCGCGAAGCCGCCCTGGCCAGTCCTTATTTCGAGGTCTTTCAGGCGCGCAAGTTCGAGGTGCTCTTCCTTTACGATCCGTGGGACGAGTTTGTCATGGATCACCTCCAGACGTTCCAGGACAAACCGTTGCGCCCCGCCGAGAAAGCGGATTTGGACGTCCCGGACGCTCCAGCCCGGGAAGACGCGCTTTCGCCGGAGGCCGCGGCGGACCTGGCCAAATGGCTGAAAGAAACGCTGGGGGACAGGGTCAAGGAAGTCCGCGTCTCGCGGCGTCTGGTGGACAGTCCGGCGGTGATCGTGGACAGCGACGCGCTGATGACGACCACCATGCGGCGCATCCTCCGGGCCGCCGCAAGCGAAGGGGCTGTCCCGTCTCCCGAACGTTACGTGCTGGAGATCAATCCCCGCCACGCCATTCTCGTTCGGCTGGCGAAGGAACGGCAGAGCGACGCCGCACTGGCCGCCAAGGTGGCTGAGCAGTTGCTCGACAACGCGCGGGTGGCCGCCGGCCTTCTCGAAGACCCCCGCGCCATGCTCCAGCGCCTGAACGAGCTGCTTGAACGCCTCCTGGCGGGCGCACCCGGCGGGAAGGCCTGACCTTTTCCCGGGGACGGACCCGGCTTGCCCAAGCGCGTTTTTTGGGCTATGTCCATGGCTCATGAGCGCGACGTTTCGTGGGCGGTTAGCATGGGGCATGGTGGCGGGCCTGCTCGCCGGCTGTGGACCGCGCGAGTCCGCTCCGCCCGCTCATCCCCTCCCGACGCCACCCTTGCAGGTGGCCGGCGAACCCGGCCGCCCGGGTGGGCAGTTCGTTCTCGCACTGTCGGGCAACCCCCGGACGTTCAATCCGCTGCTGGCCTTTGACGCCGCGTCCGACGCGGTCACCCGTCTGCTGCACAGCTCGCTGATTCGGCTGGACTGGACCACGCAGGAAGTCGCTCCCGGACTGGCTCACTCCTGGAGCGTGGCGCCGGACCAGAAGACCTGGACGTTTCATCTCCGCCGGGGACTGCATTGGAGTGACGGCGCGCCGCTCACGGCGGCAGACGTGGTCTTCACCTGGAATGAGGTAATGTATGATCGGGAACTCAACCGGCTCACGCAGGATTTGTTTCGCATCCAGGGCAAACCCTTCGAGGTGACTGCCGTGGATGAAACCACCGTGCGCGTCGTGACGCCGGAAGTGTTCGCTCCCTTTCTCGAGTTTTTTGGCTCGGTGGCGGTCCTGCCCAAACACATTTTTGAACCGGCGATCAAACAGGGCCGGTTCGGCACGGTCCTGGGGGTCAATTCCACACCGGCTCGGGTGGTGGGCTGCGGCCCCTTCCGCCTCAAGGAATTCGTGCCGGACAAGCACGTTCGTCTCGAACGCAACCCGGAATACTGGGCGGCGGACCGTGCCGGAAACCGGCTGCCGTATTTGAATGAAGCGCGCTTTATTATTGATCCCAGCCCCGGCTCGGAGACGGTCCTGTTCCTGGCGGGGAAAACCCACGCGCTGGACTCGCTGCGATCCGAGGCGGTGGGGCGCTGCGAACAGGCGGCCGCCAACGGCCGCTTTCGTGTCCTGGATCTCGGCGCGGGGGTCGAGCGGGATTTCCTTTGGTTCAACCAAAACACGGGGTTCAATCCTGCCGGCCAGCCCTTCGTCGCCCCCGCCAAACTTCAATGGTTCCGCAACCAAAAATTCCGGCAGGCGGTTTCCTGCGCGATTGACCGCGCGCGGATTGCCCGCGAGGCCTGTGGTGGCCGCGCCCAGCCCATCCAGACCTTTATCGGCGCCGAAAACCGTCGCTGGCACAACCCTTCCGTGCCGGTCCTTGATTTCAATCCCGAGCGCGCGCGCGCGCTGCTTGCCGAGGTCGAGATGCTCGACCGCAACCAGGACGGGGTCCGGGAAGATGCGCGGGGCATGCCCGTCGAGATTCAGATGTTCTGCAACACGGGAAACCCGTTCCGCGAAAAAGCCGCCGCGCTGATTGCCGAGGACCTCCGCCAGGTCGGCATCAAGCTGAACGTGGCCGCCATCCCTTTCCGGGACCTGGTGGAGAGAATCAACGTCACCTTTGATTACGAGTGTGCGCTGATGGGCCTGGGCGGGGGCGGGCTGGACCCGGCCTCACAGATCAACGTGCTGCGCTCGTCGGAAGACCTGCACCAATGGTTTCCGCGCCAGACCGCCCCTTCCACGCCCTGGGAAGCGCGGATTGACTCGTTGATGGAGGCGCAGATGCGGACGCTCGAATTTGCAGCACGAAAAAAGGCCTTCGACGAAGTCCAAACGATCCTGGCCGAACAGTTGCCCATGATCTACACCCTCTCCCCGGTCGCCTACGCCGCCGTTCGTGTCGAGATTGGGAATCTTCGGCCCTCGGCGCTCACGCCCTACCGGGCCACCTGGAATCTCGAGGAACTCTTCTTCCAAACGCCGGCCGGGAATTGACGGCGGCAGCCGTCTTCCGGGCGCCTGGAGGAGAAAGCGCACAAGAGGATTGCGCCCAGGCGCTGCTGCAGTATGGTAGAAGTGTCACCAGAACCATGCACCAGACCCGTGAGTCCAACAGCGCCTCCGGTGCGAATCCCGCTCCGCAGGGAAAGCGGATCGCGCCGGTGCAACTTCAGCGATGGGGGATGATGGCCGCCAATCTGGCTTTGTGCGGGGCCTGCGTGTGGCTGATGATCATGGGCCTGTTCCTGGCCACCGAGAAGCGGTGGTTCTTCGCCGCCCTGGTGATTGCCTCTGCGGTTCAGGCGGTGCTGGAGTTCTGGCTTTTCTCGGCTGTGCGGCGGCTCCGGTCCTGGCCCGACACGCCGCGCCTGGCTTTTTGCCGGTTCGCGCTCGGTCTGGGACTGCTGCCGCTGCTGGCCGGCGGGCTGTTCTTGGTGCTGAACCGGCTTTCCTCGATTTAACCGGCACTCTTCCGACCGAACTGGGGGTCCACTTTCAGCAGCATGGCCAGCGTGAAGCCGGGCACCGCGGAGAAGATCACCCAGACAAAGAAGTGCTTGTAACCCACCATGTCCGCCACCCACCCGCTCCACATCCCGGGCAGCATCATGCCCAGCGCCATGAAGCCGGTGCAAATCGCGTAATGCGCGGTTTTGTGGGGGCCGTCGGCAAAGTAGAGCATGTAGAGCATGAAGGCCGTAAACCCAAACCCGTATCCAAACTGCTCGACCGCAATCGCCGCCGAGATCACAAGGAAATTCTCGGGTTGAGCCCAGGAAAGGAACACAAACACCAGCTTGGGCAGATACATCGAGCAAACCATGATCGGCAGCATCTTCCTGAGCCCGTGTTTGGCGGCGGTGAACCCGCCCAGCAAGCCGCCGAAAGTCAATGCTAAAATGCCGAACGTTCCATAAACCAGGCCCACCTGGCTGGTCGTCAGCCCCAATCCGCCCGCTTCCACCCCATCCAGCAGGAACGGTGAAATCACTTTCACCAACTGCGCCTCGTCAAATCGGTAAAGCAGAATGAAGGCCAGCGCCATGCCGATGCCAGGCTTTTTGAAGAACGACCCGAGGGTCGCGAAAAACTCGCCGAGGAGGCTTCGGTTGGTGACCACGGGCCCGTCGTTGGGCGGCCGCGGCAGCATGACGCTATGCCAGCAACTGAAGGCGAGGAAAAGCCCCGCCACCACGAACAACGTGATGGACCACGCCAGCGGGATGTTTCCGGAACTTGCGACAAAATTGACCGCGGCGGCCCCGCGCAGCTTGGGATCCAGTTGAATCACGGCCATGGCCGGCTGGTTCCAGTTTTCGGCATTGAAAACAAACCGCTCCCCCTCGACCAGGCGGAAACCCTTGTCACCCTTGGCCAGACCCACGTACTCCAGGCCCCGTTTCTGCCGATCGAACGTGACCACCACCGTTTGGTTGGTGGCCGGCGCCCTGGAAAGGGTCAGATAGACAATGCCGACATTGCCCGCGGTGGGCACTTTCACCACGGCCGGGGCGGGGAAATGCCGTTTGAGCAGGTTCTCCAGGGGGCCCGAAACCGCCGCCCGCCAGGCCTTGCCGAGCGGGCCGGAGATGGATTTTGACCACCACGACTGCTCCTGGGTCACTCCGCGGCCGGCCACCACGATTTCCTGGAAAAAGCCGTGCTCCTGATTCCACTTGCGCGCCCGCTCGATCACCGCGCCAGCCTCCGCCGCCGTCCGGTCGGTGATGGCAATTTCCAGCGAGGGCGGGTGCGGCACCATTCGTAATTCACCCTCCTGGGGGGTGACATGAATCTGCGTCGGGTCCACCAGCGGCGCGGCGGCGATCCCGGGCACGGCGTTGACCGCAACCTGGACGGGCGGCAGGCCATTCTTGCTCTCCAGCACGCCGGCCAGGACCACCAGCAAACCGCTGCCGACAATCATCGCGGTGCGATAAAATGTGCTTCTAAGCCCCACCCACCAGGCTTGTTCATGCTTGCTGAGGCTGAGCATGTAAAAACCGTCCGCGGCAATGTCATGGGTGGCCGAGGCAAACGCCATGATCCAGAAAAGAAACAGCGACCATTTGAAAAAACTCGGGCCTTGAATCGAAAACGCCACCAAGGCCAGCCCGAACGAGACCAGGAACTGCATCGTCACCACCCAAAACCGCTTGGTGCGGGTAATATCCACAAAGGGGCTCCACAGCGGCTTGATGACCCACGGCAGGTAGAGCCAGCTCGTGTAGAGGGCGATGTCGGTGTTGGAAATGCCGAGTCGCTTGTACATGACCACGGACATCGTCATGACGATCACGTAGGGAATGCCCTGCGAGAAGTAGAGCGTCGGCACCCAGGCCCAAGGCGAGCGAGTGTGGCTTGCGGAGCCGTTGGTCGGGGCTGGCGCTGGGGACGAGGCTGGTTGTGTCATGTCAAGCTACGCCTAATACCAGCCTGCCTCCCCCCATCGCAAGCCTTAACTCCCGGCAGAAACCCGAAAACCGCCGTTGTGTTTATTGGCGCCGCCCGGTATAGCTCAAGGGCAAGATGAAAAGACCGTTTCTGTTCCCGGCCGGCTTGTGGGTGGGGTTGATCCTGGCCGCCTGTGTGCGCAGCAGCGCCGCCCCTTCCACTCGGCCCAATTTCCTCGTCATCCTCGCGGACGATATGGGTTACTCGGACGCGGGTTGTTACGGCGGTGAAATCCAGACACCGAACCTGGACCGCCTGGCGGCCAATGGGCTCCGCTTTACGCAGTTTTACAACACTGCCCGGTGCTGGCCCTCGCGAGCCTGCCTTCTCACCGGCTACTACGCGCAACAAGTGCGCCGGGATGCGCTGCCCGGGGTTCGCGGCGGCGGGCAGGGCAAACGCCCGGCCTGGGCGCGGCTGCTGCCTGAATTATTGGAGCCGTTGGGCTATCGTTCCTATCATTCGGGAAAGTGGCATGTGGACGGCCCCGTGCTCGCCGGCGGTTTCGCACACTCTTATTCGCTGAACGATCACGACCGGTATTTCGGCCCGAAACAACATACGCTCGACGACCAGGCGCTGCCCGAGCCGCGGCCGGAAGAGGGGTATTACGCCACCACAGCCATCGCCCAGCATGCCCTGGACATGTTGGTGGAACACCAGGCGCAATATCGCGACAAACCGTTCTTTCTTTACCTGGCTTTTACGGCGCCACACTTCCCCCTGCATGCGCGAGCCGAGGACATCGCTCTTTACCGGGACCGCTACACGGCCGGGTGGGATGTGCTTCGACAGGAAAGGTATGACCGCCTCAAGCAACTTGGGCTGGTGAACTGCGCGCTTTCCGCCCTGGATCCCAAGACCGCGCCGAGTTGGAATCTGGCGCCGGCCCAACTCGCCAGGCAGATCGGACCCGGCGAGGCCGCCTTTGCTGTCCCCTGGGCCAGCCTGACGACTGAGCAGAAACAATTTCAGCCGGTGAAGATGGCGATTCATGCCGCCATGATTCACCGGATGGACGTCGAGATTGGCCGGGTGCTGGCGCAACTCGAGCGCATGGGGGTTCTGGAGAACACGGTGGTGTTCTTCGCGTCGGACAACGGCGCCAGCGCCGAGCAGATCATTCGGGGCGACCGTCACGACCCCGAGCGCCCTCCCGGCTCCGCCGGCACGTTCCTGTCCCTCGGTCCGGGCTGGTCCACGGCGGCCAACACGCCATTCCGTCTGCACAAATCGTGGGTGCATGAAGGTGGCATCAGCACGCCGCTGATCGTCCATTGGCCCGCCGGCATCCGGGCGCGAGGTGAATTGCGTCACAATCCGGGCCACTTTATTGACCTGCCGCCCACCATCCTTGAGCTGGCGGGAGGGAAATGGCCCCAGGAATTCGCTGGTCAGCCGGTCCCGGCGCCGCCGGGCAAGAGCCTGGTTCCGGCCTTCGCCAAAGACGGCAAGGTGAAACATGATTACCTGTGGTGGTTCCATGATGGAAACAAGGCGATCCGCGTCGGCGATTGGAAGTTGGTGGCCGACCATCAAGGGCCGTGGGAGCTCTACGATCTCAAGACCGACCGTGCCGAGACTTTCGACCTGGCCCAGAAGCGGCCGGCCAAGGTCAAGGAACTGGAGAAGGCGTGGAACCAGCGGCTCGAGGAGTTCAAGACGCTGGCCACCCGTGACCGGCCAGCGGACGCGGGGGGTAAACAACCCTGAAGGTGAGTTTGCTGCCCCAACCATGAAGCCTTTCCTGTGGTTCCCTTGTGAGATCGGCCTGAAAGTCAAAATGGTCCTGCTGCTGACAGCGGCGTTGTGCAAGCCGGAGCCGGCCGCGGCCGTCATACCCGAAGCGCATCCGGCCATTCGACCGAACGTTGTTGTGTTGCTGGCAGACGACCAGGGCTGGGGCGATCTGAGCTTCAACGGCAACAGGAACTATCAAACGCCGGCGCTGGACAATCTGGCGCGCGCGGGCGTCAGTTTCGACCATTTCTACGTCTGCCCGGTCTGCTCGCCCACCCGCGCGGAGTTCCTCACGGGGCGCTACCATCCGCGCGGCGGTGTTCGCGGCGTCTCCACCGGCGCTGAACGATTGAATCTGGATGAAATCACGATCGCCGACGCGTTCAAGGCCGCGGGCTATGTCACCGGCGCGTTCGGCAAATGGCACAATGGGACCCAATATCCGTACCACCCGAATGGGCGCGGGTTCGACGAGTTCTACGGTTTCTGCTCGGGGCATTGGGGCACCTACTTTGATCCGCCGCTCGAGCACAACGGAAAACCGGTGCGGGGGCGGGGATACATCGCGGATGATTTCACCGACCACGCGCTGAGGTTCATCGAGCAACATCGCGCGCGACCGTTTTTTTGTTACCTGGCCTTCAACACGCCGCACTCGCCGATGCAGGTGCCCGATTCCTTTTACGACCGGCTCGCCGGCGTGCCCCTGCCTTCGCGCGCCTCCAACCGGGCGCAGGAGGACCCCGCGTTTACCCGCGCGGCGCTGGCCATGTGCGCCAACCTGGATTGGAACGTGGGGCGGCTGCTCGAACGGCTGACGAGACTGGACCTGGCCACCAACACCCTTGTCGTGTACTTCAGCGATAACGGTCCCAACAGTTGGCGTTGGAACGGCGGGATGAAGGGCCGCAAGGGGTCCACGGACGAAGGCGGGGTGCGTTCTCCCCTATTCATGCGCTGGCCCGGCCGGTTGCCGGCGGACGCCCGTATTCCCCAAATCGCGGCCGTCACCGACCTGTTTCCAACCCTGGCTGACCTTGCCGGGGTGCCGCTTCCGGCCAGCAAACCGCTGGATGGCCGCAGCCTCAAGCCGCTGCTGGGCCTGAGCCAAGCGGACTGGCCCGAGCGCCTGCTTTTTTCGCACTGGAATGGCAGGGTGAGCGTGCGTTCTCAACGGTATCGGCTGGACGCCGACGGCCGCCTATTTGACATCGAAAACGACCCCGGCCAGCAACGCGACCTCGCCCCTTCCCTGCCCGAGGTGCGCGATCGGCTCGCCCGCGCCAAAGCAGACTGGCAGCGGGAGTTGCTGGGGCCGCTTGGCGAGGATGACCGTCCCTTTACAGTTGGTTACCGCCAGTTTCCGGCCACGCCGTTGCCGGCCCGGGACGGTGTGCCGCAGGGCGGCATCCGGCGGAGCGCCAGCGCTCCGAACTGCTCCTTTTTCGAGAACTGGACGCGCACGGACGACCGGATCACCTGGGACATCGAAGTGGTTGCCGCAGGGAGATACTCAGTCGTCATAGATTACACCTGCCCGGAGTCCGAGGTGGGATCGCGCATTGAATTGACGTTCCAGTCCAGCCGGCTGGAAGGCCGGGTCACGGAGGCTCATGATCCCCCTCTCAAGGGCGCTGAACACGACCGCGTGCCCCGCCACGGCGAATCTTACGTGAAGGACTTCCGGCCGTTTCGGCTTGGGAGCATCGAGCTTCCCAGAGGCCGGGGCCCGCTCACGCTACGCGCCCTGTCCATTCCGAACAAAACCGTCATGGACCTCCGTACCCTTTGGCTGACGCTGGAAGACTAAACCAAGCCGGGGGGCCTTACGGCGCGCCGAGCCAGTAAAACTGAAGGGGTGCGGCGGGCGCATCAAGGGCAAGATTCCAGGCGCGCTGGGTCTTGACGGGAAGGTTGGTCAGGGGAAAACCGGTGACGAGGTTTGAAGCGGCGAAGAGTTTGAGCAGGACGGAAGCGTCCGGCCAGGAAAAACTGAGCTGCGAGTTGTTCCGGGTGAGGGTGAGACGCAGCGGCGCGGTGTTCGTAAAAGAGAGATTGTCAAACCGCGCGTCGCACTGGAACGCGCGGACACCGATTTGGCCGCGGGCGCAGTTGGTGTCGCTGAGTGCAAACCTGGGCTGCTGCAAATCGTTGACGAAGACGGTGATCGTGGCGCCCTGGAAGGCGACCTTGAGGCGATGCCAGGCGTTGGTGGGAACGGCGACGGGCCGGTTGGTCAAGGCAGACCAGGAGTTGTTCATCCGGCCAAGGATGACGAAACCGGCCGTGTCGAGCCCGACATAGTAGCCGGACAGGTCGTCCGGTCCGGTGTAGTCGGGGTTGGTGGCGCGGAACAAGAGGCCGGCGTTGCCGGGCGAAGTGAGCATGACGTCGGCCTCGAGCACGCCATCGGACCAGAAGTTGTCGCCGGTGAGCGCCTTGCCATAGGTGCCTTTGTTGTTGAGCACATAAGCGCCGGATTCGAAGGCGAAGTTTCCGCCGTAACGCGTCCAGCCGACGTCCCTGCCGTTGTCAAAGTTGTCCGTGAACGGGTTGGGCCGGCGGGGCGGCGCGGAAAGGGTTCCAAAGCGGAGGCGGACGCCGTTGGTGACGACCATGACAGCAATCTCGTTTGAGCGGGTTTGGTAAATGGCGGGCCAGGAGAAATAGTAGCCGAGGTCCCAAGCCGGGGGGTCAATTTTTTGCCAGGTTTCGCCGTAGTCTTCGCTGAAGGAGACCTGGTTTTCGCACGAGCTGACCAGGAGCAGCCCGTTGGTCAAGGAAACGACGAAGGGACCACAATGCTGGCAAGGGATTTTGGCGCCCAAACCCGTGGGCCAGATGATACCGTCATCGGAAATCTTGTAATAAACATCCGCGTTGCCGGAGTTGACGATTTCATAAACGAGAATGTATTTGCCGTTGGCCATGCGGGCCATTTGCGACATGCCGGGGCGGAGGCTGCCGCCGCCCGGCTGGGCGACCGCCCACCATTCGGCGCTCCAAGTGAGGCCGTTATCGGCGGACACGCGCTCGGAGATGAGCTGGCTGTAGCCGGGGTGTTTTTCGTTGGAATAGGTGACGGCGAGGCGGCCGTCGTCGAGCACCCAGAAGTCGGGTTCCCACAAGCCTTTCGATCCGTTGTTTTCGCTGGAGTCAATGTTGCTGCGGTAGGTCCAGGTGGCGCCCTGGTTGGTGCTGGCATAGACCGGGAGGCGGTAGGAGAGGTCTGGGATGAGTGAGCGCATGGTGAGCAGGACGGTGCCGTTGGACAGGAGGATAAGCTCGCCGTTATCAAGGGTGCGACCATCCTCGGCCACCTCGGAGAGCGTGGACCAATTGCGGCCGTCGTTGGTGCTGTGGTGAATGCGCAGGTAACTGTTGGTTCCGGAGGGGTAGCGGGTGGTCACGCATAACCAATGGCCATTGGTCAGCCGGGTCATCCGACCCCAACCCCCGCCAAGGGTCACCGTGCTGCCCCACGTGACCGGTCCGGCGGGGCCGGCCACCGCCGCTGATAGGTGGAGAAGCAGCCCGGCGCCCAAGAGCCAGCATAGTTTTTGGCAGAAACCCGTCATGATGCGAGGAACAACATTATTGCATTCTGCACCGGCGGGGGAGCGCCGGCAAGCGTTGGAGTAAACCCGGTTGTCTCAATCCGGGGTGCAGGGGCCATGGCGGGCGGAGGCGGGCAGGGGCCTGATTTGACAGGCGATTGGAAGCGTGAAATGGTGCAGATTATGTTTAACGGTTCATGGATTATATCCGGCTTGGTGGGATGCCTCCTGGCCGCGCCGCAGTTGTCTGCCCAGACCCGCGAGGTGGGTCGGCTCTACGCTGAAAACTGCGCCGGCTGCCACGGCCGGGATTTGGAGGGGGGCCAAACGACCAGCCTGCTGGACGACGTTTGGAAGTATGGCGGAGATGACGCGAGCATCGCCCGCGTCATTCGAGACGGGGCGGAGTCGGAGGGTATGCCGCCCTGGAAGGGCATGCTGAGTGAATCGGAAATCCGCACTCTGGTGGTGTTCATCCGTGAAAAGGCCGAGCAGGCCAGGCAACGGGCAGCGAAAACTCCCAAGCCGCTGGACAACCAGGTGGTTCACAGCCGCGAGCATGCCTTCCGGCTGCGGAGCGTGGCGGAGAACCTGGCGACGCCGTGGTCTGTCGCGTTCCTACCGGACGGGAGGATGCTGGTGACCGAGCTGCCGGGTAATCTGCGTTTTATCGAAGGCGACAAGGTCAGCGCGCCGGTGGCGGGGACACCGCGGGTGCGGGCCCAGGGCCAGGGGGGCCTGATGGAGGTGGCGCTCCACCCGGGTTATCGCACCAACGGCTGGATTTATCTTTCGTTTGCCGAGGCAGGCACCAACGCCCAGACGCGGGACGGGGGCATGACGGTCGTGGTTCGGGGCCGCATCCGCGACCATCGGTGGGTGGATGAGCAAACCGTTTTCCGCGCGCCGCTTTGGTCTTATCGTCCCGGAGGGGTGCATTTTGGTTCGCGGTTCGTGTTCGACGACACGGGGCATTTATTTTTTCCGATCGGGGAGCGGGGTCAGATGCACGACGCGCAGGACCTCAGCCGGCCCAACGGCAAGGTGCACCGGGTGTTTGACGATGGGCGCATTCCGCCGGACAACCCGTTTGTGGGGGTGTCCAACGCGATGGCCTCGATCTGGAGTTACGGGCATCGCAATCCCCAGGGCCTGGCCCGGCATCCTGTCACCGGCGAACTCTGGTCCACGGAACACGGCCCGCGGGGCGGCGACGAATTGAACCTGGTTCGAAAGGGGCTCAACTATGGCTGGCCGATCATCACCTATGGAATGAACTACAACGGGACGCCCATCACCAGCCTGACCGAAAAGGAGGGTCTGGAACAGCCGATCCTGCATTGGACCCCTTCGATTGCGGTTTGCGGGATTGCGTTTTACCAGGGGGACAAATTTCCTCGCTGGAAGCATCATCTGTTCGTGACCGCGCTGGCGCAGGAGGAGCTGCGGCGGTTGGTGCTCGACGGCCACCGGGTTGTCGAACAAGAGGTGCTCTTTAAGAACATCGGCCGCGTGCGCCACGTTGCCAGCGGCCCCGACGGCCTGATCTACGTCGTCTTCAACAAACCGGACCGGGTGGCGCGGCTCGAGCCCGTGACCGAATAACCGCGGCGGAGTCCTGGCTTGAAGCGCGGCGCCTTTACGCTGATTGAGTTGCTGGTGGTCATAGCGGTCATCGCGATTTTGGCGGCGCTGCTGCTGCCGGCGTTGTCGCGGGGTCGTCAACTGGCCCGGCGGACCAGTTGCCTGTCGAACCTGAGGCAGCAGGGCATTGGCTGGCGGCTGTACCTGGATGACCAGGGACGGTTTCCAGACCGCCGGGACCTTAAGAGCAGCCTGCCGGGCGGCTACAAACCGTGGAGCACCTGGCCGAAGAGTGATCCGCGCGCCGGTTGGGCGGCGGTGGTGCTGAGCAACCTGCTGGCTGGAGAAAGTTGGAGCTGCCCCGCCCTGCAATCCGCGGCGTGGCGAACCGTCGAGCAGGCCCGGCAGGCGGCCGGCGCCTCCTCGAACGCTCCCATTGCCCGCTATTGGATGTGGCGCTTTGACCGGTTGGATGATCCGATTCCCGCCGATAATTTTTGGGGACGAACGGAGTCTGATTGCGTCGCCAGCATGCGCGATGCGAACGACCCGAACGCGCCCGCGCTGACCGGTCCGGCGGACCTGGAGCTGACCGTGGACGTGTATTTTCCCCGCACCGTATTGAGTTTGCCGTCCGAGTTGAGCGGGCGGACGGCGCATCCGGGCGGGCGGAACCGGCTGATGCTGGATGGTCACGCGAAGTTCTTCCGTGACGCGCGCACGCCCTCCGGTTAAGCCGCCGGGCCGCCCTCGACAAGCGCGGTTTCCTCCCTTATTTTTCGGTTATGGCAGAAACGGTGGAAACACTGCCGGGTGTTGAGCAGGATCAGGAGTCCAAACCCAAGTCCGGCCTGGAGCCTGGCTATCGCGTGATTTGCTGGAATGACCCGGTGAACTACATGGACTACGTAACTCATGTCTTTCAGGTCGTGTTTGGCTGGCCCAGGAAGAAGGCCGAGTTCCACATGCTCCAGGTTCACGAACAAGGCAAGAGCGTGCTGACCCGCGAAAGTTTGGAGAAGGCGGAGCACTACGTGCACCAACTGCAGCGCTATTGCCTGCACGCGACGATGGAGCGGGACGAATGAACCTGGTCGCCGCCAACGACAAGGCCTACGTGTTCCACCTCGGGCGGCGGGAAAGAGGGCTGCTGCTGGAGGTTCTGGGGCTCTACCCAAAGGTTCCGGCGGGGTATCAACGCCTTGGCCGCCAGGGCTGCGGCGCGGAGATTGAAAACGCCCAGCAACTCCTGGACGAAGCGCTGGCCGAGCACCGCGCCGAAAACACCAACCTGCTGCGGCAGTTGCTCGCTGACCCGGCCCGCCTCAGCCCCGACCCGGAGGGCAAGGGATGGCTGCTGCGGCTGAGTCCCAACGATTTTGAATGGCTGCTCCAGGTGCTCAATGACATCCGCGTGGGGAGCTGGGTGAACCTCGGCTGTCCGGAGGCCAGGCTCGATTTGAAGTTTTTAACGCCGGCCAACGCGCCCGACTTTTGGGCCATGGAGCTTTCCGGCCACTTTCAGATGCAGTTTTTGGAAGCCCTCAATCACCGCGCCTGACCCGCGGAGGAGGCGGGAAGGACCTCCATGCGCTTTACTTTTCTCGACCCGCGTTTGCGCTTTCCCAACCCGAACCTGGCGGATGCCGAGGGGTTGGTGGCGGTCGGGGGCGACCTGTCGGTGCCGCGCCTGCTGCTGGCCTATCGCAGCGGGATTTTTCCCTGGACCGCCAACCCGGTCACGTGGTGGTCGCCTGATCCGCGCGCCATTTTCGAGCTGGACCGGTTTCACGTTCCGCGCAGCCTGCGGCGGGTGCTGCGGCAGGAGGTGTTCCGAGTGACTCGGGACCAGGCCTTTCGAGCGGTGATGGAAGGTTGCGCCGCACCGGCGCCGGGGCGGCGGAGCACCTGGATTGAGCCGGAGTTCATCGAAGCCTACACGCGCCTTCATCGGGAAGGCCACGCCCACAGTTTCGAGTGCTGGTTGGAGGACCAGCTCGTGGGGGGCATCTACGGCGTGGCCATCGGCGGATTCTTTGCCGGCGAATCCATGTTTCATCGCGTCAGCAATGCCTCCAAGGTCGCCCTCTGCCACCTGGTCGAGCACCTGCGGGCCCGGCAATTTGCCCTGTTCGACATTCAGATGCTAACGCCCGTCACCCGGCAGTTGGGCGGCGTCACCATCCCGCGACGGGAATACCTGCGCCGCCTCGCCGAGGCCGTAGTCTTGCCGCGGACCTTTTGACCCGACAGGTTCCGGGCCGGCTGGCGGTCCTGATCAGGTTCGCCGCACCAATTCCGGGAAGTTCAACTCCAGAGTCTGAAAGAACATCTCCGGATGTTCCCGCTCCCAAAGCGGCATGGCCGCATCCAGGGCATCGAGGACTTCCTGGACTTGTTCCCGGGACGGCACTGTGAACCGGCACCCGTGTTTCTGGTACAACTCATGGACCGCGTGGGAGGCCAGGTGCCCCCGGCCTGCTTCCCGGCACGTGTCCAGCCAGAATTCCTGGCGAATCAGGTTTGCGGCTTCGCCCCGTGTGAGGGCGCTCAGCGGCCCGCATCCCGCGCGTTTCAAACACTCGAGCTGCTGCTCGGTGGCTGGTTCCTGAGCCCAGTTCATAGGTGTGGGGGTTGATTGCTGCTTTACCATACTCCCGGCCGGCCCGCCGCGCAAGGGGACGTGCGGCATCCGCCTGCTTTCGGTTGCTGCAAAATCGAGGCTGCTCCTGCAGAGCTTGACCGGTTGTTTCGGGGGAATTTTACCACCCTGAGTGACAGCGACCCCTCCGCGATGAGCATTGTTGGGTCTCGATCCTTTCCAATCCGAAGCCCGCCTGAAAAGGGGATTGTCAGCCGCCAGCCCCCAACTAAACTCGCAAGTTGTTGCCTATGCAAACCAAACTCACCCGCCGAGCTTTTCTGGGAACCACTGCCACGGCTGTCGCGGCCACTCCCGCCCTCCTCCGTCACGCCGGGGGGGCGGAGGTCATCCCCGGTTTTGACCAGACCAAGACCGATTACGACCAAACGAAGACCTGGCAGCCGTTCAGCGACCGCAAGATTCGCGTCGGCCTGGTCGGTTACGGGTACTGCAAGTTCTCCGCTGCGTTCGAATTCCAGAATCATCCCAACGTGGAGGTGGTGGCGGTGAGCGACCTTCTTCCGGACCGCTGCGCCGCGCTGGCCCGGCATGTCAAGTGCCCCAAGACCTACCCCTCGTTGGAGGAGATGGTCAAGGACGACACGATCGAAGCCATTTTTGTGGCCACCGACGCGCCGTCGCATGCGCGGCATTGCATCGAAGTCTTGAATCACGGCAAGCACGTCTGCACCGCCGTGCCGGCTTTTCGGGGCGACATCGAAGACGCGGAACGCCTGCTCGAGTGCGTGAAAAAGAACCGCGGTCTGGTGTATGCGATGTTCGAGACATCCGTTTTTCACGACGACCTTTACGCGATGGGAAAACTGTATGCGGCGGACGTGTTCGGCCGCATCGTCTATTCGGAGGGTGAATACTGCCATCCCCACTCGCTGGGCTCGCCCCCGCTGCCCTCGTATAAAGACTGGCGGAAGAACGGCTGTCCCATGTGGTATCCGACGCACGCCACCGCCTATTACGTGGGGGTCACCCACCGCAGTTTCGTCGAAGTAAGCTGCCTGGGCACGGCGCCCTTCGACTCGAGCCTGCGCCAACCCAATGCCATCGGCAACGTCTTCAAGTCCGAGGTGGCGCTGTTCCGCACCAGCGAGGGCGGCTTGTGCCGCATCATCATTTGCGGCTCGCAGGGCGAGTACCTGGAAGCGGGCCGAATCCGGGGCGAATACGCCGGCTATGACTGGCACAACGGCCGCGCGGACGGTTTTGTGGGTGACGCCACCGGAAAGCAGCGGCTGAAGGAAGCGCTGGTAAAAGGCGTCCAGACCCGCAAATACGCGCTGCCCGCGGGGGTGTCGCCGGGCGGGCATGGCGGGTCCCATGGGTACCTCACGGACGATTTCATTGACGCCATCCTGCGCGGACGCAAGCCCGCGGTGGATGTGATTGACGCGTTGAACATGACCGTCCCTGGTTACTACGCCCATCTGTCCGCCATGAAGGACGGCGAGACGTTGAAGATTCCGCAATACGCCCTGTAATCCGCCGCGTGCGGGCGATGCCAAGGCTGTGGCTGGTGCGGGCGGTCCGTGGGCTGGCCTGTGGTGCGGCGCCAAGCCCGACGTTCCCGGATGGGGCGGAGTCTCTGGAAGCGCAACCTCAAGTCTTTTTCGTGCGCGGGTCGCTTAGCCGGAGCAGGTCCAAGCCCAGCGGCCGGAAGCGGTCAAAACCGGCGTCAAAGGTGACGAAACGCATCCCGGCGCACAGGGCGAACGCCGCCAGATACGCGTCCATCCACCGCTTTGGCGCCGGGGACGAGTGCCGGGCCAACGCAAGCCATTTGGCCTCCAATCCGGTGGGCTCGTTGTCCACATAACCGATGCGCGCGTCGCTCCGCAGTTTGTGCCACGCCGCCAGCGCCTCGTTGTTCGAGCGGACCTCGGCCTTCAACATCGGCTCGACCGTGAGTAATCGGAGATAGGCCTGCTGCGTGGCGCGGCAGAAACACGCGGTGTCTCCTTCCGGCAGGCCCTCCAACCATGTCACAGCGAGGGCGTGGTGCGGATGGTTGCCCAGCGTCAGAGCCAGAAACACATTGCTATCGCAGAGAAGCTTCATGGCGAGCCAAGTCATCGAGCAGCTCCGCGCGATAAGCGGCATCGTCCGGAATGGCCAAGCGCGCCTTGCCGCGGGCGGCCAACACCGGGAACTTGATGTGACGCGGCCTTGGCGCCGGCGGCGCTTTGCCGTGCAGCACCGCGCGCAGTCCCTCGGCCACCATGTCCTTAAGTTTCAGCCCCTGCAGGGCGGCCTTGGCCTTGGCCTCCCGAAACAGGTCATCCGGGATGTCTAACGTCGTCTTCATCCAGGCCATTTTTCCATATTCCCATAAACCCGTCAAACCAACGGTGTCACCGGTCATTTCAAAACGGACCACCTCGGGTCGAAAACGGTCCCTTTTGAAGTGACCGGTGACAGCCGCCTTCAAATTGAATAGATAGCCGCTGGGTTTACTGCTGTGGGTTTCTGGAACGCCCTACGTCCTTTGATCATGTGGCTGGAAGGCCAGGTGAGGTTTGGCCTTGGTGAGGCTCTGCCCGGACCGATTGAATCAGAATAGGCGTTTAGCTGGGCGATGAAATAGCTGATCTGCACAAGGAAGACCACTGCGAAAAATGCAAACAAAACGGGCGAGGGGCCTGCGGCCAGTAGCTCTCCACCCCTCACGAACATCCGCCCATGGGTGGGCGGTTTGAGCTAAAAGCGTTGTAATGCAAGCGGTTCCCTCACAGGTATGGGCCGCCCTGGGGCAACGGCTCGACGAGGCGCGGATGCCGTCACCCCACCGCCTGTTCGGACTGCTCCTCTGCGGCTGCGGCTTGGCACCGTCAATCATGCGCCCCACCCCAATACTGGCCGCGTGTACATCCAGCGCTCCCGAAGGCTTTCGGAATTGGTACGGTCTGTGGAGGTTGCAGTGGCAGATCCAAACTGGTTAGAATGGGCCGTCGAAAAAAACGACATTGAACCCATGATAACTCAAGTCCCAGTCCCGGCCGATTCGTCTGGCGTCCTGGCTAATGCTTGCAGGAGCGCGACTCCCAAGTTCGGTTTGTCGCGCCTTTCAACCTTGTGGCTGGCGGTCGTCGCAACCGCCGCGTCGTTAACCCCCGCCTGGGCGGGGCTGGTCGGGCACTGGGCCTTCGATGAGGGCAGCGGGACCACCATCACCGACAGCTCAGGCCAAAACAACCATGGGATATTGGTCAACCCGAAGCCCGGCGCTTGGACGAGCGGCGTGAGCGGTGGGGCGCTGTATTTCGACGGCACGACAGGCGCGGGCTCGCAATACGTGACGATTCCCGACGCCGCCTCGCTGCACGCCACGAACGCCATTTCCTTTGCCGCGTGGGTGCGTTGTGACGACATCAATCGCGACGGCCCGATCGTGGCCAAGGAGGGGGACGGCCAACTGGCCTATTGGTTTGGGACGTTTGGGCCGAGGCATTTCGGGGTGCTGCTGGACAGCGACGGCAACCAGCCGTGGAGCCTCCTGGACCGCGACCAAGGGAGCATCCCCGGCGGCCTGTGGGTCCACCTGGCCAGCACGTGGGATGGCACGACCCTCCGGCATTATCTGAACGGGGTGGCGCTGGCCGAGACCGCCGCATTCTCCGGCCCCCTTCATGCCTCGACCGGGCCGTTGATTCTGGGCGCGAACGTTCCGTACAACAGCACCGCCTACAAAGGGGCGGTGGATGATTTGCGAATCTACAACCACGCGCTCAGCGCCGTGGAAATCCAGGCCCTGGTCGGCACGCCCCCGATGCTGGTGGGCCATTGGTCCTTTGACGAAGGGGGTGGAACCAACATCTGGGACCAATCGTCCCAAGCCAATCACGGAACCATCATCAATCTGCGGAGCAACACCTGGACCACGGGCATCGCAGGCGGCGCCCTCTACTTCCCGGGGATCGTCGAGGACAACTCGACCTATGTTCGGATTCCTGATAGCCGGTCCTTGCGGATTGCGGGAGACATCACGTTTGCCGCATGGGTGCGGTGCGACGATCTCATGCGCGATGCCCCCATTCTCGCCAAAGAGGGCGACGGGTATCTGAGTTACTGGTTTGGGACCTTTGGCTTGAGCATCGAAGGCGCCGGCCCCGGCAACTTTGGCATCCTGCTCGACGCTGATGGAAATCAACCCTGGAGCCTGTATGACCGCAACCAGGGCGCGGTACCGTTGGGCCAGTGGGCACACCTGGCCAGCGTTCGAGAGGGAACGACGGTGCGGCATTATCTTAACGGTGAATCCCTCGGGGACACCGGGGGGGCTTTCATCGGACCGATCAATATCTCGGACGCGTTCCTGGCCATTGGGGTTAACTCCCTCTACAATTACACCGCCTTCAAAGGCGCCGTGGACGAGGTTCGGCTTTACAACTACGCGCTTACCGCAGGTGAAATCCGCGAACTCTACCTTGGCGTGGCGTTTAGAATTACCGCCCTGCGGCGCGAGGACAACGACTTGCGGCTGACTTGGGCGTGCGTGCCCGGGCGCAGTTACGTGGTTCAGACGACGCCTCAGGTGGGTGCGGGCGAGTTTGCGGACATTACCCCGCCCATTGCGATTCCCGCGGACTTCACCGGTACAGCCACCAATTATGTCCACCGCGGTGCGCTCACGAACGCCACACCACTATTCTATCGCATCAAACTGCTCCCTTAAGACCCAGTCCAGAACGCGGTTGCACTTTGGGGCGCGAGCGGTACTTTGGCGGGCATGGTTTTGGAATTCACCAAAATGAACGGCGCGGGCAACGATTTCATCCTGCTGGACAATCGCCAGCAGCAGGTGCGCCTGACGCCGGGGCAAGTGGCGCGTTTGTGCGACCGCCACCGCGGCATCGGGGCCGACGGCGTGATTCTGTTGGTGCCGGCCCCGGCGGGCGAGGCGGATTGGGCGTGGGAGTTTTATAACAGCGACGGCAGCACCGGGGAGATGTGCGGCAACGGCGCCCGCTGCTTCGCACGGTTCGTCCAGAAGCTGACTGGAGTGCAGAACGGGGTTTCCTTTCTCACCGGCGCCGGGGTGATCCATGCCACCTTCCAGGGCAGCCGCGTCACCGTCAACCTCACTTCGCCGCGGGACCTGCGGCTGAATCAGCAGGTCACCCTGTCGGCCGGCCCGCAAAGCCTCCACTTCGTGAACACCGGCGTGCCGCACGCGGTGCTGTATGTGCCGGACACGGAGAAAGTCCGGGTGCGGGAGCTTGGGGCGGAAATCCGGCGTCATCCGCATTTTGGGCCGAAAGGAACGAACGTCAATTTTGTGCAGGTGCTCGGGCCCAACCAAATTCGCGTGCGCACCTTCGAGCGCGGGGTCGAGGACGAAACCCTGGCCTGCGGAACCGGGGTGTCGGCTTCGGCGCTGATTTCGTGCCGGGTGCATGGTTTCACCTCGCCGGTGAGAGTCCAGGTGCGGGGCGGAGACGTGCTCGAGGTCGGCTTCCATGAGGCGGGGGGGGAGTTTTCGGACGTGCGGCTGACCGGGCCGGCCGAATTTTCGTTTACGGGCCGGGTGGAGCTTCAACCGTGAAACGTCGCCGCGGGGCGAGCCTGAAAGGCGTCGGTCCTCTGCGCCTCTCCCCCGCCGGTTGCCGGCGTTCACCAGGCCCGCAGGCGGTAGAAGCGCGCCGGTTCGGATGCGCCGGGGTCGGTCAGAATCCTTAACGCGCCGTTGCCCTCGAGTGGCGGAAGGGGCGTCCAGTGGGGATCCTCCAGGCGATGCTTGAAATCCAAGCCGTAACGATGGCGCAGGAGGGTCTGCACGATGCTGGAGAATTGGCCGTCGTTCCATGACGGGCGCAACAGGCGCGGTATCGGAACCGCATCCGCCACAAGCACAAGGGTGTGGTATTTGCCGCCCGCCACGGCAATGACGTTGCTCAGGCCGGCGGGGAGGGCGCACTGCCCGTTCCAGGCAGCGCCCCAAGCGGCCACGCCGCCGTCCGCGGTCAGCGCCAGGCTATGCTGGCCTCCAGCCGCAACGGCGACCGCTGAATTCAGGCCAGAAGGCACAACACACTGTCCGCCGGCATTTGCCCCCCAGGCCGCCACACTGCCGTCAGCGCGCACGGCGAGGCTGTGTGCGTCGCCCGCCGCGATTCCGACCACAGCGGTCAGCCCCCAGGGCACCAGGCTTTGACCGGTAAAACTGCCGGTCTCGTCCAGATTGTCACCCCAGGCAACCACCACGCCATTTGTCCGCAAGGCCAGGCAATGGTTGCCGCCCGCCGCAATGGCTGTGACGCCGGTCAGCCCGAGCGGCACGTTGGTTTGGCCGCGGCTGTTGTCGCCCCAAGCCACGACGGTACCGTCGGCTCGCAGCGCCAGGCTGTGCCATGCGCCGGCGGCCACCGCCACCACGTTTTCCAAACCGGCAGGAACCGCGCATTGTCCGGAATCGTTCGCGCCCCAGGCAATGACCTGTCCACCCGCGCGGATGGCCAGGCTGTGGTAGCCGCCCGCCGCAATGGCCACCGCGTCGCGCAACCCGGGCGGGGGGTCGCACTGCCCGTCCCAGTTGCAGCCCCAGCCGATGACCGTGCCGTCGGCATGGAGGCCGAGATTATGCCAGCTTCCCGCGGCCACCGCGACCAGGTTGGTCGCTTCGGCGCTGACCCACACCTGCTCGAATTGGTTGTCGCCCCAGACACCCACGGCCGCCAGCGACAACGGGGCGTTCGAGCTGGCAACCGTTCCCGCGGCGTTGCTGATCGTCACGACATAAATTCCGGCATTGCTGGATTGGACTGAAGGCAGAGTCAAGACCGAGTTTGTGGCGCCCGGAATGGCGGCTCCCTGGAACAGCCATTGATATCTCAAGGGCGGGCTGCCCGAGGCCACGACAGAAAACCGGGCGCTGAAGCCCGGCAGCGACGCCACTCCTCGAGGTTGGACGAGGATGGCGGGGGGCACGAGGGCCGGTGTGGTGGCCGCGGCAGCCGCGGAGTCGGGCGAGGCGCCGGCGGAGTTGACTGCGCGCACCACGTACCAATAGGTCCGGGCCGGCGTCAGGCCGGTGTCCGTGTGCTGGGTCCGGTTGGCCGGCAACGCGGCGACTTCGACATACGGTCCCCCGGCCGCTTCGGCCCGTGCGACCACCAGGCCGGTTTCGTTCGTGGCATTGTCGCGCCACGTCAAGGCGATCTCGGTCGGACTCACGGGGGTTGCGGTCAGTTCACTGGGCGGCGCGGGCACCGAACTCGGCGCGGCAAATACCAGTTTGACGCCATCGGCGATGGCCGCCGCGCCCGGTTCGGCGACGCTGTCCAAGACGCGGATGTTTCCCGAGGTGCCTGCGGCGAAATTGAACCGTCCCAGCAGGCTCCAGCGTCCGGCATTGGTTCGCTGGTTCGCGTGCAGCAGCGTCGTGCCGCCGCTGTGAGTGACCAGGAACGGGACTTGCGCCGAGGCCGCCGCCACGGTGGGATGCCATTCATAAACGTCATAGTCGCCCGCTTGAATAATGGTCGGAGTAAACTGGACGAAGGCGTCACCGCTGCCCCGCGTCTTGGTCAGATAATTGGTTCCAAAGGAATTGGTGTCGGAGCCGCTGCCATCCCCGTAAAAGCGGCCGTTGTAGAAAGTTCGGGTCGGGGTCCAGTGGCCGGTCGCGGTCGCCCGGGCGTCGTCGAGCACGATGTTACCCACCGTTTCCGGGGCCTCGCCGATGGTGACTGCCTTGATGTTGGCCCATTGCTGGGCTCCGTGCAGGTCGGCCCGCCAGAAACTTGCGCCGCGGTATCCGCCGGGCGTCTGGGCATGGGGATCAGCCACAAGGTAATCCACAAATTCCATCACGAACTCGGACGGGATTTCCGAAACGCCCTGGTTCGGCGGGTTTGGGCCATAGACGTGGTTGACCGGGGCCAGTGGTTTAATGGCGTTGGTCCAGTAGATGGTCTGGCCGTTGATGACGCTGGTGGCGTCCTGGAGCGACTGGTGCCAGTCGTGCCAGTTCACATCCGTCCAATCAATTCCCCCGCTGGGCCGGCTCTTAACCCCTGTCCAGCCGGCCGGATAGATTTGCGGCATGACCGCGTCGCACCAATATCCGAATTCCTTGTACGGGAAGGAGGAGTGATAGCTGATGATGGGGAAGGGCGCATGAGCCAGGAACTTGTTTGGCCAGTTTGACCGCACGGCGGAACACAACTGCCAGGCCTTGGCCGGCCCTTGCTCGCCAATCCACGGCTTGTCCTTTTCCCATTCCGCCTCGGCGTCGAAGACGAAACCGTCGGCTCCCTGTTGAAACACGTAGTCGGCGATCGCGATTTCGCCGACGATGTTCGAGCCGTAGGAACGGTTATAACCAAAGACCAGCAGATTATGGGCGTGGGCGATGTTGACAAGGTTGCTGGTAAACTGGGGGAATTTGTGACTGCCGTTGAACAATTGATCGCTGGTGGCGGCCTTGATGATGAGATACCGGATGCCGTGCGCGCGGTAGTGCTGCATGAGGCTGGTCTCGTTGGTGACGGCCGGCACGTTGCCGCCCAGCTTGTTGGTGGCCATGCTCAGGTAATAAATCCAATCCCCCTTTCCAAGGTTCCAAGGGTCAATGCCCCCGTCACGGATTTGGCCGCTGGCGGCGCCGGCTCCGAGTCCAACCAGCATCACCACCCATCTCAAAAAGCGTGAGGGCGCACACATAGGAATTGTCCCCAACATATCGCGTTCCCGCCTCGTGTAAAGCAACAACGAAACCTCGAGGACGTTGAAACCCAGCCGTTCCCCCGCCCGTACCCCGGGAGCCGGCGCGGACAGCGGGTTGACTGTCGTGGATTGGCTTGACCCGCTTCGAGGGCGCAGCAGAGTATGGGCTCACGCCGGGCCGGCACCCGGCAAGCGCTTTGAACGACTCTGCGCCAACCAACGGGCGGCTGCTGGCCTGGCAGCGCCGCATTTTCGCCCTCTTGTGGGGAGCTTACGCCTCGTACTACCTCGCCCGGGTCAATTTTGCCGTGGCCCAGCCTGAGATTCTCCGGGACTTTCCCGACTGGACCAGCGCGCAGATTGGCAGCATCCCCTCGACTTACGCCCTGGCCTATGCGGTGGGCCAAATGGTGAACGGCACGCTGGGCCAGCGGTTTGGGACCCGGCGGATGATGACCCTGGCGCTGCTGATCGCTTCGGTGAGCAACCTGTCGTTTGCGTTCGCCGAATCCTTTGCGGCCATGCAGGTGTTGTGGGCGCTTAACGGCTGGGGCCAATCGGCTGGGTGGGCGCTGATGGTCCACACCCTTTCGGAGTGGAATACCGCCAGCCGGCGCGGGACGCTGATCGGCCGTCTCTCGACCAGTTACCAGGTGGGCCATGTCCTCTCGTGGCTGCTGGCCGGGGCGCTGTGCGACAGTATTGGCTGGCGCGCGGCGTTCCTGGTGCCCGGACTGTTCCTGGTCCCAGTCGCGCTGATTTTCTTCTGGCTGCTGCGCGACTCGCCGGTCGAGGTCGGTTTTTCCCCTGTTCGAGACGACACGCTCACGGCCCGAGCGGTGACGGAAGGCGGCGAGGCATCCGGCGCAACGGCGGCCGGGAGTCCTTCGACGTGGCAGCTCCTGGGCATCACCTTGCGCAGCCGGGTGCTTTGGATTCTGACGCTCAGCTTTTTCGTAATGAACACGGTGCGCTACAGCTTCATGAACTGGAGCGTGCAATACATGGCGGAGTTTCACGGGCGAAGCATCAAGAACAGTGTTCTGACGGCTGTGATGATACCGCTGGTGGGGGCGTTGGGGGCCATCGTGGCGGGCTGGGCTTCGGATGCGGTGTTTGGGAGGCGCCGGGCGCCGGTGTGCGTGATCATGCTGCTCGGGGTGGCGGCGACCTGCAGTGCGATGGCTTTCGTGCCACGGGGCAATTGGGTGGCGGCCACGCTGTTGCTGGCGGTGGCGGGCTTCATGATTTATGGGCCCGACGTGCTCATCTCCGGCGCGGCAACCGTGGATTTGAGCCATCCCAAAGCCGCCTCGATCGCGACGGGCTTCACCATGTGCGTGGGCGCGCTTGGCGCGATCTTTTCGGGCGCCGGCATCGGGTACCTAAAGGATCTCGGGCAGGGCAACTGGTCGCTGGTGTTCCTGGTGCTGGGGGGGATATCGCTGCTGCCGGCGCTGGTGCTGGCTTCGCTCTGGAACGCCCGGCCGAGGACGAGTTAAGGTCCGGCTTGGAGGAGGTCCCCCCTTCGATTGTTCATCCCCTAAAACATGGGGTTGTGAGGGAATGCGGCCGGGCATAGGGTGGTTTCCAGAATGCCTTGCCATACACATCCACCCGACGAGCCGGCGCAGCGAAGCCGCCAGTGGCCGGGACGGCAGGTTTGACCCAGTCCGATTAAGGTTGCGCTTGCTCTGCCGGCGGATGAATGCGAGTTTTTCACCCATGAAAATTCGTGCGTATGCGGTGGCCGCCAAAGGAGAAATCTTGAAGCCGTTCGAGTATGAAGCGGGGCCTCTGGCGGAGGAAGAAGTGGAAATCCAGGTGAGCCATTGCGGGATTTGCCATTCGGACCTTTCGATGATTGACAACGAGTGGGGGCAGACCACCTACCCTTTTGTGGCGGGCCATGAAGCGGTGGGGACAGTCGTCGCCGCCGGTTCGCGGGCCAAACGGGTGAAGGTGGGCGACCGGGTTGGGCTGGGTTGGATGGCGGGCTCGTGCATGGCCTGCCCGCAGTGTCTTGCGGGCGATTACAACCTGTGCGCGAGGGCGGACCAGACGATCGTGGGCCGGCACGGCGGCTTTGCCGAACGGGTTCGCTGCCACTGGCTGTGGGCGGCGCCCCTGCCGGAAAAGGTGGATGCGGCCAAAGCAGGGCCGCTGTTCTGTGGCGGGATCACGGTCTTCACGCCGATCGTGGAGTTTGGCATCCAGCCCACGAACCGTGTGGGAGTGGTGGGCATTGGCGGCCTGGGCCACCTGGCCGTGCAGTTTCTGAACAAGTGGGGCTGCGAGGTTTATGCGTTCACCTCGAGCGATTCAAAGCGGGATCAAATCCTCGGGATGGGCGCCCATCACGTCGTCAACTCGAAAGATGCCCGCCAAATGTCGAAGCTGGCGGCGGCCCTGGATTTTGTCCTGGTGACCGTGAACGTGCCGCTGGATTGGGCCGCGATCATCAACTGCATCGCGCCCAAAGGCCGCCTGCATTTCGTGGGGGCGGTGCTTGAAGCGGTGCCGGTTCAAGCCTTCTCGCTGCTCACCCATCAGCGGTCCATCTCCGGTTCGCCGGTGGGCAATCCTCGGAACGTGGATCACATGCTCGAATTTTGCGCGCGCCATGGCATTGCGCCGCAGGTGGAATTTTTCCCCATGTCGAAAGTCAATGAGGCGCTGGACCATCTCCGCGCGGGCAAGGCGCGCTATCGGATTGTCTTGAAAGCCGATTTTTGAGCCCAAGCCGCCTGGGCCTATGACTCCGCGGGTTTACTGCCTCCTGGCGGGCGCTTTTGCGGCGTGCCAGGCGCTGGCGGTCACGCCGACCTTCAGCGAACTGGAGTCCTCGCGCGCGTGGTGGAACAGGGTGTTTGCGCCGGACGGCGTTTGACGCGAAGCGCTTCGGGAGCGTTTATTGGTGTTTTTCTTGAATCGCCCTGAGTTGGGCGACCGTCAGTTTGTCATGGGGGCGCCCACCAGGACAAACTCGACACCTGCCACGACCAACCGCTGTAACAGATCGCTAAGTTGGTTCATGGGGTGGGTGAACGGCCTGCCGCAGCGGGGCGGGCGGCTACCCCCGTTCGAGCGCCCCGGCCTTGACCGTCCATCGTTGCACCTGCCCGGCGAGCTCGCGCGGCCAGTTTTCTTCTGTGGCGGTCATGAACACCTGGCCGCGCGCCTGTTGCGCCCGCTCCAGCAGCGGCAACAGGCCCGCCCGCCGTTTGGCGTCCAACTCGCCCATGACATCGTCAATGAGCAGGACCGGGGGCGAGCCATGAATGCCGGTGAGGTACTCCGCCTGGGCCATTTTCAACGCGATGGCCAGCGTCCGCTTCTGGCCCTCGCTGCCGAACTGGGCGGCGGACCGGTCTTTGAGCAGGAGTTGCACCTCGTCCCGGTGCGGCCCGATCAGCGTCATCCGGTAGGTCCGCTCCCGCGCCGCGCTTTGGGCCAGTTCCACGGCGAAATCCTGTTTCACGCTGGGGACATATTCGAGCCGCATCTCTTCCGCGTCGTTGGAGATGCGCCGGTAGGCCAGGCGCGCCAGCGGGGAGAGTTTGGGCACCAGGTCCCGCCGCAGCCGGATGATCTCCTGGCCGGCGCTGACCAGCTCGCGGGAGAAACTTTCAAGGGCTCGAGCGTCGGCGCCGGGGTGCTTGAGCAGAACGTTGCGCGAGCGCAGCGCCCGCGCGTAGCGCTGAAGCAGGGGCAAATATCCCGGGTAAGTCTGGGTCAAAAGGAGGTCGAGGAAACGCCGGCGCCCCCGGCCGGGCCCTTTAATCAGCAGCAGGTCTTCGGTGCAGAAAACAACGGTGCGCAACACGCCGAGGTAATCGGTCAGTTTCCGCACCGGCCGCCCGTCCAGGCTCAGACTCCGTTCCCGGGCAGACCAATACATCCGGGTCTCGTGCTCGCCCTGGCCGACGATGCGGCTGCCGATGAAATAGCCTTTCTGGCCGTGACGCACCATCTGGGCGCTGCCGACGCCCCGGAACGAGCGCAAGGTGGCGATGAGATAGATGGCTTCGAGTAGATTGGTTTTGCCCTGGGCATTGTCGCCGAGCAGCAAATGGAAGCCGGGCGCAAAATCCAAGTCCAGCCGCGGGTAATTGCGGAAGTCGCGAATACGCAGGTGCGCCAGATGCATTGACTCTTCATTTGCCACAAAAGCGGGTTTGCCGAAACAAAAACCGTGTCCGGGTCGCCCGCTGTCGGGCGCGGCTCCGAACGCCCGCGGGCCGGCGTTGGGCTCCTGGGCCGAAGCAGTGTCCAGAATGCCAAGCCGGGCCTACTCCCGCAGGTAGCCCGTTTGGGTGAGGATTTCGCGCCAGCGGGCGGCGGTGCGGTCGAGGGCGGCTTTGGGGGTGGTTTGGCCGCGGATGGCTTTGAGGATTTCGTTGTCGAGATAGTCGGAGAGTTCCTGCGAGGGAGGGATGCGGAAGCGGGCCTGGTTGCCGGCCAGGCCCTGGAGCAACTGGGAATGATAAAAGATGCGCTGTTTGCATTCCGGATCCGCGTAAGTCGAGAGCCGGGGCGAGCCGCGGCCGTAGTCGAGCAGCAGGCGTTTGGTGGTGGCTGGGCTGACGAGGAATTCAATCCATTGCCGGGCGGCATCGAGGTCGCGACAGGCGGGGTTGATGCTCAGGCCCCAGGAGCTGAGTTGGGGGCGTCCGCCGGGGATGACGGCCGCGCCGATTTTGCCGGCCACCTTGCATCGGTTGGTGTCGGACAGCAGCGGCCAAATCAGGCTGGGCCAGCCCATCAACATCGCCCCCCGGCCCTGAACAAATGAGAGGTTGGCATCCACGCTGGCCTCTTCGGACCGTGGGGGGGCGTATTTGTACATTTCCACCAGGATCGAGAGGCTTTCGACGCCAATGTCGGAATTCAGCTCCGGCCGCCAGTGTTCGTCCACCAGCCGGCCCCCCATGCCGTAGAGGATGCCGGACCAGATGGTGAAACATTGCTCGCGGCCCATGACCAGGTTGCCATAGATCGCCTCGGAGTTGAGGAACCGCGCGATTTCGAGATACTCCTGCCAGGTTTGAGGCGGCGCCAGGGGCCGACCGGTGCGCTGCTGGAACTCGGCCGACCGTTCGGTGAAAACATCGGTCCGGTAGAGGAGGGTGATCACATCGCAGGCCATCGGCAGCCCATAAACCTGGTCGCCCCATTGTCCGCAGTTGCTGCGCACGGTCGGGATGAAATCCTCGAGATGCGCGATCAACCCCGGCGCCACGTCGGTCAGCGGGCGCAAGTGCGGGAAGATTTCCCCCTCCCACTGGTAGGCGATCTGGAGAACATCGTAGTTGCCCGCACCGGTGAGCAGGTCGGTGAGCTGCTTTTCGCGCAGGCTGAGGAGCGAGGCTTCGACCACGGTCACCTGGATGCCAGTCTGGCGCTCGAACTCGCCGGCGAGCACACGGGCGGCGTCGCCGTAACCGCCGGTGCCGTGAATCGAGGTGATGTAACGCGGGGGAGCGGGCGCCTCGGGTCCGCAGCCCGCGGCCCCAAAGCCCAGTGCAACCAGCGCCGTGGCCACCAACCACCGGCGCCTGTCCCAGACCGCCTGCTGCCTGCTCATGACGTGGACAGAATGCCCTCGGCAACCGCCTTGGCCACCGCCCCGCCGCGGGTGTGGACCTGCAGCTTGCCGTAAATGCTGCGCAAGTGGTTATCCACCGTGTGGTAACTCAGGTTGAGGCGGGCGGCGATCTCTTTTTTGATCAAGCCCTGGACCATCAACTCGAGCACCTCGCGCTCGCGCGCCGAGAGACCGTACTCCTGCTTGTGAGGAGCGGCTCGCGAAGCGAACATGTTCAACACCATCCGGGCCACGCGCGGATTGATGGGCGAGCCACCGTCCAAAACCTCCCGCACCGCCGAGGCAATGGCCTCTTCGTCGGTATTCTTGAGCAGGTAACCCGACGCGCCGGCGCAGATGGCGTTGAAGACCTTTTCCTGATCATCAAAGACGGTCAAAATAATGATGTGCGTCGTTGGTGCGAGGCTCTTCAAGAGCGGGATGCCGTCAATGCCGTTCATCCCGGGCAGGCCAATATCCAGCAGGATCACATCCGGCGGCGGGGTGGTTCTGAGGGCGGCGAGGGCTTCCTCGCACGTGGCGAACGCGCAGGGACAAGCGAGCTTCGCCGAGCGATTCAGCACCCGCGCAAGCACCCGCCGCGAATCCGCGTGGTCCTCGATGAGCCACACGACAGGCTTTGAAGTTGCCGCCGCCGTCTTCATTTAAGAAAGTATCTGGTCTCCGCGCCCGTTAAGCAAGCCCGGCCGGACACTGAAACGCTGAAATGGACCGCCCGGCCTCGCCTCTTTCCACCTTCCCCCTCCCCAGCATGCGAGATGAATACCAGCCCCGGGCCGAAAGCGCCAGAGGGCTGGCGCAGTCCAAGACGCTGGCGCGTGGGCCGGGGGCGCTTGATGGTCGCGAAGCGTCGTGGAGTGCGGCAGTCCCCTGCCGCTTTTCCCCGGCGGCGGGTGGAAAAGGGGCTGAGCGGTTGGGACGTCCAGGACAACGGGACTACAGGACTACGGGACTACGGGACTATAGGACCATCGGACCATCGGACCATCGGGCTGGTGAAAGGGGAACGGGGGAGGCCACGGCAGGTTATTCCTACCCGGGAACGACACGTTGCGGACACCGCTCCGCTGTGTGAGAGTTGCTTCCCCTCTTTTGCTTTTTCCGGCCTGTAATTTGGGTTCGATGGGTAATCATATGGATACTGGTCGGGGGGGACTATTACTGGAATGGTCAGCATGCACCCACTGCGTCGCGAGCCTGATCAGCGAAGCATTGATACCGGGAGGGAGTAGTGCCCTACTGCCCTCTCGCGGAGACCGAGCGGGACGATTTCCCTTGATAGAGCTGCGCCTAGAGCCGGCTAGGGAGCGGGGCCGAAGGTGACGCGGCCGCTCTGATTGGTCCCCAGGAAATAGCCGTGGCCGGTGTCCAAGTCCTGGAGAATCGCGCCCTTGAAGGTGTTCGTCCGGGTACGGTCCGGCGTGACGACGTTCCCGCTGAACAGGCCGTTGGTGACGTTCAGGGTGAAGGTCATCCGGTTGCTGGCCGGGCCGGTGACCTTGTTGGCCTCGGTCAATTCCACGAAGTTCGTGAAGGAGGACGCCAGGTTGCCGCCTTCGAACACCACCGCCCCGTTGGTCACGTTAATAACGCGCGTCGTGCGGTTCGGCGGCGCGGTGATGCGCGAGCCTTCCGCCAGCACGACGTTGGTAAACCCGGCCGGATAATAGCGCGAAGTGGGAATCGGCGGCCGCACCCAGCTTAGTTGGCCCTGCAGGTTGGTGGCGGGGGTATTCGCATCAAACTGGACCCAGCTCCAAACCGAGCCTTTGCCGCTGTAAAGCGAGGCGTAAAGCGGCCACTGTCCATCCTTCGAGACAGGCACCGTCTGGCTCAGCGCCGTGCCGTCGGCCAGCGAACCGCTCAGCGTGATCGTGCCGCTCGAGGCCACCGTTACCGCCCCATAACCGTCGCCCATCGGCACGCTCGGGTCGCCGTCCGGTCCCGGGAACACCAGGGTATAACGGCCTGCGAAGCGCGTGGCGCGGTTGGTCGTGGCGTTGAACACGGCCCGGTTGGCCAGCAGTTCGGCCGTCCAGTTGCCGTCACTGACCGTACCGGTCAGCCGGTCGGCGCCCGGATTCAGATCCAGAACCAGGGCGAGAATGAGCGGCGTGTTGGTGAGCCCGCGGGAAATGCTCTTGGAAGCGGTGCCGTCCACGTCAAACTTGCCGCTCAGCGAGTATTTTTTACCGCTGGTGGTCAGGCTGGCGCTGTAGGCGCGGCTTTCGTTGACAT
>CAZVYG010000044.1:0-19682 GCA_964631605.1 uncultured Verrucomicrobiota bacterium
CCAAACTGCCTCCGTGCTCGGCTACCTCCGCGCCGGCGACCCCGGCGATGTGTTCCGGCTGGGCAATTTGTCCGACGCGACCGAAATTCGCCTGACCTATCAATTGCCCGGCACCAGCCTGTTGGTGGGAATTGCCGAGGTGCTGGACAGCTCGGGTGCGGTGGTGGGAGGGGCGGCACCCGGGCAGACCAACCTGTCCTACACGGTACCCCCTGCGCAACGAGGAGCCTACTATGTCCGGATGCGGGCCCAGGCGGGGACAACCGGTCTGTTCTCGCAGTACCTGCTCTCGCTCGAGCTGGTTGACCCGCTACCGCCCGTGATTGTGGCAGACACGCTGCCGGCCGAGGGCGCCACCACGCTTGCATTATTTGATCGGTTCACCCTGACCTTTTCCGAGGACATGCTGGCCTCAACCGTCAACAGCCCGGCGAGCTTTGATCTCCGGGCGGCCGGCCCTGACGGTTTGTTCGACACGGTGGATGATATTCTGACCGCGGTGAGCGTCAGTCCGGCTTACAGCTCGGGGCTCACGGCGAGTTTCACCGTTCCCAGCGGCGCGCTGCAGCCCGGCCTGTATCGTTTTATTGCCCGGACCGCGTTGCAGGACCGCGCCGGCAATGGGTTGGCGAGCGCCTGGACCCGGCAGTTTGTGGTGGGGCAAGTCGCCGGTTTCAAAACCGAAATCGAGCCGAACAACACCCGCGAGACCGCCACCCCGCTGGCGATGACCAGCACGCAACCCAATCTGGTCTCGGGTGCCGGCCGTGGTTATCTGGCCGACAGCAGCGATTGGGACTTTTACAGCTTTGAGGCCCTGGCCGGGGATGTCATGGTGCTGGCGACCGAAAACCCGGGCAACCCGGGCAGCAGCGGCCTGAATTTTATCCTTTACGACCCGGCGGGAGAGCAACTCTTCAACCTCACGGCGGCGGCCAACGGCCTGCTGCAAACCCCGCCGCTGGTCCTGACCCATAGTGGCACATACACCGTGCGAGTCTCCATTTATTACGGCTACTATAACGAGCATCGGCTGCGGGTTTCGTTGTACCGGAACGGCCTGCCCACCGAAAGCGAAGCCAACAACAGCATCGCCACCGCCAATCCGCTTTCCTTTACGACCAACGGCACGAGCCGCAGCGCGGTCGTCGGCGGATACCTGCAACTGGGCACGGACCTGGATTACTTCAATCTCGGCATTGTCGAAGCGGGCAAAACCATCTTTCTGGGTTCTCGTCAACCGGCGAGCAGCGCCTTGGTCCCGGTGGTCAGCGTGTATGATGCCAATGGCGTTTACCTGGCTGAAGCCGGGAGCGGGCGGCCTTCCGACGGCGTGGCTGAAGTTCGAATTGAGCAGACAGGCGCCTGCTACGCCCTCATTCGACCTGGGGCCGGTTCAGCCGGGCTCATGAGTGAATACCTGTTGGACGTTCTGATTCTTCCAACCGAGGACGTGGTTTTCCCCAACCTACAGGTCACCAGTCTTTACCTCCCTGTTACCACCGGCTTGCGCAGCGGGGATTCTTTCACCTTCGCCTTCACGGTTGCCAACGTGGGCTCGCTGGCCACACCCGCCGGGTTGTGGTTCGATCGAGTGGTGCTCTCCACCGACCCGCTGGTGGACGAAAACGATTGGGTTCTGGGCCTGTATCAACACAGCGGCGTTCTGCAACCGGGCCAAAGCTATTCGGTTACCAACACCGTCAATCTCCCGGACGGAATCAGCGGCGATTTCTACTTGGTGGTGAAAGCCGACTACACCGACACGATCAATGAATTCCTTCTGGAGGGAGATAATGAAACGGCGACCGAAAACCCGCTTGCCATCAGCCTGGCCGATTACGCGGATTTGCGCGTGGAAAACCTGCTGCTCGCCGGACCGGATGGCAACCAGAGCTATACCCTGACGTGGGACACCTTCAACCGCGGCCTCGCCGCTGCGCCGGCCGGGTTCAAGGACCGCGTGCGCGTGCGCAACCAAAGCACCGCAACCACGATCTTTGACCAGACATACCCTGCCCTTTCGAGTGTGGCGCCCAATACTTCCCTGCCCCGCCAGGCGGTGTTCACCGCCAGCACGGCGGGTACCTACCTGATCGAGGTCACGACCGACTCGGATCAGGAGGTGTTCGAATACGACGGCGCCAGCCATAACAGCGCCGAACTGAACACGGTCACCACCAACTTCGCCATTACGCAACTGTACACCCTCGCGCTCAACAGCACGCCCCCGGGAGCGGGCACACTCACCGGCGCCGGGACCTACCCGGCGGGAACCTCCGTCACCGTGACCGCCACGCCCATCACGAACCAGGTGCCCTACCTCTTCCAAAACTGGGTCGAGGGAGGAGTAGTCCGCAGCGCCAACTCGAGTTACACCTTCGCGCTCAATAAAGACACCGTGCTCACAGCCGTATTTGGTCTGCCCGGGTTCCAACTCGCTGCGTCCAATTATCCCGCAGGCGCCGGCATCGTTCTCGGCACAGGCGTGTATCCCTGGGGCTCAACCAACACGATCACCGCCCAACCGGCCTTCGGCTACAAGTTCAGCCACTGGACAGAAACCGGGCTCACCGTCAGCAGCAACCCCGTCCTCACCGTTGTGCTCTACGGTAATCGCCTCTTTGGCGCGCATTATGCCGAAGCCCACTTGCAGCACGTGGTCACCGCCGCCACGTTGCCCGCGGGTTTGGCAACCGTGACCGGCACGGGCACATTCACCAACGGGGAATCCACAACCCTTGCGACCCCCGCGGCAGTGACCAATAATCCGCCGGACTACTACGCTTTCAAGCGGTTCACTTTGAACAGCGTCACCGTTTCCACCAACGCCAGCTTTGTCAAAACCTTCGCCACCACTGACCCCACGAACCTGCATTACGTCGCCGAATATGAGTTGGTGGATCAGACTCCGCCGGTGCTGGTTTCGATCACCGCGACAGCCAGTGTGGCCAGCGCCGTGGTCACCTGGTCCACCAGCGAGCCGACC
Source organism: uncultured Verrucomicrobiota bacterium (assembly GCA_964631605.1). Classification (GTDB taxonomy): domain Bacteria; phylum Verrucomicrobiota; class Verrucomicrobiia; order Limisphaerales; family UBA8199; genus JARKQH01. The sequence continues at coordinate 2,990 of CAZVYG010000044.1, forward strand.
ACCGCCCGCGTCGCTTACGGCACCAACGCCGCTTACGGCACGACCAACAGCACCTCCTTGCTCCGAACCAATCATTCGTTCCTGCTCAGCGGCCTCCTCCCGGCCACGCTCTATCATTTCCGCGTTTACGCCGCGGACGCTGGCGGCAACGAGGCCGTTTCCGGCGACCTCACCTTCACCACCCTCGCGCCGCCGGATTTGATGGTTGGCGCGGTGACCACCCCTGTGGCGGCCCAGGCGGGCACCTTGATCCCGCTAACCTTCGTCATTTCGAACGTCGGCCCGGGCACGGCAATGGGCCCGTGGCAGAACGCGGTCCTGCTGTCCTCCAACCCGGATGGTTCGGGAGCGGTCTCGCTCGGAGCCGTCAGCTTCAACCCCGGCGGAGGGGGCATCGCGCCCGGCTCGAGCCTCAGCGTTACGCAACAGGTCATCGTGCCCTCAGTGGGGATTGGACCGCGCTATTTCGGCGTGCAAGTGGACAGCGGGACTCAGGTTTTTGAGTTGGTTGAAACCAACAATACCGCTTTCTCGACCGCGCCGCTGAACATTATTGCCACCGACCTGCGAGTCGCGCGGCTCAGCGCGCCGGCCAGCGCCGCCTTCGGCGACACCCTTCAACTCGAGTGGGTGGTCACCAACATCGGCACCGCGCCCGCGGCCGTGCCCTGGACCGACCGCGTCTATCTCTCGACCAGCAGCAACACGTTGCAAACGCTGCTGGCCTCCGCCCCCGCCCCCGTGTTGCCGCTGGAGCCCGGCGCCAGCTACACGAACCTCATCCCGGTGACCCTGCCGCTGGCGGTCGGCCAGACTCCGGGCAACTTCCATCTGGTGGTTGCCGCCGACCATGGCAATGCGGTCCCTGAATCCGACGAAGGCAACAACCTTGCCTCCGCGCCGCTGGCCGTTTCACTGCCGCCGCTGCCGGACCTGGTGGTGGGCAACGTTTTGGCCCCGACCAACGCTTTGCCGGGGCAGACGGTCGCTTTGGCCTACTCCATCACCAACCAGGGCAACGCCGCCGCCGGCCCGATCTGGTCCGAAACCGTTTTCCTGACCACGAACAGCACCGGCGCCGGTGGAGCGGAACTGGGGACTTTTATCCTCACCAACACGCTCGCCAGCGGCGCCAGCCTGACTCGGACCCAGTTGGTTCTTGTCCCCGCCTCGGGCCTGGTGGGCCCGCTGTGGTTCGCGGTGCTGGCCGATAGCCGCTCGGACGTTATCGAATCCATCGAAACCAATAATCTGGGCGTGGCCACCCAAAGCACGTTGGTGCCGGCGGTCCTGACGCTGCAACTGTCTGCCGTTCAACTGACCGAGGGCGCTCCGCAGGCGATCGTGGCCACCGTCACCCGGAACGGCGCGCGAACCGCCGCCTTGGGGGTCATGTTGAACAATGGCGATCCGACCGAATTGTCCCTGCCCGCCCAGGTCACGATTCCATCAGGCCAGGCATCCGTTTCTTTCAATATCCAGGCCGTGACCGACGGAATCGTGGACGGCCCGCAGACCGTCACAGTCTCCGCCACGGCAACCGGGTATGAGCCCGCCACGGCTCAGGTAACAGTTATGGATGCCGATCTTCCACGGCTGACCCTAACCCTGGCAACCAACCACGTGATGGAAGGCCAGGCCGTCACGGCAATCGTCAGCCGCGATGCCGGCACCGCGCCGGTGGTGGTCACGCTCGCCAGTTCCAGCGCGGCCCAGGTCGGCGTGCCTGCCACCGTGACCCTCGCCGCGGGAGAAAGTTTCACCGCCTTTGACGTGCAGGCATTGGATGATTCCCAGGTCGAATCTCCATTGACCGTGGCGCTGAGCGCAACGGCCAATGGTCACTATGCCGGCTCGGCAAGCCTGACGGTGCTGGACGATGACTGGCCGCAGTTAACCCTCGACATTGCGCCGGCTACAGTCAGCGAGGGGGCGGGTGCCCAGGCCGCGTTGGTCACCATTACCCGCAGCCCGGTTTCGCCGCGCACGCTCGAGCTGGAGCTGGAAAGCAGCAACACCAATGCCTTGCTGGTGCCGCGGCTGGTGACCATTCCGGGCAGCCAAACCAACCTGTCGTTCCCCATCGCAGCCGTAAACAACGACCTCGTGGATGGGGACAAAAACGTCCAGGTTCGTATCTGGTTCCGGGCGACCGGCAGCGCCACCCGCCTGGGCGAGGGTCCCCAGGCCCAGGTGACGGTTACCGATGACGACGGCCCAACGTTGCGTCTGACGGTGGATCGGCCGGTCTTGCCCGAAGGCCTGGCCACGGCGGGAACCGCCACGGTAAGCCGCAACGCGGGCACCAACTCCCCGCTGGTGGTAACCCTGAGTTCGTCCAAGACCAATGAGCTGACCGTGCCGGCGACCGTCACCATCCCGGCGGGCGCCCTGTCGGCGTCGTTCCCCTTGACCACGGTGGATGACGGCGTGACGGATGGCAGCCAGTCGGTCCTGCTCACCGCCACCGCTCCCGATTTCGCGACCGGCAGCGTGCCGGTGACCGTAACGGACGTCAACCTTCCCGACCTGGTCGTCAGCACGGTCACGGTCCCCGCAACGGCTGAAACCGAAGCGTATGTGGATATTGGCTATCAGATTCGCAACCAGGGAATGGTGACCTCGCCATCCAATGCCGTCGTGCAACGCATCTATCTTTCGACGGATCCGTTGGTGGGCGACGACGTTCTCATGGGCCAGTTCACCTTCAACGGCGCACTGCCTGCGGACACCCAGTTCGGCCAGTCCCTGCCCCTGCGCATGCCAATGGCCGCCGGTCAGTACTGGGTGGTGGTGGTGGCCGACGCACTCAATAACGTCGTCGAATTGTCGGAGGACAACAACATTCGCGTGTCGGCAACTCCGATCCAGGTCAACCCTGCCTACCACGCAACGGTGTCCACGGACCTGGAAGTCGCGCCCGCCAACACGGCCGTGCCGATGGCCGGCCAGGCATTCCGCAGCGGCGGCGGCGCCGCTCAATTCGTGCCCGTGAGCATCCACATCCGCGTGCGCGACACGATTCGAACCATTGCCGCCATTACCGACGTTCAAGGCCGCTTCGCCACCACCTGGCAGCCGTTGCCTGGCGAGGCCGGGTACTACGAGATTTCCGCGGCCCACCCGGGTGAACCTGTGCCGCCGGCCCAGGACAGCTTCTATCTGCTGGGCATGAAGGCGCAACCGGCGCAACCCTCGGCCCGTCTCAGTGAGGGCAGCAGCATCGGGGGCAGCGTTCAGATTGAGAACCTCAGCGACGTGCCGCTGACCGGCCTGGCGGTCGAGATTCTGAGCAAACCACCGAATGTCAACGCGACCCTCACGCTTCAAACGAATGTGCTGGCGGGCAACGGCTCCCTGCAGCTTGCTTACGGCATCTCCGCCCTGGACGCCTCTTTTACCTGGGGCTACATCCAGCTCCGTCTGACCAGCGCTGAAGGCGCCGTGTTGAACTTGGCCATCCGCGTGGATATTGATCCGCTGGTGCCGCGGCTGATCGCATACCCGAGCCGACTGGACGGCGGCATGAAGCGCGGCGCCCAACGGACTGTCTCGTTCCAGATCGTTAACACGGGCGGGCTGGAGACCGGCCCGGTGACCGTCTCGCTTCCCCCGCTGCCTTGGATGACCGTGGTGTCTCCCAACCCCCTGCCTTCCCTGCCCCCGGGAGCCACCAACACCGTCACCCTGCAACTCAACCCGCCGGAGGATTTGCCGCTTTCGGCCCATCAAGGCAACCTCGCCCTCAACGGTGTCGGCACGGCATTGGCCGTCCCCTTCTCGTTCCGGGCCCTGTCCGACGCCAAAGGCGCGCTGCAGATCACCGCGGTGGACGAATTCACCTTTTACGCCGCGGGCGCGCCTCCGCTGACCAATGCCACCGTGCGGGTGCGTGACGCGGTGAGCCGCGCAGTGGTGACCAATGGTGTCACGGACAACCTTGGACGCTTTTTCGTCCCCGAGTTAATGGAGGGGTACTACGACCTCGAGCTCGACGCCACGCAACACAATTCTCATCAAAGTACCGTGTTCCTCGAACCCGGCATTACCAATGAAGTGACGGCCTTCCTCTCCTACCAGGCGGTGCGCTACACCTGGACGGTCGAGCGCATTGAAATCGAGGACCACTACCGCATCTCGATCGAAACGGAGTTCGAGACGGTGGTCCCGGCGCCGGTGGTCACGATCGAGCCTCCGGTGCTCGATGTCAGCGACCTCAAACTGGTGGGCCAGACCAAGCAGGTGAACCTCACCTTCCGCAACCACGGGCTGATTGCGGCCGACGAATTGAAGTTGCGGTTTGACACCCACCCCTTCTATGTCATCGAGCCGCTCATCAATGACCTCGGCCAGTTGCCTGCGAAGTCGTCCCTGACCATCCCCGTCACCCTGCGCCGGGTGGGTGATTTCGGCACCGGCGGCGACCGAATCCGAGCGGCCAGCGGTGTCCCTTGCGGCATGAGCGGGAGCGCCTCGTGGTCCTTCGAGTGCGGTTGGCTGAAAATCGGAGGCGGCGCCCCCGTGGCAGTCAGTGGTGTGCAGGGCGACTGCGGTGGGGGTGGCGGTGGTGGTGGTGGCGGCGGCGGCGGCTGGAGCGGCGGCTGGGGCGGTGGAGGTGGCGGCGGTGGCGGCGGTGGTGTTAATACCAGCTACAGCACGCCCTCGATCGGCATCAAGGTGGGTTGCGATCCGACTTGTCTGCTCCTGGCGGCGGCGGGTTGCATTCCCGGCCCGATCGGCTGCGCGGCCAGCGGTTTCGGGTGCGGCATGGGCCTGGGCAGCGGCGTCTCCGCCATTGCGGTGGTGGATTGTGCGGTTGGCGCGGCGGGTTGCCTCATCCCAGGCGCCGGCGTGCCCGCCTGCATTTACGGCCTGATGCGCTGCTTTATCAGCCCGGCGGGCGACCCCGCCATGAGTTGGATGACCGCCGGCTCGGGGGATGACCCGATTCAATTCTACCGGGCGGGCCTGCGCGCCCAACTGGACGCATTCAACCTGATCACCGGGGCGCCCGATGGCGTCTGGCTCAACCCGCAGGCTGACAATCGGACGGGCGACTGGTACACGCGGTTCCAACTTGCGTGCGGCGAATCCTCCGACGGCGGCCGTGCGATCACGAGCGGAGAACGGTCGGACTTGTTGTCCGGGGACTTGCCGCCGGGAGTACCGCCCGCGGAAATTGACCGGGTTCTGAATCGCTGGAATCGCACGCTCGAGAATGTCGCGCTGGGCATTCTGCGTCCGGCGGACGCGCCTCCGGGAGCCAATCTTGACTTTATTGACACGGTGGCGCTTCGGGAAAAACTGGTCGAAGGCGCCGCCTATGACGACGCCGCCAAGGCGGCCGGGTTCACCGACCCGATCAACGCCATTGTCGAAACCTACCGCATTCGTTCGCAGCAGGGCGAAGAAGGCGGCGTCTGCGCCAGGGTCAAAATCAAACTGGACCAGGAAGCGGTGCTCAGCCGCGAGGCGTTCCGCGCCACGCTCGAGATTGACAACGCGACCGCGAACGCGCTGGAAAACATTCGGGTGACAGTCCAGATCACCGACGGTCAAGGCAACGACGCCAACGCGCTGTTCGGTCTGCGTCCGCCGGAGCTGACGGGCTTGAGCGACGTGGAGGGCGGCGGGCGCGTAGCCGGCGGAGCTCGCGGTTCCGCCAGTTGGACCCTGGTGCCCACCGTGGACGCGGCTCCGCTTGAACCCGTGCAATACTATGTGGGCGGCGAATTCCGTTATTCGCTCAATGGCGTGCTGGTCACGGTGCCGCTCTCGCCGGTGCCCATCACGGTCAATCCCACCGCCCGCTTGACGCTGGACTACTTCCACCAGCGGGATGTGTTCGCGGATGATCCGTTCACCGACCTGGTCGAACCCAGCATCCCCTTCAACCTTGCGGTCATGGTGCAAAACCGGGGAGCGGGCGCCGCGCGCAACTTCCGCATCACCTCGGCCCAGCCGACCATCATCGAAAACGAGAAGGGGCTGCTGGTTGACTTCAAGATCATCGCCACGGAAGTGGCGGGTCAGAACATGACCCCCACGTTGACCGCCAACTTCGGCACCATCCCACCGGGCGGCATCAGCGTGGCGCGCTGGCTCCTGACTTCGACCCTCCAAGGTTTGTTCATTGACTACACCGCCACCTTCGAGCATCTCGACGGCCAGGGCAACCCGCGCCTGTCCCTCATTGACGAGGTGCGCATCCACGAGATGAACCGCCTGGTCCAGGCCGGGGGCCCCTTCGAGGACGGCCTGCCCGATTTCCTCGTCAACAACATTGCGGACACCCGCGACCTGCCGGACACCCTTTGGCTCAGCGACGGTTCCAGCAACCACGTGGCGGTCGTCACCAACGCCAGCGTTTCCGGCAGCCTTTCAGCCTCCAACCTCCAAGTGCAGTTGAATGCGGACCTGCCCGGCGGGTGGGCATACCTGCGGGTGAACGACCCCGCCGACGGTCTGTACCGGCTCGTGGGGGTGCAACGGTCGGACAACGTCGTGATTGGCGTCGAAACCAACGCCTGGATCACCGACCGCACGTTTATCGGGCAGGGCAAGCGGCCCAAGCGCGAAAATATCCTGCACCTGTTGGATTACAACAGCACCGGGCAGTACACATTGCTCTACGCGCCGTTGCCAACGGTGGATAACGAGCCGCCCGCCAGCTCAGTGGAGGCTTTGCCGGCTCAAAGTCATGCCGCCTTCCTCGTCCGCTGGTCCGGCCAGGATAACCCGGGCGGCAGCGGAGTGGCCACCTATGACATCTACTTCAGCGAAAACGGCGGGCCGTTCCAACGCTGGCTCACGGCAACTCCCTCCGCCAGCGCCCTCTTCCAGGGCGCACTGGGGAAGACCTACGCCTTCTACAGCATCGCGATTGACCAGGCCGGCAACCGCGAAGCCGCACCTGCGGCGCCGCAGGCGCAAACCACGGTGATTCTGGAAAACCAGGCGCCGGTCTTCACGCCGATTGCCAACCAGGTTGTGGTTGAAGGCGCCACTTTCTCCCTGACCGCGACCGCGACGGATCCGGATGGGGACGCCGTCAGCTATCAGCTCGGGCCGGGCGCGCCTCCGGGCCTGGTCTTGAACAGTGTCAGCGGCCAGTTGACCTGGATTACGGCGGAAGCCCACGGCCCCAGCACCAACCCGGTCGCTGTGATCGCCCGCGACAACGGCATTCCCTCCCTGACCGCGACTCAAACCTTCGCGATCATCGTGCTGGAGTCCAACAGCCCGCCGAGCCTCGCGGGCACCACCAACCGCACCATTGCCGAAGGGACCTTGCTGTCCCTGGCCCTGGCCGCCAGCGACGACGACCTGCCGCCGCAACATCTCACCTTCAGCCTGGGCGCCGGGGCGCCCGCCGGCGCGGCCATCAATCCGACAAACGGGCTCTTCACGTGGCGGCCGACGGAGTTCCAGGGCGGCACCAACTACTCGTTCTCGATTATCGTCAGTGACGATGGCATCCCCTCGCTGAGCGCCACCCAAACGTTTGTGGTCATTGTCCAGGACACCAAAGCCGACTTCCAGCTTTCGATTGGCAGCACTGCCATCCTGACCAACGGCGCCGACAGTGTGCCGTTGACGCTCCAATCGGGAGTCGAACTCAACGAGGTGAACCTGTTGCTCCACGTCGGCGGACAGCGTTTGACGAATCTCCAACTCACCACCCTTGCCCCACAGGTTGGCGCGGCGAATTTCCTGCCGCTGGGCGAAGACCGCTACCAGATTCAGTTCCAGCGCCGGCCCGAAGCCTCCTGGCAGGGCAGCGTGGCCCTGGCGCGCGTGGCTTTTGCCGCCGGACCAGGGAGCCAGTCGGCAGTGGCCGTGCTCCGGGGCGAGGGCGTCACGGGTCTCCGCGCCGATGCTCCAACCGCCAACGGTCAGGCCGGTGTCGGGCGCGTGTTTATCGTAGGGCCGGAACCGATTCTCGACCTTGCCCGCAGCAACCAAATGGCGGCTCTGACTCTCTATGCCCTGCCAGGGCGGAGTTACGCCATCGAACGACGTGCCGGCCTGTCCAGCCAGTCGCCATGGGAATTCCTGCAGTCGGTCAGCCCGGCGAGCTTGCGCACCGACCTGGCGCCGCAACCCATGACCGCGCCGGCGGAGTTCTTCCGCGCGTCGGCGTTGGGGCCGGCCCCAACGCTCTCGATCCGGTTCGAGAACGGGCAACTGGTCGCCGAGTGGCCGGCCACCTGCGTGGGCTGTTCGCTCTTCCAGTCCGACAGCGTGAATCCGGGAGCGCGCTGGACACCCGTTCCGATACCGCCCGTCCTCGTCAACGGGATGTATCGGGTGACAATGCCGGCCCCCACCTCGCCCACATTCCTCCGCTTGGGCGTCTCCGGCGCCCTGAGCCTGCGCGTCGAGGGCGGACAGGCTGTGGTCGAGTGGTCCGCTGGTTGCACCGGCTGCATCCTGCTGCAATCGCCCACCCTGGGCCCCGGCGCGGTGTGGACGCCCAGCGCGGTCCAACCGCAGTTGGTCAACGACCGCTACCGGGTGGTGCTGCCGCTCACCCAACAGCGGCTGTTCCTGCGGCTGGGCGTTCCGCCCCCATAAGGCGCCTTCTGATTCAGATTGCGGGCGGCGCGGAAACCCTGTTTGATGGCCGGCGAATTTCATGATTTGCGCCGGAATTGATGCGGGCTCGCGCTCGACCAAAGTGGTTCTGCTGGATGCGGACAAAGGGGCGCTCCTTGCTCGAGGCGCGTGCGATCAGGGTGTCGAGCAGGAGTCGCTCGCTTCCGCCCTGCTCGAGAGGACCTGCGCGGAAGCCGGGATCGAGAGGCATCGCATCTCGGCCATCGTGGCAACGGGATACGGACGCAATCTGCTCGGCTTCGCTGATTGCACCATTACCGAAATCACCTGTCACGCAAGGGGTGTTTACCATCTGTTGCCCGCAACGCGAACCGTGATTGAAATCGGGGGACAGGACAGCAAGTGCCTCTTCCTGGAAGATCGCGGCCGGGTGCGGGATTTCGCCATGAACGACCGCTGCGCGGCGGGCAGTGGACGGTTTTTGGAACTGGTCGCCTCGCGGTTGGAGGTCAGCCTGCCGGAGTTGGGTGATTTGGGCAGGGAAAGCCGCGCCCCTGCTCTCATCAGCAGCATGTGCGTGGTGTTTGCCGAAACGGAAATCATCGGATTACTGGCCCAAGGGGTCTCGCGCGCCGACATCGCCGCGGGGGTTCAAAACGCCATCGCGCAGCGGGTGGTGGCTTTGACCGGACGCGGGGCCGCGCCGCCCATCGCGTTCACAGGCGGCGTTGCCCTGCTGCCGGGAATGACGCGCGCGCTCGAGCAAACATTGGAATGCTCGGTGACAGTTGCGCCGCTGCCACAATACACAGGGGCGCTGGGGGCGGCGCTGCTGGCGGGCGAGCGCTTCAAGGAAAACCCTGCCCGAGTCCAAGCCGCCCGACGGGAGGGCGCGGTTCTCAACAAAGGGCGGTGATGACAAACAACAGCGCCATTCCGGCGCTGAGGCCCAAGCCGATCAGCGCCGGGCGCCTCGAACGGCACGCGGTATCCTTGCGCTGAGCAACAGTCCCGCCGCCAGAACGCAAGTCCAACCAAAAACATCGCCGTGCTGGCGGTAAAACGTGAGAGGCTTGGGCTCATTGGCCCCCGGCAGAGGCAGTTCGAACCACATCCAACCAGCCCCGTAAATGCTGCCGGAGGAAGTCCGGAAAATCTGGCGCAGGCGTCCCCGGCCGTCCACCCAGCAGGTCAGGCCGTTGTTGGCGCTGCGGATCAACGGCCGACCGTTTTCGACCGCCCGGAAGATGGCGGCGGCGGCATGTTGCCATTGGGCGGCGCTTTCCCCGAACCAGCCGTTGTTGGTCAGGTTCACGAGGAAATCGGTTTCCGGGTCCACAGACTCGCGCACCAGGTTTGGGAAAATATCCTCAAAACAAATCAACACCGCGGTCTGGACTCCCAGATTGGGCAGGCGGAACTGCACCGGCCGGTCGCCTGGCGTAAATCCGCCTTGCACCGGCGTAAACCAGGCCAGGAAGGGCAGCCAGCGTGTCAAGGGAACGTATTCGCCGAAAATAACCAGGTTCCGTTTTCGGTACCGGTTTTCCAGGATGCCTTCCGGGCTGATCAAGAAACTGCTGTTGTAGAAATCGGCCTCCGCGCCGGGACGGGGATTGGGACGGCGCTCGGCATCATCGGCGCCAATGATCAGCCAGACCTTGTGCCGGCGCGCCAGATGCATCACCGCGTCATAAGTCTCCTGGTGATAGCGCAACAGGCTGGGGACCGCCGCCTCCGGCCAGATGAGCAGATCCACTTCGTTGGTCAGCGCCTGTTCCGAGAGCTCCAACAGCTCCCGAAACCGGGCGTTGTCCTGCGTGGAATCCCAAATCAGGGTTTGCGGGATGCTGGGCTGCACCAAAGCGATGCGAAGCCCGCGGCTCGTGGGGGCGTCCTCCCGAAGCTGCCGCATGCCGTGACTGAACAGCACGGCCAGCGCCAGCAACGGAACGATTAGTTCCGCCACCCAAACGGAGCGCATGGTGGGACGCCCAATAACCTGCAGCGCGGCGGACAGCAGCGACAGTGAGACCCAAACAACCATGAAGGAGACACCGTAAACTCCGGTGAAGGTGGCAACCTGTATCAGCGGCACCAATGGGTATTGCGAGACGCCCAGCAGATTCCACGGCATCCCCGTGAACAGGCGCGACACGATCATCTCCAGCGCCACCCAGGTGGCCGCGCCATACAGACACCAAATCTGCCGCCCCAGCCAGCTCCGCGGAAACTCCAGGCGCAACTGCGGCTCCGCGGCGCCCTCCATGACTGAGCCTGACCGAAACGGGAATAAGAACAAGGCGCATACCCAGAGTGCTGGATAAAGCGCGAGGTACGCCGCCAGGCCAATCCAACCGAGTGCCGGCGCCACGGGAACGCCCAACCACCGATACGGGATTAACAGCAACCAATAATAGGCCGCCAGCGTGAAGGCCAGTCCGCCAACGTAGCCGATTCGAAAGCGATTCCCCGCCCCCTGCCCCAGGGCCGCTGCAGCCAGCAACCCGGGAGCCACCCACGCCATGCCGGCCAGCCCTGGCTTCGGAAAAGCCGCTGCCAGCAGGAGGCCGGCCAGGATGGCGACCGCATAGCGGCTTCGTAGAAAGTGTTGACTCCAGGCCTGCATTGCCGGAGGGCAGCTTGCCTTAAATCGCGCGCGAAAGGCAAGCAGCCCGCAGTCCCCACACATCCTGCCGCCAACACGCCCGATTCCAAGCCAGGGGGAGCTGTGACCAAGCCCCCGCCAAACGTTGCCAACCCGCTGAAGCACCGGACAAAACTACCAATCCCGGAACGGACGTTCGCCGCGTGAAGATTTCCCCTGCTGCGGAATGGGTAACATCTGCTCATCCGCCTTTTGCGCGTCCAGAAGCTGGCGGGCCTGCTGCGGAGTCATCTGTCCCGGGGCGGCCGCTTCCTGCTCACCCTCCGGCTGCTGAGCATCGGGTTGACCGGCAGCCTGCTGGGCTTGTTGTTGCTGCTTCTCCTCGGCCGATTGCTGTTGCCGTTCCTGTTCCCGTTGCGCGGCTGACTGCGCGTCCTGCTGTTGTTGCTGTTGCTGTTGCGCCTGCTCGGACTGGGGCTGCTGAGCTTGTTCTTGCTGCTGCTGCTGCTGCGCCTGCTCGCGCTCGGACTGCTGAGCTTGCTGCTGTTGTTGTTGCTGCTGCTGGTTTTGCGCCTGCTGTGGTTGGTTCTGGTCCTCTTTTTGCTCGGACTGGTCTTGCTTTTGTTGTTGTTTTTGCGGGGGAGGCTGTTGTTTAAGTTCCTCGAGTCGCCGCTTCACATACTCCTGGTTGTGTTTCGCGTCCGCGTCCGCGGGATTGAGTTTCAGGCTGCTCTCATAATCTCGCAGGGCCTCCTGCCAGAGTTCGGTTTTTTTGGCCGGATCATCCAGCTTTTCTCCCAGCCAGTACCGCGCGTTGCCGCGGTTGTAATAGGCCTTGCCCTGCAGTTCCAAGTCTGGCGCGGTCAGCGCTTCGCCGAAATGTTGGGCCGCCTCGTTAAACTGTCGGTCACGGTAGGCCGCCGCGCCGGCATTGAAACGCAAGCGGGGATCGTCCGGCCGTTTGCGGATCAGATCCTGGTACTCTTTCAGCGACTGGTCATAACGTCCGGCCTGGTAATCGCGCAGCGCGCTGGAGGGAGAAGCGGCCGCAGGGCTGCAAGCCACCCCAAGAACGAGTGCGACCAGGACGGCAACGGACCCCGCCGGCTGCCCGGCTGGCGCCGGGGATTTGGGCCGCGGCAAACGCTTCCGCTCGGGAAAGAACATCTCGCCCATCAACAACAGGATGGCCGCGGCCAGCGGCCAGTGAAACCGTTCGTGATAGCGCTTGACGAGTTTCTCACCCGACTCGGACTTCGGAAGCGGAGCCAACCCTTTTTCGTACAGGGTTTCCATCGTCGTTCCGCCGCGTAACGGCAAATAAAACCCCCGCTCCGTTGCGCCGGCAATGTCGCGCAAGAGCGCTTCATTGAGCCGGGATTTGACCACGTTGCCCTCCCGGTCGCGAACGTAGTCCACCGTGCCGTTGGGCTGGCGAAGCCGCAAGAGTTCTCCGTCGGCGCTTCCGATGCCAACGGTGAAAATCTGCAGGCCCGCCTCGGCGGCCTTTTGGGCGGCCTCGAGCGCCCCCGAGTCGTGATCCTCGCCGTCGGTGAGCATCACCAGCACTTTGTGATTGTCTTCCTGCTGAAAGGCTTTGAGGGCGGTTTGAATCGCTTCCGCCAGGGCCGTGCCCCCCTGCGAAATGGTGTTCGTGTTGAGAGTTTCCAAACTCTGCCTGAAAGCCGCCTCATCAATCGTCAACGGGCAAACCAGAAAGGCGCTGCCGGCAAAGGCAACCAGCCCCACCCGGTCGGTTCGCGCCTGCTTGACCAAATCCATCGCCGCCAGCTTGGCCCGCGCCAGGCGATTCGGCGCAAGGTCCTCCGCCAGCATGCTCTTGGAAACATCCACCGCCACGACAATGTCCAGACCGCGCTGTTTGACCTCCTCCCAGACAAACCCCCATTGCGGGTGCGCCAGCGCGAGAATCAGGCACACCACCGCGAGCACCAGCGAACCGAGCCGGATTTTTCGCCGCAGCGGCGACACGCCAGCCAACAGGCCGGGCAGCAAACGCGCCTCGATAAAGCGCGCCATCAAGCCCTGGCTTTTGCGCTGCGACCACCAGAAAAAGGCGATCAGGGCCGGCGGAAAGAGCACCAGGAGCCAGAGCATCTCAGGATGGGCAAATCGCATGGTCAAGCCTTTCTCCGGGTTGGTTTCCTGAGAATGTGCAGCGGTTCGGGCGTCATGGCAATCGCCTCCAGAAGGTATGGCGCAAGAGAACCTCCAGCAACAGCAACCCCATGCCGGGCGCAATCAGCCAGGCAAAGAGTTCCCGATGGTGCGAGTACTTTTTCACCTCCGCTTCGGTCTTTTCCAGTTTGTCAATCTCGGCATAAATGGCTTCAAACCGCTTGGAATTGTCCGCGCGGAAGTATTTGCCTCCGGTCTTTTCCGCGATTTTCTGCAGGGTTTCCTCGTCAATATCCACCCGCTGCTGTTGATAGCCCACCTTGCGCCCGCCCATATAGACGGGCACCTCGGCAACTCCTCGAGTGCCGACGCCGATGGTGTACACCTTCACGCCGAGACTCCGCGCGGCTTCCGCCGCCACCAGGGGATCAATCTTGCCGGCGTTGTTCTGGCCGTCGGTCATCAGGATCACGATGCGGCTCTTGGATTTCAACTCCCGCAAACGGTTGACGGCGGTGGCAAGGGCGGACCCGATCGCCGTGCGGCTCTCGTCAATCAGCCCCAGCTCCAGCCGGTCAAGGTTCCGCAACAGGAAGTCGTGATCCAGGGTCAACGGCGAGGCGATGTAGGCCTGGGCGGCAAAGGCCACCAAACCGATGCGGTCCGCCGGCCGGTGTTCGATAAACTTCCGGAGGACCTGCTGCGCCTTGGCCAGGCGGTTGGCTCGCTGGCCGCTGATTTCGAAATCCTCAGCCCGCATGCTGCCGGAAAGGTCTATCGCCACGGCAATATCCACGCCGCTGGCCGTGACTTTCGTTTCGCTGCGCGTCAGCCGCGGCTGGGCCAGCGCAACGATCAGGATCGCCAGGGTCAGCCAGCGCAGCGCGGCCAGCAAGCTCCCCGCGCGCGTGCGCGAAACATTCAAAATGCCCCGCACCAATTGCACCGAGGAATAGACAAACGCGGGCGGCTCGCCGCGCCTGCCCTTCAGCCACGCCAGCAGCGGCAGGAGCAGCAGCAACAGAAGGAAATAAGGGCGGCCGAACGTCATGGCGCTGCAGAAATCCGAGGAGCATCTCCGACCCGCTCCGCGCCGCCCGCTCCCCCCGACGCGGAGGGGGCCGCTGGGGTTTCGACCGGCACCGTTTCCTCGACCAGGCGCAAAGCCGAGCCATGCAACTCTCGCAGTTCGGGCTCGCCCGGTTCGTATTTGGCGAACTTGACCAGGTCACAACGCTGGAGGAAATCGGCCAGGCTGGCCTTTTGGTCAGGGCTCAGCAGGTCGGTGGCCTGCAATTCGTGCAGAAATTCCTCGGTCGTGCGCTCGGGGGCGTGGAAAGCGAACCGTTCCTCGAGATACCACCGGATGGCGCTGGAAACGGCGATGCAGAATTCGCGCGGGTGTTCGATCAAGAGCAGCGCCTCCCGCAACCGCTGCCGCGCCCGCACATGCGCCGGCACCGGCGCCACGGCGGGCGCCTGCGCTTTTCGCCGCTGCCATTATCGCCTTGCCCATTACCACTTGGCAGCCTCGGCAAGAACTGCCAGCAGCCAGCCGAGCCAGACCCAGCCGCTGGGAATCTCCACGGGCGGTTTGATGTCCCGCAGCCCATTGGTCAGCGCGCCGGTCGAGGGAGTGACGTTGGTGATCGCCATACTTCAGGTCGGGTGCCACGGTCGCATCGCCTCGCGCCGGCCCGCCGCGAGCCCTGGCAAAGGGTTGGTCGAACGCCTCCGCATGGCTCAGCCGCGCAAACGCCGGCGCTCCCGGTTTTCAAAAAATCGAGCCAGCTCAATCCCGTAAGGCCGGTCGGTTCTGAGCTGGATAGCGTCAATGCCCACGGACCGGAAAAGGCGGCCCAACTCCGCTTGCGCGCGGGCCCGCCGTTCGGCAAAAGCCGCCCGCTTGCGCTCATCCCCGGTGTTGATTTCCACGATTTCGCCCGTCTCGGCGTCCTGCAGCACCAGGCGTCCCAGGGGCGGCAGCTCCAACTCGTGACGGTCGGCGATTTGCACCGCCACCACGTCGTGCCGGCGGTTGGCCTGCCGCAACATCGTCAGCGAGGCCTGCGCCAGCGATTCCAGCAGCATCATCTGCGACCGAACCCGCCCCGGCCGTTCCCCGCCCCGCGCCTGGGCCGGGGACCCCAGAAAATCCGATAACACCACCGCAATCGCCCGGTGCGGTGTGACTCGCAGCAAAAACTCGAGCGCGCGGTTCAGGTCCGTGCCGCGCCGCTCGGGCTCGAAGAAAAGCACCTCCCGAATCACGCGCAACACATGACGGCGCCCTTTGCGGGGCGGGATGAACTTTTCGATCTGGTCGCTGAACAGGATCAGGCCGACCTTGTCATTGTTCCGGATGGCCGAAAACGCAAGCACCGACGCGATTTCCGCGGCCAGCTCCCGTTTGGACTGGTCGCGCGAGCCGAACAAACCCGAACCGCTGACGTCCACCACCAGCATCAAGGTCAGCTCGCGTTCCTCGACAAACTTCTTGACGAAGGGATGATTCATCCGCGCGGTCACGTTCCAGTCTATGGACCGAACTTCGTCGCCGGGCTGATATTCCCGCACCTCGTCGAAATTCATCCCCTGCCCTTTGAAGACACTGTGATACTGCCCCGCGAGGCTCTCGCTGACCAGGCGGTTGGTGCGAATCTCGATCTGCCGGATTTTCTTGAGAATCTCCCGCGGAATCATGGCACCGGCAACTCGTCAAAAATCTTCTGAATGATCGTTTCGCTCGTCTTGTCTTCCGCCTCGGCCTCGAAGGTGATGGCAACCCGGTGCCGCAGCACGTCCATGCCGATGCTCTTGACATCCTGCGGGGTCACGTAGCCCCGTCCCTTGAGGAACGCGTATGCCTTCGCGGCGAGGGTCAACGCGATCGTCGCGCGGGGCGAGGCGCCGAGCTGAATGAATTCCTTGACTTGAATCTTGTACGCCTCCGGCTCCCGGGTGGCGCATACCAGATCCACGATGTACTCCTTCACCTTGTCATCCATGTAAATGTCATTGATGACTTCGCGGGCCTTGAGAACCTGCTGCGGCTCGACCACCGGTTGCGCCGCCGGCACCGTGGTGGTCCGGGCCATCAGGTCAAGAATCTGTCTTTCCTCCGCGCGCGCGGGGTAACTGATTTTCAGTTTGAGCATGAAGCGATCCACCTGGGCCTCGGGCAGCGGATAGGTTCCCTCCTGTTCGATGGGGTTTTGCGTCGCCAGCACCAGGAAGGGCTCCTGCAGCTTGAAACTCTGCTCGCCGATGGTCACCTGCCGCTCCTGCATCGCCTCCAGCAGCGCGCTTTGCACCTTGGCCGGCGCCCGGTTGATTTCATCGGCCAGGACGAGGTTGGCGAACACAGGCCCTTTTCGCGTGGTGAAG
>CAZVYG010000044.1:19692-40677 GCA_964631605.1 uncultured Verrucomicrobiota bacterium
CGACTGGGGATTGTAGATTTGCGTGCCGATCACATCCGCCGGCAGCATGTCGGGCGTAAACTGCAGCCGGGAGAACTTCACATTGAGACAGCCGGCCAGCGACTTGACGGCCAGGGTTTTGGCCAGGCCGGGCACGCCCTCCAGCAAAACATGCCCGTTGGCCAGCAGGCCGACGACCAGCCTTTCCACGAGGTATTGCTGGCCCACAATGACCTTCCCCAACTCGGCGAAGAGCGGGCGCACAAAGGCGCCTGCCTCCTGCACCGCCTGGTTGATTGCAGTGATTCCGGTATTCATCAGGTGCAAAATGTTACTTTTCGATGGACAACAAATCAGGGTTTGCGTTCAACCCGCCCCTAAGCCGACGAACCGCCCCCCCCGGCGGCGCCTGCATCGCCACCCGGGACGGCGGCTCAGCCGAGTTCCTCCAACAAGCGCCGTTCGGCCTGTTCGTTGTTCAACCCGTGACGGTGCCGCATGACGGCCACTCCCACCACCGGCGGATAGGCCTGGTCGGCCTTCATCCGCGGCTCGACATATTCAATCACTTCAAACAGGAGGCGATTGGCGGCCGCATATTCCAGGCCCGTAAGCTTCTGAATATACCGCGTGGACCGGTCAATCAGCTTCAGGTTGCTCGGCACCACCCAGATCATATAGTTCCCCATCACACGCCCGAGGCGCACCATCGTGCAGGTGGAGAGGCTGTTGAGCAGAGTCTTCACGCAGACGCGGGTCACCCCGTCCAGCAGGAACCGCGTTTGCGGCACCGGCACCAGCACGGCCACACTCTGCGCGTTCCAAGTGGAAAGGAACTGCCGCAATTCCGCCAGCGAGCCGGCGCTTCCAAAGTAAACGAGTCCCACCCGGGCTCCAGCCTTGGCTGCCGCCTCCAATTGCACGCGATGGAAGCCCCCGGGCGCCAGCAGTGATTGCTTTTCCTGCTCCGAAACAATTCCCACGGCGCAGTCCCCCGGCCCCAGCGGACGATCACGCAACCCGTCCAGCCCGACCCTGAAACGCATCAACTCGGCGTAACTGATGCGTTTTAAGATTTCCATCGTGCGGGGCGCTTTGTCCGCCGGAACCAGCTCGCGCACCACCGCCTCGCTCCACTCGACGCACTGCGGCCGGCGCTTGATAATGCGACGCCAGGCCGACTCGGTGTCTGCCTGCGGCACGAAGAGAAACGCCCAGGACTCCGTGGCGGTGGTATCGTCGAACTTGCGGAAGGGGGGGGTGCAATAGGTCGGCGAGCGTTCCGTCGTGTCGGTCAGCACATCAATCCCAAACCGGTCGGCGAAATAATTGTTCTTCCGCCCGGCGCGATAAACCGCTTCCTCCAGCTCGACCAACCGGGCCAGCGAGGCCAACACCTCGGCAGACTTGAGGGTCGCAAACCCTTCCGCGAGCCGGGCTTCAAATTCGGCCGGAACCGTTGCGGGCTCCAGACTGGCCGCGGGGCCGGCGGGGTCCAACTCGCGCAGCAGCGTGCGCACCACCATCTCCAGCACGGTCAGCAACACGCTCAACTGAATCGTCGTCGCCTGCATCCGCGTCGAACCGGTGATCGCCATCGGGCCGGTCGTGAGATTGATTTTCTCAATCCCTGGCTCCTGGATCACTTCGCGACTCCGCTGAACGTGGGCGCAAAGCACCTCGTCGGGATTGTTATAAACAAAATAGACCTTCGCGCCGGCCTCCAATCCGCGCCAGGCGGTCCCGATTACAAAGGAAGTCTCCCCTCCCTCCGTAATGGCGAACACCACATCCCCGGCCGACAACCCCAGGTCGCCGATTTGCTTCTTCCCGAAGGCCGTGAAGTCCTCAAATCCCTCCACCGCTTTGATCAGCGCGAAATCTCCCCCGGCCATCACTGCAAAGGCCCGGTTCTCGAGGTCTTCCGCCCCAGGTGTGCCTTCCAGACCCCGCGCTTTTTGCTGCTGCCAGAAGTCGCGCCAGATGGAAACCAGTTGAATGCTCAAACGGCCGGTCGAACCGCACCCGGTGAAGAACAGCTTGCCGCCCCGCTTGAGCGCGCCGACCAGCGTCTCTGCAATCGCCTGCGCCCGACCCGAAGCCACAAACGCCCGATACGTCCGCAGAACGTCGTCATCCACATCGAACAACAACCGCAGGCCCGCCGCCGTGTCCTTCCGCGCGACGTCGCTCAGGTTCGCCGTAACCGGATGCGACGACTCGGTGGTCAGCGCGCCCAGCTTGAACTGGTCCGCGATTTGCAGAAACTCGTTCGACCGTTGGTCTGAACTTTCACTCATAGGGACACTTAGACTGAGGCGAATCGGGCGGGGGTCAAGCGAATTGACATTCGCCGGCTTCACACCCCACCGCCAGCTAGGGGCACGCCCGCCAGCCGGCTGTAGGTTGATCCGGACGAAGCCAGTCGGCTGCGGATCAGCGCGATCTCCAACGCCACCCATTCGCCGTAGAACCGCCCGGTTTCGCGCCCGGCGGCTCGTGCCAGCTTCGCCGCCTCCACCGAAGACAAGTCCTTGATCCGGCCCAGGGTAATATGGCCGGCAAAACGGGTTTCGGAAGGCTCCGCGCAGAAGGTCAACGTCGCCTGAGTGATTGCCCCGGCCAGAGCGGTCAACCGCTCTCGCGTGTCGGTGGCTCCCGCCCAAATGACCCTCGGCCGCTGCGGGCTGGGGAAGAAACCGATCCCGCCCGCGCGCATCTCGAGGGCGGCAAACTGGCCGCAGGCTCGTTGAAGCCCCTGGATCAGCTCCGGAACGCGCCCCGCCTCGACATCCCCCAGGAAGCGAAGGGTTAAATGAAGCTGGTCCTGCCGCGCCCATCTGATCACGCCGCCGGACACCTCCCGACGCAGCCGCTGTTGCGCCCGTTCGAGCTCCGACCGAACCGCCTCCGGAACTTCCAGGGCAATAAAGAGCCGGTATGATTCCTCAGGCGGTTGTTCCCGTTCCCCCGTCATGGCATCGCCCGTCAGGGCAACGGTTCTCCGCGGGCGGCCAGCAGCAGGCGATACCAGTCTTCTCGTGAGAGTTCGAGCTGGTCGGCTTTGGCTGCGTCCCGGATGCGGTCCGGCTGGATCGTGCCGACAATCGGCAGAATCCGGGCGGGATGCTTCAGCAGCCATGCCAGGGCGACCGCCTCCCGGGTGGCGCCGCGTTGTCGCGCCAAGGCATCCAAAACCGCTAGTACCCCCTCGACCTTGTAACCCTGCTGCGCGGGGAGCAATTGCCGGGCGCCCGACCCGAGCAACCCGCCCGCCAGAGGACTCCAGGCCATCGGCGTGAGTTTTTCGATCAGGCATTGGTCGAGCGTCCCGTCGGTGAACGCGTCTAGTTTGGCCAGGCTGATTTCCACCTGGTGCGCCACCAGCGGCACGGCACAGGCCACCTGCAACGCCGTCACCAGCGTGGGGCGAAAATTGCTGACCCCAAAGAACCTCACCTTGCCCGCCCGTTTAAGGGTCATAAATGCCTCGGCCACCTCCTCGGGGTCGGCCAAATAATCCGGCCGGTGCAACAGGTAAACGTCAATGGTCTCGATCCCGAGCCGCCGCAGCGAGCCCTCGCAGGATTGGATGATGTGCTCGGCCGAAAAGTCGTAACGTTGGGGCGAATCCGGATGCGGACTGCCAGGAAAACGAATGCCGCACTTGGTAACGATGACGACTTTCTCCCGCATGCCGCTGACTGACCGCAGGACCTCGCCGAGAATCCGTTCGGCTTCCCCCCCGCAGTAAATGTCCGCGTTGTCGAACAGCGTGTATCCCGCCTCGTAGGCGGCAGTGATCGCCCGGCGCCCGGCGGCCCGCGATTCGTCCGTGACCTCGCGCGGATTCCAGGTACCCGCAACGCGCCAGCATCCATAAGCCAGCCGGCTGCTATACAACGAACTGACACCCAAAGGAATTTGTTGCATGGTTTTCTATTTCTGAAAGGCAGCTTACGTCACCTTGCAAACAGCGCAAATTCTTTATCGCCGCGGGCGTCAACCTGCACCGCCACTCCCCGGCTCAAAACTCCTCGTCCGCCCGCTCAAGCACCTGCAGGATTTTGCTGAAGGAGTCCCGCAACTCGCCGTAGCTGCGCACGTCCACGGTGAACCGCGCCTCCCGGTTCGGCCGTGCCAGCGCGTGCATGTCCGAAAACAGCAGGCTGGCCGATTGTTGCCGGTGATGGGTGGCGGGGGTGACGTTGAACACCGCGACCTCGGGAGGGCAAAGAAACTGGGTGTCAATCGCCAGCGCGCGGATGGGCCGGCCCTGCCGGTTGCGGCCAAGGTTCTCGAGCAGGATATGATCGGCGGCGGGCGGCTGCGCCGGATCATCAAACAGCAACGTGTTGCCGCCGTGGCGATAGTAGTAGCTGCCCTGCGCCTGCCGCACGCCCACCTTCGCCAGCTCCGCCTCCGCATTCAATCGCTGGTCCGAGCCGGGACAAAACAACACGCGGGGCTCGCGGGACAGGTAGGTCTCCAGCAGCAGACCCAGCCCCACCGGCGCGGCGTTGTAAAGCGAAATCAGACTCGTGGGCGACCCCGTCGAGGGATAAAAGTTCGCCGGACTGGTATAGGGCCCGGCTTTGGGCCCATAGGGAATCTTGCCCTGGTGGTCCGCCGCGTAGCCTTGAATCGCAATGCCGACCTGGCGCAAGTTGGACAGGCACGCGGTCCGCTGGGCCGCCTCTTTGGAACGGGACAACGACGGCAGCAACAAGGCGGCGAGGATTGCCAGAATCGCAATCACGACCAGCAGCTCGACCAGCGTAAAGGCCGATGGCCGCGCGCGCTTACCCAGCCGCAGGCCGCCGCGGCGCGAGTCATCCGCCGGTTGCAACGGGACTCTGCCGCTCGCGCTCATGGAACCTTCTCCGCTTCAAACCGCTTCAGGGCAACTGCCGGGCGCGGTAAAGGCGGCCCGCCGGGCTTGGCCCGGGGTCGGTGAACCAGACGCTTCCGCTGGTATTGGTCACGATTCCCACGGGGGTCCATTGCGCCAAAGGCAGCGCTGGATTGGTGGTGGCAAGAATCTCAAACCGCAGGCCCGGTTCACTGTCAATCGCGAATCGAAACTGGCCGTTGAGAACGGCGGGCTCAACCAATGCGGCGGCTTTGGCCGTCAGGCGCACGTTGTCCAGGTCCCAGTAGCCACCCGCCAGATCGAAACCCACCGTGGACAAAAACTGGATGCCAAGCCGCTGCCCGGCCCACGGATCGCTCGGCTGCACCGCCGGCAGCCGCAATTCAATCTCCACAAAGTTGGTCGTGTCGGGAAACTGCGCGCGGCTGTAAACGATGTTGGTTGCCGCCACGGTGACCCGGTTGCTGGCCGCGTCCTGATAGTACAGGCTGGCCTGGAGGGAAACGCCCTCTCTCATGCCGCCCCCGCCCCCAATCACTCCCACGGTCAGTTGATAGGACTTGCCGACCTCATAGCGCGCATCAAACGCATGCGTGGGCGCGGGGTCGTCCCAGTCCATCGTCTCGTAATCCTGAAACAGCCCCGCCTCGGGAACCGCAAAAACCCAGATCGCCTGGTCCCCATCGCAATTGTGGATGTGATCCGGACTGCCGGGATCCGGGTTCTTGAATGAGCCCGTCAACTGGTCCCACGGCCCCTGGCTCTCGTCATACCAGAAAGGCTTGGGCGTCTTCTGCCACGAGTCTATCCGCGGATCCGCATAAACCGTCAGCGGTGATTCAAACGAGGCATTGGGAATCGGGATCACCTCGGTGACCGCGTGCGCGCCCCACCCCGCCGCCAGGGCCAACCCCAGCAAGACGGTCCCAAGCACACCGCGGAAGAAACACCCGCCACACCGCGCGACCATCGAGACACACCGGCCGGCGCCGCGCCGGCACACCGTCCGACAAAACTTGCTTTTCATTGGAGTCGTCATCGCAATAGAACGGCTGATATTCTGCGCCATTTCCCAACCCCTCGCCAGCAGGAAAAATGCGCGCGGGGAGATGACCCCGCCCCTGACGGGACGGCGAAGCGCCCTCGCCCCTCACGTCCACAACTGGCGGTCCAGCGAGCGGAGCTGGACCGCCTCGCCCACATGGTCGGAGAGAATGCGCTCCGAACCGGCCAGGTCGGCAATCGTGCGGGCCACCTTCAGGATGCGATCGTAAGCGCGAGCGCTCAGCTTCAGGTCCGCCATCGCGAATTTGAGCAGCTCGAGCGTCGCCTCATCCAGCGCGCAATACTGCTTCAGCTCGCGCGTCCCCATCCGCGCGTTGCAGGTGATGCGCGGCTTGTCTCGGAAACGCTCCTGCTGGCGCCGGCGGGCGGCGACCACCCGCTCGCGAACCTGGGCCGAGGTCTCCCCGTTTCGTTCGCTGGTGATGTCGCGGAATTTCACCGCCGGCACCTCGACGTGCAGATCAATCCGGTCCAGCAACGGACCCGAGATGCGGCCAAGGTAATTCTGAATCTCGCGCGGGCTGCAGCGGGACTCGGCCGGCATTTTGCCATCCGGCGTCGGGTTCATGGCCGCCACGAGCATGAATTGCGACGGAAAGGTCATCGTCCCGGCGGCGCGTGAAATGGTCACCCGGCCCTCCTCGAGCGGCTGGCGCATGGTCTCCAGCACGCTCCGTTTGAACTCGGGCAGCTCGTCCAGGAACAACACCCCGTGGTGCGCCAGCGAGATCTCACCCGGAGTGGGATTGATGTTCCCGCCCAGCAAACCGGCATCACTGGCCGTGTGGTGCGGGGCGCGAAAAGGGCGCCGGGTCACCAGCGCCTGGCCGGGCTTGAGCAGCCCCACAATGCTGTGGATTTTGGTGGTCTCGAGCGCCTCCTCGAGCGTCAGCGGCGGCAGAATCGTGGCCAGCCGCTTGGCCAGCATGGATTTGCCCGTCCCCGGCGGGCCGATAAGCAGGACGTTATGACCTCCGGCCGCGGCAATCTCCAGCGCCCGCTTGACTGACTCCTGCCCTTTAACCTCGGCAAAGTCGGTTTCCTCCTCGCAATCCTGCTCGAAAATCTTCCGCAGGTCCACCCGCGTCGGCGCGATGTGCACCTCGCCCTCCAGGAATCCGACCGCCTCCCGCAGGTTGCGGACCGGGATCACCTGCAAACCCTCAACCACCGCGGCCTCGGCGGCGTTCTCCGGCGGCACCAACAACCCGACGCGCCCGTCCTGCCGCGCCCGCAGGGCAATCGGCAGCACCCCCTTGACCGGGCGCACCGTCCCGTCCAGGGCCAGCTCGCCGACCATCAGAAAATTCCCAAGTTGGTCGGTTTCGATTTGCTCGCTCGCCGCCACCATGCCGATGGCAATGGGCAGATCGAAACTCGGTCCTTCCTTTCTCACGTCCGCCGGCGCCAGGTTGATCGTCGTCCGCCCAAAAGTGAAATTAAAACCCGAGTTGATCAGCGCCGTCATCACCCGGTCGCGGCTCTCTTTGACCGCCGCATCCGGCAACCCGACAATCACGATGAGCGTGTCGCCGTAGCCGGCGTTGACTTCCACTTCCACCGCGTAGGCTTCGATTCCGTTGACCGCCGCAGAACAGACCTTGGACAGCATGAAACCGGTTATGGTCAACTTGCGCCCAAAGGGCAATCCGGAAATGCAGGCCGGCGGGCAGTCGTTGCCCTGCAACGGGGCGAAGCCCGGGCCGCGCCCCGCCCCGCGCTGCCTGAAGACTTCAAGGCAATCAACCCCGGGACAAAACCCCTCCGCGGTCCGGATTAGGTTGGTCAGTCCCGTTCACCCGTCACCCGGTTTTGCGCGGCGGAGACATTTCAGCACTTCCTGGTCGGTTGCCTGGGGGAAGGATTCGTAATAGCGGCCCACGGCGGCGAACTCGGGGTCCGCGCAAAGAATCACCACCTCGTCTGCCACCCGCCGCAAACGTTCGACCGCGGAGGTCGAGGCCACCGGCGCGGCAACGGTCACCGTCCGGGCTTTGCGCTGGCGGGCGCAGCGCACCGCCGCTTCCATGGTGGCGCCGGTGGCCAGCCCGTCGTCCACCAGCAGCACCGACTTGAGGGCGAGGTCTTCGGGGCACGCGAAGCCGAACCGCGCCTGGCATGCGGCCAGATGTTTCTGCTCCTCCCGGATGATGCCGTTGAGCTCCGCCTCGATGCCCGGCGTGGGTTCAATGCTGGCCGGGTCGAGAACCACCACGCCACCCTCCGCCACCGCGCCGACAGCAAACTCAGGACACCAGGGATGACCGATTTTGCGCACGACCAAAACGCCCAGGGGCAGTTTCAGGGCCGTCGCGACCTCGGCGGCGACCAGCACCCCTCCGCGAGGCAGCCCCAGCACGATGTCCAGCCACTGTGGCTGGCGTCGCAGGCTGTCCCCGAGCTGCCGTCCCGCCGCTTCGCGCGAAGCGAATACCATAAAGACTCTCTCGCCCGATTTCAGGGAAACGTCAACCTCCTGCGGGCAAGCGGGCGATAACGCGCCCGGGAAGCCGGCGGGGGCGGCATTCAACTCCGGACTGGGGCCGCCTCTCGGGCGGGAGCGGCGGACAGCCCGCGGTCAACCGGTCACCAGCGTCCCAATTTCCTCGCCGAGCACCACGCGCTTGAGGTTGTGGGGGGGGAACAAGTCAAACACGATGATGGGCATCTTGTTGTCCATGCACATGGAAAAGGCGGTCGCGTCCATGACCTTCAACTGGCGCTGCAAGGCATCCAGGTAAGTGATCCGCCCAAACCGCCTGGCCTGCGGGTTCTTCTTGGGATCGCTGTCGTAGATGCCGTCCACCTTGGTCGCCTTCAGAATCACTTCCGCGCCGATTTCGTTGGCCCGGAGCGCGGCGGCGGTATCCGTGGAAAAATACGGGTTGCCGGTGCCTCCGCCAAAGATGACCACCCGGCCTTTTTCCAGGTGCCGCACGGCGCGGCGCCGGATAAACGCTTCGGCCACCTGCGCCATGGCGATGGCGCTCTGGACGCGGGTCGGCACGCCGATTTTCTCCAGGGCATCCTGCAAGGCCAGCGCGTTGATCACGGTGGCCAGCATGCCCATGTAGTCGCCCGTGGCCCGCTCGATCCCACGCTCGCTGCCCGTCTGGCCGCGGAAAATGTTGCCACCGCCCACGACGACAACCACCTGCACCCCCATCTCGCGCACCTCCCGTATCTGCTCGGCCATGTTCTGTACCGCCTCCGGGCAGATGCCCAGGCCGCTCTCGCCGCCAAGAGCCTCGCCGCTCAGTTTGATCAGGATACGGCCGTACTTAGGGTGCTTGTTTTCTGTCGTCATACGCTTTGGAACTCCGCCGGTGCCAATGAACGCGGGCTTTGTACCAGTCCCGCCCCACGACGTCAATGCAACTCGCCACCGGGACGCGCTTTCACGATTTGCGCGGGCGAACGACTTCCTTGAGAATCGCTCGCACCCACGCCACCTCCGCCGCGTTCGTTTGGGCGTAGGCCGAACGCTCGGCCCGAACGGCCGCCAGGTGGCTCTCGATGTTGGCGCTCGTCAGCCGCGCGCCTAAGCCCCCGCCAGGGTTGCCATAGATGGTGTCCAGAACCGAGGCGCCAAGGACCGGCGTGAAATGGCTGTTTTCGAAGTAGTAGGTCATCCGCGTCGTGGTGTCTCCGGCGGGCGGCACCGGTTCCCCGGCGGGACCGCCAAAGTGGGTGAAATCCCACAAACCAAACGTTTCCGCAACGCCCTCCTCCGCCAGCACCTTGACCAAGCTGCGTTTCCAGGACTCGAACTCGCTCCACCGCCCCATCCCGTACAGCAGTTCGAGGTCGAGGGCGTGAACCGGCAGTATGGCAATTTGGAGGTCAATGCCGTCCGCGCGGCAACCGCGGGCAATCTCGCGCACCCATTCCAACGTGGCCTCATCCCAGACTTGTACGCTATATCCTTGCCCCATCATCCGCAGACTTCGGTCGAAGACCGCCCGCTGGCTCTCCTCCCGAGGCAGGGAGGTGTCAAAAAAACCGTTCCGCTTCTGTGGAGGAGGCCGGTATCCCTCGAACCAAAGCCTGACGATTTCCCGGTTGTGCTGAAGCGCTCCCGCCGAGAACAGGGCCTTGCAGTGATACTGGAACAGATTCAAATCCGGATTAAAGCGCGAGTCCGAAAAATCCAGAACCCATTGCGGGCCTTTGGAGAACATGTAAAAGTCCAGACAAAGCAGAACATGTTCCAGACGGTTGTGCCGCCGTGCGAACTGGAACATGGCTGCCAGCTCCCCGATTCGCGCGGCATCAACACTCAGGTTGCAGGTAAGGTTGGATGCCAGAAATGGATGGTCGGCCGGCAAACCGGCTTTCGCCCGCGAGGACCCCAGGATGATCGTTTGCCAATCCCCGCGCCGAGCCATCTCGGCCTTCGCCACCCGGTCTTGATCCAGATATCGCAAGGGTTCGAACGTCGGTAAGTGCAAGCCCGGGTAGGCCCCGCGCCAATCCACCAGCGCATTGAACCCGCCAACGCCGAGCATCGCCGCCGCGGCGAGGGCCAGCAGCAACAAAACAAATTTTCTGGCGGTCAGGCGCATGGCGGATCAGAACTGCCAGTAAATGAACTCGCTGGGGCGGAAGAGGTTTAGCAAAGCCCAGACCAGCATCGCCGCCATTACAAAAGCCCACGGAACACTCGGCCGCCAATTCAAAACACGTCCCAGCCAGCCGGGGGTTGGGCCGATCACCAGTTTACCCGCCGTGCCAAGGTATTCGAGCGCGGGCTTGTAGGCGGCCATCATTTCATGGCTGTTGGGCAAAAGCCAGATCACAGGCAGCAACCAGCATCCCAATCGCAGCGCCCGCGTGACATCCAGGCTGGCCACGTTCGAGTCCAAGCCATGCAGCCCCGCCAGCGACCCTAACATTTGCCAGGCAGCCGAAAACGTTCCCGCCCGGAAAAACACCCAGGCCAGCATCACCAGCCCAAAAGTAAGCAACCGCCCCATCCACATTCCGACCCAGGATGGCTTGTCCGGCACCCGCCCCCGCCGCTCGCGCCAGGCCTGCCACCCATGGAAAACAGACAAGTAACCGCCATGCAACGCCCCCCAGATTACGAAGTTCCATCCCGCCCCGTGCCACAATCCGCCCAACAGCATGGTCGTCATGAGATTTACATACCGCCGCAACGGTCCCTTGCGGTTGCCTCCCAGCGGAATGTAAAGGTAGTCCCGCAGAAACCGCGACAAGGTAATATGCCAGCGGCGCCAGAAGTCCGCGATGTTCCCGGCCTTGTAGGGCGAGTTGAAATTAAGCGGCAGCCGAATCCCGAACAGCCGCGCGGCGCCAATGGCCATGTCGCTATACGCCGAAAAATCGAAGTAGATTTGCATGGTGTAGGCCAGCAAACCCGCCCACGCCGCCGAAAAACCCGGGGCGGTCCCCGCCTCGGCCGTCTGAAACACCGGTGTGGCATACCCGGCAAAGACGTCGGCCACCAACACCTTCTTGGCCAGGCCAATGGAAAACATGCTCAGCCCCACGGCGAAGTCCTCCCACCCGGGCAGGCTTTCTTTCCGCTGAAACTGCGGCATCACCTCCGCGTGATGCACGATCGGACCGGCAATGAGCTGCGGGAAAAACGACACGAACAGGCAGAAGTCGCGGAACCCGTAGCCGCGCGTCGAACCCTGGTAGGAGTCGGCCAGGTACGCGATTTCCTGGAAGGTGTAGAACGAGATGCCCAGCGGCAGGACCAAATGGAGCGCATGCCAATTCGAGCCTAAAACCGCATTGGCATTGTCAATGAAGAAATTGGCGTACTTGAAATAGCCCAGCACCAGCAGGTTCACCGCAACCCCAAAGCCCAACAACCACCGGGCTCCCCTGCCCCGTTCCATCTTGCCCAGCCGCGTGCCCACCGTGTAGTTGAACAGCAGCGAGCCGATCAGCAGCGGCAGATTGGACCATTTCCACCAGCCGTAAAAGAACAGCGAAGCCACCACCAGCCAGCTAAACGACAGACTGCGCCACCCCCGCCGCACCAGCCCAAGGTAAACCACTACACAGGCGGGCAGAAACACCAGGATGAACAGGTAGGAGTTGAACAGCATCAGGCTGGTCCGGCTTATGAAAAAGCGAGCCGGGTCGCCCCGGCTCGCTGTCACCCATCAAAAACCTGATCAGGCCGTTTGAGGCGGTTCCTCCCGGTGCGGGTCGCCCGCTGCCGCGCTCTGCGCCGGGCGGTCCTCCCTCGGCCGGTTCTCGCCGCGCTCCCCTCCTCGGCCCCCACGGTCTCCGCGGTCTCCGCGCTCGCCTCGCCCGCCACGGTCTCCGCGATCGCGACCGCCCCGATGACCTCGATCACCGCCGCCGCGCCGATCCCGGTCGCCGCGTCGCTCGCCCCGATCGCCCCGGTCGCTGCGCTCGCCTCGGTCCCCCCGCTCGCTGCGTTCAGCACCGCCCTCCATCCCTTCACCGCTGCCACCACCTTCACCGGACTCGGCTTTGCCAGTCATTTCCTGGTCGCGTTCAGCCATCGCCGCTTTCCGCGAAAGGCGCACCCGCCCCTTTTCGTCCACTCCGAGGCACTTCACCCAGATTTCGTCCCCCAGCTTTACGATGTCCTCAGTCTGCTTGACGCGGAAATTGGCCAGTTCGCTGATATGCACCAGGCCGTCCTTGCCGGGAAGGAACTCGACGAAGGCCCCGAATTCCTTGATGGTTACCACCTTGCCGCGGTAGATCTTGCCGATCTCGGCTTCGGCGCTCATGCCCACGATGGCGTCCCGCGCTATCTTCATCCCTTCTTCCGACACCGAGTAAATGTTCACCGTGCCGTCGTCCTCGATATTGATTTCGCAACCGGATTCCTCGACCAGCTTCTTGATGTTCTTGCCGCCCGGCCCGATCAGCGCTCCGATCTTCTCCGGACTGATCTTGATCGTCTCAATCCGCGGCGCGTACTTGCTCAGTTCCTTTCGCGGTTCGCTCAGGGTCTTGGCCATTTCGGCGAGAATTTGCAGCCGCGCCGTGCGCGCTTTTTCGAGCGCCTCCGTCATGAGCGAATGGGGAATCCCGGGGAGCTTCAGGTCCAGTTGAAACCCGGTAATGCCTTTTTCAGTTCCGGCGATCTTGCAATCCATGTCGCAGAACGCATCCTCCCAGCCCAGGATGTCGGTCAGCAGCTTGTAACGGGCGATTTTGCCGTTGGCATCAGCCTCCGTGCAAAGCCCAATGCTGATCCCCGCCACCGGCCGCGCCATCGGCACCCCGGCGTCCATCAAGGCCAGGGATCCCCCGCACACCGTCGCCATCGAGGTGGACCCGTTGGATTCCATAATCTCGCTGGTGATGCGGATGGAATAGGGATAAGTCGCGATCGGCACCATGGGCTCCAGCGACCGCTCCGCCAATGCGCCATGCCCTATCTCCCGCCGCCCGGGCCCGGCAATACGGCCCGTCTCACCGACTGAAAAATTCGGGAAATTGTAATGAAGAATGAACTTCTTCTCACTGGCGCCCCCCGTGTAGGAATCAAACTCCTGCGCATCCTCGCCGGTGCCGAGGGTGCAGAGGACCACCGCCTGCGTTTCGCCCCGCTGGAACAGGGCCGAGCCGTGCGCCCGCGGCAGCAGCCCGACTTCGGAGTAAATGGGCCGGACCGTGTTGAAATCCCGGCCGTCCAGACGCTTGTCATGCTCCAGGATGAGGCCGCGAACCGCCTCCTTTTGTATGTAGTAAAAGGCGTCCTTGAGCACAAACTCGGTCACCTTTTCCTCCCCGAACTTCGCCACCAGTTTCTGGCTGATCTCCTCGGTCAACGCGCTCACCGCCGCTTCGCGCGCCATCTTCCCCGAGGTCAGCAGCGCCTCCACAATGCGGTCGCCCGCCAGCGCCTTGGCCTCGGCCAGGATTTCCTCGGGCACGACGTTCAGAGTGATTTGCCGCTTGGGCTTGCCCGCCCGGGCCGCCAGTTCCTTTTGCGCCGCGATAATCGGCTGGATCATCTCGTGTCCAAATTTCAATGCGGCGTTAAAATCCTCCTCACTCACCTCCTTGGCCGAGCCTTCGAACATCACCAACTCGGTCTCGTTGCCGACGTAAACCAGGTCCAGGTCGCTCTCGAGCATCTGGGAATGGGTTGGGTTGGCCACGAACTTTCCTCCCACACGGCCCACCCGCACCGCGCCCAGCGGACCCGCCCACGGTATATCGCTCACCATCAGAGCGGCGGAAGCACCCACCACCGCCAACATATCCGGGTCATTCTCGCCATCCGCGCTCAGCACAATGCTTTGCACTTGCACTTCGTTGTACCAGCCTTTGGGAAACAATGGCCGGATCGGACGATCGGTCAGGCGCGAGGTGAGAATTTCCTTCTCGGTCGGACGCCCCTCCCGTTTGAAGTAGCCGCCCGGAAATTTGCCGGCGGCGGCGGCTTTCTCGCGGTAATCCACCGTGAGGGGGAAGAAATCCTGCCCTTCCTTGGCCTTGGTTGCTCCGACGGCGGCAACAATGACGATCGTCTCGCCCAGTTGCACGGTTACGGCTCCATCGGCCTGCTTGGCCATCTTGCCGGTTTCAATAATGATTTGTTTGTCTCCGACCGGAGCGCTGATTTTTTCTGACATAGGTTGTATCTTTCCTTGCGCCCACCGAGCAACTTCAGTGAATCCCGAAAACAGTCGGGACTGAATGAAATTTCTCGGTGGGACTTTCCAGTATGGTTTTCGCGAACGTTAAAGCAGACCCCTGAGCTGTCGCGTTCATCAGCTCAAGCGCATTGAAAAAAAGTATGTGAAGCGCATGCGCATGGCTCGGGGCCAAGGCAGGCAAAAGGGGACCCTGAAGCTACTTGCGCAGCTTGAGTTTCTTCGTAACCAATTGGTAACGAGCCAAATCCGTGGTCTGAAGATAATCCAGCAACCGTCGCCGCTGTCCCACCATCATTAACAAACCTCGCCGGGAACTATGATCCTTCTTGTTCTTCTGCAGATGGTCGGTCAAATGATTGATTCGCTGGGTCAAGAGGGCAATTTGCACATCCGCGGACCCGGTGTCTCGCTCGTGCAGCTTGAAATCATTGATCGTCTTCGCTTTCGCTTGCATGTCGTTAACTGATTCCTGTCAATCTCTCGTTCAATATATCGCGGAACTTTAGAGGCAGGCGGCATGCCTGTAAAGAACTTTAATCGCGGCTTAACGTGGTTTGCTCTCCAGGCTCGTTTTCATTCCCATCTTCATTGTCATCGCCTGCTTCTGTCCCCCCATGTTCATGCTCATGGCAAACTCGGACTGAAGGTCCATTTCGGCCTTCTCGGGCAGCATCTGCGTCAGATTGAAAGCGACCTGGCCATTGCCCCGCCCGGACATGTTGCTCAGGTCCATCTTCAGGCCGGACATGGCGGGATTCTCCATCTTCTGGTTGCTGGCCTGTTGCACAATGCTGCTGCGCACCTGAACCCGCTCGCCCTCGATCGAAACCAACTGATAGGTTGCGGTCTGGTCCAGTTTCAGACCCTGCGACTTGAAAGGCATGCGCACCTCCCATTTGGCCCCCGGCCCCACCGCCTCCTCCGGCAAGGCGGGCGCGAAGTTGGCGAAGGTCTCCTTCATCTGATCCATGACCTGCCGCATTTGCGGTTCGGCGCCCGCAGCCGATTTGAAATCCAGCGCCCGGTTCAAACCGCGGCTGGTGATCGTGCCCGTCCCCGTCGCGCCCTTGCTGCCGGCGAGCGCTTGTTTGATGGCGTCCACGATGCCTGGCATGGCATCAGCCTCATCAAGCACCTGCGCATCGCCGAGCACCATTTCATACCGGATATCGCCCGCCGGACCGACTTCCTGGATGGTCACGTCCATGGTCATCCGCAAGGCCGGAAGCTTGAGGGCGGGAGTCTGCGCCTCACCCACTTTGGTTTCCATCCCCAGTTTCATCGTCAACACCGCGCTTTGCCGGTCTCCCCCCTTGGGCTGCAGCCGCAAAACCTTCCGGGGCTCGACCCCGGCGTCCAGGACCTTTACCTGGAACTCGCTCGTGGAGGCCGAAGGCCGGCCCCCGGACGCCGTTTCCGGCCGCGCCGCCGCTTTGGGCTCCTCCGGCGCGGGGACCGGCTGCGACAGTTCATGCACTCTGGCTGCCAGATATTGGAGCCGGGTGGCCACCAGACGGGAGTTCCATTGCGGGTTGGCCCGCTGAAACGCCTGCAGCAGGCCGTAAACCTCGCGATATTTGGCGACCGCCGTGGCCGGGGGCGCGTTACTGCTGAGCGCGTCGGCCTTCTGGATCAGGTCATAAATCCTCAAATACTCGTCATCGGCCGTATCCGCCTGCGTCGCGCCGGCCCAAGCCAGCGCCAGCGCCACGAAAAGAATCTTGAGCCATTGGAGAATGAACGGGGCGCCCCTCCACAAGCCAAAGCTCCGGCTGCGGCGGGTCATGAATTCATTATTCATGCCCAAAGCCTAAAGTGCCGCCGGACGGGGTCAATTGAAATGATCCAGCGATGGGTTGGCCAATGGCTGTCCCGGCCCCCTCAAAAAAAACCTTCTGGTCTGGATAAGGACGGCTCTTTCTCAAACCTCTTCTGAAAAGCGCCACTGAAAAGGGCGTGCAGTTTTTCGAAGTTGCATTATCCTATGCAGGGATGACGCAGCGCGTGGACACGAGAAATCCCCGGGCCGTGGCCGGGGAGGTCGAGCGGCTGTATCGGGAGATGTTTCCCGGCAGCCACTCCGGCTTCGTGCCGGAAGCGGTCGAGGCGGTGGTGGATTGTTTCCAGGGCCGCTTTGCCGGGTTTCAGGCGGTGGACACGCGCTACCACGACATCGAGCACACGCTGCAGGGGACGCTGTGCCTGGCGCGCCTGTTGCATGGGAGAACCCGGGCGGGGGCCCGCCCGGTCCTGCAGGAACGCATGGCGCAGCTTGGCCTTTGGGCCATCCTGCTTCACGACACCGGCTATCTCAAACGCCTCGAGGACACCGGCGGCACCGGGGCGAAATACACGGTCACACACGTAAGCCGGAGCGCGGATTTTGCAGCCGAGTTTCTCGCCCGCCGCGGCTGCTCCCAGCCGGAGATCAGAGC
The DNA here is from genome assembly GCA_964631605.1 of uncultured Verrucomicrobiota bacterium. Taxonomy (GTDB): domain Bacteria; phylum Verrucomicrobiota; class Verrucomicrobiia; order Limisphaerales; family UBA8199; genus JARKQH01. The sequence goes on from CAZVYG010000044.1 coordinate 36,672, forward strand.
CGTGCAGAACATGATCCGATGCACCGGAATCAATGCGAATCTTGCCGCCATTCCTTTTGACAGTCAGGCCGAGCGGGTCGCCGGCTTTGCGCTGGCGACCGCCGATTTGCTCGGCCAAATGTCGGCGGACGATTACCTGGAAAAACTCCCGGTGCTGTATGCGGAATTTGCCGAGGCGGCGGAGTTCACCGGGGACCAGAGCCAGTTCGTGGCCTCGTTTGCAAGCGCGGACGACCTCGTCCGGCGAACGCCGGCCTTTTGGGAGAATTTCGTGCTGCCCAAGCTCGAAGGGGAACTCGGTGGTTTGTACCGTTTTCTAAGCGATCCTTATCCCGATGGCCGAAACGACTATGTCGAGCGGGTGGAGGCCAACATTGCGAACCTGAAGCGGAACCTGCGGGGGCGGATCCGGACGAGTTGACCGGCCCTTGGCCCATTCGAACCTTGCGCGGGAAGAAAGCAAGTCGGCCAGGCTGGAGGGACTCCAGCCTGGTCGTGTCGCGGCGTTCCGCTGTGGAAATCAGACCTTTTCAACTTCGATCTTGATCCGAACCGGGTTGGCCAGGGTGTCGTAAACCGGTGACTTCCGCACGAGTTCCTGGATCGTGGCCTCGTCCACCTCGCCTTTGACCTTGAACTTCACGCGGATTTCCCGGTAACCGCTGCGGACCGTGGGGTCAATGTCGAGCAGTCCCCGTAGATCAATGTCGCCCTCGAACTCACTTTGGATGTCTTCAATCTTCAACCCACGTCCCGCAGCGTGGTAGGCCAGCGTGGTTGTCATGCACCCCGAGAGCCCGGCCAGTACAAACTCGACGGGGTTCGCCCCGGTATCTTCACCCAGCAGCACCGCCGGCTCGTCGGCATCAAACTTGAACGTCTGTTTATGCTCCATCTCTTGGCAGACGCCATAAAAGGTGTCCACCGTGGCCTGGTTGTGGCCGCCGATGTCCCACTGGTTGCGCGCGCGGAATTTGAATTGGCCCAATTCCGGTTGCTGCTTGACCGCCTCGATCGTCTGCCCGAGCCGGGTCACGTTCACGCCGTTAAGGATCGTCTCCTTGGGAGTTGTCGCTGTCGCTTTCATAACGATTTCTGTCTTTCTGTTTTTTGGTTGTTGTTTCTTCGCTCGCCACGGATCATTCCGCGCGAACGAGCCTCCTTAATGCCAGACCGATGCCAACCCGTGCCAACGGTGGGAAATGGCTTGGCCATAGCAGGTTCGATTTGTGCAGGTCGGGGGAGACATCCCGCGAAGTCTCGTGAATTCGTGACAATTCGCGAATTCGCTCGCGACTTGCCGTCAAGCCCGGAGCATCAACTCATTGGGCCGCGGTCCGCTCGAGCTTGAGCGACTTCATCCTTGAACTGAGTGTGGATGGCGGGATTCCCAGCAACCGGGCCGCTCCATTTTCACCCGAGATGCGCCACCGGCAGGCCTCCAGCGCGCGCAGCATATTGGCACGTTCCATTTCCTCCATCTCCGCAGCCGTCAGAACCCGGGGTGAAGATTCGATCGAATGCTTTTCGCCGGGGGGCGGGGGCTGCGAGGAGCCGAACATGGCTCGTTCCAACTGCAGTTCAGCGCCCGCGCTCAGAATGACGGCCCGTTCGATGACGTTCTGCAACTCACGGACATTCCCCGGCCATGGGTAACTGCGCAGCAGCTTCAACTGGGCCGCGCTAAGCGGGTTGATGCGTTTGCCCATCCGGCGGGCAAAGCGTTGGATAAAGGCTGTGGACAGTTGCTCCACATCGCCGCCCCGCTCGCGCAAAGGCGGGATATGGATGGGAAACACATGGAGACGGAAATAGAGGTCCTCACGGAATTTGCCATCCCCACACATTTGTTTCAGGTCGCGGTTGGTGGCGGCGACGACGCGCACGTCCACTTTCACGGTCTTCGCGCCACCCAACGGTTCAAACTCCCCCTCCTGCAACACACGCAGGAGTTTCGCCTGAAGCTCCAAAGGCAGTTCGCCCACTTCATCCAGAAAAATCGTGCCCCGATGTGCCAGCGCGAACCGTCCCTCGCGCCGGGTGAAGGCTCCCGTGAATGCCCCCCGTTCATGTCCAAAAAGCTCGCTTTCGATCAAGTGTGACGGGATGGCGGCGCAATTCACGGTTACCAGCGGTCGCTCCGCCCGGTGGCTGGCCCGGTGAATCGCGCGAGCCACCAATTCCTTTCCCGTGCCCGTCTCGCCGGTCACCAGCACGGTCGCGTCGGTCTTGGCCACCCGGTTGATCGCCTCAAACACCACCCCCATGCAGTCGCTGCGCCCCAACAGCTCGCCGTGCCCAACCACCTCCCGCACGGCGTCCCGCAGGTATTCGGTTTCCTGCGTGAGCAACTGAATCCGGCGCTGCGCTTCCAACCGCTCATCCGCATTGCGCAGGATCAATGTGTAAAACACCTCGTCCCGGCTGCGGAACCGCGACAACGTGGCCTCCGCCGGAAACACCGAATGATCCCAACGCTGCGCGATGAAATCCTGCGGCACCCAGAGTTGCTGCAGGCCTTCCGGCCGACTCTCAATCTCGCGCGCGAAAGTCTGCACCCGGGCCACGCTTTCCGGCGCTAGGAAACCCTTCATGCTTTCCCCCTCGAGGTCTTCCGCCGTGCAGCCGAACAAACGCTCCGCCGCCGGGTTGGCTCGCCGAATCTGCAGCCGATCGTCCAACACGAGGATTGCGTCCATCGCACTCTCCAGGAGCTGCGACAATTGCTCCTCCCGCGCCCGGGCGGCGTGTTCAGCCCTCAGTCGCCGTTGCTCCGCCGCTGCCCGCGCGGCAAAAATCTCGAACAACGAAATCAAGTCCGGGTCTTTCGGCATCGGGTGGTCGTCGAGCACCGAAACATGCCCCATCACCGTCCCGTCGGTGTCCAGCAACGGAGCGCCCAGGTAGCTGACCGCGTTGACCGGAACCAGGTCCGCATCGCCGGGGTAAAGCTCAATCACGCGCTCGGGAATGTGGACCAGCCGGCGGGATTCCACCACTGCCGCGCAGGCCGTGCCTGCGAGCGCGTACTCATAGTGTTCAACAAACCGCCCGTCGAGCCACATGGCCAACGCGCGCAGCCGCTGCTCGGCCGGCAGATACTCCGTGACCCAGGCCCCCAGCGTCCCCGTCGCCTGCGCCAAATTTCTCACCAGTGCCCGGAAAAACTCGCCGCCGGTTTCCGACACTGTGCCCTCCACCACCAGGCGCAATGCGTCCTCCGGTCTGACACGACGCCGACTGCCATTTACGGTTTTCATCGAATGCGGCCGCCGATCCCGCCTGGACGCCGGATGGCGGCTTATGCAAAGCATAACATCACCGAATGGAAATGAAAAGGGACACAAGGCAGTAATTCGCAAAACTAAAACCCCCACCCTTCGCGTTGCCAACCCCCAAATGGTCAAAGACGATGCCCCCCGCGCTCCCGGGGAGCGCAAACCGTTCCTTCAACCCGCCGCTCGGCGGCGCTCCGCACTCGCATCCTCGGGCTCGGTCGGCCTTCCGGTCAGCTTTCCGTCTGCTCATTGCATACCGGCCGCCAGAGGGTGATGAGGTCATGTTCCTCCGTGCAGCGGGCCGCCTGGCCCGCGGCGGAGAAGTGAACATGAATGTGTGTGGCGCCATGCTCGATGGCATCCTGCAGCTTCTCATGACCCTCCAGGCGCTGATGCATATCCCGCGTCTGAGCGACGTAAAGCGGAACCCACTGCCCGTCCTCGGATTGTTTGCAATAAATGTAATTTCCCGGCAGGGGCGGAAACTCGGTGTCCAACTCATACACCGTGTATTGATACTCGGCTCCCGAGTGCCCCGGCCAATTGACGAGGAACGAAGGCGTGGTTTCCTGCGGCTGGCGACGGCCCAATAATTTGCTTATCAAGCTCACCGTAAACACAACAAAGCATGGCGCCGGCGATTTGTCAAGGCAACGCCGCATTGGCAGGTCGGTCCCCCAATCATTAGCGAGTAGCGTGGGCGGCTCTCGGCGCGGAGATGTGGACCG
>CAZVYG010000045.1:0-40669 GCA_964631605.1 uncultured Verrucomicrobiota bacterium
TCCCCCCCACGGTCAGCATCGAACAGCGGACCAGCCGGGGCGGCGGCAAAAGCACCGTCGCCACGGTCACCGAGGTGTACCATTTCATCCGCCTGCTCTTCGCCAGGCTCGGGACAACCTTCTGCCCCGATTGCCAGGTTCCCGTGCAGGCCCAAACCCGCGATGAACTCGCCCGCCAGCTCGCCCGCGAACGGCGGCAACGCGGCCCCTTGCGCCTGCTGGCCCCCGTGGTCAAACACCGCAAAGGTTTCCACACCGACGTTGCCGAGTGGGCCGCCCGCCACGGCTACGCCGAAATCCGCGCCGACGGCAGGCTCCGAAGCACCGCGGAGCGGCTCCGGCTCGACCGCTTCCGCGAACACGATGTGGAAATCGTCACTGGAACCCTCGAAACGGCGCGTTCGCTCGAACTCATCGAGACAACCCTCAAGCTGGGAAACGGCACGCTGCTGGCGCTGGATTCCAAGGGCGAAGTCACCGTGCATTCGACCGAGCGCGCCTGCCCCGGCTGCGGCCGGTCCTTCGAGCCGCTGGACCCGAAACATTTCAGCTACAACTCCCCGCGCGGCTGGTGCCCCCGCTGCCGCGGCTTTGGCGAGCTGTTTTATCTGCCGGACGTGGACCGCGGCGCGCGCGCCGAGGCCATCGAAGAATCGTGGTTCGAATGGCAGGAGGGCAGCCGCGAGATTTGTCCCGAGTGCGGCGGGGCGCGGCTCAACCCGCTGGCTCGGGCGGTGCGTTTGCAGAACGCCGACTTGCGCCTGGGGCCGGCGGCCGGCCGGACCGCGCCCACCATTGACACCCTTTCGGCGATGTCGGTGGAGGCGGCTTTGGAGTTTTTTCGACAGCTCAAGGCGGTGGGGCGGGCGGCCCTGATTGCGCGCGACATTCTGCCCGAGATCCGCGAGCGCCTCAAGTTCCTGGGCGAGGTCGGACTGGGCTACCTGCAACTGGGGCGCGGGGTGCCGACGCTCTCGGGCGGGGAGGGCCAGCGGATTCGCCTGGCCGCGCAGCTTGGCTCGAACCTCAGCGGCGTGCTTTACATTCTGGACGAGCCGACCATCGGTCTGCATGCCCGCGACAACCAACAGTTGCTCCGCGCCCTGGACAAACTCAAACGCCGGGGCAACTCCATCCTCGTCGTCGAGCATGACGAGGAAACCATGCGGCGGGCGGACTACATCATTGACCTTGGCCCCGGCGCGGGTGTTCACGGCGGCGAGGTCGTCGCCGCAGGCACCCTTCGGGAATTGCTTCACCACCCGGAATCCATCACCGGCCGCTGTCTGCGCGCGCGCAAAACGTATCCCAGTCGCGGCCGGCGCCGGCCGGTAAATCCACCGCCCGGCGGCTGGCAATCGCACCTCGAACCGCCGCAGGGGTGGCTGACCCTCCAACACGCCAGCCGCAACAACCTCAAGGACTTGACCGTTCATTTCCCCCTCGGACGGCTGGTGTTCGTCACCGGGGTCAGTGGCTCCGGCAAGAGCACCTTGATTCGCGAATGCCTGCTGCCGGCGCTGACCGACGCGCTGAAATCCCAACGCCGCCGCCCGCGCCCCGAGCCGCAGGCCGCACAACCCGTCCCGCAGTGCGAGCCCGGCCGCTCCGGGCCTTTGGTGAGCGGGTTTGACACCCTCGAAGCCGTTTACGAGGTGGACCAATCCCCAATTGGCCGCACGCCGCGCTCGATTCCGGCCACCTACGTGGGTTTTTTCACTGAAATCCGGCAACTTTTCGCCCAGGTGCCCGAAGCCCGCCTCCGCGGCTACGGCCCGGGGCGGTTCTCGTTCAACAGCCCCCAGGGCCGCTGTCCCCAGTGTGAAGGCGCGGGGACGCTCAAGCTCGAGATGAATTTTCTGCCGCCGGCGTTTGTGCGCTGCGAAGTCTGCGGCGGTTGCCGGTTTAATCCCGAGACCCTGGACATCGAATACGGCGGCCGGAACATCGCCCAGGTGCTCGAACTTTCGGTCGAGGAAGCCCGCGAATTCTTTGCCAGCCTGCCCCGCATCAAGCGCGCGCTGGAGGCGCTCTGCGACACGGGTTTGGAATACCTGAAGCTGGGCCAGACCAGCCCCACGCTCAGCGGCGGCGAGGCTCAGCGGGTCAAGCTGGTCACCCATCTGCTGGCCGGTTTGAAACCGCCCGAACAACTCGAACGCCATCCCAAACGCAACCTCTTCATCCTCGAGGAACCCACCATTGGCCTGCACATGGCCGACGTGCAACGCCTCGTGGACGTGCTCCAGCGCCTCGTGGACCTCGGCCATTCCGTCATCGTCATCGAGCACAACCTGGACCTGATTGCCGAAGCCGATTGGGTCATTGACCTCGGCCCGGAAGGCGGCGACGCCGGCGGGCGCCTCGTGGCCGAAGGAACGCCCGAGCAGGTTGCCCGCAACAAAAACTCGCATACCGGCCGGTTCTTGCGTAGGCTCCTTCCCGTATCATGAGCATGCCCTACGCCGAGACGTTGTGCGGTGAAATGGTGATGCGGTCAGCCCCCGGCCGGCGGCACGAAATCATCTGCACCCGCCTGCATCAGTACCTCCGCGCCAGCGTCGCCAATCTCTCCAGCGCCCGCCTCCTTCCCCCGCGGACCCGGATTCCCCTTCGACCCGACCTCGCCCTCTGCCCCGACCTCGCCCTGGTGGCCGCCGCCAATGGCAAACTCTGGCTCGCCGCCGAGATCGTCAACTCCGAGGACCACCGTCCGGACACCGTCGTCAAAAAACAGATTTACGAGGAAATCCGCCTGCCCCGCCTCTGGATGATTGACCCGCGCTACGACAACGTCGAAGTCTATCATTCCAGCCCCTACGGCCTGGTCCTCAAGGGCATCCTCGCCGGCCGGGACATTCTGACCGAAAGCCTGTTGCCCGAATTCGAAATCGGCATCGCCAAGCTCTTCGAAACCCCCTCCCCGCCATGAAACACTCGGGCCTGGTCACGGCCAGACGGCCCGACCGGCCCCGGCGGGCAAGCCGATTCCCGACCGCCGCCGCCGGCCTCTGCCTGCCTGCCCTGGCCGCCGGCTGGATCGGCTTTTACTGGGGCCAAACCCCGGACGAACTCGCCCGGGAAAAAACCATCGCCGCCGCCCTCACAGGCCAGTGGCTCGAGCTGTTCCACACCCTCGCGCCGTAACCTCCAAAAGCGTCGCCGTGTGCACCCCCGTGCGAGGCTTCAGGCCGAAGGCCTGATTCATACCAGCCAAAGCCGTTGGCCCGGGTAAATTGTCATGCAAATTCCTTGCAGGCTGAAGGCCTGCCTCATAACGCCGACGCGGCGGTTTCACAAACCCGCCATGAGCTCTCTCAACGCCTCCCGAAGCGAAAGCAGGTGCGCCGGCCGTTGCAACACAACGTCCAGGCACGACGTGTCCGCGGGCGGTTGCCCGCTATACATCATCACCCGCGTTTTGGGCGACCGCAGTTTGATGATGTGCGCCATTTCCGCCCCGCTCATTCCCGGCATCGAATTGTCCGTCACCACCGCGTCATGGACCGCCGGGTCGAACATCTTCAACGCCTCCGCCGGATCCCGCGCCGTATCCACCGAATAACCGAAGCTGGACAGAAACCATTTGGTCGTCAGCCGGGCATCGTCCGAATCGTCCACCAGCAGGATGCCCCGGGGCGCGCCAGGGCCTTTGGCTGCCGGCACATCTCGCGAAGCTGGGCTCAGGGACTCGGACTCATCATTTTCGAACTCGCTCAATTCCAGTATTATACATCCCGCTAATGGAGACGGTCCATGCACGTTGGGGACATCTTGGTTCAGTTTGCGGACATGCAGCCGCCCAGGCTCCCTCGTTTGCCGCCCATCCCGTCTGTAACTTTACGGAAGCTCCCAGGTCCCAAATGTGAATACGAATGTCCCAAAGTGGGATAGTAATTCCCCCTCCCAAAGGCGTATAAAAGACGGTGACAACTAGAACTGTAGCCCGAGCCAGAAGCGCGATTGCGGCTACGACGTCAAGCCGGAACCGGCTTCCGAGCACAGTTGGGTTGGCAATTAACAGAAAGGGAAACAAATGAAAAAGTTGGTTTTAGCAGTAGGGTTGGTGGGGGTGCTCGCCGTGCCAATGGCACAGGCAACGCTGCAGATAAGTGTTGACCGGACCGGCGCGGTTTATGGCAACAATGGCGGAGAGTTTCACGTCACTCCAAACAGTGATCCTAGTTGGGCTAATTACGGCATAACGGGGTCTTTCATGACCTTTTGCGTGGAGACGGATGAATTCCTTACGGTAGGACCGCCTCCGGGAGTCTATACAGTCGCGGCCATCAACACGGCTGCCGTCCAAGGAGGCTCGGGGGGACCAAGCCCCGATCCTCTTTCCAAGGGCACCTCTTACCTCTTTAGCCAGTATTGGCAGGGAGCTATTAGCTTCGCCCCGAGCCAAACGACCAAGGCTGCGGAGTTTCAGAACGCCCTATGGGCCTTGGAAGAGGAATCAGGTTATAACTCAGTGGCGGGGTGGATACAGACGCTTCTTTTAGCCAATGTTGGAGCAGATCTGACTGCTTGGCGGGCGGATGCTGTCCTCGGTGTGAGTGATTATGGCGTTCGTGCCATGAACTTGGTGAATGGCCCTCCGGGCTACCAGCTTAACCAGGATTTGCTGATCGTCGTTCCCGAGCCGACCACGATCCTCGCCGGCGCGTTGCTGCTGCTGCCGTTTGCGGCAAGCACCATTCGGCGGTTCAGAAAGACCAGCTAAGGTTCTTTCTCCATCGGGTTTTCCACGGCCGGCCTCAGTGCCGGCCTTTTTCTTATCAGAGCGCCGGCTCGGTTTAGTCCAGCTCCCGCGGTAAGTGGCAGGCCCAAGACCAGCCGCGGAACCCTGCGAGCGGCCCCCCACAATGAACGGCTGGTAGTCAACGAGTCAATTTCAGCCGCAGGTCGGGCGGTCGAGCCCAAAAAAACGTGTTTCGGTCCATGTCCCAAAAGTGAATAAAGATGTCCTAAGGTGGGATAGACCCAGAACCCTCCATTGGTGCATAATTCCACACATGAAAGAAAGGAACACCATGAAATTGCTAAAACCACTCAGAGCGGGAATTGCGGCAGCCGTGATGCTGGCAGCTACCAGCGCGCAGGCTGTAATCGACATAGGTGACCCCGTCGAGGGTGGCAGTTGGGAACAGATGTTCAATCAGAGTTCAGGGGACATTGGCGGCTCCGCGTTCACCCGCATGGATTTGATAATGTACTCACCCGGAGACAGCTTCGAGTCGCCTTGGGTTTATTCGTTCAGTCAGCCCGGCTGGAGCGCAACCTCAGTTTCTACAACTTATCTTATCGCTTCAAGGACGAGTTCTTCAACCAGCGTGAATTTCACGGTAAAATTTGCTGGCACTAAAGCTAACGCTCTCGACTTCTATGTATATACCTGGAATGGGACAGCTCTCGTGGGAAACGAAAGGGCACATTGGAGCGGTTCGGCCTGGTCCTTTGATAAGCTGGCCCCCATCCCTGCCGTTCCCGAGCCCGGCACGATCCTCGCCGGGGCGCTGCTGCTGCTGCCGTTTGCGGCAAGCACCATTCGGCGGTTCAGAAAGACCAGCTAAGGTTCTTTCTCCATCGGGTTTTCCACGGCCGGCCTCAGTGCCGGCCTTTTTCTTGCGCCCATGCGCCGCCTTCGGCCCCGTGTCGGGCCAGGCCGGCCGGGCTGGAGAGGACTCTGCAGCACCCCCTCCACCGCGGCGCAGAGCGTCAACTCGGGATTGCTCTCGGCAGCGGGGCGAGGGATGCTGGGGGAGAATGATGAACGCGAAAGACCTTGAGCAGTGCATGACCAGCATGGTCCGGGAGGCCGGAGACGTCTTGAAGCGCCATTTTGGACGCATCCGGACGGTCCGGCAAAAGGAGAGTCCGTACAGCGTGGTGTGCGAGGCGGACCTGGCCGCCGAGGCTTGCGTGCTGGCCCGGCTGAAGTCGTGGTTCCCGCACGATAACCTCATCTCGGAAGAGGCGGGGTTCCGGCAGGGAACCTCCGGGCGGACGTGGATCCTTGATCCGCTGGACGGAACGTCGAACTTTCTGGCGGGGCTGCCCTGGTTCGGCGTGCAGATTGCCCTCCTGCAGGGCCGTAAACCCCTCGCCGCGGCGATGTACCTCCCGGCGGCCGAGGCGTTGTACTTCGCCGCGGCGGGAGCGGGGGTCAGAAAAAACGGGCGCCGCATCCACACCACCCGGACGAAGGACTTGTCCACGGTGTTGTGCGGGTTTGGGTTCGATCCCGGCGGCAGCACGCGCAGCACGCGGGGACAGGTGGAACTGCTGCGGCGGGTGGGGTCCGGGGTGCGGAACATCCGGGCGACCAACTCGCTGGTGGATTTTTGTTACACGCTCGAGGGGCAGTTCGGGTGTTTTGTCAATTTGAACACCAAGATTTGGGACATTGCGCCGGTGTGTTTGATGATGCCGGAAGCCGGGGGACGCGTGACGGACCTGTCGGGGCGGGCGCTGGTGTTCGACCTGGACCCCCGGACCTGCGGCCGCAGTTATGAGGTGGCGGGAGCCCCGCGGGCCCTCCACGCCGGGCTGGTCCGCCTCCTGGGCTGCGCAAGGGAAACGGCCCGGGGACGCGCCCGGTCATCCGCCGCCGGGGGGCGTTGACTTCGCCGCCGCGGCTCTTCATATTCGGGGCATGGATTTTGACATCTCACACCTGCTCGACGCATGGGAGTTCCGGCCCGGCCAGGTGCTGGTCCGCCGGTTCCGCAGCCGGGACGGCACGGAAAAAATCCAATTGCGGGTGGACCTCGGCCTGCTGCAGATGAATCTCCAGGGCCGGCCGGACGGCAAGCGCCCCTTCGGATTTCCGTCGCTGTTCGAGTATTACCAGTCGCGCCTTTACAAACATGTTGCCACGCATGAAGGGCAGGATGCGGACTTCCGCCTCGGCCCGGAGGATTGCGCCAAGGTGCAACTCGAGGCGATGCAGTATCATCAACGCTGCTTTTGCCTGCTGCAACTGGAGGAATACGCCGCCGTGGTTCGAGACGCGGAACGGAACCTGGCGGTTTTGAGTTTCGTCGCCCGGCATGCCCAGACAGAGGAAATGGCGTGGTCGTTGTGCCAGTTCGAGCCGCAGATCTGGCTGGTGCTGTCGCGCGCCAAGGCCGCCGAGGCGCTCCAAGCCAATGATTACCCGCTGGCGGTCCAGGTGCTCGAAGAGGGGCTCGAGCATCTTCGCGGGTTCTTCCGCGAGCATGGCCGGCCCGAGGCCGCCGAGCAGAGCGGCGAAGTGTTCTCGCTGGAGGCGATGCTCGAGGAAATTCGCGCGCAACGCCCGCTCACCCCCCGCGAGCGGCTGGAACGCGCGCTCGAGGAAGCCGTCAAACGCGAAGACTACGAGCGCGCCGCCCAGGTGCGCGACGAGCTCAGGAATCTGGCGGACTGAGCCGGCTCAGGGCTGGGGAAACACCTGGTAGAGCAGCAGGTAAATCAACACGCCGGTGACCGACACGTACATCCACACCGGCCACGTCCACCGGGCGATGCGCCGGTGGGTGTCGAACCGCTGGCGAAGCGCGTAATAGAGGCTGGCGAGCGCCAGCGGGACCACCACCATCGCCAGCAGCGTGTGCGAGCCCAGAATGGCCAGGTAAATGGGCCGAAACCCCGCCGGCTCGCGGAACACCGTGGGGCCGCGCTTGAGAACGTATGCCACGTAAGTGTGGTAGGTGAGGTAGCAGACCAGGAACAGGACCGACGTGCTGAACGCCGCCAGCATGCACTTGCGGTGAGCGGCCTGGTTCTTCCGCCGGATGAACAGGTAGCCGGCGGTCAGAAAGATCGTGCTCAGCGCGTTGAGACCGGCATTGACCACCGGCAGGTCGGCCAGGCTCATCGTTCGCGCTCCAGTCGCCGCGCGGCGGCCACGACCTGCTGTGTCACCGCTTGAGAATCAATCCCCTCCCCTTCGGTCTCAAAAATCCCCCGCAGCCGCCCCTGCCGGTCCACCACCACAAAAATCGTGCTGTGAATAAACAGGTCCTCGGGAGACTCGCGTTCCTCCGGTCGCTTTTCCACCGCGGTCAGTTTGAGCGAGTCAATCGCCAGGCGGGCGATTTGCGCCTTGGACCCCGTCAGAAACATCCAGCGATGGGTGTCGGCGCCGAACCGCTGAGCGTAAGCCCGGAGTACCTCCGGGGTGTCAAAATCCGGATCGGTGGTGAGCGTCACGAGACGGATGTTGCTGTCCGGTCCCAGGGCCTCCTGAATGCGGGCCATTTTTTGCGTCATGCGGGGACACGGACCGGCACAGCGCGTGAAAACGATGTCCGCAACCCAGACGCGCCCCAGCAGGTTGGAAAGGGAAACCGCCTGTCCGTTCTGGTTGGTCAGCACGAAATCGGATACCTGGCCGTAAACCGGCAGCGCCTGGGCGCGCGCCTGGCTCATGCGGAGACGCAGCACGCCCAGCAGCAGCCCCAGGAACACGACCGCAAGGGTCAGCCCCAGGCCCACCCAGAGAAACCGCTCGCTGCTTCGCGCGCGCTCATTCATCGGGATCAAAGCATAAGAACAGATGGTTAGGTAGAGCAAGCCCGCCCGCCGCCAAACCTCGAGCCGAACCCCGGCAGGAACCAACCGCTGGTCGAGGTTATTCGAAACTCGTGGCGGCCCCGGCCTTGGACGCCAGCCAGCGGTCGTAGGCGTCCGGGCTTTCGACCACGAGAAACCCCTGGGCCATGCTGGCATGGCCGTTGCCACAGAGCTGGGCGCAGTAGATCTGATACCGCCCCTCTTTGACCGGCTTGAACCAGATGGGAACCCGCAGCCCCGGCACGGCATCCTGCGCCACCCGCATCGCCGGAATTTTCAGCGAATGGATGACGTCCTTCGAGGTGATGTAAGCGATGACAGGCTTGTTGACGGGCACATGAATCTCGTTGAGCACCTGCACATCGTCTTTGGACTTCGCATCGGCCGGATCAATCCCAAAAACGTTGTCATTGCTCACCAGCACGCGGTCCTGACGCCCGAACTCCCCATCCGCGCCCGCGTAGCGGGCGTTCCAGGCGAATTGCTGGGCGGCTATGTGCAGGACGGTGGATTCGCTCTGGCTGGGGAATTGGTCCACGCGCTGGGCCCACAACGGCAGGGCCACAAACAGCAGCAGGCTCGCTTCAACGCCGGCCACGACAATCTCGAGGTAGCTCGAAGCGTGATTTTTCACCCCGACCGGGTCGGCCTTGGCGCTGCGCTTGCGGTTGAACCGCCAGAGCACAAACCCGAAGTAGCAGAGCCAGCCCACGAACAGGATGATCATCAGCCAGTGCAGGTAGGAAATCAGATCGTTCACCCCCTGGCCGTGCTCGGAGGCCAGCGGCGGCAAACCCAGCAGTTTCTCCATGTATCGGTTCATGTCTTTTCAACCAGCGCAACCGCGCTTTCCGAAGCCTGAATCAGCGTCGCCTTGCGATTGGCCTGGACGAAGAAAGCCACCGCGCCGCTTAACACGGTCATGACCACCATCACCAGCGCCAAAATCGCCCATGTCAGCCCTTGCGACACCGGGGAATCCGGCTCCCCGTAACAAATGGCACAGGCGGAGGCCCGGCCCGGGGCCAGCACCATTCCCGCCCAGGCCGCTCCCAAACTCCAATGCATCCATCGTTTCATAGATAACCCACCGATTTGAGTTTTCTCAGGAAGTAACGCCCGTAAACCACCACGCCCGCCGCGCAGAGCACCGCCCCAATGCCCAACGCCAGGTCAACCCCCTGACCCTGCGGACGGAAAAAATCCGACAGCTTCCAAACTCCCAGCCCCGCGCACAAACCGCTCAGCGCCATCACAAAAATCAAATGAACCGCTTTAAGTGACATAACCTCTTATCGTGCGACCACGGGATGATCCTGTTGCGCCCAGACCGACAGCCCCATCAACGCCACAAAAAAAATGGCTGTAAAAACCAGCACGGCGTAAATCGCCCGCCGCTCCGAAAACAGGTGCATCAGGTAGCCCCCAACCAGCGACGCATTCACGGCCGCCGCGGCCAGAATCAGCCCGATCCTCAACGCCCCGGCCCCCAGCGGCGCGTAGGCCGTCCCCACCATCAGCAAGGTGACGCAGGCGACGGCGGCAAATATGACGCCGCAACGGCGAACCTGCTGTTGAAACGCGCTTGTATCAACATCACTCATAATTCACGTTAAATATAATACTGGAAACAAAAAAATCCACACCAGGTCCACAAAATGCCAGAACAGGCCGGCCACCTCGACGCGGTTCGTAAACCGGTCCGGATCGGTCCGCCACAACCGGCTGCCCGGCCCCCACAGAAACGCGAAAACCACCAGGCCCCCGATGACGTGCAGGCCGTGCAGGCCGGTAAGCGTGAAATAGAGAGCCAGGTAGATGTTATAGGCGGGGCCGTAGCGCTGCATTTTCTGAACCTGGTCCCGCGCAATGCGGATTTCCTCATGGCTTTTGGCGCGACCGCGCCGGTCGGCCAAATCACTGCGTTCGGCGACGAACTCGCCCTTGAGGACGACCTCGGAACCGGTTGCCGAGACGAGGTGACCGTCGGCGATGCGCCCGTCCTTGAGCACGACGGTGTAGTGCGTGAGCTTGTCGTGGTATTCGTAGCCTTTGATCCCCAGGAAGATGACGCCCAGCAAAAGGGTAATGCCCTGGAGGAACTTGTACCGGTCAAACAGGCGGGCTTTGCAGGCGGCCCAGGCCAAAAGCACGGTCACCGCTGACAGGGCGAGGATGAGCGTGTTGAGCGTGCCAAGCGGGATGCTCAGCCAGCCATGCGGCCAGGTGCCTTCCGGCGCCGCCACGCGCAACATGATATAGGCCGAAAAGAGCCCGCCGAAGAGCATCACCTCGGAGGCCAGGAACAGCCACATGCCGACCTTGGCATTGTAAACCCCCGTGTCCGGCCGGGGTTGAACGGTGTAAGGGATGTCCATGGTTGTCGTTAAAGGGAGTGTCGTTGGGGGAGAGCGGCTCAGCCCGGGGGCTGGTTCTGGGGCACGTAGTCGTTGGCATAACCCGGCAGGCTGTAGTCGTAAGGCCCGCGATACACCTGGGGCGGCTTGAGGAAATTGCCATGCGGGGGAGGCGTCGGCGTCTGCCATTCCAGGGTGGTGGACTCCCACGGATTGTCGCTGTGCACCCGCTCGCCCTTCACAATGCTATGAAAGAAATTGATGATGAACGGAATCTGCGCAATCGCCAGGCCGGCTGCGGCCCAGAGGATGAAGTTGTTGAGCCCCAGGACCGGCGCGCTCAGCGCCCCGGTGGCGCCCTGGACCTTCAAAACGGAGTATTGCACGCCGCCATCAGACATGCGGCGCAGCATCCCGGCCAGGCCCTGAATAAACATCGGCATGAAAATCATGTTCATGAACAGCAGCGATCCCCAAAAATGAACCTTGCCCCAGTACTCGCTCATGCGCCGGCCCGTGATTTTGGGGAACCAGAAGTAGATGCCGGCAAACAGCGCGAAGATGGTGCCCGGCGCCACCACGTAGTGGAAATGGCCGATCACGTAGTAGGTGTCGTGCAGGTGAATGTCGCTGGCGCTGAACCCCAGCGGCAGACCCGTCAACCCCCCAATGCCGAACATGGGCAGAAAGGCCAGCGCGAACAACATCGGGGTGTTGAACCGGATGGACCCGCCCCAGAGTGAAATCAACAACGCCGTGATCAAAATCACCGAAGGAATGGAAATGAGCATCGTGGTGGTCTGGAAAAACGCCGAAATCCGCGTCCCCATGCCGGTCAGATACATGTGATGCGCCCAGACCAGAAACGAGATGAACCCAATCATCAGGACCGAAAACACCAGCGACTTGTAGCCCCAGAGCGGCTTGCGCGTGTTGTTGGCGATGATCTCCCCGATGATGCCCATCGCCGGCAGAATCAGCACATAAACCTCCGGATGCGCCAGGAACCAGAAGAGGTGCTGCCACAACACCGGGCTGCCGCCTCCGCTGATGTCGGCCAGTTTGCCCCCAATGGCCAGACCGGTCGGAAGGAAGAAACTCGTGCCGGCCAACTTGTCCATCAACTGCATGATCCCGGCGGTCTCGAGCGGGGGAAACGCCAGCAGCAACAGAAACGAGGCGGTGAATTGCGCCCAGACAAAAAACGGCAGCCGCATCCAGGTCAGCCCCGGCGCTCGGAGTTGAATGATGGTCGTGATCAGGTTCACCGACCCCAGCAAGGAGGAAGTGATCAGGAAGACCATCCCGATCAGCCAGAAGGTTTGCCCGTCGGTCGGAATGGCCGTGGCCAGGGGCGAATACGACGTCCACCCCGCCTGGGCGGCGCCGCCGGGGATGAAAAAGCTCGTGAGCATGATGATGCCGCCCAGGAAATAAACCTGGTAACTCATCATGTTGAGCCGGGGAAAGGCCATGTCGTTCGCGCCAATCTGCAACGGGACGAGGTAGTTGCCGTAGGCGCCCACAGCCAGCGGCACCACGCCCAGGAACACCATGATCGTCCCGTGCATGGCGCCAAAGGAGTTGTAAAGGTCCGGAGACATCACCCCCCTGGCCGCCACATCCCCCAGCACCGCCGCAAGCAGCGGGCCCACGACGGGCACCGGCTCGCCGGGATGCGCGATTTGCCAGCGCATCATCAGCATCAACAGAAAGCCGAAGAACAAAAAGCACAACGCCGTAATGCCGTACTGAATCCCAATCACTTTGTGATCGGTCGAGAAGATGTAGGTGCGCCAAAACCCCAGCTCTCCGTGGTGCGCCTCGTCGAGTGCGGAAGCCGGGATGGCATGAGTGGTAGCCTGCATGGGGAATCGAAACTGATTTGTGATGATGACCTTATTTTGTTATTGCAATGACAATCTCCAAAAAACCAGGTTTGAAGCAATGTTGGCTGTCAACATAGGCTTTGACTCAGTAAAAACGCGCCTTGTCCAGCACCATCAATACCAGCAACAGGGGGAGGTAAAGGATGGAGACCAGGAACAGTTTTCGGGCGGTCGAGAGGTTGAGGTCCAGCGCGAATTTGCGGGCGCACCCGAGGTAAGCCAGGCTCAGGAGCACGGCTCCGCAAAGATAGGTTTTGCCGGTGAGTCCGAGAAGGAACGGCCACACCGCAACGAGCAAAAGCAGCAGGGTGCTCAGCATCGCGTGCCGGGCGGTGCGCTTGCCGTCGGGCTCGACGACGGGCAGCATTTTGAATCCGGCCCGCGCGTATTCATCCCGGTAGATCCAGGCGATGGCCATGAAATGCGGTATCTGCCAGAAGGCCAGAATCAGAAACAGCGACAAGCCTTCCGGAGAAAAGCCATCGCGCGCCGCAGTCCAGCCCATCAGGGGCGGCAATCCCCCGGGGATGGTTCCCACAGCCGTGTTCCACCAGGTGATCCGCTTGAGCGGCGTGTAAATGAACAAATAACAAACCAGCGAGAGGCCGCCCAGCAAGGCCGTCGTCAGGTTCACGGCGACCGCGAGATAAACCAGGCCGGCGACCGCCGCCGTGACGCCCATGCGGAAAACGCTTTCGGGCTTAATGCGTCCCGAGGGGAGGGGGCGGTCTTGGGTCCGTTTCATGCGCGCGTCAAAGCGGCGTTCCAACAGTTCATTGAGCGCCGCGGCGGCGGCCACGATCAAGCCGGTGCCGAGCATCGTGTGGAACAGGCGCCAGTAGTCCACGCGGCCCACAACGCCGAGGTAGAATCCAACCAACGTCGTCAACAGAACCAGCGTGCTGAGCCGTGCCTTGAATAAATCCGCGTAAAGCGCCCAGCGGCTTTTGTCAGCCACTGCGGCAGCGGGAAGGGATGGCGCGGTTACTTTCATGAATCAACTTGCGTGGCCCGCGGCGCCTGAGGGTTGGGTTCGCCCGGGGAACAATCGGGAAGCGGTTTTGCCAATTGGATTGTGATCTTGCCGAAGTTCCGGCTCGAACACCTCGAGCCCGCCGCGTGCCGGAATCAGAATCCGGAAGGCGACCCAGCTCGCCACCCCGCCCAGCGCCAGGGACAGCGCGCCAAAAATCACGTGCGCCGTCGCCAAATCCGCGGCTTTGTTCGACCATATCGTCGCCGCGCCGAGCAGGGCCTGGACAAGAATCAACCCGAGCCACCCGAGGCAGAGCCGGGCCAGGCTGCGAACCGGCCGCGTCACCGCGCCCGCCGCCACCGCGACATCCCGGCGTCGAGCCAGACGCCAGGCCTGTGCGGCGCAAGCGGCGACCGCCGCGAGAATGCCCAGGGCAACCAGCCGATGGGTCATCTGGAGCCCGATCTGAAACGCGGTGATGGGGTTGACCGCCGTGACTTCCAGGCGTTGCTGATTGTAAGCCGCAACCGAACGGGCATCCATGGCGGGCCAGAGCTTGCCATAAGCCAGCGGAAAATCGGGAATGGCCAGGCCCGCGTGCTGATGCCGCATGGTGGCCCCAATCACCAACTGAACCAGAATCAGCGCGGTCGCCCCGAGGATCCACCAGGACAACCGCGAGGGAATCCGCGGGCGGGCCTCTGACAGGCCAGCAACGAGAGTCTTCCACCAACGACTCGTTAGCAGGACAATCACGCCAAGCAACAGGAAGAACAATTGGGCCAGGGTGGCATGAAAGATGCCGATTTCATCCTGGTAAAGCACCACCCGCAACCCGCCCAACAATCCCTGAATCTGCACCCCGAAAAAAGCCAGCCAGCCCAGTAACGGCAGGGGCCGGGGCGCCGGTGCGTTGCGCGCCCAGACGGCCGCCGCCACCAACACCACGCCGCCAATGCCCGCCAGAAAATGGCCGGCGCCCTTCCACTGCGGCCCGAGCGCGGCGAGTAACAAGCCGGCCAGAAACTCGAGGCTGCCCATGATTGCCAGCGGCAGGCGCGAGGGCCGCCCTCCCAGCCAACGGGTGAGCCCCACGACCAACACCCCCACCAGCGTGGCCACCAGCCGGTGACTATGCTCGTAGAGCACCCCTCCCATCCAATACGAGAACGGGAAAAAGAACATGTTGTAGCCGTAGGTGGTGGGCCAGTCCGGCACCGCCATGCCCGCGCCGTGGCTGGTGACCAATCCGCCCACGCCGAGAAGCAACAGCGTGACTGCGGCGGTCAGACACGCAAACCAATGCAGTGGGCGGGAATGCTTGCTCGCTGAATCCATGCTGCGCGCAGTCGGTTTGGGAAAAAAACAAAGCCGCCGGGGCTCATCACCGCAGCGGCTTTCCACAGTCACAATTATTTGGCGTCCAGGCTGAGCGCGACGGTCGTCGGCGCGCCGTCCTTGACTTCGATTTCCTGGGTCACCACCCCGGCCTTGCGGTGATTGGCCTTCAAGGTGTACTTGCCCGGAGGGACATTGGTGATCTTGAAGGTGCCATCCGCCCCGCTGACGGCGAAGTAGGGATGATCAAACACGCTCACCCAGGCGAACATCCAGGGATGCACGTCGCACTTGAATTTGACGAACTCCTCGGCTTTCGGAAATGAAAACGTCAGGTCGCCCCCGCCCGGCATTTGCGCCTTGTTATCCTCGGGATTGCCGGCCACCGTCGGGACGGAGTGCACATTGTGCAGAACCGGATCGGAGTTTTTCACCAACAGCTTTTGGCCGGTCTGCACCGCCAGAATCTGCGGCACGTAAAGGCAGTTCTTCTGGTCCATCACCACCGGCTTGGCGCTCGGGCCGGTGGACTTGCCGCTGATCCCCTCCAGCGACACCACCACGTCCGCCAGTTCGCCCTTGGCGCCCACGACATAAAACTTGGTGGTCGGCGTGCTGGTGTGAAGCTTCCCGCAATTCGGGTCTTCCTTCAGCGGCAAGATGTCCTTTTCTTTGGGCGGCGTCCCCTTGAGCGTGACGGTTCCCACAATCTCACCCGCGGCGACCGGAAAGGCGAACCCGAGGGCGGTCACAGCGGCCAAAGCCAGATGTCGTTTCATAATAGTTTCAGTCATGTTCAGAAAAAGGTGGCGAAAGGTAGCATCGCCGCTGGAAGCGTGCAAGCAGTTTTAAGGAGTACTGACTTACACTATCAGCATCACTGATTTTCCTGGGGTGGGGGCGCCCCCGCCTCCTACCAGCCGGCGGCCAGCCCGCGGGACCGCGGGTCCGCGGCGCCGGTGAAGCGCTGGTTCCCGGGATCATGCGCCACCAGTTGGGCGATCGAGTGGGACTGCAATTCGCGGACGCAATGGCCGCGCTGGCGCAATGCCTCCTGGAGGGAGGCGGGGAAGTTTTTCTCGACCATCAACTCGTCGGGGGACCACTGGTGATGCAGGCGCGGAGCGGCCAGGGCTTCGGCGGGAGAGATTCCGAGGTCGAGGCAGGCCACCAGGCCCAGGAGAACTGCGGAGATGATCTTTGGCCCGCCGGCGGCGCCGAGGGCGAGCACAGGCTGGCCGTCGCGGAGCACCAGGGTGGGGCTCATGCTCGAGAGGGGGTGTTTGCGCGGTTCGATGGCATTGGCCTCGCCTCCGATCAGGCCGAAATAGTTGGGAATCCCGGGCTGGATCGAAAAATCGTCCATCTGGTTGTTCAACAGCACGCCTGTGCCGGGAATCACAACCTTGGAACCGAAGGTGGTGTTGATCGTGGCGGTGCAGGCGACCCAATTGCCCTCCGCATCCGCCACCGAGAAGTGGGTGGTATGCTTGCCAAAGGCGTCCCCTGCTCCGCCAAATCCGCCGCCGGTAGCAAAAGCTCCTTGAGCGATTTGCGCCCGTAATGACGCAGCGCGTAATCAAAAGCGGCGAGTTCCCCGGGCACGCCGCTGGCCAGCGGGCCGGTTTGGCTTAACTCAGGCGCCGGTTTGCCGTTGCGGACAAACAGGTCGCGGGTGGCTGCGGCGGGGGCCGCTTCCCGCCCGTCAATCGCTACCAACTGCCCGGTGTGAGTCCGAATCAGCATGAAGCAGCCCCCGCCGATGCCGGAATTGTGCGAGTCCACCACCCCCAGCGTCAGGCCCGCCGCCACGGCCGCATCAATGGCGTTCCCCCCGTCCTGCAGCACCGCCAAGGCGGCGCGCGTCGCCAGCGGATGGCCCGAGGCGACCATGCCGCGGGTGCCGGTTGCCGATCCGGCGCCAGGGGCCGGAATCGGAAGGAAGACCGGCGCGAGGACCATCCACGCCCAGAAAGCAAGCCCGCCCCATGGGAGGGGCCGGAACCAGCGTTTGACCCAGGTCATCGCCGACGGGGTTTAGGGTTTGGAATCGGCCGCGCCGACGGGGGCGGCGCTTGGAGCGGGCAAATAGAGAATGCGATCCGGCTGGGTGGGAGCGTAGGCGTTACGCCAGGGAATGTCCGCCCGGTTGAACGGCCGGTAGTCTTTGATGGCACCCACGCGGGCGATTTTCAATGAATTGCGCAAAATCCCCCGGCCGTTGTTGGCGTCGCTGAACTTGCCCGAGCCGTAACCCACTCCCCGCGTCCCGGACAAGTTGGAGGAAAAGTACTTCAGACCGACGATGCGGTTTTGTTCGTCGCGCTGCCAATCAATGAGAATCGTCGAGTGCCCGCCCGGCGGCGTGGTGCTGTAGCTCAGGATGTCGCCCGGTCGCGCCTGTTCGAGGTCCGTAATCGCCCGGCCCAGGCCGTAGGCGACAATTCCCCGCTGCTCGGAATCGCCTTTGCCCTCGATATACCAAATCTGCAGCAGGTTAAACAAGTCGTGAAAGGTCATGCCGTTGAAGTTGTCGGGGTCCAGCCCCTTCTGGATGTTGCGCAGCTTCATGGCGCGCACAAACACCTCGAAGGTGAAGCCGCAACAATAACTGCAGCGCGAGCCGTCCGGATACGCCTTGGCCACCACCATGCCCTGATACCACAAATCCTGCGTCACGCCGTTGTAGATGTCATACTCCCGCGGTTCCCAACTGCAGTGGTAGGGGTAGGAACCATCCAGCGGGTAGGCCGCGATCACCCGCATAATGTAGGGATTCAGCGAGCCCTCCTCGTCATCGGTGATCATCTCCTCCCGCGCATAAGCCTTGGCCAGCGCCTTGTCCACAGGCGAGAATCCCCGTTCGTCCACGGGATAGGGCCGCGGGGTGTAGGTCAGCCGCTTGGGAAGCGGCGTGGGGCGGTTGGTAGTAGCGGGCGCCGGGGCATTCGACCGGGCGGTCGGCGATGCGGCATCCGCGAACGCCGGCGGCGCACAACAGGACGCCGGGGCCCGGCCATGGCGGCAGCCGGTCACGCCGAGGGCAACCCCGACGGCCAGGCCGGCCAGCAACCCAGCGGTGGAGCGGGAACGACGGGCAAACCGGGAAACCAAGGCAGGAGCATTCATATCGGGCCGCGGAAGGCTGCGCCCGCCGGGCTTACGCCCGGCGGCCAAGGGTCAGTCCTCAAGCCGCTTGAACAGCTCAGCCGAGCTGACGGGGTTCATGCCCTTGCGCTGCAGCGCCGCGATGGCCTGGTCGGGATCGTCAAAGCGGAAGGCCAGCAACCCTTTGCCTTCATGCTTGAGCGTGAAGCCGTACATGTATTCGACATTCACGCCGGCTTTCTCCAGGCAGGCCAGCACCCGCGCCAGCCCGCCCGGCTCGTCGGCCACCTCGAGGGCGACCAGGTCGGTCACCTTCACCACGAACCCCGCGGACTCGAGGAGTTTCTTGGCCTTCTGCCAATCCCGGACCACCAGCCGCAGGATGCCAAACTGCTGGGTATCGGCCAGCGAAAGCGTCAGCAGATTGAATTTGGCCTTGGCCAGAAGTTTGATGGGATGGCTGAGGGCGCCCGGCTTGTTTTCGAGGAACAGCGACAGTTGTTTTACTTTCATAAGGCTCTCCAGGGATTACAGTTTGCGCTGGTCAATAACGCGTTTGGCCTTGCCTTCGCTCCGCTGCAGGGTGCGGGGTTGCACCAGGCGGACGTTGGCCCGCACGCCGACGGTGGAT
Organism: uncultured Verrucomicrobiota bacterium; assembly: GCA_964631605.1. Lineage (GTDB taxonomy): Bacteria > Verrucomicrobiota > Verrucomicrobiia > Limisphaerales > UBA8199 > JARKQH01. Next base: position 18,862 of record CAZVYG010000045.1, read on the forward strand.
TCGATCGAACGGCTGAGCTTTTGCTGCAACTGCTCGAGGGCGCCGACCGTGTCGCCAAAGACCTCGGGGGTGACTTCGACCTGCACCTCCATCACGTCGAGGTCCCGCTCGCGGGTCAGGACGATCTGGTAATGCGGCAGGGCGCCTTCGACCTTCAACAAGGCGGTTTCGATCTGCGAGGGGTAAACATTGACGCCGCGGATGATGAACATGTCGTCGCTGCGGCGCGAGATGCGCTTGATGCGGCGGAGGGTGCGTCCGCATTCGCAGGTGTCCGACGCCAGGGCGGTGATGTCGCGGGTGCGATACCGAATCATGGGCATGGCCTGCTTGCCCAGCGTGGTCAGCACCAGCTCGCCTTCCTCGCCGTCGGGCAGCGGTTTGCCGGTCTTGGGGTCCACGATTTCCGGGTAAAAGTAGTCTTCGAAGATGTGCGGGCCGGCCTGGCATTCGCACTCCATGGCGACGCCGGGGCCGACGATTTCGGACAGGCCGTAGATATCGAAGGCCTTGATGCCGCTGTCGGCTTCGATGCGCCGCCGCATGGACTCCGTCCAGGGTTCGGCGCCGAACACGCCGGCGCGCAGGGGAAGTTGCTTGAGCCGGATGCCTTCCTCCTCGGCCTGGTCAATGAGGTGAAGGAAGTAGCTCGGGGTGCAGCAGATGGCGGTGGTTCCGAAATCCTTCATGACCATGAGCTGACGCTGGGTGTTGCCGCCCGAAATGGGGATGACGGTGGCGCCCAGCGCCTCGGCGCCGTAATGCGCGCCCAGGCCGCCGGTAAACAAACCATACCCGTAGGCGTTTTGGATGATGTCCCCCTCATGCAATCCGCAGGCGGCAAAACTGCGGACCATGACATTGGTCCAGACCTGGACATCCTCGCGAGTGTAGGCCACCACGATCGGTTTGCCGGTGGTGCCGCTGGAGGCATGCAGCCGCACGATCTCCTTCATGGGGCTGGCGAACAGGCCGAAGGGGTACGTGTCCCGCAGATCGGTCTTCACGGTGAAGGGCAGCTTGCTGATGTCCTCCAGGCGCGTCACATCCTCCGGCGTCAAATCCCGTTCCTTCATCCGCTGTCGGAACAAGGCGACGCGCTCATAGGCCCGCTCAACGATTTGTTTCAACCGCTGCAGTTGGAGCGCCCGCAACTGGGGGAGGGGTAGAAAATCCGGCGCGCTGACCGGGTGGAACGTTCCACTCGGCGCATTCACATTCTTGCTCATAATTAGTGCGGCGTTATGACTTGCCTGTTTCTAACCGAATCGCCGCCCCGCGCGCAACGGCGAATTTGCGTTCGCCGCGTCGTCGAGGCGAAATTAAAGCTCCCGGCCGGGGACGGCCGCCGCCTCGCGCACGCGGCTGACAAACCACGCCGGCGGCCGGATCGGCCGCGCCTGCCGGTCGGTAAACGCATGCACCGTGTAGCCGCGAACGACCGGCCGCCGCTTTTCCGCGTGGATAATCTGAACCTCAAAACGCAGTCGCGCGCGGCCCAGAAAATCCAGCGCCGACTCGACTCGCAGCAGGTCGTCGTAGCGCGCGCCCCCTTGAAACTCGAGGTGGGCCTCGACCAGCGGCAGAAACACACCCTGCGCCTCGACTTCCGCATACGACATGTTCATCCGGCGGCGGATCAGCTCGCTGCGCCCACATTCAAACCACTCCAGCGCCCGCGCGTTGTAAAACGTCCCCATCTGGTCGGTCTCGCTGTAGCGCACCCGCAGTTCAATCACATCGGAAAGGAGGCTCATGACGGGCTCGAGGATACCGGGAGGTAGCGGGTGCCGCCAAGCCTGCTGAAAGTCACCCTATATTGGCGGCGCCAAAGCAATAATTGCACAATAAATTCTCCTCAAAAAAATGCCGAGAACCGCTTATCTGCGCTTTACTTTTCGTTCGGGTTCCCGTAGCGTCGGCGCGTCCCACCGGCAGATGGGATGACAAGTCATCCGTTTGCGGCGGGTCGAAAACCTGACCTGTGAACAACCAAACCCAGGCGAAGGTGAGCGGCGCTTTTCGCGAAAGCGCCGCCCGTGCAGAGCTAACCTATGAAACAACCGAACCAGGGTCATGGGCGTTACTCGCCCGCTGGTTCAAAAACCATCCTATGACAACCAAGACCAAGATCCTCATTATCGCCATACTGGCAGGGGCAGGCCTGGCGGTCCAGGCGCAGTCCACGTCCGCGGGCACGGCGCCGCCCCCCTCGGCGTTCGAACAGTTCATGAAAGACGCGAAGAATCCCACCGACTGGCTGACGTGGGGGGCTGATTTCCGGGCGCGGAACGAGTATCTCAACAATACGCTGACGCTGACCGAAGACGATGTGGCAGGTTTAAACGAGCAGGACGTGATTCGTTTTCGGGCGCGGCTCTGGGCCACCGCGCGGGTGGTCACGAACCTGTCGGTCAACGCGCGGCTGTCGGCCGAGCCGCGCGAGTGGATGAAGAAATCCTTTGCGGCGTGGAAGGAGAATGCCGATTCGTCGGGGGTGCAGCGCGGCACGGGGTTGGAATGGCGCTATGGCATTCTGGACAACCTGAATGTGCAGTGGAAACAACCGTTCGACCACGAGCCCCTGACCATCACCGTTGGCCGCCAGGACATCCTGCTGGGGGACTTTTATGATTGGTGGCTGGTGGCGGACGGCACCCCCGGGGACGGCTCCTGGAGTTTCTTCCTGGACAGCGCGCGGGTGACTTACGAAATGAAGGAAATCAAGACGCGCTTTGACGTCATTGGGATTTACCACAGCCCGCAGCCGGACGCCTGGCTGCCTACGCTCGACTACTCGAAGAACTACATGCTGACCGAACAGCGGGAGTCGGGCCTGGTTCTCTACGGGTCCAACAAGTCCATCGAAAACATGCAGCTCGACGGATACTTCATCTACAAGCACGACGACCAGGTTTACACCGGCAAAGGCGACAACGCGGACATTTACACCGTCGGCGCCAAAATCACCGGCACGCCGGCCGAGCACTGGAAGTATTCGGTCGAGGGCGCGTACCAATTCGGGAGCAAAGGCGACTGGACGCGCAGCGACCTGAGCTCGCCGCTCGCCTGGGACTCCAAGTCCATCAGCGCCTACGGCGGCAAAGCCAAGCTCACCTATCTGTTCAAGGACAAACTGAACAACGAGCTGAGCCTGGTCGGGGAGTTTCTCTCGGGGGATGATCCCGACACCGAGGGGACGGACGAAATGTTCGACCTGCTGTGGGGCCGATGGCCGCGCTGGAGCGAGTTGTATATCTACTCGTATCCGTTGGAAACCAGCGGCAAGATCGCCCAGATCAACAATATCGGGCGCTTTGGTTTGGCCTGGAGCCTGAACCCCATCAAGAAGATGACCTTCAGCGCCATGTATAATGCCCTCTATGCGCCGCAGGATATGCCTACCCGCACGGTGGCGCCGGGCTTGTTCAGTGGCGATGGCAATTTCCGCGGCCACTATGCGCAGTTGGTGCTCAAGTATCAGTTCAACAAAAACGTGAACGCCCATCTCTGGGCTGAATCCGTTTGGGAAGGCGACTACTACAACCAGCGGGACCAGATGAGCTTCCTGCGTGGTGAAATCATGCTGACCTTCTAATTCAGTTTGTGGCAGTCCCCCCCGGCCGGCGCGAACCGGCCGGGTTTTTTTTGTCCTCGTGCGCCGTCTCATTCAAGGACAACCCCGCCTCAAAGAGGAGCCAAAGCGCTTGGAATTGAGCAGCCGAAATCAACTGTTTCATTTTGAGACACGCGCAAGTCGCAGGGATACAATCGTGATCAACGATGTCTGGGCCGGCGGTCAAACGTGTCGAGGGTTGATGTTGGCACACAACCTGCAGTCAAGTTCCTGCGAGCAGATGAAGTTTATGTTGTTGCTCAATAACGATGACTTGCGGAGGCCAACACTCCAGGAGACGGACCCCTCAGGGGGCGTGTCCATCCCGGAGGCGCTGGAGCGGTGCTGCATCGGTTGGGTCGGCAAATCAAGACCGTGAAAATACGCGCCAACTCCAAGTCCAGGAAAGGTTACACCCTCGTGGAAACGGTGGTGGCTGCGGCCATCCTGACCGTGGCGGTGAGCGGGGTGATGGTTTGTTTCGGCTACGGCTTCTTGATCATGCAACATGCGCGCGAGAACCAGCGAGCCACGCAGATCATGCTCGAGAAAGTCGAGATTATCCGGCTCTACAGTTGGGACCAGGTCAATACCCCGGGTTTTGTTCCCAGCACGTTCACGGATGTTTACGACCCCAAATCAGCGACAGCTCCCGGTGTCACCTACCAGGGCACGCTGGCCATCCGGGACGCTCCCATAAGTGGCGTGAATTATGCCACGAACGTGAAGGAATTCCTCATCACGCTGAACTGGACCACCCAGGGCAGAGTCCAGCATACCCGGACCCTGTCCACCCTGGTCGCCAAAGACGGGATTCAAAACTATGTTTATTAAGGTTGCCGGAAAAGCCCGTCGCGGCTGGACGCTGGTTGAAATGATGGTGGGGGTCGGGATATTCTCGATTGTCGGCGCGGCCCTGGCAAGTGTGTCGCTCTACTCGATGCGGAGCTTCGTGGCGATTTCCAACTATGCGCTGCTCAACAAGGAGAACCGCATGGCCATGGACCAGATGAGCCTGGAGATCCGCCAGGCGTCGCATGTCAACAACGTCACCACCAACCCGCCCTCGATAAGCATTCTCAACGGGGATGGTTTGACGGTGATTTACACGTTCAATCCCCTCACGCGGCAGTTGGTCCGGGACGCCAGTGATGGCAGCCATCAGGTGCTCCTCAAAAACTGCGACCTGCTGACCTTCGACCTGCGCCAGCGCAACCCAAGCAACGGCGTTTGGGGCATCTTCCCCCCCGCGCAGGGTCAATGGCGGCAGACCACCAAGGCGATCGAGCTGAGTTGGCGAACCTCCATGACCATCAGCCCTACGACCCGCATTACCAGCGAAAACGTCCAAACCGCCCGCATCGTTCTCCGGAAACAGAAAAACTTCTGAATATGAAAACAATGATTATTCGCAAAGGCAGGAACCTCGGCAGCACGCTGGCGGTGGTGCTCATCATCTCCGCCATCCTTGCGTTCAGCGTCGCCGGTTATCTTTCGCTGGTGGAACACCAGAACGTCATGGGCGTCCGATCGCAATATTGGAACCTGGCCATCGCCGTTGTGGAGGCGGGGATCGAGGAGGGCTTGCAACACCTCAATACCAACTTCGAGAATCTGGACAGCAACGGCTGGTCCCGCAACGGCAATCTTTATACCCGCAGCCAAACGTTGAGCGACGGCAGCCGCTACACCTGCGTCATTGACATGACCAGCAGCAGCCTTCCGGCCATCACCGCGCGCGCCGATATCCGGCTGCCCGCCCTCGCCGCCTCCTCCACCGTGCTCTTCGCCGCGATCGGCACGCCTCAACCCCAGTACGCGAGCGTCAGCCGCGCCGTGCGGGTGCGCTGCGCCAAGAACGGCCTGTTCACCGCCGCCCTCGTGTCCAGGCATGTGATTGACCTGAATGGCAACGGCGTTTATACGGACAGCTACGACTCCAGCAATCCCCAGAAGAGCACCAACGGCCGCTACGACCCAAACAAGTTTTCGGGAGACCGTGGCGACATTGCCAGCATCGGCGGCCTGGTGGATTACGTCAGCATTCAGAATGCAAACATCTACGGCCGGGTCCATACCTCCCCGAACCAACCGGTTTCCATCGGCAGCCAGGGCGGCATTGGGCCGCATGGACACCAGGTCGGCACCATCGCCGAGGCCGAAGCGCGGGGATATGTCCTGCGCGACGCCAACTTCACGTTCCCCGACACGACGCTTCCGAGCATCGCCGGCCTCATGCCAACCCAAGGCCGCACGAACATCGTGGCCAGCTACACCTTTACCACCAACGCGGTCACCACCCTTAACTACCCGGCCTCGGCTCCCCCGGGCGGTGTGGCCACCAACTTGAGCTACACCACCACCTCCGCCCTGCCCTACCCGGTGCCGACAGGCGTCCTGACCAACTACGATCTGGTCACCACGGCGACGCCGCCCAATCCGCCGGTCCCGGGAACGACCACCAATATCCTCACCTCCATCACCACCGGCGGCTATCCCGCCGCCGGAACTTATGTCGGGGGCATCACCACCAATTACAGCAAGAATGGCAAGTCCATCAGCAGCTACACCTACAATAAGATAACCGGCAGGACTTACACGTACCCCCTTACGACCTATACCTACCCTTGTTACACCTACACCTACGATGCCGTCGCGACCAGTGTCACTTATACGACCAATTACTACGACCACGTTGTGGACGCCAACACAACCAACTACGCCATGGCCTTGACGGGCAAGACTCTCATCGCCGGACCCAACGCCTGCCTCATCCTGCCAAACGGACTCTCTGGCGGCGAGAACTTCACCATCGCGCAGGGGGCGAGTGTCGTCGTTTACAGTGGCGGCACCGAGGTTTCGGTCAGCGGCAATCAAGTGTTAAACCCCAATGGTTTTGCCGGAAGTTTCATCGTTCTTTGCGCGCCCACCGTCACCTCGTTCACGCTCAACGGCAACGGCGAGTTTACCGGGGTTCTTGTGGCCCCCGAAGCCGACTTGAAACTGAACGGCGGCGGCAACAGTTCCCAGGATTTCTGTGGCTGCCTCATGGTCAGGAATGTGAGGCTCAACGGTCACTTCAGGTTCCATTGGGACGAGGCGCTGGAGAACCTTCGCGGCCCCAGCCGCTTCCTCATCCGTTCGTGGGATGAGGTGGATCCGGACTCCGTAGCCTCAGCGAATTGACGGGACGGAACAACCTCAACCGGAATTGGTGGATTGCGGGGCGCTGGACGGGTTTGGGTTCCCACCGCCTTCCGGAGCGCGCCGCGGGCGAAATGCCCCGCCCGCCCGCGGGTCGGCCCCCGGTTGACCAGAAGCGGGTCCGCTCAGCGGTCGGCTGACGCCGCGCCGGGCAGGCCTCGCAAGCCGCTTATCCGCCTTGCAGGTTCATGAAATCGCCGAAAACCGCCTCGAGCGGTTCGGCGGAAAAGTCGGGCCGGTTCTCGAGGAACACCACCAGACAAGCGCCGTCGGCGCGCGGGGCGAGGTGAATCTGGACGTGCTCGAACGTCCAGCAAATTCGTTGCGGATCGGGGGCCTGGTGCCTCAGGCTGTCGGCGGCGACCGCCAGGCGGGTCATGGCCTGCTGAATCTGGGCCGGGCTGAACCAGGCTTTCGAGACGCGTTGTTGCACCCGGCCGTCCGGCGAACGGAGCGCGCAGGCGACCACGCCCGGGAGGGTCAGGCAGCGCTCGCAAAACGCCTGGGTAGTCGGATTCATCTGCCTGGAGAGGGGCTGCGCGAGGTGCGCAGAAACACACGCCGGTTGACTTGCAGGTCGCAGACGATGCGGCCCCGCGGCAATACGATTTCGAGCCGGTCAAAGCGCCCGACCGGCAAAAGGCCGCTGACCTGGGCGGTCTGCTGCCGGAGCTGCTCGAGGAATTGCACCCGCTGGTCCAACGCCTGGCAGTGCCACTCGTCCAAAACCTCGCCGGTGCCCGAGCAAAGCACCAGCTCTTCGATCTGCACCGGGCTTGCAGCCGGGACCTTTCCCGCTTCGGCAGAGAGGGTCTGCTCCGGGACCCCGGGCGCCTCAATAGCCGCCGGGGGCGGGCTGACCGGCGGGGGCTCGCCGGTCTGCTCATCGCTGAGCCGCGCCGCCTCCATGAGCAGGAATTCGTATTGACCATTGATGGTGCGGTCCGGAGGCGGCGTAAAGGGAAGCAGATTGAATTCCCCCCCTCGCAACGCCAGCAAACTGTAGAGGGCGACTTCGCCCTGGACCGACCCGGTTTCCGCATGAACGATCTCCCCATCCCGAATGAAAATGCGCCCGCGCACCTTGCCGGTGAAAACCTCCAGCACCGACGACTTGCGTCCCAGGCATTCCATCTGCAGCACGTCCTGCAGTCCCACCCGGCGCATAATGCCACGGAAACCCTCCTGCGCGGCGGCATCGGTCAGAGCGTCCAGCGCGGCGAAGATCGCCTGGTAACCGGCGGCGGCGGCGGGCTTCTCCAGAAACAGAACCGCCCCGCCATCCAGACTCGCTTTGCGGCTTTGCTCGGTGGCCAGGCCGGTGAGCATCACCACCTGCAGGCCGGGATGGGTGCGGCGCAACAAGCGCAGGAACTCCAGGCCATCCATGACCGGCATGCCAATGTCCAGGACGGCCACATCAATGCTGTGCTCGCGAAGCAACGCCAGGGCCCGCGCATGGTTCTCCGCGGTAAACACCTCCCAGGCGCCGTGCGACAACTCCCGAAACAGCTCCGCCATGCCGGTCACGAAACCAGCATCATCGTCCACGAACAGAAACCGCTTTTGCCTGCCGCCTGCAATTGACATATACGGGTCGCAGCTAGATACGGAGCATTCAAACTTGATTCTGCACACCTGCGGCGTTGTTGTCCACGCGAAAGCAGGTCGGAACGCGGGCGCGCCCGCGGCGCTGGGGAGTCTGGGAACGAGGTTTTGTGTCAGGCGGTGGGACTGATGTCCGCCTGTGAAGTGGCGCCGAGGGCGTTCATGGCCTGTTCGGCAGCCCACCGCACGCCCGGATCATTATCAGTCAGCGCGCGCGCCAGGGCCGCCTCGACGCGGCTTTCTCCCAGGCGTCCCAAAGCCTCGGCAGCCGCCTGGCGAAGGTCGCGGTCGCGGTCGCAGAGCATCGCCAGATATAAACTCACCGCCAGCTTGCGGCGTTTGAGAGGCGACGAAGCCACCGCCTCCTCGTCCCCCTCCTCCTCCGGGGCCGGGGCGTCTTTCGGCGGCAGCGCTCCGAGGCTCACGAGCAATTGCTCCACAAAATGCCGGGCTCCCGAATCGGCGTCGTCCAGCGAGGCCTTGAGCTGCTCGACCACCACCTCGGCTTCGGGCGACCGACTCCATTCCGGGTCAATCCGGGCCAGCGCTCCCGAGGCAATCCGTCTGACGCCGCTGTGGGGATCCTTCAGCGCCAGCACCAAAGGGCCGATGGCCTGCCGGTCACTGAGGTTGCCCAGGGCCATGGCGCCGGCTTCCCGCACGTCGGCGTCGCCGTCCTGCAGCGCCCGCGTCAGCGAACCCACCGCCCGCGGGTCCCGAAACCGCCCCAGCGCTTCCGCCGCCGCGCGCCGAACATCCCAATTGGAATCCTCCAGCAACGCCTGGATCAACAGCACCGCGGACTCCGCCCCGAGGCGGCTGAGACTCTCGATGGCGGCGACGCGAACACCGCTGTTGGCATGGCGCAGCATCGGCACGACAGCCTCAACGGCATCCGCGCCCCCCTGATTGCTGATCGCGTCCAGCGCGGCGATGGCCACGGCGGCGTCGGGTGATTTCAGCGCTTGAAGCAGGACTTGACGGCTGCGGGGGTGATGAATCGAGCCCAAAGCCTCGACCGCGCGCACCCGCGCGCCATAAGCGGCGGAATGCAGCGCCCCCTCCAGCGCCTCGACCGCTTCCGGGCCGAACGAGGCCGCTCTGGAGAACTGGCCCCGAGCCACCGCCATCCAAATCTGCTCCCAACGGCTCGTGGGCTGCCAGTTCAACGACTCCAAAGTCTGGGCCGCGCAAACCCGCACGCTCGCATCGCCATGCCTCAACAGCGCCGCCAAAACCACGACTACCCGCTCGTTGGGCGTGCGGCGCAGCGCCCCAACCGCTGCGCGCACGACGCTCGCGTCCCGGTCCTGCAAGGCGCCGACCAGCGCCTCAATGCAACCCTCCTCCTGCAGTTGCCCGAGCGCCGTCACCGCCAACCGCCGCACCTCCGCATCCGCATCGCTCAGCAGCGCCCGCAACAGGCGCACATGCCGCGCGGACGGCGCCTGGCACAGTCCTTCGACCGCTTTCCGGCGCACGGCGGCATTCTTCGACTTAAGCTGGCGTTGCGTCCACCAGAGCATAGACACTTCCCCTCTTACCCCATGCAGCCTTCACTGTCACGCTCAGACCTGCTTGAAACATGCCAGGGAATCAAGGGCTCTGGAGGAGAACGGACTCTCGATTCTCCCTTGGCCAAAGGAACACCCGGCAACCTGCTGCAGAATGGCCCCAGGGGACACCCCTCCCATTCACCAAGCTTGATGTGCCCAACCCCTTCCCTTAATCCTACAGCATGCTTGATCATCTGAGCCCGCGGTTGCACAAGTGGCCTTTCTTCCTGGGGGACGCCCTCTTGTTGGGGTTGGCCTGGTTCATTTATACCCAGGGCGCACATCCCCTGGGCGGCCGCGAATTGGCGCTCGTGACGCTCTGCGTTCTGGCGGGGGCGGGGATGGCAATTCTCCCCTTTGTGCTCGAGTATCGCGCGGCAGTCAAAGTGGCCGAAGCGGGGGCGCTGACTTCCGTCGTGGCTCAAATCGGGGACCTGGCCAAGGTCGCCGAGCAGATTTCCGGCGCCACCAGCCGCTGGCAGCTTGCCCAGGAGGCCGCCGACCAGACCGCGGACGCGGCCCGGGCGATTGCGGAACGGATGACGGCTGAGGTTCAAGGTTTCAAGGAGTTCATGAAAGGGGCCAACGAGAGCGAAAAAGCCACCCTGCGGCTGGAGGTCGAGAAATTGCGGCGGGCCGAGCAGGACTGGCTGCAGGTGATCGTTCGAATCCTCGATCACGTGTTTGCGCTGCACCGCGCGGCCGTGCAGTCCGGTCAAGCGCGGGTCATCGAGCAGATTTCGCGGTTTCAGTTGGCCTGCCGCGAAGCCGCTCGCCGGGTGGGTTTGGTGCCTTTTGTCGTCGAAGCCGGCGAGGCGTTCAACCCTGAGAAACATCAGTGGGTGGAGGGCAAGGAGAATCCCCCGCCGAACGCCTCCGTGGCGGAGACCCTCGCCCCCGGCTTCACCTTCCAAGGCCGTCTGCTCCGCCCGCCCCTGGTGAGGCTTCAATCCAGTCCGGGCACTCAGGCCGCCGCTGCTCCGGAGGGTTCCGCCGCCCCCGACCAGGCCCAATTGCCGCTGGCTGGCGCACCGGATGCTCTGGGAGCCTGAGCCTGAACCCCGCGAGCGTTGCGCCGAGGCGCGACGCCAATAGTCTCGACTCAATCTCTAAGTCAGGCTGACCTTCACCGCCTGGCCCGGACGGAGGAAATACAGCCACGCCTCGGTCACCGGCCGCTGGTAAGTGCCAGCGAGCGCCTCAGCGTAAATCTTGATTTGCGGCGCATAAAACTCCGTCCTGGCGCCGACTTCTCCCGGTTCAATGTGGTCAGTCTTGAAGTCCACAAGCCAGATGGCCTCCGGCTGCAACAACACCAGGTCCGCCACGCCCTGAACCACAATAAACTCCTCCTCCAGTCCCGGCTCGAACTCCAATCCCGTGAGCCGGCTCAAATCTGCGGCCGAAAACCGGGCGGTGAAGGCCAGTTCGCGCCTCAGGTCGGCGCGACGGGCGAGCAGTCTCGAGCCAAGGTCCGACTGCCAGAATCTGGCGATGGTTTCCAAATCCAGCGCTGCCGCCTGCTCCCGGTCAAGCCGGCCTTCCTGGACGAGACGGTTGGCTTCCTCCCTGAGGGTGTCGAGACTCGACACCCGCTCGAGGTTGACACTCTCGAGGAACACATGGTGCGCGGTGCCTATATCCGCGCCTTTGGCGCCCGCGCGGCGGGCGGCCAGGCGACGTTGGCGGACCGCGCGAGCCGGCTCCCGGCTGGCGAGCAGAGAAACCGCCGGGTCATCCTCCGTTGCTTGACACCGCAGTTCAGACACGCTGGCCTTGGCCGCCTGACGCGTCGCGGCGGGATGGGGGTACCGCCAACCCAGCCGGTCCAGCAATTCCTGGAGGAGCGGGGACGCAAGCGCCGGAGCTGCTTCCTCGACACCGGGGATTGGGGCGGCGGGCGGTCGTGCCGGCTCCGGAATCGGGCCCTGGTCGCAGAGGGTCCAGCGCAATCCTCCCCCCTGCCCCTCGGTCACCCCCTCCGGAACCGGTCCCGCGTTGCGCGCAAACCAGAAGGCGAGCCAATCGGCCAGGCTGCGCGCGAGCTCGGGCGCGGGGGCGGTCTCCGGCTGCTGCCACTGCTGCCAAAAGCGTTTTGCGGGAACGCTTGCGCTCAGCAGCAGGGTATCTCGGGCCCGCGTCATGCCGACGTAAAGCAGGCGCAATTCCTCACCCAACAACTCGGCGCGCTGACGCCGCCGCGCCAGCCAATAAGGCAGACTCGGGTAACGCTGGCCGGCGTGAGGCGGCTTGATCCGCGGACACAGGCCATACTCCTCGTCCAGAATGATCTCGGCCCGCAGGTCCGATTCGTTGAACTTCCGGGCCAGGTCTGCCAGCACGACGATTGGAAATTCAAGTCCCTTGCTCTGATGGATGCTCAGGAGGCGGACCGCGTCCCGGGTGATGGCCGCCGGAACTTCCGGCTCGGCGCCGGCCTCCTGTTGCGCCTGGACGAACTGCAGGAACCGGAAGAGGCCCTGGCGGTGGCACTGATCGAACTGCCGCGCCAGGCTGACCAGCCGGCGGATGTTGGCATAACGTTGCTCGCCCCGCTCCTGCGCCCGCTGCCAGTCCGCGTAGTGGGTCTCCGCCAGGATGCTCTCCAGGCACTGTGACAGGGACACCTGCCGCGCCAAATCCCGCCATCGCGCCACGCGGCCCAGGAAAAGACCCACCTTCTCCAAAGCGGCCGCCGCCGGTTCCTGGCAAGCCGGCCCTGCGGCCGCTGTCTCTGCGCGCGACCGTTGTGCCTCGTGCCAGCGAACCAGGGCCGTCCAGTAATGCGCCTTCACCACCGCAAGCCGGATCAGGGCCAGCTCATCCACCGACAGCCCAACCAGCGGCGAGCGCAGCACCGCCAGCAACGGCAGATCCTGCAACGGATTATCCAGCACCTGCAGCAGGCTCAGCAGGTCCATGATCTCCAGCGTCTGATAGAAGTCGCCCCGGGCGGCTTCCAGCGGAATGTTCAGCCGCGCGAATTCCTTGGCATAACTTTCGGCTCTGCCCGAGGGGGCTCGCAGCAAAACCGCCATGTCGCTCCATCGCGCCGGCCGAAACCGCCGCTCGTCCTCGTCCCAAATCAGGTGCCCCTCGTCGCGCCAGCGCAGCAATCGCAGCGCCACGCTGCGGGCCTCCTTCTCCGCCTCGGCCATGTCCTGCCAGGGGTTGTCCCCTTCCTCCTCATCCGCAGCCGCCCCGTTGTCATCCTCCTGGCCCGTGAGGCGCAGCAGCAGTTCCACCCGCGGCGCGACGTCAGCCGCGCGGGACAGCGCCGCGCGTTCCCGCGGGGCCCCGAACCGCAGCCGCGCCATTTCATCGTAGGCCACCCCGCCGCAGTCAGGGCGCATCAGGGGGCCGAAAAACGAGTTGACGAACTCGAGCAGCCCCTCCCGGCTGCGAAAATTGTCCTGCAAGGGGATCACCGTGCCGGCGCCCCCCTCCCACGTGGCGGCATAGTGGCGAAAGATGCGCGGGTCGGCGAGCCGGAACCGGTAGATGCTTTGCTTGATGTCGCCCACGAGGAACCGGTTGGCGGCCGGAGGCTCGCCGCTGAGGAGCTCGATGATTTTGTCCTGCGCGGCGTTGATGTCCTGGTATTCATCCACGAACACAAAGCGGAGTTGCCGCTGCCAGTGGCGGGCAATGGCGCTGGGCTGGCCGGTCGTCGAATCCCACAGCAAGCGCAGCGCGTATTGCTCGAGGTCGTGGAAATCCAGCACGCCGAGTTCCCGTTTGGCGGCGGCAAAGTCAGCGGCGAATTCGCGGGCCAATCCCAACAACGTGATCATGTGCGGCCGCGACCATTCCCAGTCTTCCGCCAGCGGGTCCGCCCCGCCCCCCCCGGCCAGCGCGGCCAGGAACTCGACCTCGTCAAAAAACCATTCCAGCGGCTTGAGCCAGGTCTTTTTGCATCCGCGAGGACAGGCCGCCGGAATCGCGCTGAGTTCGCTCAGCAGGTCGCCCAGGTCCTTGCCGGTCGCCGCGCCCGGACTTGCCTCCAGCAGCGCAACGCACCGGGCGGCCAGGTCGTTGCCGGTCATCGCGCTTAACCGCCTCAGCCAGTGTGCGCGCGAACCGGCGGCCGCCGCGCGCCACCATTCCCGCCAGCGGTCCGGCGCCGGGCTCGCGAACAGCGCGAGCTGCTGATCCAACCAGCCCTGCGGATCCGAGAGCGTCTGGGTGTAATGATGCAACCGGAGCAGCAGCCGCGTCACCGGCGCATCCGAGTTTCCCCCGTAGGTCCGAATCAAGTGGCGCACCGCTTCGGAATCCGAACTGGGACTGAGGTAATGTTTTTCGAGCCGGTCGCGAAGCGTGTCCTGGGCGAGCAGATGCGCCTCTTCCCCGGACAGCACCGCCAGTTGGGGATCGAGTTCCAACTGGTAAAAATGCCGGCGCACCAGTTCGAAACAAAAACTGTGGAGCGTCCCAATCCACGCGCTCTCGAACAGGGCGAGCTGCTCGAGCCAGCGCGTTCCTGCGGCACTCCGCCCGGCCTCCTCTTCGAGCCGGGCGCGAATCCGCTGCCGCACCTCGGCCGCCGCCGCCTCCGTGAAGGTCACGATCAGCATCTGGTCCAGCGTCACCGGCGGCTGTTCCTCCAGCAGAATCTGGAGACACCGTTCCACCAGGGTGCGCGTCTTGCCCGTGCCGGCGCCGGCCACCACCAACACGTTGCCGCGGGCGGCGATCGCCTTCCTTTGAGCCTCAGTCAAATTCATGAGCCGGGCCGGCAGCTTGGCCAACCCGCGCCCACCCGGCAATTCCTATCTGCGCGGTATCAGCGCGAGGAAGGGTCAAACCGCCCGTTCCACCAGGCGTTGTTCGGCGCGCCGAACCTGCGCCCGTCCAGCTCCGCCGGAGTCATCGCTTCGGCATGACCATCGACCAGGACCAGATTCACGCGCCCGCCGTTCCGGTCCGAAGGCGTCGCGCGGTGCGCGTCCGAGCCGTCCTCTCCCCCTTCATAATAGGCGTTGCCGCTTCCGGGGCTGGCGCTGCTTTTGCGGCTCCCCAACGAGCCCATGGCCAGCGACCCCAGCGGGGGGTCCATCACATAAACGCCCGAGCCATCCGTGCCGTACGGCAGGGAGGGAGACCCCTTTCTCGCCCCTTTGGTGTCGCCCAAGACCACCGTGTTGGCAGGCGCGGAGATGGAATGCTCGGAAGCGTGGAACGGAGGGACCCCTCCCGGGGTTCGGGTGTTTCCAAGGTATTGGTAGTTATACCCGTAACCGCCATAATAGCGGGTGACCCCCTCAATTTCGACTCCCCCAGGGGCCGTGTGCGCGAAGGGTTTGTTCATATACACCCGTTCCTCAGGCCGCAGCACCGGGCTCAGATAAACTTCCACATTCTGCATGTAGGGATGGATCAGGTCCGCCCACCGCATCCGCGCCTGGCCGGCCACCGGCGGGAGGGAATGGCCGGGGAAAAACCCGCGGTGGTCATCCCGATACAACGCCATCCCCAGGCCCAACTGCCGGAGGTTGCTCAGGCTCGCCAGCGATTTGGCTTTGAGCTTCGCCCGCGCCAGCGCCGGCAAAAGCATCGCCGCCAGCAGAGCTATCACGGCGATGACCACCAGCAGCTCAATCAAAGTAAAGCCCCGCCGGAGGCGCCGTCCGCCGGCCCGGCACGCGTTGGATTCACCAGGATGACAATGCGTTTTCGTTTGCATGCCCCAGTTCTAACAAACTCCGGACGGGGCCTGCTAACGGCCGCTTGCCAATCTTTGTCGTTGAATTGCGCCTCCTCCTTTTTGCCCAACGCCAAAAAAATGCACTTGTGTGTCCCGACGAATTTGGCAAAAAAGGGTGGTTGTTTCCCATAACCGGGTGCGCGTTGGTGTCCGGCCGCGAGTCTGTCGCGTTGGCGAGAAGGCACGCGTCCGGGCAAAAGCCCGGAAGAAAGCCAAACGAAGAATTGACGAACCTTCAAGGCCCTCAAACAAGGAATGGTCGAGCCCGCACCGCGAGCCTGCCAGCCTTCGCAGAACCCTTTGCTGGATGAACCCGGAACATACCGCCTTGCTTGCCGAACTCGAAGAGCGACTGCGCTTCGAGACGCTGATCGCCGATCTTTCGTCCCAATTCGTCAACCTCTCGGCCGGCGAAGTGGACCGCGAGATCATGGATGCCCAGCGCCGCATCTGCCAGTTGCTCGGTTTGGATATGGCCGGCCTTTGGCAATGGTCGGGGGAAGCCGACACCTTCATACTCACTCATCTGTACCGCGCCGAGGAGGGTCCCCAACCGCCCGAACGGATGAGCACCCGGGAGTATTTTCCCTGGTATCAGAAGCAAGTGCTGGCCGGCAGCACCATTGTCGTTAATTCGATGGATGAGCTGCCGGCGGAGGCGGCACGCGACCGGGAGGTGTACGGGCACTTCGGGATCAAGTCGAATGTGGTCGTCCCGCTCACGGTGGGCGGCCATGCGCCGGTTGGCGCCCTGGGATTTAATACCACCCGGGCCGAGCGCCAGTGGCCGGACATGCTGGTGAAGCGGCTGGAATTGGTGGCGCAAATCGTTGCCAACGCGCTGGCCCGCAAACGCGCCGACCAGGCCTTGCGCGAAAGCGAGGCACGGCTCAGCCTGGCGGCAGAGGCCGCCGAGTCCGGGCTCTGGGTGCTGGACCTGGGCACGAACCTATTCTGGGTCACTGAAAAGGCTCGAGAAATCTTCGGCTATGCCCCCGGGGAAGTCCTCAGCCTCGAACGTTTCCACGCGTCGGTTCATCCCCAGGATTGGGGCCGCGTCCTGGAGAGCCTCGATCGGGCTGCGCACGCGGGGGCGCCCGTAAACGTCGAATACCGCATTCGACTCGGCGATGGCCGCGAACGATGGATTGCCTCCCGCGGGCGTCCGCATGTCAATGCCGCCGGCAAGGCGGATCGCCTCATGGGCGTCTCCGTTGACGTCACCGAGCGCAAACACACCGAAAGAGCCCTGCGCTCCAGCGAAAGCCGCCTGGCGGCGGCGGCCGAATTGGCCGGACTGGGCCACTACGAGGTGGACTACGGCGGGGGGACCTGCTTCTTCGACAACCAATTTCGCCAGATTTGCGGTGTTCCGGCGGAAGTGAAGGAGGGCCTGGATCCTGTGCTGTTCTGGCAGGAGCATCTGCATCCCAGCGACAGGCCAGGCGTGCTGGAACAACGCCAGCAATTGCACGAGGGAAAGATCGGTCAAATCTCCACCGAGTATCGCTACCGGCATCCGGTGTTCGGGATCAGATGGATCCACCACCTTGCCCGAATCGCGGAGCGGTCCGCGGGCGGCGACGTCCGGACTTTTGGCGTGATTCGCGATGTCACCGACCACAAACGAATCGTGGAGCAGCAGGCGGAGGATTTGCAGTTCTGGGCACTGGTCGCCGATCTCTCGTCCAGATTCGTCAATCTCCCCCCGGCCCACGTGGATGGCGCGATTGAAGACGCCCAGCGTCGCGTGTGCGAATTCCTGGGGCTGGATTTGTCCGCGCTTTGGCAACCGGTGGAGGATACTCCGGGCGACTACCGGCTCACGCATCACTATCGCTCGATGGGAGGGCCGCCCATTACGAGGATGAGCGCAAAAGAGAACTTTCCCTGGTGCCACCAGCAACTGATGGCCGGAAAGGTGGTCGCCGTTTCATCCATGGACGAACTGCCGCCTGAGGCGGCTCGCGACCGGGAAGTCTGGGGCCATTTCGGCATCAAGACCTCCTTGACTCTTCCTTTATCCGCCGGGGGAGGCTCGGCGATCGGCTTTCTGTCCTTCAATGACATCCGGAAGGAGCGTGACTGGCCCCCCCTGCTGGTGCAGCGACTCCAATTGATTGCCCAGGTATTCACCAATGCCCTGGCCAGGGGACGCTCGGACGAAAGCCTGCGCCAGAGCGCCGAAATCAACCGCGCGACCTTCGAGCAGGCGGCGGTGGGTATCGCCCATGTTGGGACTGACGGCCGCTGGTTGCGGGTGAACGACAAACTGTGCGCCATCCTGGGCTATTCGCGCGAGGAGCTGATGGGGTTGACCTTTCAGGACCTCACCCACCCCGATGACCTGGAGGCGGACCTGGTCCACGTGCGCCGGGTTTTGTCGGGACTGATCAAAACCTATTCGATCGAGAAACGCTACTTCCGCAAGGACCGCTCCCTGGTGTGGGCCAACCTCGCCGTTTCGCTCGTGCGGACGGAGCGGGGCGAGCCCAGGCACTTCATCGCCGTGGTGCAGGACATCACAGAACGAAAGCGGGCCGAGGAGGAAATGCAACGGCTGCGCTTGCAGCTCTGGCACGCTGACCGCGTCGCCCAGACCGGAGCCATCACCGCCTCGCTGGCTCACGAATTGAACCAGCCACTCACCGGCATCCTCAGCTCCGCCCAGGCCGGTCTGCGTTTCCTCGCGGCCGGAAATCCCGACCCCCCCTTGATTCAGGAGATTCTGACCAACATCGTGCACGACACCAAGCGGGCGGGAGCGGTCATCAACGGACTGCGCGCCATGCTCCGCAACAAAGAAAGCGAGCGCGAGCCCATCAGCCTCAGGGACACGATTCAAGGCGTCCTGGCCCTGGCGCATAGTGAACTGGTCGCCCGGCAAATCGAATACGACGTTGACTTGCCCCCGGCGCCGGATTTGAGGGTGCTGGCCGACAAAGCGCAAATCCAGCAAGTTCTGCTCAACCTCGTGATGAATGCCCTGGAAGCGATGCAAAGCCAGCCCCCGGACCAACGACATCTGATACTGACCTTGGGCCGGATCGGCGCCGGTGAAGCCGTGGTGACGGTGCGGGATTCCGGCCCGGGCATTCCCGAGGATCAGCAGGACCAGGTGTTCATGGCCTTCTGGACAACCAAGCAACAAGGGATGGGCATCGGCCTGGCGATCTCCCATTCCATCATTGAATCGCACGGTGGCCGGCTCTGGCATAAGAACTGCCCGGGCGGGGGGGCCGCATTCCACTTCACGCTCCCCATCGTCCCGGGCGCCGCAGCCCCTGCGCCAGCGCCTGGCCCAAACGCCCCTTCGGAAGCGCCCTGACCCCATGAACCCTCCGAAACCCACCGTCTTCATCATTGACGATGACCCCTCGGCGCGCAAAGGCCTCGCCTTGCTCGTGCGCTCGGCGGGCTGGCATTGCGAGGTGTTTTCCTCCGCCCGGGAATTCCTGGCACGACCGGCCTTCCCCGGAAACGCCTGCCTGGTCCTGGACGTGTGCATGCCGGGAATGACCGGCCTCGAGCTGCGCGACCTGATGACGGCGAAAAATGCCTTGCTGCCGATTGTGTTTCTCACCGGCCATGGCGACGTCCCCATGGGGGTGGACGCCATGAAGCAGGGAGCGGTTGATTTTCTGCAGAAACCCGTTGATGACGAGGCGCTGCTCCAGGCGATTCGCCGCGCGGTGGACCGCCACGCTGCCGCGCAAGGGCGCCAACGGGACGTCGAGCGGATTCAGGCCGGGTTGCAGCAGCTCACGGCCCGGGAACGCCAGGTGCTCGAGTACGTGATTGGCGGGTGGCTGAACAAACAAATCGCCGCGGAGCTGCAAATTGCGGAGCGGACCGTGAAAATCTTCCGCGGAAATCTCATGAAGAAGATGAGAGTGAATTCTGTTGCAGAATTGGTGCGGCAATGCCAAATCGCTGGCATCGCCCCCCGCCCACCCCGTTGCGCTTAGCGCCCCCTGCAGCCCTCACAAGGTTTAGTCGGAGCTGACGCGCAATCCCTCCCGGGTTCCCGCTTACTTCCCGGCACCCGCCTGCCTCTGAAACCTCCGCGGCCCTGGCTAGCACCAAAGGGCTAGCACCAAGGTCCGATTGTCGAGTCTGGGCGTTCCAGGATAAAACCCTCCCAACACATGGGGCCCATGCCACATAGCAAAGATGTCGCGACCGTTTACATCGTGGATGATGAAGAATCCGTGCGGAAGGGATTCTCGCTCCTGTTGCGTTCGGCTGGCATGGCTTGCCGCGCCTTCAGTTCCGCGCAGCAATTCCTCGCGGAGCTGGATCCGCAAAAGCACGGCTGCGTCCTGCTGGACATCACGATGCCGCGACTGACAGGGCTGGAACTCCAGCGCGAGCTGAAGAAACGGGGGTTTAACCTGCCCGTGATCGCAATCTCGGCGAGCGATGATGCCGAGACCATCAAACTGGCCCGGGAAGTGGGGTCCCGATTCTTTCTGCGCAAACCGGTGGATGACCAGGCGTTGATAGACGCGATTCACTGGATTTTGGAAGGCGACCGCACGGCCCGAACAAAACCGGGTACCGCGGCCGGGTAGCAGATATGGCAGCACACGAACAACAACCCTTTGGGGCGACACCGGCTTCCGCCGTCCCGGTCGCGCCGCAAACCAGCTAAACACGACTCGTCGTCGCCGGCACTGCGGCAGATCGCGGACGGTGACAAAACAAAAACAACAAAAACACCTCGGCAACAGTATCACGTATGAAAAGCAAGATCCTCATGACATTCGGCCTCGCAACCCTGCTGGCCTCTGCCACCCAGGCCAGCCAGGACCAACTCGCCCGCAGCCTCCAGGACGCCCAGGTTGAAACCACCCGGACCTCCGACCAGCTCAAGGCCACCCTGGTTGCGCTCAACGACCTCACCGCCCAAAAACAGGGCGACCTCCGCCCCGCCTACAACACCTACTGCGCCGAAGTCGCCAAGACCGAATCCGCCGCCGCCTGGACCCGCACGCGGGTCCAATGGATGGCCAGCGACGGCCGCAAGTATTTCCAGGATTGGCAAGCCACGGTCAATGGCATTGCCAACGAATCCTTGCGGAAAAAGGCCCAGAAGCGCTTGGACACCGTGCGGAAGAGCTATGACAAAGTGGAGGCGTCGCTCCAGCTCGCCGCCGAGAAGTTCAGACCGTTTCTCTCCGACCTGGCCGACATTCAGAAAGCCCTCGCCACGGACGTGACCGCCGGTGGCGTGAAGGCGATCAAGAGCACGGTCAGGAGCGCCAACTGGAATCATCAATACGTGGACAAGGCCATCCAATCTGCGCTCAAGGAAATGGGCAGGATGGAGAAGGCGTTGTCCCCGGAAGCCAAGTGAGGCAAGCCTGAAATCTGTTTTAGCGAGGCGGCCGGGCCGGGGTTTCACACCACGCGTCATCACCGCCGCCCGGCGCTGACCCAAGAACAAACAACCAAAAGAAAAGAAAGAACTGACCTATGGCAACCATGGTAATCAAAGGCAAGAAGATGAAATCGGTGGATGTGAACTGGAAAGAGTTCTACTACACCAATTGTCCGCTGATCTCGGCCAGCAATGTGGACCAGGAACTTGGCTGGGTGAAGGAAGAGTTCAAGAAGATCGGCGTGGCGTACAAGTACCTTCGCTCGACCGTCGAGAACGACTGGTACCCGCACTATGTCCACAACCTCGACAACCTGATGCGCTTTGGCGGCTGCCACCCGGCCATCCACGTCCAGGCCGACATCCGCCGCACCCGCCTCATTGGGACGACGCACGTTTACGAGGGCGGCGTCATGATGGTCCGCGCCCGCGACCCCATCTACAAAATGTCGCACCTCAAAGGCAAAAAGATCGGCCTCTCCAAGAGCCAGAACGTCATCAAGAATGATTGGTGGCGCGTGCAGGAAGAGCATGGCATCGAGCTGATGCTCAAACTCAACGACATGACCCGCGACGACGTGCAGATCGTGGAGTTTCCCTACCCGGACGATTGGTACGACAAGCCCGAGATGATGACCCCGATGGAGAACCCGAATGAGTACCAACTGAAGCGCGACCATAAGCATGACCTGGCGTTCCGCCCGCTGGAGACGGCGCTGGAAAAGGGCGTCATT
>CAZVYG010000046.1:0-40439 GCA_964631605.1 uncultured Verrucomicrobiota bacterium
GACTATCGAAGACGCTGAGACCGGAGAACTCCTCGAAATGGATACCCACCGCGCGGCGGTGCGGGAGGCTTACGCGCGCATTAATGCCGAGCGGCTTGCCGAACTGGACCGCGCGCTCCGGCGCGCGGGGGTGGAGACCTTGAGCTTTAGCACCGTGGAACCATTCGCCCCCACGCTGCAGAACTTCTTCGAGACCCGGCGCGGAAGGAGGCGGGGTTGAAAGGCGGCTTGCTCAAGCGCAACTCACGCTGTCTGCTGCTCCCCTGCCGAGGCACCGGTGCCATATTGGGAGCCATTGCGTTCCTCATCACCTTGGTGCTGGCGGCCTGGCGGCAGGCCAGCCAGGCAGCATCCTTGTCCCCCACCGGTGCGGCCGAGGACGAAATCCCCCCTCTGAAACCGCCTTGGGAAGAGATTCCGCCCGGGTTTTGGGAGCAGCATGGGACGGCTGTGGTTGTCTCGGCGGTTCTGCTGCTCGCCGCGGCAGCCGTTCTCGTTGCGTGGTGGCGGCGGCCACGGCCGGTCGAAATCCCGCCGCCGGAAAGCATTGCTCGTCAGGAGCTCGAACCCCTGCGGGACAAGCCCGAAACCGGGATGCTGCTGAGCCGGGTGTCTTCGGCGCTGCGCCACTATGTGCGCGACGCCTTCCGCCTGGGTGCGGGCGAATGGACCACCACCGAGCTGGCGCGCGCCCTGGAGCAAAGCCCGGAGGCGGGCCCGGAGCTCGGGCCGAAAGTCATAGACCTGCTCCGGCGCTGTGACGAGCGCAAGTTCGCTCCCGCCCCCCAAGGCCCGCCGCTGAACGCGGCTGCCCAGGCGTTGGAGTTGATCGCCGCCACCGAGGCGCGCCGGGCGGAACTGGCCCGTGCGGCGGCCGCCACCGAGGGCTCAAAGCCCGCCACTACGCCATGAGCGGCAACTTCGAGTTCCAATACCCGTGGATTCTGGCGCTGTTGGCGCTCTTGCCGGTGTATGCCTTCCTGCATGGACGCGCGGGAAAACTTGCCGCCCTGCGCTTCCCCAGCGCCGAAATCGCCCGCGCGGCTGGTGCCGCCGCTCGCGCCGCCGCCGGCCGGTTCTTGCTGTTCCTCCGAATTCTGACGGTCGGCCTGTGCATCTTCGCGCTGGCAGGCCCGCGATTTGCCAATGACCACACTGAAACCGAGGCCAGCGGCGTTGACATCATGCTCGTGGTGGATTTGTCGTGGTCCATGATGGCCCTCGACATGGGCGCGCCCCACGAGCGCGTGTCGCGCTTTGACGTCGCCTCCGAGGTCCTTGAGGATTTCATTCGCAAACGGCCCAATGACCGCCTCGGTCTGATCGTCTTCTCCGCCGTTCCCTACCTGGCCAGTCCCCTGACGCTCAACCACGAGTGGCTCATCGAAAACTTGCGCCGGCTGCACGTCGGCCTGATCCGCGATCTGGGCACCGCGATTGGCGATGCCGCCGCAGCCGGCGCCAAGCGGCTCAAGGACCTCAGGGACAGCAAGAGCCGCATCATGATCCTCCTCACCGACGGAGATAACAACAAAGGTGAAATTGATCCCATCCCCGCCGCCCAGCTCGCGGCCGCGCTCGGTGTCAAAGTTTACACCATCGGCATCGGTATCGAACAACCGACCGAACTGCCCGCCTTCGACCCGAACACCGGCAAGCTGGTCCTGGATCCCCAGGGCAATCTCAGCTTCGGCATGATGCTGCAACCGGCCAATTACAGTGTGCTGGCCCGGATGTCCGCGCTGTCCAACGGCAAGTTTTATCGCGCCACCAACCGCCGGGAGCTGCAGCGGATTTATAACGAGATTGACCAACTCGAAAAATCCGAGGTGAAGTTGCGCCGGTTCACCACCTACCGGCCACTGTTCCAGTGGTTTCTGCTGGCCGGCTTGGGCCTGTTGACCCTCGAACTGGTTCTGGCCAATACCCGGTTAAGGAGGGTGCCTTGATGGACTGGTCGCATCCCCATTTCGCCGAACCCGCGTGGCTCTGGCTCGCCGTTGTGGGTCCCTTGCTCCTCTTCGCCTTGCAACGTTATTCCGCCTGGGCCCGCCAGCGCCAGTTGGCTCAACTGGCCGCCCCGCAGTTCGTGGAAACACTCACCCGTTCCTACAGCCCCCTCCGGCGCGCGCTGAAGAATGGCATGCAGTTGCTCGCCGTGGCCGGAATCGGGCTGGCCCTCGCCCGTCCGCAATGGGGCCAGGAGGAACTCGCCGGCCAAGTGCTCGGCCGCGATACCCTCTTTCTGCTGGATTGCTCCCGCAGCATGCTCGCCACCGACGTCACCCCCAACCGCCTCCAGCGCGCCAAGTTTGCCATCCAGGATTTTGTCCAGCGCCAGGGCCGCGGCCGCGTCGGCCTCGTCGCCTTCGCCGGCCAGGCCTTTCTCCAATGTCCCCTGACTTACGACTACGGCGCGTTCCTCGATGCTCTAAATGCGATGGATGAAAAAACCATCCCCATCCTCGGCACCGACATTGGCCGGGCCCTGGACGAAGGCTTTCGCGCGCTTGACAAGGATCGTCCCGAGAAGGTCCTGATTGTCCTCACCGACGGCGAAGACCTCGAGAAAGGCGGCGTGCGCATCGCCGAACAACTCGCCCGACAAGGGGTGGTCGCGTTCACCATCGGCGTCGGCACGCCGGCCGGCTCGGAAATCCAGTTGCTCAATGAGCAGGGCCGCGTCGAACTCCTGCGCGACAGCAGGGGCGAGGTCGTGCGCAGCCGCCTGGACGAAAAAACCTTGCGTGAAATCGCGCTGGCCACGAAAGGCGCCTACTTCCCGCTGGGACCGCTGGGCGAAGGTCTCGCGCGCGTGCAACTGGCCCTGGAAGAGCTCGGCAACGGCGCCGGCGCCGGGCCGGGCCGAAAACTCGGCATTGACCGGTTTCATTATCCCGTCGCGGCCGTCCTCCTCCTGCTGGCCGCGGAGTCCCTGTTGGGCACCCGGCGGAAAACCACCCCGCAATAAGACAACCCGCCTGGCTCAAGGCAGTCGCCTGACGCGAAAGAAGTTCGCCGGCGCGGTGTCATTGGTGCTGAAGGTATATGACGTGCCGGTCGCGAGCAGGCCGTCGGCACAAACCTGCCATAAATTCAGGTCTTCCGACTGCTCGACGCGGTATGTCTGACCCGGCACCGATTCCCAGCTCAACTTCAAACCCTGGCCGTCCCGCGACACCTCCGTCAGCCGGAATGGCTGGTTGTAGGGGTTGATGAAGACCACTTGCACCGGCAGATGGTCGGAAGCCGTCGCGCTGTCCGACGCCAGGAGCGGCGGCGGAGGATTGGGAAGCAGGTCGGTGCGAAAGACCTGGCTGCTGAACAGGTTCGAAAAAAGCAACCCATTGGGCAGCACATAGTCAAAACGCACGTTCAGTGTGGCTTGAATGGACAACGTGAAATCCGCCCCCGTAAACGGGTTCACCGGCGTCGTGAGCCGGAGGCCGGTTGGCGAACTCACCAGCGTTTGAACCGGCTGCCGGCTCTCATACCGGCTGGTCTCCGGCCGGAACACATCTTCGTTCAAATCCCCGGCCAGCAGGCACGGGCGCAGGCCGTTGGTTGGCAGGTAAACCGTCACGAGAAAATTTGAAATGGCCGCCGCCTCCGCTCCCCGCTTGTTCGCGTCGCTTTGCGGACTCGAGGTCGTCGCCTTCAAATGGGTCACAAACACGTCCAGTTCGCGCGCGAAGCCTGGCACCGCCACCCGCGCCTGGAAGAGATCGCGCGTGAAGAAACCGTTGAACCCAAACGGCTGCAGGCTCGTGCCGTCCAGCCACGACTTTGAGAAAACGATCGGGTGGCGGCTGGCCACGACGCTGCGAATGTAGCCGTCCGTGCCGGAGTTCGTCGCCAGATAATAGCCCGGCAGGAAAGCGGTGACGAAGTTCGTCATCTCCCAGGTGTAGTTCGACGGAATCTCATTAAAGGCGATGACGTCCGGGTGGAGATAGGCCAACTGCCGTCCAATGGCCCGCACCTGGGTCGAGTTCGTGCTCCAATCGCTGACGCCATTGCCCTTTACATTGTAAACGACCACGGAGACCAAGTCCGCCGCCGGTGCGGGCGCGGGATTCACCGTGAGCACCGCCGGCTGGCTGCTCACCGCCCCTCCCGCGTTGGCGGCGCGCAAGACGTATGTGCCTGCCTGATTGGTCGTCACCCCGCTGAGGGTCAGCGCGGAATTCGTCGCCCCAGGCAGGTCCACTCCCTCAAAACGCCACTGGTAGAATAAAGGTTCGGCGCCCGTGGCCAGGCCGGTCAAGGTGACGGTGCCGCCCTCATCCACCACCTGGCTGAGGGGCTGGAGACTGAATACCGGCGGCGGAATGGGAGCCGCAAGCACGTCGCTAAAGTTTGTGCCGACACGCAAGTCGTCAATCACGGGCGCCCCAATTCCATTGGCCTGCCGCAACGCATAGGCTGCCGCCGTAAAGCCCGAGCCGTTGGCCGGGGTGGCCACCAAAGCGTCGCCCTCCACCAACGGATCTATCCACAGCGACGCGACCGAAGTGCTCAACGACAGCCGCGTCACGACCACGTAGCTCCGGTCTGGCGCCAAGTCCAGCGGATAGATCACCTCCGCCGCCGTCCCGCTGACCGATGACAAACCCAGGCGATACGTGCCGGGACTGGCCCCATTGGTCGTCGCCCATACGCGCGCCCGGAAAGTCGTTCCCGCATCCTTGAAGTGCGCGAAATACCCTCCGGCGCTCCCCGTCGGCAGCGCGGTCATGCGCAGCCGAAAGGCGGCGTACAGCGGCTCGGACAGCGTTGCGGACGTATGCGGTGCGCCGTCCAGGAGGCGGTTGACATCCTCGGATAAGGTTTGGTTCAGAACGGCTGCCCCATTGGCCACCAAGACCTCGCCAGTCACCGACCCACTATGATGCGTCCACAAGCCGCCGCTCACCGTCACCAAGGGTCCGGCGGGGCAGTCGAACGATTCCGAAAGCAACAAATCCGCCCCGGCCGGCGCGGCGTTCCACACCAGCCCCGCGGCAACAGCAAGGCACAACAGATTTCTCAAGCGATAACCTAAAAGTCGTCTCTGACGATCGAAAATTATTATATGCCACATCCGGGCTGCGGAGTAAAAGGCTAACTCGCTTCAAACTCGCTTCAAAAACACCCCTCGAAACGGGCCAACCCCGACTGGCCGGGTGGAATTCGCAAGGCCCAACAACCACATGTTACCCCTATTGCGGCCCAATGGGCCTTTTCGCCCTTCGAATGGTTGGATGTCTGTGGAGGTTTTCTTAAGAAGTTCTTGAAAATTTCTCGTTTGCATTCCGGCAAGGAACCGGCCATGATGATACTCCCAGGTCGGGGCGTAGCGTAGCCTGGCTAGCGCGCTTGTTTCGGGTACAAGAGGTCGTGAGTTCGAATCTCACCGCCCCGACCATTTTTCTCAGGACAGAGGCAAGGAGGCTGGCTGGATTCCTGAACACGGCGCGCAACGCGACCAAACCGACCATTCCCCTGTCTAAAGAAAGTGCGTTGCGTGACCTGATTTCGGCGCAGTCGTTCGCGCGCCGGTTAAAACCTCAGGAAAATCTTTCGTTGGTATAGAAATCGGACGAAGGCCAGCATGATACCGACGACCGTGGCGGCCACGAGGAACTCACCCCAGGCGCCGAAAGCCTGCTTGACGGGCCCGCCAACGAATAATTCGGCCATTTTTTCCATGGGCATCAGGTGGGCGGCAAGGTAGATGGTAATCGCATTGGTGCCGATCCAGACAAACGGCGCGCACCATTTCCGCCACTGCCAAATCTCGACGATTTGGTAAAAGGCTCCTAGCAGCAGACAGGAATACCCGCCAGCCACCAAGACGAAGGAAGAGGTCCAAATTTTCTTGATGACGGGGAACTGCAGGCCCCAGGTGAAGCCAGCGATCACTCCCCCCACTCCCAATCCGATCAGCAGCCACACCTTCTTTTGACCCGGCAACCTGCTGTTCCGCAACAACAGCCCGGCAAACACACCCAGCAGACACGTGGCAATCGCGGGAAACGTGCTCAAGATTCCCTCGGGGTCGTACGCCCCATCCCATTTGCGGCCCGGCAAATACTGGAAATCCACCTGCTGCGGCAGATTCAAACCATCCTCGAACCGGCCCCGGACAAGGTTGGTTGTGGCCAGGAACAAGGCTCGCGTTTCGGGGCTGCGAGGCGTCAGCCCGGCACGCTTCAACTGGGCGGTTTGGAGGTTGAAATCACGGATGGGCACAAAGCTGGTGAGCGCCCAGTACCCCACCAAAAGGGAAATGCAAATAATCACCATGCCGCGAAGCTGGAAGAAGCAGAAGATGACAGCGGCGCAACCATAGCAAATGGCAATGCGCTGCAGCACCCCCATCCAGCGAATCTGGTCAACCCCCTGCGAGATGCCGCCGTACACCAGCAAACCGCAAACGTAAAGAAAGATGGTTCGGAACACGATTCGCTTCAGGGTTCTGCCCATGCCGTCCCGTTCAAGCATCCGGCTCAGCGAAAACACCAGGGAAACCCCCACGATGAAGATGAACAAAGGGAAAATCAGGTCATAAAAAGCGAACCCGGCCCAGGCCTTGTGGGTCACCTGATCCCGGAGAAACTTGAAAAAGGGCTGGTCGGGATACGCCTCGTAAAGTCCATGGATGAGGCCCTCCCCGCCGACAATCCAAAACATGTCAAATCCCCGCAACGCATCGAGTGACATCAGCCGCTTCGGCGCGGCCGGCCCCGGACTCTGAGCTTCTGCCGGGAGCGCCGACGCTTCATGTGATGCTGCTTTCATAATCTCTTTCGCGCGGGCCCGCCCGGCCCGCCAACTTTCCGGATTGGTTCGTTTTGCCTGTCGGGGACCAGTTCCGTCAACCGGCGCATCGCCCCGGCCGGCACCGAGGCTGAAACTTTCCGCGTTTTCCACATTCCTTTAGCGGTTAGGGGGCACGGATGTCAAGACACACTCCGACCCTGCGCTGTCAAAGACAGCACGATGACGATGACGCTCACGGCTGTCCCAATCGGCAAATACCAGAGAGTCGCAACTCCACAACAAAAAACCGCCCCGCGCCCGGCGTCGCGCCGGCGTTTATGGAGAAGCGGCCGGTTAGGGGGCCCGCAACTGGTAGAAGCGGTTGGTAGCTCCGCCGATGCTGTTGGTGAGCTGCCAGCGGCTGCCGACCACCACCGGCTGGCCGTCCACCGGCGGCCAGGGCGGATGCGGCGCATTCACAAGCTGATTGGTCTGCACAAGCTGCCAGCCCAGCGCGGCGGTGGTCCAATCCAGCACCACCCGGTCCGGGCCGGCGGGCCGGATGCCCAAAAGCGGCCGGCAACTGCCTCCGCGAACGTCCAAGGTGAAGGTCCCACCGGCCCCCGGCACGTTCTCCTCGACCACCACCTCGAAGCGCGCCCGGGCAGGCACCCAGAACGAATAACTGCCCGAAAGATGGTTCGACACGGCCCCGCCCAGGTCGCCCAGGTAGCCCGCGCAAAGTGAAGCCGGTTCGAAGGCCGGGCTGTAGGCCGCGCTGAACAGCGGTTGGTCGGCTGTGAGCGTCACGGTCACGCAGGCGTTGGACTCGCCATTGACAAACGGGATGGTTTGGTAACGGCGCGCGGGGGCGAGCAGCGCCAGCGGACAGGTCTTGGGCGCGGCGCAACTGCTGGCCGTGCCGCTGCGGATCATCGCGTTGGCGTGGCTGGCGCTCAGCAGGCTCAGCGTGCCGACAATCGTCCGGTCCGGACAGGATTCGCACAGGCCGCCGCCGTCGGCGCCGGCCAGGCCGCTGGGGAGGGTCAAAGGCAGGTTGAAGGCGCCGTGGGCGGCGCTCCGCACGGCGAGCAGAAACTGCAGGTCGGTGCCGCGAATCAATCCCGGCAGGGTGCTGAACTGGAACGGCACACGGTTGGTTGCGACCCCCCCGACCGGCAGATCACCATAGGCAGCCGCCGGGCAGGTCACCAGCACGCCGGGGCTGATGGGGATCAGTTCGGCGCTCAGACCGGTGATGGCCGTGGAGGATCGGTTCGAGAGCGCCAGGTTCAGTTGGTTGCACTCATTGGGGTCAATGACGCCATTGCCATTGCCGCCGCTGAGTTCCCAACCGGCCAGGCGCAGGGCGGTGTTGGTGAAGGTCAGCGTGATATCGTTGCCGTCGCCGCCGAGGTAACTGAGGCGGAACGCCAGGCCGTTGGTCGTCAACAGCGCGCCTTCGGGCAGGCCGGTGAAGGTGCCAACCACAGGACTGGCGCCGAGATTGTTCACGATCGTAAACTGGTCGCCGTCGGTGGGCGGCCGGCTGATGTCGAGCCACAGCTTGCCGCCGGTCACGTCCACCAACCCCCGGGCATGGACGCGGTCGTGTTGGTCGGAGGCGGGGCCCTGGAGTTCGACCGCCAGCACGCCGGCGCCTGATTTAATAACGACATTGCTGGCGAACAGGCCGCCGGGACTGGCGCCCGGAGCCAGGATGCCGTAGTTGGTCAGGTGGCCGACGGTGCCGGTGCCCAGCAAGGTGCCGAAGACGTTCACCTGGACCGCGCTGGCGGGCTGCGCGCCGCTGACCAGCAGGAAGCCTTCCTGAACGGTCGTGAGGCCCGAGTAGGTGTTGTTGGCGGTCAGCGTGAGCGTCCCGGTGCCGTTCTTGGTCAGGCGGCCGCCGGCGCCGGTGATCAGACCCGAATAGACCGTGGACGCGTTGTTGCCGCCAGTGCTAAGCCGGCCGGCGCCCAGGGTGATTTGGCCCGAGCCGCTTACTGAACCCACGGACTCGTTGAAGCCTGCCAAGTCGAGCAAGCCGGAGCTGGCCAGGGTCACCGGCGCGGTCCAATGGATTTGGTCGGCGGCAAGCAGGCGCACCACGTCAGCGCCGCTACCACCGAGGCCGTCGCCGAGGATGAGTTCACCCGGGATGCCGCCGTAGAGAGCTGTCTTGCCCAACTCAATCGTGCCGGCGTTCAGCCGGGTCGTACCGGCGTAGGTGTTGGCCGAAGAGCCGCCCAGCCGCAACGTGCCGGTGCCGGCCTTGATCAAGCCGCCGGGGCCTTGGATGGCGCCGAGCAGGTCCAGCCGCCGCGCACCACTGGCGACGTAAATGTCGCTGTCGGCGTTGAGCGTAATCGGGCCGGTCCAGACGTTGGTGGCGACGCCGGCCAGCAGCGCGCCATTGCCGGGCATGCCGTAGCCGTTGAGGACCAGGGCTTCGTTGGTGACGCTGGTGTTGAGGTAAAGGGTGGCCCGGTTGCTGACGATGGTGCCGGCGTTGGTTGAACCGAGGGCCAGCGGGTGGAGCGGGGTGAGAAACCCCTCGCCCACCAGCGTCAGGCCGGTGTAGGTGTTGGAGCCGAACAAGTCCACCTGGCCTGCGCCCAGTTTCACCAGGTCGCTGCTGCCCACCACCGAGGCGTGGATGTCCAGAAAGGCGTTGCTGGCCACCGTGAAGCTGCGGCGGGGGTCCCACAAGTCCAGCAGGCCTTCAATGACCGAGGGCGCGTCGGGGTTGCCCACCGTCACATCGCCCAGCAGGCGCAGCGTGCCGCCAGCCCCGCTGATCGCCCGGCCGCCGTTGAGCGTGAGCGGGCCGATGGCGTCCAAGTAGCCGTTGAGGTCCAACAGCGAACCTTGGTTGATGGTGACGGGGGCGTCGTTGGCAATCTGATTGACCGCCAGAAGGCGGGTCGTCGTAGCGTAACCGCCAGGCAGGCCGAGGACCAATGGCCCGGGGATGGCGCCGTTGGCCACGCCGGTTTTGGCCAGTTCGAGCACCCCGCTTGCAATGACCGTCTGGCCTGAGTATGAATTGCGTTCACTGCCGGCAAAGCGGATGACGCCGTACGAGATCAGTTCCACCCCTCCGGGACCGCTGATCAGTCCGCGAATCTCGAAGTCCGCGAAATACGGAGTGTAAAACAGCGCATCACCTTCCAGAACGACCGGGCCGACCCACCGTGACGTTCCAGCGCTGCCGAGTTGAGACCCATAGTGCAGGGTCACGGTTTCATTGGTGATCGCCGTTTCCACCAACGACAATGCGCCCCGATACTGGAGAACGGTGCCGCTGCTGGTCGAGCCCAGGCTGCTGGGGTTGTCCACCAAGAGGGCCAGATTGCTGACGGTGGTCAGGCCAGCATAGCTGTTGGCGCCCCCATAAAGCATCACCGTCGGCAATAGGGCTGGGTGACCAAACCCGCGCCACACGATGCCGCCGCCGCCGGATAGTTCGGCAGAGATCAGCGCGGTCGGGTAGGCGGTGGTTTCGTTACGTTCAGCGAGGAACGTTCGCGTGCCGGTGCCGAGCGAAACCCGTCCGGTCAGCTCGGCCGTCCGTTGGCTGGCCAGAATCTGAACGTCGTTGTTCAAGGTCAACAAGCCGCCGCCGGTATCCACACGCCCGCCCTCGAAGACGAGGCCGCCGAGGGATTCGCCGTAGCCATTGAGATTAAGCACGCCGTTGGTCAGCACGGTCACGTCGGTCGAGTTGGGCATCTGGCAACACTGGAGGAGCCTGACCACGTTCGAGTCGGCCGAGCCGCCCCCGACGATGAGGTCGGCCGGGATGGCATGGGCGAACCCGGAGCTTGCATGATTCAACCGCAGTTCCCGGCACATGACGGTGGTGTCGCCGGCGTAGGTGTTGGTGACGTTGCCGGCAAATTCGAAGGTTTGACCGGTCAAGCGCAGGCTGCCCGGCCCGCTCAGCGCATTGCTGAAGGTCATGGTGCCCTCGGAATGCAGGGAGACGTTGGTGCCGAGGGTCACCGGACCGGACCAACTCGAGTTGCCGTAGGCGTACATGGCCGCGGCGGGGAGGCGGACGTTGAGCGTGAGCGGCTCAGCACCCACGTGGACGCCCACCACGAAAAGGTTGGCGTTGCTGTTGACAACGGTGCCCCCGTCCGTCGTGCCCAAGGCCTGGCCGTGGTAAAGGTAAAGCCGGCCCTCATTGACCGTGGTGGTGCCGGCGTGCGCATTGGCATTGCGGAAGTCCAGATCACCGGCGCCGCGCTTGACCACGTCCACGCCGCTGACAATGGTGGCCGTCAGGTTCAAATCGGGACTGGCCGAGCCGTCGGCGACGGCGAAGACCAACGGCACCTTGTTCAGGCGCAGGTTGCCGGCGATAAGCGAGGTGAGATCACTGGCTTCCGTGGTGCAGTCGCCGTTGAGCGAGAGCGTGCCGGTGCCCGTGTCCACCTCGGCGCCGGTCAGGAACAACGCGCCGATGTAGTCCGAGTGGTCCAACAGGTAAAAGCCGCTGCCACGTCCCAAGACCACGGGAGCCGAGTTGGCAATTTGGTTGTTCTGATCGAGCACCAGGTAGGTCAGGCCCGCGTTGGTCAACGGACCAGGAATGGCGCCGTTGAGAACCGACTTGTTCAAGCGCAGCGTGCCACCCAGCACGGTGAAGCCGCCCGAGTAGGTGTTGGCGCCCGAGCCGTACAACTCGACGGTGGCGTTGCCGGTCTTGCGAATCTGGCCGGTGCCACTGATCGCCCCGCCCAGCCGCAGGTAGCCGGCGTTTCCAAGCAGGTTGAGGACATTGCCGTTGAGGTTAATGTCCCCCGACAGGAAGAGCTGGGCCGCGCTGCTGATCTGCTCGAAGGTCTGCGCCGCGTCCAGCGTGATGGCCAGGGCCACGGTGTTGCTGGCGCCGCTCGGGCACTGGGAGGAAACCCCGGCGCTGAGCCGGACCGCGTTGCCGGCAAGGAAGTAATTGGTGCCGGTGAGCAGGATGCCGCCGAAAGCGGTCCCGGATGGAAAGTTGTTGGTGGCGCGCCAACCCGCGCTGGCGACCGGCGGGAAGGCCAGGTCGTCGCCGGCCACGGGGGCAATATCGCCAACCCAATTGAAGCGGTTGGTCCAGTATTTGTCCGCGCCGCCGCCGTCCCAGGTGCGGGTTGCGGCTTGGGTCTGGCACGTCAGACCCAACAATAACAGGCTGGCACCCAAGGGCGGAGTCAGGAGGCGAAACGGGCTTTTCCGAAATGAAGAACGAAGGTTAACTGTCATAAGCCTCTACCTGTGGTCTAATGCCAAATTATAATCTGCACTGTCCCACCGATCAAGGCATCAGTACGCCCGAGCGGTCGCGGAGGGGCTTGGTCGCTTCCCGGCACCCGCTGGATCTGCCAACGCCGGGGAGCCTTCGGGTTTCGTTTGTGACTTGCTCCCTGCAAGCGAAAGATTTGCAACCAGATATGTGAACAGGCGCAGGCGGCGGGAACTGGCAACTGGGTTGCGCCGCGTGTGTCCGCCCCGTTTCATGAAAGCTCACGTCCTACCCTCCTTGTTTTCAGGGCTCAATTACCGTAACGTGACGCTGTGAAGTTCTGTTTGCTCGCACGAACGGTGGCCGGCCTGACGCTGGGATGTCTGGTGGCCGCGTCGGCTGCCCCGGCCTCCCAGATTCGCTTCATTCAGTTGCGCAATGCGATCATCCCCACAAAGCCTTCGAAGGCTGCGGATCAAAGCTCCGCCGCGTTTGCGCCCCAGGCTCCGGTCACCGGTTTGTTTCTGATTCAGTTTCAGGGCCCGGTCCAGCCCGAGTGGCGGGAGCAACTGGCTTCGCTGGGGGTGGCGCTGCTGGAACCCGTACCCACCCACGCGTTTGTCGCGCGCTGTGAGCAGGCCCGGCCCGGAGTGCTCCGCGCCCTGCCTTTCGTTCACTGGGTTGGGCCCTACCGCCCGGAGCACAAGCTGCATCGCGGTCTGGCCGAGCAAGCCAAGGGGCGCGCGGCGGACAAGTCTTTGGATGTCGCCATTCTGGTGGCTTCCCGTGTGCCGCCCGGCGAGGTGGCCGAAGTCCGGCGCGCGTTCGCCGCCATCCGGCAGGAATCCAACCACCGCTCGGGGCCCATCCTCCGCGGCCGCATCCCGGTCGGACGGCTTGAGGCTTTGGCGCGGTCCGAGGCCGTGCTCTGGATCGAGCCGGCGCCGGAGATGAAACTTTATGACGAGATTGCCTCGAAAATTGTGGCCGGCGATGGCGGCCCCAACACCTTGTTGACCGAGTCGCTGGGTTTCGACGGGACCGGGGTGAGGATCGCGGTGGCGGACAGCGGTCTCCACAATGGCGATGCGGCGTCCATGCATCCGGACCTGCTGGGCCGCACGCCCGCTTTCTTCTGGTATGGCAACCTCACCGACGCGGCTGATGAGCACAGCCACGGCACCCACGTCGCCGGCATCGTCGCCGGAAACGGCGCCACGGGTGAAGTGGACGAGTTCGGAGCCCTTTATGGATTGGGGGTCGCTCCCGGCGCGGACATTATTGCCCAACGCCTTTTTGACGCCGTCGGCGGCTACGAACCGCCCTCGAGCTTTGACCGGATGACCCGCGACGCCGTCCGCGCCGGCGCGGACATTGGCTCGAACAGTTGGGGCGATGACACCCAGGGCCGTTACGACTTGAGCGCCCGGGAATTTGACATGTTGGTGCGCGACGCCGATTGGCTGGCGGAGGGCGATCAGCCTTACATCCTTGAATTCTCGGCTGGCAATGCCGGACCGGGAACCCAAACCATTGGCAGCCCGGCGGTGGCCAAGAACGTAATCGCGACCGGAGCGGTGGAGAACGACCGGGCGGATTTTCTCATCTATGCGGATGGACCGGATGCCATGGCCGACTTTTCGAGCCGCGGCCCCTGCGAGGATGGGCGCATCAAGCCGGACGTCGTGGCGCCTGGAACCTGGATCGCCTCGCTGCAATCGGCCTCGGCTACCGATCAATACGCGTGGTCACCGATTTCACCCAACTACCAATACCAGGGCGGAACCAGCCAGGCCGGGCCTCATGCTTCAGGCGCAGCGGCAGTGTTTGTGCAGTTTTATCGTCAAACCCATACGAATGCCACTCCCTCCCCTGCCCTGGTCAAAGCGGCCTTGATTAACTCGGCGGTGGATTGTTACGACGAGTTCGGCACCGGCCCGGTGCCGAACAATGACGAAGGCTGGGGCCGGATTGACCTTGTGGAGCTGCTGGACTCGGCTCGCACCTACCAGTATCTCGACCAATCGGTTCCGTTGGCAACGGGCCAGCAGTACGAGCAGCGGATTCTGGTGGATACCCAGGATGAGCCGCTCAAAATCACTCTGGTTTATACAGACGCAGCCGGATTCCCCGGGGCCATCCCCGCCCTGGTCAATGACCTCGACCTCGAGGTGGTCGGGCCCAACGGAAGGGTCTATCGCGGCAACAGCTTCGCGAATGGCGAGTCCGTTCCCGATACGGTCGCCTCCGACGACCGGAACAACGTCGAGGCCGTGCACCTGTGGACGCCCCTGCCCGGCGAATATGTCATTCGCGTCCGCGCCCGCAATGTGGTCACCGACGCGCGCGCCGACACGCCCGGACTCGACCAGGATTTCGCGCTGGTCGTTTCCGCCAGCATCGCCCCCCCCGGCACCGGCATCCTGACCTTCGACCGCCTTCGATACCGGGCGCCCGACCAAATGCGGCTGGCCCTGGTGGACCACGACCTGGCCGGCGCACCCACCGCGACCATTGTCCTGTCGAGCACGACGGAACCCACGCCGGAGACCCTTGTTCTTCAGGCCAGCGGCGCTTCAGGCACTTTCACCGGCGTCGTGGCCACCGTCACCGGACCTGCCGTGCCCGACGGGCGGTTGCAGGTCTCCCACGGTGACGTCATTCAGGCGCGCTATCAGGACGCCGCGCCCCCGGCCACACGTCTGTTTACGGCCACCGCCGATTTACTCGCCCCGGTCATCTCGAATCTGCATGTGACCAACCGCTTCGGCCGCGCGGAAGTGCGTTGGACCACCGATGAGCCTGCCAGCAGCATTGTGCGTTACGGTTCCAACCTTCCTTTGTCACTGTCCATCACCAGCGCGACTTTCACGA
This sequence comes from uncultured Verrucomicrobiota bacterium, assembly GCA_964631605.1. Taxonomy (GTDB): domain Bacteria; phylum Verrucomicrobiota; class Verrucomicrobiia; order Limisphaerales; family UBA8199; genus JARKQH01. The sequence goes on from CAZVYG010000046.1 coordinate 14,858, forward strand.
CCACTCACGCCGTGCCACTCACCGGCCTGATCTCGGGCACGACCAACTTCTTTTTTATCGTCTGTGCCGACCTGGCCGGCAACGGTGTCACCAACGACAACAATGGCGGTTTGTTCGTGGTGGTCCCGCCGCGCGCGCCGGCGATTCTGATGGTGGATGGGTTCGTTGAGGATTTCCTTCTCGAGCCTCCCGACCTTGGGAATTACACTCGCTGTCTCGATCAACTCGGGCTTTCCTACGACGTCTGGAAGATCGAAACCGAACCCCGGCCCATCACAGCCGCCGACCTGAGGCCCTATCGCGCGGTTCTCTGGCGCCTGCCTGAATTCAGCTTGAGCCGGCCCACTTTCACCGCCGCGGAACGCACCGCCATTATTGACTACCTCAACGGCGGCGGCGGCCTTTTCGTGGCCTCCATGGAGGCTGCCAGCCGCCTCGATGACACCGGCGCGCAGGCATTCCGCAAAGAGGTCCTTCACATTGCGGACTTCGACGTGGATGCCGGCGTGCCCGACGCCGAGGGCGTCCCGGATGATCCTATTGGCGACGGGCTGTTCTTCGCGCTGGATTACACCTTCGACTACTCCGGGTTTGATTTTTCGGATACGCTGACCCCCGGACCCAACGCGGCGGGCATCCTTTACAAAGGAGGCACCGGCAAGTATGCCGGGATTCGTTTTCCGCGCGCGGGCGTGGACAGCCCGGGTCGCGTGGTCTATCTGGGCTTTCCCTTCGACGCCATCCCCGCAGACGAGTTGCCTCCCAGCGACCGCACCAGCCTGATGCGCCGAATCCTGGTCTTCCTGGCCCCGGGGCTCAATGGCGAAGGCAGCATCGCCTTTGACCGCGGCGCCTACACCATCCCCAGCCAGGTGACCCTGGAAATCGCGGACTCCGACCTCGAGGGTCAGGCCCAAACCACCGCAACTTTCTACACCGCCGCGCAGTCATCAGGCACGCCGCTGACCTTGGCCGCCACGACCCGGCCTGGCATCTTCCGCGCCACCGTGTCGCTCTCGGCCACCAATTCCGGCTCCCCCGCGCCGGAGTTTATCGTGCAAGACGGTGAAACCATCCGCGCCACCTATTTCGACAGCTCGCTCAACACCTTGGTCACCGCCCAGGCCCTGATTGAAACGAACCCCCCGTCCATCAGCTTTGTCTCCGCCACGCCGGGTTACGTGGACGCCTTGATTTCGTGGGAGACATCTGAACTGGCCGACACCACCGTCCAGTTCGGCGAATCGCCTCTGCTGGGACGCAGCACCGCCAGCGATGAGCTGACCGATTACCACGAAATCAGCCTTTACCAGCTTCAGCCCGACCGGACCTATTATTTCCGAGTCATCAGCCGCGACCTCGCCGGCAACGTGGCGGTGGACGACAACGGCGGCCAACTTTACACGTTCCGCACCCTGGCGCCGTTGCAACCGCCTTGGTTTGACGATCTCGAGCAGGGCGGCACCAACTGGGTTGTCTATACCCCGGAGGAATCCGAAATCGGGTGGCAGCTCGGCCAGCCCAGCCCGCTGTTTGGCACCACGGCAAACTCACCGGTCAATTGCTGGGCCGCCAATCTCAATTCTTCCTTCATCTCTCAGGTCGAAAGTTATCTCATCAGCCCCGCCATCGTGCTGACCGGCGGCAACAAGGCTGTGCTCAGGTTTGCCCAGACCTACGATTTTACCTACCCGTTCGAGTTCGACATTTTCCACGCCGGGGAGGTGCTGCTGATTCCCAACGACGCCCTGGCCCCGATCACCCTGGCCGAGTATTCGGATGACCTGGCCGACTGGCATGAGGTTGAGCTGGATCTTTCCCCTTATCTCGGCAAGGTGGTGTATATCGCATGGCATTACTTCATGCTTTCGTTCGACCCGTGGCCGCGCATGGGTTGGATGGTGGATGACATTGCGGTCACCGTCTCGAATGTGCAGCCCGGCACGTTGGTGATCACCAACAACCTCTGGCAGGCCGGCTACTCCCTCGCCGGGCCCTTAAGCACCAATGGCGGAGGCCGCTTCCTCGCCCTGTCCAACGCGCCCCCGGGTTCCTACACGATCGAATACGCCGACCTTTCCTTTTATCAAAAGCCCGCGGCGCAAACGCAAGTCCTCGCAGAGGGCGGCACCGTAATCTTTCATGGCCTTTACACCTGGGCCGATGCCAATGCCAACGGCATTCCGGATGGGTGGGAGCAACGTTACTTTGGGAACGTTTCCTCCTACCGCTCCGACACGACCGATACGGATGGCGATGGGATGGCGGATTACGCGGAGTTCGTCGCGGGGACCGATCCCCACAGTCCCCCGCGCGCCTTCAAGCTCCTGGCGCGCCAGACCTCAAGCAGCACACTGCGGCTGGAATGGTCCTCCGTTCCGGGCCAGCAATACCGAGTGTTCCAAACCACCAACTTCTTGGCCTGGACGCCCTACGCTGCATGGTTCGAGGCGACTTCGACCGTGTCCCGCCTTGATATCCCGATCCCAACGGGCGCCGCCCAGACGTTCTATCGGGTGCAAGCCGGGGCGACCAACAGTCCGGCCGGCCTGGCCCCCAACCCGCGGCTGACCGTCGCCCCCTCAACCAACAACACGTTGCGGTTGTCGTGGCCGTCCGCGGTCGGGCGCGGTTATCGCCTGCTCAGCAGCACCAACGCCTCGAATTGGATTCCGGCAACCGGCTGGTTCCGTGCGCTGACGACCGCCACCGCCACCAACCTGCCGGCCCCAACCTCGCCGCAATTCTATCGTCTCGAAGTCCAGCCTTAGCCCTTTGCTCATCGCCTTCAACAAACCTTACGGGGTCCTTTCTCAGTTCACGCCGGACGGTTCGCCGAACCGGACGCTGGCCGACTTCGGACTTCCCAAGGATGTCTATCCCCTTGGACGCCTGGATGCGGACTCGGAGGGCTTGCTGCTCCTCAGCGACGAGCGCGCCCTTAACCACCGGTTGCTCCACCCGCGCCAGGCGCACGAACGCGAATACTGGGTGCAAGTCGAGCGCATCCCAAGTCCCGAAGCGCTGCAACGGCTGGGTCGGGGTATCGTTGTCCAGGGACGCCTCACCCTTCCCTGCCGCGCCTGGCTGCTTGAGCCGCAACCGGAGATTCCTCCGCGCCACCCGCCGATTCGTTTCCGCAAAACGGTTCCCACCTGCTGGATCGCCCTTGAGCTGCTTGAGGGCAAAAACCGCCAGGTCCGGCGCATGACCGCGGCCATCGGACACCCCACGTTGCGGCTCTTGCGCGTGCGCATCGGCCAGTTCCGCCTGGCCGGTCTCCCGCCGGGTGCCTGGCAAATACTCGACGCAACCGGGCGCGCCAAAGCCCTGTCATCCGCTTAGGCCACCTGCAGGCCGCAGCCAAGGCGTGATCCCGTCTCCCTGAGAGGCACGTTCTACAAACGGTCCGTGGTTTTGCACATGCTTCACTCACGGGTTCTTGACAGTTCAGCCCTGCTGAGCATCGCGGCGGTTTCGCTCATCGCCCGGTTGCCACAGTTTGGCCGAAAGGCTCGAAACTTTGAGCGGCTTATTCCCGCACGACTGTGACCGCCGTCCGGCGCGACTCTGGCGTGACTTTCAAAGCCACCAGTCGGCCGTCGCGATATTCGCCCTCCACAAGGGTTCGCTGCGGGGCATGAAGTTTGAATTCGACGTTCCAATCCTTCGGCCATGCCGGCAGCAGAAAGATTTTCTCGCCGTCGCTCTGCAGCACCATGGATTGGAAGGCTTTCATGAGCACGCCGCCATGGTCCTGGTCGGGGGTCCAGTCGTAGTTTGGCCCCCAGAAGGCGGGAAAGCGCTCCCCCGGATCATGGCTGCGGGCACGGCTGACCACCGCCTGGCGCGCATCCTCCGTCAGACCGAGGTAAGCCATAAAAATGTCGTCCTGGCGCCACCCGGAATGACCACGGTCCCACCGATGCTCCAAAGCGGCCAGCGCCCGGTCAACGTTGGGTCGGTTGAAGGCAAACAGGCGGAAGGGAAATACAGGGTAAAGCTCCGGGTTCTCGATGTTCCGCTTGTCTGCAAAGAACTCGGCCGGGGCCAGGGCCTTGCGGCCGTTGACTTCGCGCAGTGGAATGGCGGGGAGCTTCCCGCGGAGACGGCGCCAAAGATCGCGCTCGGCCGCGGACCCCAACTCCGGGGGCAGCGCCAGAAGCCGGTCGGTGAGGGCGAGGCAGCCGGCCAGTTCGGGCATGGCATTGGTGCAGCGCCACCAGGTTTCCAAGGCCTGGGAAGGATGCATCACCAAAACCCCCTGCGCGTTGGTGGGATAGTGTTGGTCGAAGAAGGTCAGGATTTCTCCCGCAAAAGGCAGCGCGGTTGTGCGCAGAAATTCGCGGTCGAGGGTGTGGTCGTAGGCGTCGAGCATCATCCAGGCGAGCTCGAGTCCGCCGACCCATTCCCATTTGTGCCAGCCGCTTTCCTGGAGTTTATCCTGTCGCTGCTCGAAGGGAGTCCAGCCGTAGGTCTCCGCAAAGATTGCCCCCCAGAACATGATGCATTCGGGGTAAAAGGCGCCGTCGTGGCCGAGGTAGAGTCTGGTGCGGTATTTGCAGAGCGGCAGCAACTCGGCGGCATACATGCGGAAGAGCGGACGTTGGAGATCAAAGTCGCCGGAGGTGCAGAGGCTGGTGTAGGGCAGGCGCGTGTTCTGCCACCAATAGCCGGGCCCCCAGCGCCGGTAGTCCGGGTCCTGTTCCGTGGGGCCGGGCGGGACGGTGAAAAGCGATCCATTGAACTTGATCGGGTGCGCGCCGCGGCCCGCACAGGCCGTGATGAATCGCTGCAGGTGATACATCTGGCTGACATAAGCGGCCTCATCGCGCGCGCCCGCGCTGGTGTCATCGGCGACCCGCTTGCCGTTCACATAAAGCCGGCAGCCTCCCGCACCGGCATCCGCCACCGCAGCCACATGGGTCCACTGGCCCGCAGGCAAAGCCTCCTTCTGCTGGAGAATCGTCTGGCCGCAGATGAACCGGAGGCTGTTTCCGGGAAAGGTGTCGAATAGAAAACCGTCGCTTACACCGGGTGTAATCTTGTCCACCAGCCGGGCGCCGCCCCCAGCCAACCTCTGGGGCTTGACCCACGCCTCAAGGGTGAAACCGGAAGCCAAGTCCCATTGCGCCGAGTCCGACAACACCTGCGGCCCGAGGTTTGTTCCGGCAAAAAGGACGCCATGGGTCACCCTGGCGTCAGCCCGAACCGGCTTCAAGACCACCTCCAGGGGCAGGGCGCGGCGCTTGCCCTCGGCAGCCGCAGCGATATCGGCATCCGCCAGTGGTTCGCCCAGGATCGTCAATCGCCCCACCTCTCCCGCGAACTTGTTGTCTCCGCCCTGGTCCATGCCGATTCGCACCGGATGCCGGTTGGCTGGAACGAGGGACGTGACGACTGATTTGGCATTCGTGTTCAGGGTCGCGCGAATCCAACTCCGGTCCCAGAACTGGTTCCACCAGGCCTTGTGCGCCGCCTCCCGCGCCTCGAACGACTGCAATTCCACACGGTGGATCATATCATCCATCGCCTCCAGCCATTGCTTCGGCGACGAGGGATGCCGGGTGAGGACGAACACGCTGAAGCGATGGCTGGTGCCGCGCGGGGACCGCAGCCGCCGGTCGTCGAGCCGCCGTCCGTCCACCGCGGTTACCACCGCCCCGAAGGTGCGATGCAACAGGGGGTCGGCTTGGGGAAAACCCGTCAATCCCTGCACCTCGGCCAGCAGCCTTGGACCGACGGACTTGCGGTTGTGGTGGAACCAGCCGATGCGGTTTGTTTGGCCGGCGAGAACGGTGTCGGGCTCGACGATGGTCCGGTCCTGCTTTTTGTCGGCGGCTTTGCGGTTCATCAGCACGTCACTGACCTGCAATTCGGTTAGCTCGAACCGATTCGTGCGCCAGAGTTCGATGGAGGCGGTGGCTTCAACCGGTGTGGCCGTTTCCGCTGTGACATGGATCACCGGCTGATTGGCATCCACCCAGAGGCGGATGCGCGACTGCCCGGCCCGGCCCGCGGTGATTTCGATGCAGCCTTCCTCCAGCTTCAACTCCTGGCGAAACGGATGTCCGCTGGTGATGAGACCGGGTTCGAAGTGAACACGCACCTTGCCCACCTTCACCAGCCGGGCGTTGTCATCCCAGGCATCCGTCTTGGCGAGGTAACAATGCAGGTCGCCGTCCGGACTCATCCACGCGTTCACAGCGATATCGCCGTTGCCCGCCGGCATCGAACCGTGATGATCCGCGCCGGGCGAGTCCCAAACCACATTGAAACGCTCCACCGGCGCAGCCACGCTGGAAAAACATGCCAGTCCGGCCAGGCAGAGCCGACGACAACGACCAGCGGCTTTGTCGCGGGCGGCCTTCAGCGCTCCGACCGCCCCTTCATGACCTTGCCTCCCTGCGACCGCAGCTTCGCCGACGCAGCCAGATTTCGCCATGACTCTCATGGATTCTATTTCGCGGACCTACGACGACGCGTATTACTTCAAAAAGTAAACCTCCCGCGTGTCGGCCCAGATCTTTCCTTTCGCAGCGGCGGAAGGCAGCGGCGATTGGCATGGGTCTGTCTCTTTCCACCACCGCTGCGTCTCGGGATCGGCCGCCATCCTCTTCATATCCGCGTCAAAGTCCCGTCCCGTGTATTCCAGGTAGGCAAAGAGGTAAAGCTTGCCCTCGATTTCGCACTCGTGGATTGAAAAGTTCCGGATGTGGCACTTCTTGATCATCTTGTTGACGCCCGGCCAGGGATGGGCGTGCAGGTCGCGGTAGCGGGCCGCTTTCTCCGGCTTCAGGCCTGTGACCCAGGCGTAACGTTTGGGCGGCTGGTTTGTCGCACAACCAGTCAACAGCCCAGCCAGCAGGAGGCAACAGAGCATTCTCATTATCATTCGATTGGTTTGGCTCAGCGGAACAACACGTAAAGCACGCCGAAGGTGACCAGCACGGCTGCAGCCGCCAGGCGGTAGTTGCCCAACCCGCGGCCCTGGGCCTCGCCTCGCAACGGCTCGCGCCAGTCTTCCCAGATGAGCGGCTTCGCCTCGTCTTTGAGCGGTTCGGGTAACAGGAACGTGGTCACCACCATGAGCAGCAGGCACGCGACCAACAGCAGAAACGCAATCATCATGAAGTCGCCTTTATAAAAGCCGGTCCAGTCCACCACAAACATGACGCCGCCGAGGACCATGCCCCCGATCAGCGTGAGGAAGGCCGACCGGCCCGAGGCGCGCTTCCAGAAGACGCCCAGGAGAAACACGGTGGTAATGGGCGGCGCAACGTAGGAAATGAGCTTGTTGATGCCCTCGAAGATGGTGGTGTAATGCCCAAACAACGGCGAGGCGACGATGGCCAGAACGGTCCCGATGACGGTCGTCCACTTCCCGACGGTGACCAGCGTGTGCTCGGGCAGGCCCGGTCTGTGGCGCTTGAACAGATCATAGGCCACCAGCGTCGCCGTGGAATTCAGGGCCGCCGAACAGGTCTGCATGGCGGCCGCCAGCATGGCCGCGGCGACAAGCCCCTTCAACCCCACCGGCAGCAGGTGCGTAATGAGGAAAGTATAGGTGTCGGCCGCCGTCTGCGGCGCGGCCCCCGCGAAGGCGTTCTTTTGCACCAGCGCCACGCAGATCACGCCGGGCAACACAAAGAAAAACACCGGCCAGATCTTCAGGAACGCGCAGAACAACGGCCCCAGCCGCGCGTGCTTCTCGTCCCGGGCCGCCAGCACGCGCTGCACAATCGTCTGGTCACAGCACCAATACCAAATCCCCAGCACCGGATAACCCAGCAAAATCGAATACCACGCCAGCCCCGACGGATCGTCCGCCGTCCGCGCCATCCTCAGGAAATTCGCCGTGCCCCACGTGACCCCGCTGTCGGGAACGCTGGCCAACGGATGCGGATGCGACGCGAGCGTCTGCGCAAGTTCGGTCCAGCCCCCGATTTTGAGATAGCCAACGACCGTAATGACAACCGCGCCGACCAGCAGCAGGACTGTCTGGACGCTCTCGGTCCAAACAACGGCCAGCAGGCCGCCCACCATCGTATAAACGCCCGTGAGCCCGCCCAACGCGATGATGAAAACCATCTGCGCATCCACGCCCAGGATGGTTGCCCCGGGCGCCAGGCCCAGGATGCCCCGCAACACCCACGCCGCCGTATAAAGCGCCACCCCCATGTGGATCACAATGGCCGAAAACACGGACACCACCGAGAGCACGTCCCGGCACGACCGATTGAAGCGCCGCTCGAGGAAGTCCGGCAGCGTGGCCACGCGCGAGCGCAGGTAAAGCGGCGCAAAAAACAACGACAACAGAATCAACGTGAACCCCGCCATCCACTCGAAGTTGCCGAAAACCAAGCCGAACTTGTACGCCGTCTCCGCCAGGCTGACCAGGTGCACCGTCGAGATGTTCGCCGCAAACATGGCCAACCCGATCACCGGCCAGGTCAGGGTGTTTCCGGCCAGAAAGTAATGCCCGCCCTCGCCCCCGCGCTCGCCTTGGCGCCGCAAAAACCCCGCCGCCACCCCAAGCCCCACGACCGCCAGCAAGTAAAGCGCGATGATCGTCCAGTCCAGGCTGCTGACCGACGTGTTCATCCGCCCTCTATTTCTCGAACAGTTCGATATCGGCAATCGTCGGCCCCTCGCTGGCCTCGAGGATGTTCAGCCGAAATTCCCGCGCTGTCACCGGCGGAAACCGTTTCTGAAACCATGGGCCAAGCTGCGTGCCGGTGAAGATCGTCTTCCACGTTTCCCCCTCGCGATATTGGAACTCGAACCGCTGCACCCGCCCCCCGATTGCTTCCTCGACCCGAATCCGTTCCACCGTTAGCGGCTTGCCCAAATCGGCGGCAATCCAGGCCTGTCGGGTGCCCGCGTCGGTGGCCCAACGCGTGCCTGGGTCGTTGTCAAACGCCTGTTGCGGACCGTAATGCTCCGTCTGGCCCTGAAACACGTTCGATGCCGTGGCTTTGATTTCGGAAGCAAGAGCCTGCGCGGGCAGATCCATCGTTGACCCGTCAAGTTCAAGCCGCACGATGGTGTCAATGTCATCCATTGTCTTCGGATCCAGATTTAACACAAGCTTGCCTTCCGGCTGGCTGAATGGAACCGCCCCGCCTCCGAGCAGCGCTGCGGCTTTCACCCGGCGGGGCAACCCCGGCAACTCCACCCGGCCATGATTGGCGCGGAGCAGGTGCAGGAAAACCATGTTCCCCTTGCGCGTGCTGGCAAGGGCTTTGGTCGGCTTCCAGGGGCCGCCGCGCGTGCCGTAGATACTCTCCCCATTCCTGGCGAGCCACGCGCCCATTTCCTTCAGGCGCTCGACCTGGCGCGGTTCGATCCGACCATCCGGCATGGGCCCGACGTTAAAAAGCAGGTTCCCGTCCCCGCCCGCGCAAAGCACGAGGGTCTGAAGGCATTCCTTCAGTGACTTCATGTCGTCGTTCGGTTTCCAGGCCCATTGCCGGCAGATCGTGATGCAGGATTCCCAGGGGCGATGGTCCTGATATTTGCCCACGCGCTGCTCGGGCGTGTCGTGATCCTCGGGCAGACCGGTGCGGTTGTTGATAATGATATGGGGTTGCAGGCGGCGGATGATTTTCACCAGCCCTTCCCCGTCGTAATCCTTGGCCGGCTTGCCCAGGCCGTCGAACCAAAAGATGTCGAGCCGGCCGTAGTTGGAGCACAGCTCGGTCACCTGCTGCTTGAGATAAGCCAGATACCGCTCATGCCGATCGGGAGTAAAGGCGTCGGGGTGATGCCAGTCGGGCTGGGAATAATAAAGGCCAAAGCGAAGGCCCGCCTCGTGGCAGGCATCGGCCAGTTCCTTGACCACATCGCGGCGGAAGGGACTGAGCGGGCTGGTGATTTTGTAGTCGCTGGCCTTCGTGTCGAACATGCTGAAACCGTCGTGATGGCGGCTGGTGAACACGAGGTATTTCATGCCGGCGGCCTGCGCGAGCGCCACCCACTCGCGGGCATTGAAGTTGGTGGGATTGAACTCCTTGTATAGATTGTCGTAAACCTCGACCGGCACCTGATCGCCTTTGGAGCCGTAACCGCGTCGCTCACCGCCGCGCGACCAGCCAATCTCCGTGCCCTTCAGCGACACCGGGCCCCAGTGAATGAACAGGCCGAAACGGGCTTCCCGCCACCATTGGAGCCGGTCCGTGGCAGCGGGTGCAGCGGGAGGAACGGACGCCCCGGCGGCCGCCGGTTCAGCCGGCGAAGACGAGGTTTGCAAAACGACGAGCATTGCGAGGGTGATCCCGGGGAGGCGTGAGAAGTATTTCATAAGCAAATCAGACGAGTGACGCGCAAAGGGGTGCGTCGGTGGTGCGCTGGTTTCCCAGTCGTAAATCATTTCCGGGAGGATAGAGACAGACACCCGGGCGGGGTCAAGGCGCCGTTTTGTCCAAGTCGGAGGCAAAATGGCAAAATGGGGCGGCTTGAGTTTGGGGCGGATTTGCCGGTAAGCTGGACGGATAGATGTTGACGTTGTCAGGCATTCGCAAGGCGTACGGCGACCGGGTGTTGTTCGCGGACGCAACGCTGCAGGTGAACCGGCAGGACCGGATTGGGCTGGTGGGTCCGAACGGAGCCGGCAAGACGACGCTGTTTTCCTTTATTTTGGGGCTGGACACGCCGGACGAGGGGCAGGTCACGATCGAGCGGGGGGTCTCGGTGGGATATCTCCCGCAGGAAAGCGCGCCGGCAGGGGATGAGACCGTGATCGAGCTGGCCACGGCGGTGACGCCGGAGTACGTGAAGTTGCGCCGGATTTTGAAGGCTTGGGAAGCGGATCATCCGGTCGAGGCGCTGCATCCGGAGGAAATTCACGACGACGTTCATGACCGGTTCAACCAACTGGGCGGCTACCGGCTCGAGGCCAAGGCGCGCCAGATACTGGCGGGGCTGAGCTTTCGTCCCGAGGACCTGGACCGGCCGGCCGCGGAGCTGAGCGGGGGCTGGGTAATGCGGGCGCACCTGGGGCGGCTGCTGACGGTGGAACCGGACCTGTTGTTGCTGGACGAGCCAACCAATCATCTGGACCTCGAGGCGCTCCTCTGGTTTCAGGAGTATTTGAAGACCTATCCCGGCGCTCTGGTGGTCATTTCACACGATCGCGAGTTTCTGAACCAACTGGTGGGGAGCATCGTCGAGATCCGGCAAAGCCGGTTGTTACGCTACCGCGGCAACTATGACGATTACCTGGTGCAGCGCGAGGCCCAGGAACAGCAGTTGCTTGCCGCCTGGAAACACCAGGAACGCGAGATCGCGCGGCTGATGGAGTTCGTCAACCGGTTTCGGGCCAAGAACACCAAAGCAACCCAGGCCCAGAGCAAGCTCAAGCAGATCGAGCGGATGGAAAAAATCGAGGCGCCCGCCGGCGAGGAGGCGAAGATTGACTTCCAATTTCCGCAGCCGCAGCGCAGCGGCCAGCGGGTGATCAAGCTGGAAAACGTGGACCATGCTTATGGCGACCGGGTGGTGTACCGCGGCCTGAATTTTCAGGCGGAACGCGGCCAGCGAATCGTGCTGGTCGGGCCGAACGGCGCCGGCAAATCCACGCTGCTGAAGCTGCTGGCGGGGGTCCTGACCCCGCAAAGCGGGACCCGCACGCTCGGGCACAACGTAAAGGTCGGCTATTACTCGCAGTACCGGGTGGACATGTTGAACCCGGAACGGACGGTGTTGGAGGAGGCGATGGACACGCCGCAATTGGTGGGGGAGCAGTTTGCGCGGACTTTGTTAGGCTGTTTCCTCTTTCGCGGAGACGACGTCTTCAAGCGGGTAAGCGTGCTGAGTGGGGGCGAGAAAAGCCGCCTGGCGCTGGTGAAGCTGTTGCTGGACCCGCCCAACCTGCTGCTGATGGACGAGCCCACGACGCACCTGGACATGTCCAGCATTGACGCGCTGACCTACGCGCTGGACCAGTTCGAGGGCACCCTCATTTTTATCAGCCACGATGTTTATTTCATCCGTGTGCTGGCCAATCTGGTGGTTCATATCAACGCGGGGCGGCTCACCCCCTACCCCGGCGGTTATGAATATTACCTGGACAAAATCAAAGCCGGGTCGGCGCGTGCGGCGTTGACGGCGGCAGGCGTCAGGGCGCCTCAAGCGCGGCCGGGTTCGGATCGGGCGCCACGCCCGGTCTCCGCGACACCCTCCCGGAAAGACCAGAAACGGATCGAGGCCGAGCAACGCCAGGCGCGGTCGCGCGAACGCAAGGCCCAGCAGGAAGTGGTGCGCTCGCTCGAGGCCGAAATTCACCAACTGGAGGAGCGGCACCGCGAATTGGTCGCGGAGCTGGAGAATCCGGAGACTTACCAGAACTCGGGCCAGGCGGTGCGCCTGAATCGTGAACTGCTGGAAATTCAGGAGCGCCTGGCCGAACTGAATCCGCGATGGGAAGAGGAAGCGACCCGTCTGGCGGCATTGGAATGATGCGAACCCGCAACGGCACGGGTCGGGTCTTGTGGCTCGGTGTCCTGCTGGCCGCCTTGATGGCCGCTCGCCCGGTCCAGGGCGCGGCCGGTCCTGCGGAAGCATCAAACTCCCCAAGCCGCGTAGCGACGCCCTTCCAGCCGGCCCTGGCTCAAGAAGCTCCGGACCCAACCAGCCGACACGAGGGTCCGCAGTCCGAACTGTCGGATTTGCGCGGGCAATTCGTCAAGTCGCCGGGCGCATTCCGGCCGTGGGTATTGTGGCATTGGATGGACGGGAACATTTCGAAGGAGGGCATCTCAGCCGATCTGGAGGCAATGCAGCGGGTGGGGATTGGGGGGGCGATTGTGGTGGATATTACCCACGAGATTCCGCCGGGGCCGGTCCGTTTCATGAGCGCGGAATGGAGGGCTTTGTTTCACCACGCCGTCCGTGAGGCGGAGCGCTTCGGGCTGGAAATCGGCGTGCACAACGCGCCAGGCTGGTGCGGCAGCGGCGGCCCGTGGGTGGAACCCGAGTGGGCGATGCGCAAGGTGGTCAGCAGTTGGACCAACGTGACCGGCCCCGCGCGCTTCAATGATTTCTTGCCGGCGTTGACCAAGGGGACACTCCTTCCCGCCCGCGACGCAGCGGTCGTGGCGTTTCCCGCGATTGCGGGCGACGGGGTGAGGGCGCCGGGGTTCAAACCGCGGATAAGCGCCAGCATGGGGCAAAACTTCGAGGGCGGCAACCTGCTCGACGGAGAGCCCCACACGTTCGTTCGGCTTGCTCCGCCGACACGCCGGTCCGTGTTCATCCAGCTTGCCTTCGACGAGCCGTTTGCGGCGAGTTATCTCAACGTGACCGTCAACCGCGGCGCACCCGCCTTCGAGGGATCAGTGCAGATTTCCGAAAATGGCCGCTCGTTTCGCACGGTGCGCGAGTTCATGTGCAATGGCAGCGACCTTGCGCTGGAATTCCCGGAAGTGTCGGCGCGTTATTTCCGTTTGGTCATAACCCGCGCCGCAGCGGAGACGAAACCCCTTGAAATTGCCGATTTGGACCTCGGACCGCGGTTCCGCATTCCGACTGTCTCAACCAAGGCGGGCATGGGGCGGATGCAGCCGATTGACGGCGTTGACCCCTGGCGCAACCGGTCCGTGCCCGAATATGGGCGGGTGGATCCGGGCAAAGTCGTGGAACTGACAGACCGGCTGGATGCGGCTGGACGGCTGGCCTGGGAGGTGCCACCCGGCGTATGGACCATTCTGAGGCTGGGTCATGCGCCCACCGGCCGCACGAACAATCCGGCCCGCGAGGAAGCTCGCGGACTGGAGTGTGACAAGTTGAGCAAGGAGGCGGCCGCCAAACATTTCGCGGCGTTTGTCGGCAAACTGGCCGAGGACGCAGGCCCCGCCGCCGGTCGGGCATTCAGCACCCTGTTTATTGATAGTTGGGAAGTCGGCTTTCAGAATTGGACGCCGGGTTTTCGGGAAGAGTTTCGGATGCGGCGCGGGTATGATCTGCTGCCGTGGCTGCCCGCGCTAACCGGGCGGGTGGTGGCGGGAACGGAGGAATCGGAACGGTTCTTATGGGACCTGCGGCGGACGATCGCCGACCTGCAGGCGGAGCATTACGCCGGCCAAATGGTGGAGCTGGCGCGACAGCGGGGATTGCAGGTTCTGATCCAAGGCCATGGCAATGGCCCGTTCGATAATCTCCTTTACGGGGCGCAGGCGGATGCGCCCATGAGCGAATTCTGGACCGAGAAGGACGACTTTTCGCGCCACAGCCTGTCCCGCGGCATGGCTTCCGCAGCACACACGGCGGGCCGCCGCCGAGTCGCAGCGGAGGCGTTCACCGCCTACCCCCAGGACGCCACGTGGCAGAATCATCCGTACGCCCTCAAAGCGTTGGGGGATGGCATGTTTTGCGCCGGAGTGAACTGGTTTGTGTTCCATCGTTTCGCCCACCAGCCGTGGCTGGACCGCAAGCCGGGCATGACCATGGGCCAGTGGGGCATTCAATACGAACGCACTCAGACGTGGTGGGAATTCTCGGGGCCATGGCACCAGTATCTGGCCCGCTGCCAGTTGCTGCTTCAGGCCGGCCGGTTTGTCGCGGATGTTTGTTATCTTACAACCGAGAGCGCGTTTGCCAGTCCGCCCTCGACCGAGGACCTGTCGCCAAAATTGCCGCCCGGCTATGACTATGACGTGATCCATCCCCGAGTGTTCATGGACCGCATGTCGGTGAGCAACGGGTGGCTGACGCTGCCCGACGGCATGACTTACCGGGTTTTGGCGCTGGCGCCGGTCAGGGCCATGACGCCGGCGTTGCTTCGCAAAATAAAGCAGCTTGTCGAAAACGGCGCCACCGTGGTGGGCGCGCCGCCGGAACAATCCCCCAGTCTGACCGATTTCCCCCGGTGCGATGGCGAGGTCAAGGCGCTAGCGGCGGAGTTATGGGGTGATGCGAACGGCACAACCATTCAGCAACATCACTATGGAAAGGGACGGGTGGTTTGGGGAAAGAGCTTGCAGACCGTTCTTGCCGAACTGGGGGCTCCGGCGGATTTCGAGCAACTCGGGCCGGTTCACGGCATTCCGTTGCGCCGCATTCATCGGCGCGTGGGCGACGCGGACGTGTTCTTCGTCGCCAACTCGAATGCGCAGCCGGTGACAGCGGAGTGCAGATTCCGTGTGAATGGCAAAGTGCCGGAGCTGTGGGACCCGGAGACCGGCCGTTTGCACGCCGTTCCCGCCTGGCGCGCAACGGCCAGTCATACCGTGGTGCCGCTGAACCTCGGCCCGGCCGCATCGGTCTTTGTCGTTTTCGACAAGGACGCTCGCGCGGAGAACCCCGTGTCGGTTCTCAAGCTCGAGGGGCGTCCTGTGGTGACTGCGGGCCTGGAGTTCGACGCCGATGGCAGCCTCGAGCTGGCGACAGCTCAAGCGGGTGAGTACTCGCTGAGCACATTAAACGGCAGCGTCCGCCGGACCCGTGTGGGGCCCTTGCCGGCGCCGATTGAGATCGCCGGTCCTTGGGAGGTGCAATTTGCCTCGAACTCGGGAGCGCCAGCCCAAATCAGGCTCGAGCGGTTGATTTCCTGGACCGAACATCCGGACCCTGGGGTTAGGTATTTCTCGGGCACGGCGACTTATCGGACCGCGTTCACCGTGCCGGCCGGCTTCGGGGGCAAGGACCGGCGTTTGCGGCTCGATTTGGGCAGGGTCGAGGTGATGGCGCAGGTCAACCTCAACGGAAGGGAGCTGGGCATTTTGTGGAAACCGCCTTTCGAAGTGGATGTCACCGAGGCCCTCCGTCCGGGCACCAACCGGCTTGAAATTCAGGTTGTCAATCTGTGGGTGAACCGGCTCATCGGAGATGAGTTCCTGCCGGAGGATTGCGAATGGCGTCCGGCCCATTTGCAGACGGGGCGCGTATTGGTGCACTGGCCGCAATGGCCGGTCGAGGGCAAACCCAGCCCCACCGGGCGGGTAACGTTTACCCCCTGGAAGTGCTGGTCCAAGGACTCGCCGCTGATCGAATCCGGCCTGCTGGGTCCGGTTCGGATTCGGCCTCTGGCTCGGGCGACGTTTCGTTGAGTCATCGCGGGCGCGACCGCTGGCGGGTGGCAAGGTCCCCCCCCCGCACCGAGCGCCGGCATGCCTGTCGGCCTCTGACCAGGACCGTCGGCGCGCGACGGTCTATTCCGGCGGGACGGTTCTGGCGGGCAGCAACTTTTCCCAGTTCGCCTGCCCGAGGAGCACGCCTGCGACCACGAAGATCATGGCGAGCCAGAAGGTCGAAGTGACCTTTTCGCCGAGCAGCAAATAGGCCCAGGTCATGGTGCTGAGGGGGATGAGGTTGTTGAAGAGGAGGACCTGGCTGGTATGCCAATGCCGCAGCGCATTGCTCCAGATGGCGAAGGCAACCACCCCGCCCGCCACGATGCAGTAGGCCTGGGTGAGCAGCAGGTCGAGACGCAAGACCAGACTGGTCCGGAGCAGTTC
Source organism: uncultured Verrucomicrobiota bacterium (assembly GCA_964631605.1). Lineage (GTDB taxonomy): Bacteria > Verrucomicrobiota > Verrucomicrobiia > Limisphaerales > UBA8199 > JARKQH01. Next base: position 31,312 of record CAZVYG010000046.1, read on the forward strand.
CAGCCCGCTGAGGGGGAGCAGAATCAGTCCCGCGCGCCACATGCTGTGCGCGCTGACTTCCGGTCCGGAAAGTTGCGCCCCAAGGACCCGGCATTGGCGGCCGTAATGAGTCCACAGGACGCTGGCTGCCAGGCCGAGCGTCTCGCCCACCCAGTTTGGATTCGAGTGGCTCAGGGAGGGCCAGAACAGAATTGCCACCCCAGCCAGCGCCAAGCCGGCGGCAAGATAGCGGCGGAAGCCGTCCCAGGTGGTGGCCGTTTGTCCTTCCCACAGAAGCGCCCAGACGGGGGACGCCCCAAGATAGAGGGCAACATGGGAGGCGGCGGTGTAACGGAGCGCCGAATTGAACACGATGATATACACGGCAAGGCTGAGGCCGCCGCGAAGCCAGAGTTGCAGCTCCAGGCCGGGGCGGAGGCTCGAGGCCTTGCCCAGCCAGTTTGTATGCCGCACCACCGCCATCAGGAGCAACCCCGCAAGGAAAAACCGTGACCCACCCGTCCATGCGGGCGGCCACGTCCCCATCAGATGTTTGGTTCCCGCGTTGCCGGCGCCCCAAAGAAACACGGCGGCCAGCAGACTCAGGGCCAGGATTTTATGGCTGGGCTGATGCAGCACCCGCGTAATAAGCCCGCGTCCGGCGGGCAAGGCAAACCGAATCTCGTTGAGTCGAATCTCGTTGACCGGGGCAAGCGGTAAAATAAGGTCAGAAGAGTGAGTTTTCCGTTTAGCCTATACCTTCTGGCGGTCGTGAGCGCAGGCCTCACGACGCTGGCGACCCTGCCGTGGTGGCGGAAGTGGTGTCTTCGGACCGGCCTGGTGGACGATCCGGGCCACCGCAAGATTCACGCTCAACCGGTGCCTTTGGCGGGCGGATTGGCGGTGATGACGGGCCTGGTCCTGCCCGCAGCTTTCGGGGTCCTGCTCCTTCTGCTGTTACAACGCACCGGTTTTCATGGAGCCACGGCGAACCTGTTTCACGTCAGCTACGGCCTCTCGCGCCGGACGACGGAGTTGGCGGTGATTTTTGGGGGGGCACTGGGCATGCTGCTGCTGGGCTGGCTGGACGACAAACACGAGTTGCGCCCCCGCGCGAAGTTCACCGGCCAGGTGCTGGTCGCGGCGCTGGTGGCGGCGGGCGGGGTGCGGGTCACGCTGTTCGTTCCGAGCCTGGTGTTCAGCTACCTGATGACCATCCTGTGGATTCTGACGGTCATTAACGCCTTCAATTTCATGGATAACATGAACGGCTTGTGCGCGGGCCTGGGGGCGATTGGCGCTTGGTATTTCGCGGCCATCGCGGCGGTGGACGGCCAATACCTCGTGGCGTTGATTGCCTTCCTGACCTTCGGCGCGCTGCTGGGATTCCTGCCCCACAACTTCCCGCGGGCGCGCGCCTTCCTCGGCGACGCGGGCAGTCATCTGGTGGGTTACCTGCTGGCGGTGCTGGCCATTTTGCCGCATTTCTACACCCCACGGCTCCCGCGGCATTGGGCGGTGCTGGTGCCTCTCCTGATTCTGGCGGTGCCCCTGGCCGACATGGTGTGGGTGGTGCTCTGGCGCTGGCGGGCGGGACAGCCCTTTTACGTCGGCGACACCAACCATCTTTCCCATCGGCTGGTGCGCCTGGGCCTGAGCCCCACCCGGGCGGTATTGCTCATCTGGCTGGCGGCGGCGGGGATCGGCGCCTTGTCAATCCTGGCGAAGCTCTGAGGCGAAGCCTAGGCTTCCGTCCCGCTGCGGGCGGCAATCAGCTCGGAGAACAGACCGAGCACCTCGCTTCGCGGCAGGGCCCCGACCAGGCGGTATTCCTTCAGCGTGTTCACCACGGGGATGTTGCGCTGTTCGCTCGCCAAGGCCACCGGTAGAATGTCAAGTAATCGCTGGCTGGGCGTGACGCACGGCGGCGGCGGCCGCATGACATCGTACGCGATAATGCCCAGCATTTGTTCCTGAGTGCCAAGGTATTCCTTCAAATCCTGCAACGCCACCAGCCCAACCAATTGGTTGCGGCCATTGACCACCGGCAGAAAATTGTTGGAGCTGGTCAGGAAACGATCGGCGATCTCCCGCAACGTGGCCGTTTCACGAATGGGGGGCACCGGCGCCCGCATCAGATCGCCCACCGTCCGCTCCGTGGCGGCCTCGGAGGCGTTGGCATCCTGGGGAACAGTGAGTCCCTTGCGGCGCAGGGGCTCGGTGTAAATCGAGGCCGGGTGCAGCTTCCGGGCGACCAGCACCGACACGACGCAGGCGAGCATCAGGGGCGGCATGACCGTGTAATCCAGCGAGATCTCGAATACCATGATCATCGCCAGCAGCGGCGAGCGGGTGGTGGCGGCCAGCATGCCGCCCATCCCAACCACCGCAAACGCCGTCACGGGTGCTTCCCCCAAGGCATGGATCGTGTGCAGGCCCAGCCCGAAGGTGGCGCCCAGCGCCGCACCCAGAAACAGCGTGGGGGTGAAAACGCCCCCGACCGCCCCCGAGCCGACGGTGGCGAGCGTCGCCACGAACTTGGCCAGAAACAACCCCCCGAGGAACAGCAGGCCGGCGGCCTGGGCCGGATACTGGTCCAGCAGAATCCGGTTGGTGATGGCGTAGCCGTTGCCCCAAACGCCGGGATATTTCAGCGCGATTATGCCCACCACCAATCCCCCCAGCGCAATCCGCACGTAGGGCGGCGCGTCCAACCTCTTGAACCCCGCCTCGGCGTAATTCAACAGCTTGAGAAAGGCCGCGCCCGCGCCGCCAACGACCACCCCCAGCACAATAAACCACGGCAGTTGACCCAGCCGCGCCGGTTCCATCGGCGGCACGTGGTACCAGGGCTCGATGCCAAAAAAACTGCGCGAGACCATGGTGGCGATCACGGAGGAAAACACCAGCGGCGCGAAGAGGTTCATCGAAAAATTGCCCAGCACAATCAGCGCGGCAAAAACGGCGCCGGAAATGGGCGCGTTGTAAGCGGCGGCGATGCCGGAGGCCACCCCGCAGCCGACCAGCATGCGCAGACGGTAGGGATGCCAATTGGCCAGTTGGCCCCATTTCGAGGCGATGGCGGCCGAGAGTTGCGAGATGGCGCCTTCCCGGCCGATGGATCCGCCGGAGCCGATGCTGATCAGGGAGGACAGCCCTTTGATGGCCGCTTTGCGGAAGGGCAGGCGTCCGTCGCCGGCGACGACAACCTCGAGGAAATTGGTGGAACGATGCGTCCCCACCAGCCGCAGACCCCAGTACAAGACCAGCCCGGCGCACAAGCCGCCGAGCGTCGGCGTGAGCACCCGCTGCCAGGGAACCATCATCTCCGCCACCTCGACCGGGTCGCCCGGCCGTCGAAAAAAAAGCAGCTTCACCCACTCGTTCGCATAGAAAAAGCAAAGGTTGACGAAGCCGCCGATGACCCCCACGCCGCCGGCCAGGATGAGGTGGAAGGCCTCTTCGCTGAAGCGCAGCGTTTCCCGAATCTTCAGGGCGCGCTGCCAGTGACGGCGAAGCACCTGCTCCAGTTGCCGCCAGTACCGGCTGTTCGTCAGCAAGGGCACGGTTCAAATCTAGCGACTCGCGCCACCATGGCGAGTCTGGAAGGGAGAAAAGAGGGCATGCAAACAACGCAACCGGCCGGGCACTCTTTCGGTTAAGGAACGTTCCGGCGCAGTTCGGCCAGCCAGACCTCCGCCTCGGAATCGCTGGGCGCGCGCCAATCGCCGCGCGGGGAAAGCGAGCCGCCCGACCCCACTTTGGGGCCGTTGGGGAGGGCGGAGCGCTTGAACTGGCTGAGCTTGAAGAAGCGCAAAAGGAAAACCTCGAGCCAGTGTTTGATGGTCGCCAGATCGTAGGCGACTCGTTTGTCCGGCGGCAGCAGGTCCGGCCAGTCCCCGCGGTCCTTGTCGCCCCAGGCCGCGTGCGCCAGGAAGGCCACTTTGCTGGGCCGGTATCCGTAGCGAGTGAGGTAGTAGAGGTTGAAATCCTGCAGCTCGTAGGGCCCGACGATGGCAGCCGTTTTCTGGGCCGGGCGCGAGGAATCGCCGGTGGCATGAGGCACCAGCTCGGGCGAAATCTCCGTCTCGAGAATGGCTTGCAGCACGGCGCAAGTGGCTTCGTCGAATTGGCGCGAGGACACCACCCAGCGAATGAGATGCTGGATGAGGGTTTTGGGCACCGAAACATTCACGTTGTAGTGGGACATGTGGTCTCCCACGCCGTAGGTCATCCAACCCAGCGCCAGCTCGCTGAGGTCGCCGGTGCCCACCACCAGCGCCTGGTGCAGGTTCGCCAGCCGGAACAAATGCGAAGTGCGTTCGCCCGCCTGCACGTTCTCAAAGGTGATGTCATAAACCGGTTCACCGCGGGCGAAGGGATGGTTCAAGTCGCGAAACATCTGCATGCACGAGGGGCGGATGTCAATCTCGCCGGCGCACACGCCCAGCGCCTGCATCAGCTTGTGGGCGTTGGATTTGGTGAGGTCGCTGGTCGCAAAACCCGGCAGGGTGTAGGCCAGCACGTTCTGCCGCGGCAGCTTCAGACGGTCCATTGTCCGCGCGGCCACGATCAGGGCTTGCGTCGAGTCCAACCCGCCGGACACCCCGACCACCAGCCGCTTCAGGCCGGTGCTGGCGAGGCGCCGGGCCAGGCTGCCGACCTGAATGTGGTAGGCCTCGAAACAGCGCTGGTCCAGTTGCCGTGGATCGCTGGGCACATACGGGAACCGCCGGATGGGGCGGATCAGCGGCACTTCCCCCCCGGGCGGGGCGAACTCGAACCCGATGCGGCGGATGGCGGCGACCCGTTCGCGGCAGTCCACCGCGGCGTCATTGAAGCTCGTCAGCCGCATCCGTTCCTGCGTCAGCCGCTCCAGGTCAATGTCTGCCAGGACCAGTTGCTCTTCTTCGGAAAAGCGTTCCGCCTCAGCCAACAGTTCCCCGTTCTCATAGATCAGCGCATGCCCGTCCCAGGCCAGGTCGGTGGTGGATTCGCCCGGGCCGGCGGCGGAGTAAAGATAGGCGGCGAGACATTTGGCAGACTGGCCGGCGCAAAGGCTGCGGCGGTAATCGGCCTTGCCGATGGTGATGTTGCTGGCTGAGAGGTTGGCGAGCACAGTGGCGCCCGCCAGCGCGGCGTAGGTGCTGGGCGGGATGGGCGTCCAAACGTCCTCGCAGATCTCGACGTGCAGCCTCAGTCCTTCGACGTTGGCAGCGTCAAAGACGAGGTCGTTTCCAAACGGAACCGTCTGCCCCAGGAACAACACCTCGCCGAGCGGCGCGTCCCGGCCGGAAGTGAACTGCCGCTTCTCGTAAAACTCGCGGTAATTGGGCAGGTAACTCTTGGGGACAATCCCCAGCACGCGCCCCCGGTAGATCACCACGCCGGTGTTGAACAGCTTCGCTTCAAACTGCAACGGCGCCCCCACGAGGAGCACGGGCGCGAGTTTGGCGCTTTGGTGAACCAGCTCGGCCAGCGCCGCCCGCGTTGCGTCCAGCAACGCCTCCTGATGGAAAAGGTCGTCGTTCGAGTAGGCCGACAGCCCCAGCTCGGGGAATAAGGCGAGGGCGGCTTTGGCGCGGTCGGCCTGTCGCGCGAGTTCCAGGGTTCGTTCGAGGTTGAAGGCGGGGTCGGCGACCCGCAGGTAGGGAACGCAGACCGCCGCCCGGATGAACCGATGCGTGTAGATCGAGTTAAAGAGCTGGCCCATGCCTACCGCTTACACCAAAGGAACCGTGTTTCCAATCTCAAACTACCCGCCGGCGCCAGGCCCCGCACTCGGTTCCTGAAGGACGACGGTCTTGACGTTGACAAATTCAAGGATGCCGGGGCGGCCCAGTTCGCGTCCGTAGCCGGATTGCTTGACGCCGCCGAAGGGCAGCCGCGGGTCCGAGGCGACCAGGCCGTTGACGAAGGCCGCGCCGGCTTCGATGTGTTCGACAAACAGCCGCTGTTCCTCCCCGTCCCGGGTCCAGGCGCAGGCCCCCAGTCCGAAGGGCGTGTCGTTGGCCAGGCGCAGCGCCTCGGGCATGCCGTCCACACGGAACAGCGCCGCCACCGGGCCGAACAACTCGTCGCCATACGCCGGTGATCCCGCCGGGACGTCTGTCAGGACCGTCGGCAGGTAGTAATAGCCCGGCCCCGCCAGCCGCCGGCCGCCCAGCAGAACTCTGGCCCCGAGCCGGACGCTGGTTTCCACCTGCTGCTCCAGCAACTCGAGCACGCCGGCGGTGGCCAGCGGGCCGAGGTCGGTGCTTTCCTCGAGCGGATTCCCCACTCTCAGCGCGGCCATGCGCTGAACAAACTGTTTTTCAAACTCGTCCGCGATGCGGTGGTCGAGGATGAAGCGTTTGGCGGCGATGCAGGACTGCCCGTTGTTGATCGTGCGCGCCAGGACGGCGGTGGCCACGGCGCGCTCGAGGTCCGCGCTGGGCATCACGATGAACGGATCGCTGCCGCCGAGTTCAAGCACGGTTTTCTTGATGGCTTTGCCGGCCGCGGCGGCCACCACGCTGCCGGCGGGGACGCTCCCGGTCAGCGTCACAGCGCGAACGCGCGAATCTTCGATCACCGCTTGAACGCGGTGGGAACCGATCAGCAGTGTCTGGAAGACGCCCGGAGCAAAGCCCGCGCGCCGGAAGATTTCCTCGAGGGCGAGGGCGCACTGGGGAACGTTGGACGCATGTTTCAAGAGCGCGACGTTGCCGGCCATGAGCGCCGGCGCCGCGAACCGAAACACTTGCCAGAAGGGGAAATTCCACGGCATCACCGCCAGGACGGGACCGAGCGGCTGGTATTTGACCAGCCTGCGCGGCGCCTGCGTTTGCACCAGCTCATCGGCCAGAAAGCGCTCCCCGTTTTCCGCATAATACCGGCAGGCCCACGCGCACTTTTCCACTTCCTGCACGGCGGCGCGAACGGGCTTGCCCATCTCGAGGGTCATGATTCGAGCAAACCGGGCCTTGTCCGCCTCGAGAACGTCGGCCGCGCGGTTCAGGCCGTCCGCGCGTTGGACGAAGGAGCTGCCGCGGTGCTGGCGGAAGGCCTCGGCGGCGGCGGCGAGCCGCCGTTGAACTTCTGCATCATCGTGTTCCGGGAAACGCCCCATGACCTCGCCAGTGGCCGGGTTGAGGCTCAGCATCGCTCCGGGGGGCGGCGTCGGCGCGGGTAAAGTTTCCATAAACGGCGCGGGCGGCTACTTCGAGGCAATCAACCTGAGTTCTTCACCGATCTGCGGCCGCCGGCCCAGGGCCCAACGCTGCCGCAACTGGAACGCGGCGCCGCGCAGCAGGTTGCCCGGCCGATTCAATTCCTTCATTTCGCCACGGCCGGTCTGCCGCACGCAATAGCTGAGAGCGGCATAGACCCATACCGTCCGAGCTGTGGTATCCAGCAGGCGCACCGAGAACCCAGCCTGCTGCGCGGCTTTTTGGAGCGCGGAAGCCGTGAAAAGCAGCAGGTGGCGCGGAGGATCAAGACAGAGCCAATGGCGACCAAACACCTCATGGCCCATGCTGCGGGCGTTGGGCGTGAGGATGACCAGGGTCCCGCCCGGTTTCAGAATACGATAACATTCCCGGAGCAGGCGCAGGGGGTCGTGAACGTGTTCGATCACATGCGCCGAATGCACGGCATCGAACGAGTTGTCCGCGAAGCCAACTTGATCCAGCGGCCCAAGCCGCACGGGTATGCCCCGAGCCCGAGCCGCCTCGACCGCCCCGGGATCCACATCCTGCCCTTCCACCTCCCACCCCAGCGACTTCATCCGAGCCAACAGAACGCCGCTGCCGCAGCCGACGTCCAACACGCGTGCCGGACCCGCCGGCGCGGGCAAATGCATGGCGGCGGCGTCCAGTTCGCCACGCCCGCCCGGGTGCAGCAGGGCCAGCGGGGAGAACAGCCGGCGCCACCGGGGTCCAACACCCTGCGTGTAACCGAAGCGAGTGCCAAGGTAACTCCTCCAGACCGCCCAGCAAAGGTCCCGCAGAACGCGCGCTCCCGGCTCGGGCTGGTCGTGCGTGTAATAACCCGCATAAGCCTTGCCCAGGTCTTCGGGTGTCGGCACCGGGTCGAGCCACACCGCGCCGCACTCGGGACGGGAACATTGCCGGAAACCCCATTCACCCGGCGCATCGTAACAGAAATCCCGCAAGCCCGAATAAAGCGGGGCGCCAGGCGATCCGCACAGCACACAATCGGGCCGGGCCAGGGTGCGAATGGACGAGGCCGGCTCAGCCGTGGCAGCAACTGATTGCATCTTTCAAGCATTGTAGGAAAAACCTGGGCGCGAGGCAAATCTCCTTGAGAGGTTCTCCTCGAGAGGCGGAACGACCGCCAACACCGATACCGCTCCTGCGGAGCCTGAACGGTATTCTGTCCGGAGGGTTCCACAAAATTCAAAGGCCCGCCCCTCAAGGATGGCTGCTGGCGATGGCCCCAACGCAACCTCGCCGGAAATGCCAGCGACTTCTTTGCCCAGGTCCTGGGCCTGCCCTTCTCGGAAGCCATGCGCCAGATCACCGGCGCCGCCACACAACAGAATGAGGCCGCTGGTGTCATAGCGCTATGATGCCAGCACGGCCCATTGCTCCGCCCCAAAGCAACAATAGAACCGCTTTGGCCCCAGCGCGCGCACACATGCCGCATCAAAGAATGTTGCTCCCTCTCGTCACAACGCGATGTTCAAAGCGTGCCAATTTGGCTGCAAAGCAGGATGGCAGCGCGGCTATTCGGCAAAAAGCTTAAGACGACACTCCGGCAGAAACTATCACGCCAAATAAGTGCGTATCACGTTGCCCCGAAGGGGCATTCCATTTCAGCCCAGGGCAAAGCGAGCCCCCAGGCGAGCGTCGCCCTGGGTCAGCGTGCAGAACAAACCCAAGCCCTGTAGGGGCGAGACAGGACACACAAGGACCGTGACGGGCCCCGTCGCATTCAGATCACCACCTTCCCCACCCGCCGCCGGGGAAAAGCGGCAGGGGACTGCCGCACTCCAAGACGCTTCGCGACCTTCCAGCGCCCCCGGCCAACGCCCCGGTGTCCTGGACTGCGCCAGGCCGATGGCGCTTTCGGCAAAGGAGACCGCGGCGCAGCCGAAAAACAAGAAGGCAAAAGGTGAGGAGGCCCGGGTGCTACAAACATTTCGC
>CAZVYG010000047.1:0-40324 GCA_964631605.1 uncultured Verrucomicrobiota bacterium
GCTCACGATCTGGGTTACGCGCGACACCAACGGCGTACTGATTTGGGAACCCGGCGTCTTTTCGACCCGTTTTGAAGCGCGCGTGACACCCGTGCTGCCCGGGACGCCAGGCGCCCTGTTTCCGGACCTGACGAATTACGTGTCACGGTTGGTTGACACCGCTTCGGCCGGCGGTGCGGGCAGCAGTGTCTCCGTGACAAACCTCGGAACCATTATCACGACGGGTTCCAATTCCTTCGGCATCTATGCGGAGAGCGCCGGCGGAGCCGGCCCTGGCGGTCGGGGTGGCAGCATCTCCCACAGCGCGGGCGCCGGGGGCAATGGGCGTCCCGGCGGGCAGGTGACCGTCAACGCCCGGGGCGTCATCATCACCTCGAACGCCTACGCCGCAGGGGTCGTTGCCGTGAGCCGCGGCGGCAGCGGCGGTCCAGGCGGCAACGGTGGCACCTGGCGCTACGGTGCGCGGGGAGGCAATGGCGGAACCGCCGGCGACGTCGAGATTGTCGGCGACGGCCTGATCCATACTTTTGGCCATAATGCCAGCGGCATTTTGGGCGTCAGCGAGGGCGGCAACGGCGGCAATGGTGGCAGCGGCAAGACCGTCGGCGGCGGCAACGGCGGTTATGGCGGGTTTGGCAACAACGTTCTCGTGAACGGCGCCTGGACGATCGTCACGGAAGGCAGCAGCGCGCATGGTATTTGGGCCAAAAGTGTTGGCGGCAGCGCCGGCTCGGGCGGGAGCGGCGGCTGGTTGGTGGGCACCGGCGGCGGTGGCGGTGTGGCCGCTGATGGCGGAGACGTCTCCATCACCAGCGCGGGGTCCATCACCACGCTGGGAGAGGATTCCTACGGGATTTACGGTGAAAGCATCGGCGGGTTTGGCGGCAGTGGCGGGGCATCTTACGGCCTGTTTTATTCGCAGGGCGGTGACGCCAACAGCGCGGGCAGTGGGGGAACCGTGAGCATCACTCACCAATCCATTGGCACAGCCACCACGGTTGGCGCCCGCGCACATGCGATCCTGGCTCAGAGCATCGGCGGCGGCGGCGGGTCAGGGGGGGCGGCCGGAGCGCTGGTCGCCCTCGGGGGCGACGGGGGGTCCGGTGGTGATGGGGGCGCGGTGACGGTGACCAATTACGGCGTACTGACTACGGCAGGCACAAACGCCTTCGGCATCCTGGCCCAGAGCGTGGGCGGCGGCGGCGGTACCGGTGCCAGCTCTGGCGGTGGGGTGGCCAGCGGCGGCACGGGCAGTGGCGGTGGCCATGGCGGCGCTGTAACCGTCCTTAACGCGGGCGCCATAACCAATTTCAGCCGGGATTCCCACGCTATTCTCGCTCAGAGCATCGGCGGCGGCGGCGGGAATGCCTCTGGTTCGGGCGGTGCCGTCTCGTTGGGCGGTTCGGGCGGCGCGGCCGGCCATGGCAGTAACGTGCTGGTCTTTAACAGCGGAAAGTTGCGGACGCTGGGAGACAACTCCCGCGGCCTGTTTGTCCAGAGTGTCGGTGGCGGTGGCGGCTCAGGGGCCGGATCCGGCGGAGCGGTTTCTCTGGGTGGCAAGGCGCAAAGCGGGGGCAACGGCGCGGATGTGCACGTGATCAACAGCGGTGAAATTGAGACGTTTGGCGCCGGGTCGCATGCTTTCTTCGCCCAGAGCGTCGGGGGAGGTGGGGGATCCGGAGGCGGTTCCGGCGGACTCGTTTCTCTGGGTGGCGCGGGTGAAGCTGGCGGAGCAGGCGGATCGGTCTGGGCTACGAATAGCGCCGCCCTGCAAGCCACCGGCCTTGGCTCACGCGGGCTTTTTGCCCAGAGCGTGGGCGGCGGAGGTGGCGATGGTGCCGGTTCCGGCGGACTCGTTTCCCTTGGGGGTGCCGGCAGCGGCACCAGCGACGGCGGCTCAGTCACGGTCTTCAACCGCGGTTCAATTCTTTCAGCGGCCCATGCCATCTTCGTGCAAAGCGTTGGGGGTGGCGGCGGCAACGGCGGCTCGAGTGGCGGTTTGATCTCGATCGGCGGCAGTGCGGGTGGCGGCGGTAACGGTAGTTCCGTCAGCGCCTTTAATTTTGGCAACCTCAGCACCGTTGAATCAGATTCCAGTGCCATGTTCGTCCAAAGCGTGGGTGGCGGTGGCGGAAACGGTGGCTCGAGCGGCGCAGGCGGCCCCTCCTTCTCGCTGGCCATCGGCGGCAGTGGCGGCAAGGGCGGGCACGGAGATTGGGTTAATGTGATGAGCGGCGCCAACACGATTGCAACGACAGGTGACCGGTCCCATGGCATTCTTGCTCAAAGTGTGGGCGGCGGGGGCGGTAACGGCGGCTCGGCGGTTGCTGTTTCCGTCGGCAAAGTTGCCCTCTCGGTGGCGATCGGCGGATCGGGCGAAGGCGGCGGCAATGGCAGCAATGTGATCGTCAGAAGCGACAGCGCCATCACAACCCTGGGCACAAACGCGCATGGCATTTTTGCCCAGAGCGTGGGCGGCGGCGGCGGTTCCGGCGGCTTTAGCCTAGCTGCCAGTGTTGGAGCCGAGGCCAGTGGCGCCATCAGCGTCGGCGGCAATGGAGGCAAGGGGGGCAGCGCCGAGTCTGTTGCCGTCACCAGTTCGGGCGACATCCACACCTACGGAGAGCGTTCGTATGGGATTCTGGCCCAAAGTCTCGGCGGCGGCGGCGGCGACGGCGGGTTCAGCGTGGCGGCCACCCTGACACTTGGTGGAGCCGGAGGAGCCGGCCTTAGCTTCGGCGGGTCCGGTTCAGCGGCTGGCGGGGGTGGGGTGGTGGGGCTTTTGAGCGGCGGAAGCATCTTCACCGAGGGCAAGGATGCCCATGCGCTCTTTGCTCAAAGCGTCGGCGGCGGTGGCGGTTCAGGGGGCTTTAGCGTCGCCGGCAACATCTCGGGCGGCGCCTCACTGGGTTTGAGTTTTGGGGGTTCGGGGGCGGGTGGCGGCAGCGCGGATGACGTCGCTCTCATCAGCCAGGGCGCGCTGATAAGGACCGCCGGTGAACATGCTTATGGTTTGCTGGCCCAGAGTGTGGGCGGGGGCGGCGGCGACGGCGGGTTCAGCGTCGCCGGTGGGATCAGCCAGAACGCTTCCGTCAACTTCAGCATGGGTGGCGGGGCGGGAACCGGCAGCCAGGGCGGCAAAGTTGTCGTCACCAATGCCAGCACCATCATCACCTCGAACGCCAACGCGCACGCCATCTTTGCCCAGAGCGTGGGTGGAGGTGGCGGCTCCGGCGGCTTTAGTGTCTCGGGTTCGCTTTCCGCTCAAGGGCCTGCGATCGGGGCCAGCGTGGGCGGCAAAGGCGGCGGTGGCGGGTTGGGCGGCAACGTCACCGTCATCAGCACCGGCAGCAACATCCTCACTCACGGCGAACGCTCGTTTGGCATCCTCGCCCAGTCCGTCGGGGGCGGAGGTGGTGACGGCGGGTTCAGCGTTGCGGGCGGGCTCTCCAAGAGTGCTGCGGTCAACTTCAGTATTGGAGGAGCCGGTGGCACGGCCAGTTCCTCGGGCGCGGTGCTGCTTGAGAGTGCGAGCTCGATTACCACCCTGGGCGCGGACTCCCACGGGATCATGGCCCAAAGCGTTGGCGGCGGCGGGGGTTCCGGTGGATTCAGCGTTGCGGGGTCTGTTTCAATTGACGGTCCTTCGATCGGCGCGAGCATTGGCGGGTCGGGCGGTTCGGGCGGCAACGCCGGCGCGGTTGCCCTCACCAGCCGCGGACGCATTGATACCTTTGGCCAGCACGCCTATGGCATCCTGGCCCAAAGCATCGGTGGCGGGGGTGGTGATGGCGGATTCAGCGTTGCGGGGGGCATCAGCAAGGGACCGGCACTCAACTTTGCCATCGGTGGCGCGGGCGGCGCCGGCGGGGCGGGCGGACGGGTCTCCGTCACAAACTCCGGGGACATCATCACTCGCGGAGAGGTTGCATACGGCCTCCTGGTCCAGAGCGTGGGCGGCGGCGGTGGTTCGGGAGGATTCGCCATCTCCGGCGGACTCTCCAAGGATAGCAGCAGCCTGAGCTTCAGCCTCGGTGGGTCGGGCGGGCCCGGCAGTTACGCGACCAATGTTGCCCTCGCCAACAGCGGCAGCATCACAACCACCAATCAAAGTTCTCATGCGATGGTCGCTCAGAGCATCGGCGGCGGCGGCGGCGCGGGGGGGTTCGCGGGTAGCCTGGCCGGCGGGTTCAGTGACAAAAACGCCAGCCTGTCCATCAGCATCGGCGGGAGTGGCGGCACCGGGGGAGCCGCCGGGCTGGTATTCGTCCGCAACTCCGGCGCCGTGTTCACTCATGGCGAATCCTCCTACGGCATCCTCGCCCAGTCCGTGGGCGGCGGCGGAGGTGATGGCGGCTTCGGCCTGGCCGCAAACCTTGGGACCGGTGAAAAATCTCTCGGCCTTTCGGTCGCGGTAGGCGGCAGTGGCGCCAGTGGTGGCCGTGGAGAGGCTGTGGAGGCGCTTAACTACAATCAAATTGCCACTTGGGGCTCCAATTCCTACGGCATCTTCGCCCAGAGTCTTGGAGGCGGGGGAGGCAACGGCGGTATGGCTGCTGCCGGTTCCCTAAGCACCAGCACCAACGCCAACCAAATCAATGTCAGCGTCGGTGGGAAGGGGGGTACCGGCAACGACGCCGGCCGCGTCACCGTTGGCAACTACTCGAATGTATTCACCTACGGCGAATCGGCTGCGGGTATTCTGGCCCAAAGCATCGGCGGCGGCGGCGGCAACGGCGGTAACAGCTTCGCTGGTTCCTTCACTCGCGAGGGCGCGCGGACGATCGGCGTGACCATAGGCGGGTCGGCCGGCGCTGGCGGGAGCGGCAACCTCGTGACCGTCACCAACGCTGGCAGCGTCTTTACCGCTTCTAATGAGGCCCACGGCATCTTTGCCCAAAGCGTCGGCGGTGGCGGTGGCAAAGGCGGTTCGGCCACCACGATTGCGTGGACCGCGGGTTCCCAGCCATCCAACGCGGTCAGTTTGAACCTCAACGTGGCAATCGGCGGCAACGGCGGCGTCGCGGGCTACGGCAGCAATGTTGTCGTTCGCAATGAGGGACGCATCCAAACCTTGGGAGACAACGCTTACGGCATCTTCGCTCAAAGCATTGGCGGCGGCGGCGGCTATGGCGGCGACGCCAGGATTCAGCAAAAGCAACCTCAGTTCAAAGATCTGACCAACATTTTTGCCGCTCCGTTGGCCTCCTCATTACCCGGCACTGCTTCATCCCAGGTCACCAACGAGACTTCCGAAACCAAGAGCTGGAGCGTGAACCTTGCCGTCGGCATCGGCGGCAAAGCCGGGAGCGGAGGTGTCGGCGGGAAAGTGACTGTCGAAAACGTGGGCGAAATCGTAACGCTCGGCCGCAACTCCTCCGCGATTTTCGCGCAAAGTGTGGGCGGCGGTGGCGGGGTGGGCGGCTCCACCAGCACCGAAACCGGCGGCGGTCAAGGCGACCGTGCCATTCAGCTCGGGTTCGGACTCGGCGGCGCGGGCGGCCAGGGCAATTCGGGGGACACTGTTACGGTGAATCATTCCGGCTCGATTGCAACCTTCGGCGATGCCTCGCACGGTCTGTTCGCCCAAAGCGTGGGCGGGGGCGGCGGCGCCGGCGGCGCGACCGCCACCAGTGCGGCCGAGGCGGCAAGCAACACCACCGTCTCCATCAGCGCCAACGTGAACATTGGCGGCGACGGGGGCGCGGCGGGCAACGGCGGGAATGTGTTCGTCACCAATCAAGGCTCGATTGTGACGGTCGGCGTCCAATCCTACGGGATTTTGGCTCAGAGCGTGGGCGGCGGTGGCGGCTTCGGCGGCAACGCAACCATCAAGAAGGAGAGCCAAGAGGAGGAGAAGCCCGATGATTCGAGTCTGGCCGCCTTCAGGCTGCTGTCGGTCAGCGCTGCTTCGGAAAACAGTTCCACCACCAACAATACTTCCGACGGCGAAGACAAGAATTGGAGCGTGAATGTGGCGGTCGGTGCCGGCGGGGCGGGCGGCAGCGCCGGCAACGGCGGCGCAGTGACGGTGAACAACCTCGGGAGCATCACCAATTATGGCCGCGACTCGGTCGGCATCTTTGCCCAAAGCGTTGGCGGCGGCGGGGGTGTGGGCGGATCCAGCACCACCGACAGCGGGGGAGAACGGGGCGATACTGCGATTGAAATCGGCATCAGTCTTGGCGGCAGGGGCGGGGGTGGTGGATCGGCCGATGAGGTCACCGTCGCCAGCAAAGGCACAATTGTCACCTTCGGCGACGCTGCGCACGGCATCTTCGCCCAAAGCGTCGGCGGAGGCGGCGGTTCCGGCGGTGCCAGCGGCTCGACCGTTTCGGATGCAGGAACCAATACCGCGATTGCCGTAAATGTTACGGTCGGTGTGGGCGGTTCCGGCGGTGTGGGCGGCAACGGTGGCCAGATCAGATTGGAAAACCAGGGTCTCATTGATACCTCCGGCAGAGCTGCCTTCGGCATACTCGCCCAGAGCATTGGCGGCGGCGGCGGCATCGGGGGCGCTCACTTGACCGGCCCCAGCGGCGGCTCCAATACCACGGTCAACCTGAGTGTCGGCGTTGGCGGGTCCGGTGGCTCGAGCGGGTCCGGCGGCGAAGTCAGTGTCCTGAACACCGGCACGATTGTCACCCGTGGCGACGAGGCGCACGCCATCTTCGCGCAGAGTGTCGGCGGTGGCGGCGGCCAGGGCGGTGCCTCTGCGTTCTCGGCAGGCCCCGGCAGCTCCTTCGATATCAACATCGGTGTCGGCGGTTCGGGCGGCAGCAGCGGCGATGGCGGTGGCGTGACGGTACGCCAGTCGGGTGATATCACCACTGTCGGCCGCGGAGCCACAGGCGTCTTTGCGCAAAGTGTCGGCGGCGGTGGCGGAGTGGGAGGGCAAGGTTCTGTTGGCAACGCTTCGGGTACCCTCGGGATCGGTGGTGCTGGCGGGGCGGGGGGCAAGGGCGGTGATGTCACCGTGGACATGAGCGGCAACATCACCACGCTGGGGGTCGCCACGCACGGCATTTTCGCCCAGAGTGTCGGCGGGGGCGGCGGTCTGGCGGGCAACCTCGATCGTGGACTGAGCACCAGCGAGTCGTCGTCCTCCAGTGATCTGGGCGCCGGCATCGCCGTCGGGCGCGACGGCGGCGCCGGCGGCGATGGCGGTTCGGTTACGATTCGCTCATCCGGACGTATTGTCACTGTCGGGGACGCCTCCTGCGGCATCTTTGCCCAAAGTGTCGGCGGTGGCGGCGGCCTCGCCGGGAGCTTCGGCAACGACCTCCAGGGCTGGTCCAACCTCAATGCGGCCGGCAGCGCGGGCGCGGCCGGCTCCGGCGGCGGCGTCACCCTCATCCACACGGGGGACATTTTCACCTTGGGCAATAATTCTCACGGCATCTTCATTCAGAGTGCCGGAGGTCTGGATGACGGTGGAAAGGTTCGCTTGGAATTCAAGGGGTCCATCATCGTTGAGGGCACCAACTCCGACGCGGTCTTTGTCCAAAGCGCCGGGGGCGGGGCCAACGAGGATATGGAGGTCACGCTGATGAATGGCGATGTCCGGGGCGGCTACGGCTCCGCCGGCGTCCGCTTGCGCGATGGCGCGAACAACACTCTCAATAATTTTTCCGCGGTGTCCACGCGGGGCGACCAGGCAGTGGTGGCTGGCAGCGGAGACGACATCATCCACAACGATGGACGCATCATCGGGTCCATTGACCTCGGCAGTGGAAGAAACGCGCTCAACAATTACACCGCCGGCCGCTTGGAGAGCGGGCCGGTCATCAATTTGGGTGTCGGCAACCCGTTGCTCAACGCCGGAACGCTCGCGCCCGCCGGCTCCAGCAGGATTCAGCAGACGACCCTCACCGGTAACTTGTTCGAGACCAGCGGCAGCAAGACCCAGTTCAAACTCGGCTCCGCCGTCGCCTACGACCAACTGAATGTCACCGGCACGGCGCGTCTGGAGGGCAGGCTGCTCGTCGCGCGCTACCAGGGTTTCCTCCCGAAGAAGGCCGATGAATTTACGTTGTTGATCGCCGAGGAAGGCCTGACCGGCAGGTTCTCTTCCATGGCCGACCCGCTGAAAGGGAACTACGCGCTCCAGTTGGGCCTGGTGTACAGCGCCGACAGCCTGACGGTCCAGACCTTGCAGGACAGTTTCCTGCAGTTCGCGCAGACACCCAACCAGCAGGCGGTGGCCTTGAACCTCGATGCGTTCTCCGGCCTGGGCACGATGTCCGGCGACCGCCGGGGCGCGGCGCTGATTGAGTATCTCAACACGATTCCCGGTCCGATGCTGACCGTGGCGTTTGACCGAATCGCTCCCGAAGAGCTTGGGTCAACCATGGATTCCATGGCCGGCGCGGTCAGCATTTACTCCGGCAACACCCGTCGTCGCCTGCTGGAGTTGCGCCACGGTTCGGCCGGCTTTGGCTCGCTCACCTTGTTTGATCCGCGCGGCCGCCTGGATGCGCCGTGGGGCAAGGCCGGCGGTGGCGGCGACTGGACCCGGAAGGAACATAGCGAAGATGACTGGAACGTCTTTGTTTACGGCAGCGGGCAATTGGTGGACGTCGAAAGCACGGGCAACGCGGAGGGTTACAACATCGAAACCGGCGGGGCCACGGTGGGCGTTGACCGCCGGCTGGGTCCGAACTTCGCCCTGGGCCTTGCCGCAGGCTATGTTGGCCATGACGCCGACGTCGCAAACGGCGGCGAAGTGGACGTCAACGGCGGACGCGCCAGCCTCTATGCGACCTGGTTTGGAGAAGCCGCTTACCTCGAGGGTGCGGTGGGCGGCGGCGTCCATTATTTCGATACCCGTCGAGTGGCCGTCGGAGGCGAAGCCGCCGGGGAGACCGAAGGGAGCGTTTTTGACGCGCTGCTGGGGGGCGGCTATGACTTCAAGCAAGGCCGGTTCAGTTTCGGCCCCATCGGCTACGTGCATTACACGCGGCTGAACGTGAACGGCTTTACCGAAAACGGCTCCCTGTCGCCATTGGTGGTCGAGGATATCACGAAGGATTCGCTGCTGACACAATTGGGTGGGCGGGTCAGCTATGGCCTGCCCTGGGGCGGCGCCATGGTGCGGCCGGATTTGTGGGTGACTTGGCAGCACGAATACCTTGACACCGACACGGCCATTGACGCGCGCATGGCCAGCGGCGCCGGGTCCATTTTCCGGGTGCACAGCCCGCAGGCCGGCCGGGACAGCCTGGCGGTTTCCGCCGGAATGACCATTCAGTGGTCTGAGCGGTTCAACACGGCGGTCTATTACGACGGCGAGTTGGCGCGAAAGGACCACAGCGCCCACGGCTTTCACATCGGGCTGGGATGGAGCTTCTGAAGCCGTTCCGTCAGCGAAAAGGCAAACCGATTCCCTCCGGGCCGGGCGGGTGCTGAAGCTCATTCATCGCGCGCGGCCCGCGAGAGCTGCTCCGTGGCTCCTGGCCCTGCAACGGGTTGGGACGGCGCTGCCATCGGCGCCGCTGGCTTTCGCGCGAGAACGGTTCGGAGATACCTCCCCGTGTAACTCTCCTCGACGTTGGCCACGTCCTCCGGGCTTCCCTCGGCCACGATGCGACCCCCGCCTTCCCCCCCCTCCGGCCCGAGGTCAATGATCCAGTCAGCGGTCTTAATCACATCGAGGTTGTGCTCAATGACCAGAAGGGTATTACCGGTGGCGCGGAGTTTGAACAGGACTTCCAGCAGTTTGGCCACGTCGTGAAAGTGCAGGCCGGTGGTGGGCTCGTCGAGAATGTAAAGCGTCTGCCCGGTTGCCTTGCGGCTGAGTTCAGCCGCCAGTTTCACCCGCTGCGCCTCGCCGCCGCTGAGCGTCGTGCCCGACTGACCGAGGCGAATATAGCCCAGACCCACCTCCGCCAGCGTCAACAACGGTTCATGGATTTTGGGCACCGCCCGAAAGAAGGTCACCGCCTCGTCCACGGTCATGTCGAGCACGTCGGCAATGTTCTTGCCCTTGTAGGCGATTTCGAGGGTCTCGCGGTTGTAACGCCGGCCGTTGCAGGCTTCGCAGGTCACGTACACCGGCGGCAGAAAATTCATCTCGATCTTGATCAGACCGTCGCCCTGGCACTTTTCGCAACGGCCGCCTTTGACATTGAAACTGAACCGGCCGGATTCGTAAGCGCGGATGCGCGCTGCGGGGAGGCGGGCGAAAAGATCGCGAATCTGGTTGAACATGCCCGTGTAGGTGGCGGGGTTGCTGCGCGGCGTCCGCCCAATCGGCGATTGATCAATCACAATCACCTTGTCCAGGTTCTCGTAACCCTTGATGGCCCGATGGGCTCCCGGCCGTTCCTTCGACCCATAAAAGCGGCGGAACAGCGCCCGGCGCAGGATGTCATCCACCAGTGTGCTCTTGCCCGACCCGCTCACCCCGGTGACGCAGGTGAGTGTGCCCAGCGGTATCCGCACGTCCACGTCCCGCAAATTGTTTTCCCGGGCGCCCAGGATTTCCAGCCAGCCGCGATCGGGCGAGGGCCTGACCCGCTGCCGCGGCACGGGGATGCTCAACTCCCCTTTGAGATACTTGCCGGTCAACGACTGGGGACTGGCCAGGATGTCCTCCAGGGTGCCGGCCGCCACCAGTTCGCCCCCCCGCACACCCGCCCCCGGCCCCAGGTCCAGGATGTAATCCGCGTGCCGGATGGTGTCCGCGTCGTGCTCGACCACCAGCACCGTGTTGCCCAGGTCGCGCAGCTCCTGCAGCGTCCGCAACAGCCGGTCGTTGTCTCGCTGGTGGAGGCCAATGCTCGGCTCATCCAGAATGTATAACACCCCCACCAAGCCCGCCCCGATCTGGGTGGCCAGCCGGATGCGCTGCGCCTCCCCCCCGCTTAACGTTCCGCTCTCGCGGTCCAGCGTCAAATACCCGAGACCGACATTTTTCAGGAAGCCGAGCCGGGCCCGAATTTCCTTGATTAACTCATGCGCGATCCGCGCCTCGAAATCCGTCAGCTTGAGCCCGGCAAAGAACGCGTCCGCCCCCTCCACGGTCAGGGCGCAGACGTCCATGATTGAAAGCCCTGGGAGATCGGGGCTCAAGTCTCGCATTTTGCGCGGGTTCGGCGGCCCGTACCGTTGGCGGTCCTCGACGCTGCCCAACCGCACGGCCAGGACCTCCGGTTTGAGCCGCCGCCCCTGGCAGGCGTCGCAGAATTCCGGGCTCATAAACCCTTTGAGCCGGTTCCGCGTGAATTCGCTCTCGCTTTCCTGATAAAGGCGCTGCAGGTTGGGGATGACCCCTTCGAAGGGCCGTTTCACCTTGCTCATCTTTCCCGCCCGCCAAAACGTGAATTCAATCTCCGTCTCGCCCGACCCGTGCAACAGCACCCGTTTGAAATCCTCCGGCAGCGACTCGTAGGGCTGCTCCAGGCTCTGGTGGTAGTGCGCGGCTACGCTCCGCAGCAGTGCCTTGTAATAAACCACCATCCGCTTGCCCCCCCGCCGCCACGGCACAATCGCTCCTTGTTCCAGGGACTTCTCCCGGTCGGGCACGATCAACCCCTCGTCGAACACCATCTTTTGCCCCAGACCGTGACACACGCCGCACGCCCCGGCCGGCGCATTGAACGAGAAATGTTTCGGCGTCAGCGGTTCGTAGCTCTTCCCCGTGGCCGGGCTCAGGTTCCGGTTGGACAACCGCAGTTCCTGCCAGTTCGTGGCCTGCCCCAGTATCCGCCCCGTGGCGGCTGCCGGCTCCGGGGCCTGGTGCAACCCAACAATCACTCCTTTGCCCCACTTGAGTGCCGTCTCGACCGAATCGCTGAGCCGTACCCGGATTTTGTCGTCAATGACCAGCCGGTCCACCACTGCTTCGATCGTATGTTTGGACTTGGGGTCCAGCCGGACCGGAGGGGTGTTGCCCAGTTCGATCAACTGGCCGTCCACTCGCGCGCGAACGAATCCTTCCCGCGCCAGCCGGTCCAGCACGTCCCGAAACTCGCCTTTCTCCTCTCGCACCACCGGGGCCAGGAGCATCAGCCGCGTGCGCGCCGGCAATGCCAGCAGCCGGTCCACAATATCCGAGGTTGTCTGCCGCACAATGGGCACGCCCGTCTCCGGACAATGCGGCCGTCCCACATGCGCAAAGAGCAGCCGCAGGTAGTCGTAGATTTCCGTGGTCGTGGCGATGATGGACCGCGGGCTCGAGCCCGAGCTGCGCTGCTCGATGGCGATGGCAGGGGACAAGCCTTCGATGAAATCCACGTCCGGCTTCTCCATCTGGTCGAGGAACTGGCGCGCGTAGGCCGACAGCGATTCCACGTATTTCCGCTGGCCCTCCGCATAGATCGTGTCAAACGCCAGCGACGACTTCCCCGACCCGCTCAGCCCGGTGATCACCACCAGCCGGTCGCGCGGTATGTTCAGCGTCAGGTTCTTGAGATTATGCTCCCGCGCTCCGCCAATTCTGATGAATTCTTTGCTCACCGCTGCGAATTTCCCAAATACACAATCTTTGATTCTAGCCCAGGACTCGCCGGAAGAAAAGTCCCGGAGCAGGGCCGTCCGCATTAAGTATTTCACTGCCTGCGCCCAGCGGGTAAGCTGCGGCCCATGTTCGAATTGCTGAAAAAGGACCCGGAAACGCGGGCCCGGCTGGGGCGGCTGCGGACAGCGCACGGGGCGGTGGACACGCCGGTGTTCATGTCGGTCGGCACGCAGGGTAGCGTCAAGGCGATTGACCCGCGCGAGCTCCGCGAAATGGGCGCCCAGATTATTCTCGGCAACACCTATCACCTCAGCATCCGGCCGGGCATGGAGATCATCCGCGCCGCGGGCGGCCTCCATCAGTTCATTAACTGGCGGGGACCGATTCTGACCGACAGCGGAGGGTTCCAGGTCTTCAGCCTGGCCACCATCCGGAAAATCCAGGCCCATGGCGTCGAGTTCCGGTCGCACCTCGACGGTTCGCTCTTGTTCCTGGGGCCGAAGGAGGCGATGGCCATCCAGCGGGAGCTGGGCTCGGACATCGCCATGGTCTTTGACGATTGCCCGCCGCACACAGCGACGCCGCGCGAACTTCGCGCGGCGGTGGACCGCACGGTGCGTTGGGCGCGCGAATGCCGCGAGCAACCGCGCGCCGGGGGCCAATTGGTCTTTGGCATCGTCCAGGGCGGCGCGCATGAGGCGCTGCGCGAGGAATGCGCCCGCGCGCTGACCGCGCTTCAATTCGACGGCTATGCCATCGGCGGCGTGAGTGTCGGCGAGCCGGAGCCGGAAATGTTCCGGGCAATCGAAATGACCGAGCCGTTTCTGCCCGAAAACCAGCCCCGCTATGCCATGGGGCTGGGAACACCCGCCCAACTGGTGGAACTGGTCGCCCGCGGCGTGGACATGTTCGACTGTGTGCTGCCCACCCGGGTGGCCCGCAACGGAACCGCCTTCACCCGCAAAGGCAGCGTCAGCATCAAAGGCGGCGCTTACAAAGCCGATTTCCGGCCCATCGAGGAAGATTGCGACTGTTTTGCCTGCCGGCACTTCACCCGCGCCTATCTCCGCCATTTACTCAACGTCGGCGAAATCCTCGGGCTCCGGATGCTCAGTGTGCACAATACCCGCATGTTCCTGCGGGTGATGGAGGAAGTCAGGGCGGCGATTGCCAACGGCTCCTTTGCGGAATACCGGCGCGAATTCGCGGCCCATTACGTCCCCACCCGCAAAGTCCTCCTGGCCCGCGCCGCGGCCGCCGACCGCTGACTCGCGCGCACCAAAAAAAGCGGCCGGGAAACCATTCCCGGCCGCTGCGTAATACCAGCCCGGCTTTAAGGCACGGCGCGGAAGAACAGGCTCGGCTGCGTCGGCAGGAACGGATAAGGCGAAACGGCGCCCGGAACCGGCGTCCAGGTCGCATCCGATCCGAGCGTCGGCGAGCTTTGGAGAATGCCGAACGGCCAGACCACACTGTGGCCAATGCCCGTGTCGTCGAAGTTGAAGCGCAGCTTCAGAGCGCTGGTGTCAACCAGGGCGTCGCTGGCGTAAATCTGGCCAATTTCCGTTCCCGTCAGAACGCGGTTATAGATGCGGAAATCGTCCAGTTCGCCGTCGTACCGCTTCCAGTAACCGTCGTGGCTGCGACCCAGCTCGATTTGCTGCGAGGCGGGCCAGGACCACGCCGCGGTGTTGGGGTTTTGCGAGGAGAGGAAACCATCAATATAGATTTCCACCAGGCCACCCGCCGCCTGATCGTAAGTAACGGCAACATGATGCCACCGGAGGTCAGGCAAATAACCGGTGGCCGAACTGTTCACGCCGCCGGCGCATTGCACGAAGATCTGTCCCGCATCATTCAGGACGATCACCGTCCCGGCGCCCGTGCGCCGGTCGAAGATGATGGCCCCTTCGCTGCCCGGTCCGGGGATCGGGGCATTGGCCCGCATCCAGAACGTGATCGTGCCGGTGGGCGAATTGAAGTCCGGATCCGCCGGAACGGTGATCTGGCTGGGGTTGGCGGTGGCGAACACCTGCACGCCAGCGCGCGTTACGTTGAGGTCATCCGTGCTCGAGGCCAGCCAGGTGGACCTGCTGTTGAACCCATGGTGCGGCGTTCCCATCGGTTTGGTATCTTCGATGACACCGCCGGGAACCAGCGACAGCTCCAGCTTCGCGCCCGTGCCCGCCATGAACAGCGTGTTGATCTCACTCTGGGTCAGCGCGCGATTATAAACCGCGAACTCGTCCTCTTGCCCCAGGTAGTTGCGGTCCACGCGGTCCGGCTGGTTGCCGGAGAAGCCCAGCGGCGAGTAAACCGACAGCGCCGCGTGATTCACGGTGTTCACCGAAGACTTCAAGGTGGTGCCGTCCGACATGTAGAAGGTCGCCTTGGTGGGCTCGACCACCATCGCAACGAACGTCCAAACACCTTCGGGAACCACCAGGCCCGAACTCCAACCCCACTGGCCACCCTTCCAGTGGTAACGCAATTCGCCCGTAGGCCGCCCCGAACTATTCTCGATGTGCATGCCCCCGTCGCCCAGCCAGCACGGCCAGCCGATGTCGCTCGAGGAGGGAATGGCCTCGCGCTTCAACCAGCCCGCGACCGTGATGGTGTTGACATTCAACGCGGGGCAGGCCGGGGCGCCGATGTGGCCGTAACTGGTGCCCGTGGTCAGACCCACATTGGTGGACTCGAGACCCGGTTCTCCCGGAGGACGCGGACCCACGGTTCCCGGCTGAGGACTAAAACCATAGGCCCCGTTCCACTCGGCGCCGAGTGTGCCGCTGTTGACGACCACCGGAGCGGTTGGGCCGGCGGCATCATCGAACCGCCAATAACCCACCGGCGAATTGGCCAGCACCAGGCTCTCATACGATACGGTCCTGGCGGCATTGGTCGCGTTTTCATAATGCGCGAGAATATCCGCCGCGCTCAAGGCGGTGTTATAAATCGCCACTTCGTCAATGTGGCCCTTGAAGAGCAGCATGTTGGCCCCGGATTCGACGTCATTCCGGCCCGAGCCGATTCTCATCAGGAGCGACGTGTTGGGCGTAAACCCGGGAGCAGCCAGGCTGCCCTGTTCCACACCGTTCACATAGAAACGTTGCGTGCCGGTGGTGGCGTCATACACGCCGACCAGATGCGTCCACACCCCCGGGACCACATCCACCGTCGAATTGATGTTCCGGCCCGTCGCGCCCGAGTAGGTTCGGAACTGCCACTTGGTGTTGGCGTTATGCGCGAAGAAGAGAAAACCGTCAGCCGCGCTGGCGCCACGATTGTACAGCGGGGATCGGGCCGAAGTCGAGGTGTCAGCCGGCTTGACCCACAGTTCCGCAGTAAACGTCGCCGGATTCAAGGCCTCGTTGTAGGGCACATCAACCATCTTGCCGTCGTTGCCGGTCCGCGCCGAGTTGAACTCGGCAGACTTGTTATTGGCGTCGCCGACAAGGGCGCCAGGCTGCTGGAACGTCACATAACGCCGGGCCACCCCGTTGCCCGCAGCGCCCAGGCTGCCGCTGTTGGCCGCCGTACCCGTGTTGTCTGCCGGGGCGACGGTTTCGCTGGCCCGGAACCAGACCAGCGGCTTGGTGGCCGCCACGGCGGCTTCGTAATCGCTGCCGGGCACCTTCACGGTCAACGTGGCCGAGGCGTTGGCATTGCCCACCGGGTTGCTAACGGTCACCGTATAGGTGTCCTGATCCGCCGTGGTGATGCTGGGCAGCGTGAGGGTGGCGGTGGTCGCGCCCGCAAGGGTCTCGGTGCCCTTCTTCCATTGATATGACAACTGGCCGCCCGTCGCTTCAACGGTGAAGGTGGCCGGGTAGCCCTGATAGAAGGTCTGCGAGACGGGGGCCTTGGTAATGATGGGCTGGACCACGTCAACGATGGTGACAGCCGCCACCGCGCTGGTCACCGCGCCGTAAGCGTTGGTTACGACCACGTCGTAATTGCCGGTGTCCGCGGTCGTGGCGCTCTTGACGTAGCTGGCATCGGTGGCTCCAGTGATTTCGATTCCACCTTTGCGCCACTGGAACGCCAGGGGCGGGGTGCCCGAAGCTGTCGCGCTCAAGCTGAACGTTTGTCCGGCAAAGACGGTGCCGGGCGGCGTCTGCGGATTGACTTCGATGAGCGGGGCATTGTTCCCGGGCGTGTAATCCAGAATGAGGCCCGCCAAACACGAGCGGCTGGTGCCCGATCGTGGCAGGCCGCGGATTACCACCGAGTCGTTTCCGTTCAAGGTCACGAACGGCGCGCTGGCGGTGCTGAGGCCCGCCAACCCGGCGGCAAAAGTCGGCGTGAAGTTGTTGAGATACTGGACCGTGTTGGTCTCGGTCTTCGAATAAATATTCACATCCTGGAACGCCTCGCCATTGTCGGTCGAGGCAATCGTCGTGATGGTGAAACTCGAGGCGAACGCTCTCAATCCGCTGAGGGTGACCGTGTACCCGTAGTCGGTATCATCGAGGTACCCGTAAATCACCTGGTCGTCGCCCAACGTTGGAATGGCGGCATACAGGCTGTAAGTGTTCTTGGCTGACCAGGCCACAACGAGGTCCCCCCCGCCGGGCAGCGCGAACGTCGCGTTGGTCGAGAAGGCCGTAAACCCGGAATTCTCGACGGACGGCGCGTTGAACCAACTGGCCAGCGGGATGCCAAAGGCCGAGGTATCGGTCATTGGGGCGTAAGGGGTGCCATACCAGTTGTCCTGGAAGTTGATGCCGATTTGGGCGGCCTGGCTGGCCCCGAGCATCAGGGCGGCTGCCGGCACCGCCAAGGCGGCTTGCTTCAGGCAATGTTTGCTGAGGAGTTTTCTTTTCATAGGTGCTTTTTGGTTTCTACAGGGGTGAACTGAAAGACTGATTGACTTGCGGGTTTTCGCGGCGCGGCTCCGGTTCTCCGCCGCGCTGAGACACGGTTGACGCCGCACGGCTTGGAACGTCAGCGAGCAAGGGCCGCGTTCCGCTTTTTACTCTTGCACTGGTCATGTACACTGGGCTAACAGGCATCTACTATCGCCACGCCGCCTCATTTCGCGCAATACCACAAAAGGGGGAGCCGGGAGAAGACCTTCCTTTTCTCTCACCCAAAAGGGGGATATACTTGTTTGCGGGTTATTGTTATACGGTGAGTCATCGGCAAACCATTTACCAGTGTTATGACAAGTAAGAAACAGGGCCCGTTAAACCGGCTCGGCGCATCCCGTGCGTTAACCTCAATTCCATCGCGTTCCAAGGGATTCACCTTGATTGAACTGCTGGTGGTCATCGCCATCATCGCCATTTTGGCGGCGATGCTGCTGCCCGCCCTATCCCGGGCGAAGGAAAAGGCCCAACGGACCCAGTGTGTCAACAACAACCGCCAACTGGGCCTGGCCACTCACATGTATGCCAACGACTTTCGGGACAAGATGGCGTTCCCCAACTGGAACCCGCCCTGGCAGGCCGGCTGGCTTTATGATCCCAAAGGCCAGACCCAACCGCCCGACCTCGCGGCCGCGCCCTACAACATGTATCCCATCCGGGCTTACGAGGACGGTCTCCTCTGGCCGTACATCAAGAACATGGCGGTCTATCGCTGCCCGCTGGACAGCACCAACACCACCTATTTCAAGCAGCGCAAGAACAAACTTTCCACCTACGTCCAGAACGGCGCCATTTGCGGATACGGCGGCCTTGCTCCCCGGACTTATGCCATCGCCGATTTCCGCCAGGATGCCTTCATGATGTGGGAACCGGAGGAGGCGACCAGCCCCTTCGGCGCCCAGGTGTATAACGATGCCTCGAGCTATCCCGATCCCACCGTGGACGGCGGCTTGGGCAAGCGTCACGGAAAAAACGGCGGCGTCGTGCTGGGTTTCAGCGGCCAGGTGCAGTTCATCAAATACCAGGAATGGTTGAACGAGGCCAAGCTGCCGATCAAAAACCGCCTCTACTGCAACCCGGGCTCATCCAACGGCCGCTGAGGGCGCCGCCGCACTCCTTGTTCTCATGAGCACACGCTTT
This sequence comes from uncultured Verrucomicrobiota bacterium, assembly GCA_964631605.1. Classification (GTDB taxonomy): domain Bacteria; phylum Verrucomicrobiota; class Verrucomicrobiia; order Limisphaerales; family UBA8199; genus JARKQH01. Next base: position 18,472 of record CAZVYG010000047.1, read on the forward strand.
TTCGCCTTGGGCTTGATGGTTTCGTCCCTGCTGCTTTTCACCGGCTGCGGCGGGGACACCGTCAAGGTTACCGGCGCCAATCTTGAGGCTTTCAAGAGTGCTCCGCCGGAGATTAAACAAAAATGGGAGAAGGCTTTGGAGGATGATAAAGCCAACCATTACGCGGCCGCCGGCAAGGCGTATTTCGAGTTGCTCCGTGCGCCGAACCTGACGGCGGAACAACTCCAGGCCGTGCAAAACGCCGCCGCGGCCCTGAACCAAAAGATGTACGACGCGGCGGACAAAGGCGATGCCGCCGCGCAGAAGGCGATTGACGAGTTGCGGAGCGGGGCTCCCGCCCGGCCCCGCTGACAAATCCTCCCCGGTTCGCGGATCGAAAGCGCCCCGCGCCCCTCAACCTCGGGAGACCCACGGTGTGACCCATTCGAGGCCGCCCGGCCTGGCAGAGCGCCAGACCGCCGCGGCCATTGTGTTTTGCAGTGTGGACGCCGGAACGGTTCCCGTGCTAGCTTTTGGCGCATGATTATTGCGCCTTCATTGCTGGCGGCGGACTATAGCCGGCTGGCTGCGGAAATCGCCCGAGTCAATCGGTCTGGAGCGGACTGGCTCCACTTGGACATCATGGACGGCCATTTCGTGCCGAACATCTCCTTCGGCCCGGCGTTGGTGAAGGCCCTTCGCCCACTGACGCGCGTCTTTTTTGACGTGCATCTCATGTGCAGCAAGCCGGAGATTCTGCTCGAGCCGTTCGCGCGCGCCGGGGCGGACCAGATCAATATCCACGTCGAATTGGGGGCGCAAGTCACGCCGTTGTTGTGGAAGATTCGGTCGCTGGGCAGGAAAGTGGGCCTGGCCATCAATCCGCCGACCCAGATTACAGCGGTTCAACCGTACCTCGACTCGATTGATGAGTTGCTGGTGATGACGGTAAACCCCGGATTTGGCGGGCAGGCGTTCATTTACGAGACCTTGCCCAAGGTGCAGCAGGTGGCGGCGTGGCGGCGGGAACGCAACTTGAACTTTCACATCGGGGTGGACGGGGGTGTGGACTTCAAGACCATCGCCGATTGCGCCCACGCCGGCGCCGATGCCTTCGTCTCCGGCACAACCCTGTTCGGAAAACGGAACCTGGCCGCAGCGGTAAGGAAAATGCGCGCCGCGGCGCAACGGGCCTCACCTCGGGTCACCGCGGCGGAGTGCGTGCCGGCCCGTTAGGCGCGCCATGGGAACGATTCGTTTTGGCACCGACGGCTGGCGGGCGGTCATCGCCGAGGACTTTACCCTGGGCAATGTCGAGCGCGTGGCTCAGGCCGCCGCCGACTACTGGCGCAACCAACCTCCTCCCGGCACGGAGCCGTTGGTCGTCGTCGGCTACGATCGCCGCTTCCTCTCGCGCGAATTCGCCGAGCGGGTTGCCGAGGTCATGGCCGGCAACCACCTCCGCGTGATCCTTTGCCCGGACCCTTCGCCGACGCCCTCCGTTTCGTTTGCCGTCCGGGCTCAGCGCGCGGTCGGCGGGGTAATGATTACCGCCAGCCATAATCCCGCCCGCTTCAACGGTTTTAAACTCAAATCCCATTTTGGCGGCTCCGCCGACTCGGCGACGTGCCAGGCCGTCGAGAGCTTTCTGGACCGCCACCCGGTGCGTTCGCGAGCGCTTCCGGACGCGCGGGCCAACGGCCTGGTGAAAATCCGCGACCTCCGTCCCCCTCATTTTGCGGCGGTAAAACGGCTGGTGGATTTCGCGTTGATTTCGCGGTCGCGCTTGCGATTTGCCCATGACGCGCTTTTTGGCACGGGCGCCTATTGTTTCGACCGTTTGCTGGCGGGCACGACTTGCCGCGTGACCACCCTTAACGGCGTCCATGATCCTCTCTTCGGCGGCATCAATCCCGAGCCCGTCGAGGCGAATTATGGCCCCAGCGCCGCCTACCTCCGACGTCATCCTCACGACCTTTGCCTGGTGACCGACGGCGACGCGGACCGGATTGGCGCGATGGACGGCCACGGCCGGTACATCTCGACTCACCAGGTGATCTGCCTCCTGCTCCGCCATCTGGTGGTGCGGCGCCACGGCCGCGGCCGCGTCGTCAAGGCGCTGAGCACGACTTCGATGCTCGACAAAATGTGCGCCGCTTACGGCTTGGAACTCACCGAGACCGGAGTGGGTTTCAAATACATCGGCGCGGAAATGATCAAGGGCGGCGTGCTCCTGGGCGGGGAGGAAAGCGGAGGAATCGCTTTTCCGGGTCACATCCCGGAACGCGACGGCATCGCCGGCGGGCTGATGCTACTCGAGATGCTGGCGACCGAGCGCGCGCCCATCGGCAAGCTGATTGCCCGCCTGCAACGAGAATTCGGCCCCCATTGCTACGGCCGCAGGGACATCCCTTACCCCCTGCAGAAAAGGTCCGAACTGATGGAGTTTCTCCGATGCAATCCCCCGGACCGCCTGTTGCGTTCCCCAGTGGTCGCCGTCCGCGCCTTTGACGGCGTCAAGTTCGTCGCGCAGGATTCCTCCTGGCTCATGCTCCGGGGCTCGGGCACCGAGCCCGTGCTGCGCATTTATGCCGAGGCCGCCAACCCCGCGGCGGTGGAAAAGCTCCTTCGCCTTGGCCTCAAGCTTTCCGCTAACCCACTCCCATGCTCAGGAGGAACTCGATGTTGCTGCCGGTCTTCTTGAGTTTGTTCAAAACCAGTTCCATTGCTTCCACCGGCGGCACGCCGGTCAGCGCCCGGCGTAGAATCACCACTTTCGAATATTCGTCCGGGTGATAGAGCAGCTCTTCCTTGCGGGTGCCGGATCGTTCGATATTGATCGAAGGGAAGATGCGGCGATCCACCAGCGCGCGATCAAGGTGGACCTCCATGTTGCCGGTGCCTTTGAACTCCTCGAAAATCACCTCATCCATCCGGGAGCCGGTGTCCACCAGCGCGGTGGCGATGATGGTCAGCGACCCGCCCTCCTCGATGTTGCGCGCTGCGCCGAAAAAGCGCTTCGGCTTGTGCAGCGCATTGGCGTCCACACCGCCGGAAAGGATTTTGCCTGAGTGCGGCTGGACGGTGTTGTAGGCGCGCGCCAGGCGGGTGATGGAGTCCAGGAGGATGACCACGTCCCGCTTGTGCTCGACCATGCGTTTGGCCTTTTCGATCACCATCTCGGCCACCTGCACATGCCGCTCGGGCGGTTCATCAAAGGTCGAGCTGATCACCTCCGCGCCGCGGCAGGTGCGTTCCATGTCAGTCACTTCCTCCGGCCGCTCGTCAATCAGCAGGATAAACAAGTAAGCCTCGGGGTTGTTTTTGAGAATGGCATTGGCCAGTTTCTGCATCAGCACCGTCTTGCCGGTGCGCGGCGGCGCCACGATCAGCCCGCGGGTCCCTTTGCCGATCGGGCACACCAGGTCCAGCACGCGGGTCGAGAGCTCATCCGGCGTCGTTTCCAAAATGAAGCGCTTGTTCGGAAACAGCGGCGTCAGGTTGTCGAAGTGGGTCTTGTCCTTCGCCTTGTCGGGGTCTTCCTGGTCCACGGCCTCGACCTTCAGGAGCGCAAAGAACCGTTCCTTCTCCTTGGGCGGGCGGATTTGCCCGGCGATCAGGTTGCCCGTTTGCAGATCGAAGCGCCGGATTTGGGAGGGGGAGACATAAATGTCCTCGGGGCACGGGAGATAATTGAAACTTTGGGAACGCAGGAACCCAAAGCCTTCCGGAAGCACCTCCAGCACGCCTTCCGAAAAGAGGACCCCGGCCCGTTCGGCGTTTTTCTGCAGCAAGTGGAAAATCACCTCGTGCTTGCGCATCGTGCCGAAGTTCTCGACGCCGAGCTCGCGCGCCATCTGGTTCAGCTCCGGCATGGACATGCTCTGCAACTTGGCAATGTTCAGCGAACCGGCGGCGGTTTTGTCTTTATCCGCCCCTTTCTCCGCCACCGCCGTTCCGTTTGCCTTGTCCTCGGTCTCCGGCGCAGATTCGGTGTCTTTGCCTTTTCCGCCCTTGGGCGGGCGGGAGCCCTTTTCGGGCCGCTTCTTCGGCGGCTGGGAGGTGCTGGGCGTCTCGTCTGGCTCGACGGTTTCAGGCGCCGGGGCAGGGGCGACGGCTTCCGCGGTCGGTTCCGCCACGGCCGCTGCGGTGACCGGGCCTTCGACCGGCGCGACATCGGCACCGGCTTGGGGCGGCGCTTTGGCAGCTTTAACTTTGGCCTTCTTCGTCGGTTTTGGCATAAGTCGGTCGTTACTAAGTAATGTTAAATTTAATTAATACAGCGTGACTCCAGGCGAGAGGGTCACCGGGGTGGTTCCGGTCCGGCTCCCTGATTGGACGCCTGCGGACGTTGATCAGTTCAAACAGGAATGATTAATACACCTGGAGCGACGCCAGACTGTCAGCCTTCGCTCAATACGGCAAGGGAAATCTTGCAGTTAAGTCTCGCACACGTTGCCGCACTCGGGTCAGGTTGTCAAGGTTCTTGATATCCATGAGCACCTCGCTGATCATGTCGGCGATGGCGGCCATTTCCGGTTCTTTCATGCCCCGGGTGGTGACCGCTGGCGTGCCGAGGCGGATGCCGCTGGCCTGGAACGGGGAGCGGGTCTCAAAGGGAATGGTGTTCTTGTTGACCGTAATCCCGGCTTCGTCCAGCGCAATCTGGCATTCCTTCCCCGTCAGGCCCCGCGCGCCAACGTCCACCAGCATAAGGTGGTTGTCGGTGCCTCCACTCACCAGGCGGAATCCGTTGCGCTTCATTCCTTCGGCCAGGGCGCGGGCGTTACGTACGATTTGTTCCTGGTAATGCTTGAAAGCGGGCTGGCTGGCTTCCTTAAAACAGACGGCCTTCGCCGCGATCACGTGCATCAGAGGGCCGCCCTGAATTCCCGGGAATACCTGCGAATCAATCTCTTTGGCATACTTTTCGCCGCACAGGATCAGACCGCCTCGCGGTCCGCGCAGAGTCTTGTGGGTGGTGGTGGTTACAAAGTCAGCATGGCCGACGGGGCTGGGGTGTAATCCCGCAGCCACCAGACCCGCAATGTGGGCAATGTCAGCCAGCAGGTAGGCGCCCACTTCGCGCGCAATCTCACCCATGCGGGCGAAGTCTATGATCCGCGGATAAGCGCTGGCTCCAACAGTGATCATTCTCGGACGATGGGTTCGCGCTAGCTTGGCAAGCTGTTCATAGTCAATGCGTTCATCGGCTTGGCCAACCCCGTAATGAACGATCTCGAAAAACTTCCCTGAGAAATTCGCCTTGTTGCCGTGCGTCAGATGTCCCCCGTGACTGAGGTCCATGGTCAACATCTTGTCGCCGGGCTTGAGGAACGCGAAATAAACAGCCATGTTCGCCGAACTGCCGGAATGGGGCTGGACATTGGCATGCTCGGCGCCGAAGAGCTTCTTGGCGCGATCTATGGCCAGTTGCTCGACCGTATCCACGTGTTCGCAGCCGCCATACCACCGCTTCCGCGGGTAGCCTTCGGCATACTTGTTGGTCAGGACCGAGCCTTGGGCCGCCATGACCGCCGGGCTGGTAAAGTTCTCGCTGGCAATCAGCTCGATATTGTCCTGCTGCCGCATGCGTTCGTGATCCATGGCCTCGGCGACTTCCGGGTCAATGGCTTGAAGTTTCAATTCCGGGGGCAAAGTGCGATTTTCCATTTTATTGATTCGTCGTTGGTGCCGCCCGCCTTCGAACTGGGCGGCAAGAAATGTGTCCAGGATGCGGACCGCCTCTTCAGGCCTGGTCTGCGCGCCCGAGAGGCAAAGTACATTGGCATCGTTGTGCCGTCGCGCCAGCGACGCCGTGGCCTCGTCGTGAACCAGCGCGGCGCGCACGCCCGGAATCTTGTTGGCGGCAATGCTCATGCCCACGCCGGTGGTGCAGACCAGGATGCCGTAAGCGCTTTGTCCCTGGGCCACACTCCGGCCGACCGCCTGCGCATAATCGGTGTAATCAACGGAGTCCTTCGACGTCGTGCCGAAATCGGTGACGGGGACGCCACGGTTTTGCAGGTGTTGTTTGAGCGCCTCTTTGAGTTCGAACCCGCCATGATCCGCCCCGAGGGCCACCGTGGTCGCATGGGCGGGCGCAACCGCCGCCTGGCTGCCTTGGCGCAGAAAGCGCAGCAGCGAAACGATGCCTTGCTCGATCTGGTCCCGGCAGTGGAGATAAACCTGGTAGGAACCGCCAATCGGGTCGCTGATGTCCTTTTCGAAAAGGTCCAGCGTGTCGTCAAATTCGCGCAACAAAAAGGTTTTTTCGGCCGCCTGCGGGTACAACAGTAAAATGCTGTCCACGTGGCTGTGCGTCATGCCAACAATGTAATCCGCCGCCTGAACCAGCTCGGGGGTCAGCATGCGGCTGCGAATTCCCGAAATATCAATCCCCAATTCCTGCACCGCCTGGACCGCAAAAGCGCTCGGGGGCTGGCCATTGGCCGCGCCCAAGCCGGCCGACATGGCCCGGAAATCATTCTGGTCGGCCACCGCCCGACGGAAGAGGCCTTCAGCCATCGGGCTGCGGCAGATATTGCCGGTGCAGACGAAAAGGACGGTCTTCATGAGTGCGCGAATGGCAAGAACTTGCGGGTCATCAGAAGAATCGTCAACTTCGAAAATCAGGGGCGCTGACGAACCACCGCCAGCCCTTTGATAACATCAATGGCCCGCGCCAGCACGGGGTCATTGACCGTTGGCTCAGCCGGCTCTCCGCCCGCCGCCGCCTCGCTTTCCGGGGCAATCCCCTCCTGCCGCTCCCGCACCAGTTCCGCCTCGCCAAAGCGGACTTTGCGGCTGGGCCGGTTGGTGCTGGTGGCTGCGAGCGTTCCTCCGGCAGCCTGTTGGTTGGTCCGCAAAATCAGCCGGTAGGCGTCCTGGTAATAAAGCTGTTCGTCAGCGGCCCGAACCGCCACCGTGATATCCGGCTCCAACCCGGCGGCCCCCAGCTCGGCCCCGGAACCCAGCTTCAGCGGCGCGACCGAGATTCGCAGTAAATCGCCGTTGGACAGCGGAAAATCGCGCGTCACCATCGCGCGCCCGGCGGTGCGGTTCCCAAAAATCAATGCCACACCTGCATCCCGCAGGACAGCCGCCAGGGCCTCGGCAGCACCCGCCGTCTCGGCATTGACCAGAACGGCAACGGGTTCGCCAAACGCCTGCTCGTTGGTTTTGGAATGCACCACGCCTTCGCCCCAGTCCAACAAGGGTTGTGCCTTGCGCACAAACAGTTGCGCGGCTTCGGATGCGGACGCAAAATTATCCCCCGCGGCGTAACGGAGGTCGAGCACCAGGCCCTCCAGTCGGTTCGTGGCACGGAGCCGGCCCAGCGCCTCCCCCAACGCTCCGCCCAACCCCTTGTCCACTTGCGCGATTCGAACATACCCGACCGAACCGCTGAAAACCTTCTCACCAGCCACCGGTTCCTTCAAAGCCGTCGGCTCCGCACCTTGTTTGACAAGCCGCACCCGGGGGCTGAAACCCGAAATCAAACCCTCCACCGCCATGCGGTTAAACTCCGATTCATTCACGCCGGCCAGGTTCTTCCGAATCAGCTCGTAAGCCTGCTGAAAATCCGGCGCGGCGCCTGCTTCAGCCTTTGCCGGGACTTGGGCCCCTGGCAGGAAGGCTAACAGCGCGCTCAAAGAAAAGACGATCCCTACGCGATTCATGCGCGACCAGAGTGCGGGATGCCGGTCCGAAAGTAAAGCCGTCACGCGAGAGCTTTGGCCGCAATGTCGCGCCGGAACTGCATCCCCTCGAATTGGATGCGCTCGACGGCCGCGTAGGCCTGGTCCCGCGCGCTGCGCAAATCCGCGCCCAGCGCCGTAACCCCAAGCACTCGCCCGCCGTTCGTCACAAACTCGGTCCCCTCCCAGGCCGTGCCCGCGTGGAAGACTTTGACCCCGGGGAGTTTCTCGGCTTCCGCCAGACCGCGAATGGGCTTGCCTTTGGCATAACTGCCCGGGTAACCGGCCGAGGCCAGCACCACACATACTGCGCAGTTGGCGCTCCACCTCAAATCCACGCGCGCCAGGGAGCCCTCAACGCTGGCCTCCAGCAGCTCCAGCAGGTCGTTCTCCAGGCGGGTCAGATACACCTGCGTCTCGGGATCCCCAAACCGCGCGTTGAATTCCAAAACCTTCGGGCCCGTCGAGGTCAGCATCAGACCCGGATAGAGAATGCCCCGAAAATCTATCCCCTCGGCCGCGCAACCCTTCAACCAGGGCCGCAAAATCAGTTGCCCGGCCTCTGCCAGTGCCGCGCCCGTCAAAAACGGGGCAGGGGAATAAGTGCCCATCCCTCCTGTGTTGGGGCCGGTGTCCCCATCTTGCGCACGTTTGTGGTCTTGCGAGGAGGGAAACAACTTCGCCGCGCGCCCGTCGCACAGCGCATGCAGCGAAACTTCCGTCCCCTCGAGAAACTCTTGAATGACGATTGATGCGCCGGCGGCCCCAAAACTCTTTTTCACCAGAATGTCCTCTATGGCCCGCCGGGCTTCACCCGGGTCGCGGCAAAGCAGAACCCCCTTGCCCAACGCCAGCCCGTCGGCCTTGACGGCGCACCGTCCCCCCAGACTCTCCGCAAACTCACACGCGGCAGCCACGTCCGAGAAGGTCCCGGCGCGGGCCGTCGGAATCCCGTATTTCCGCATGAAGTCCTGGGCAAAGGCCTTGGATGACTCGAACTTTGCAGCCCGGCGATTCGGCCCCCAAATCCGCAAGCCGTGTTCCTGGAACAAATCCACAATCCCCAGTGCCAGCGGGTTGTCCGGCCCGACGACCGTCAGGTCCGGTCTCTTCTCGCGCGCCAACGTCAGCAGCCCCGCAAGGTCCTCCGCGCCCAGACTCACACACTCGACCCATTCCCCGTTGGCCGCCAGCCGTTCCCGCGCAATCCCGCCATTCCCCGGCGCACACCACAGCTTTCGAACGCGCGCGGACTGCGCCAGTTTCCATGCCAGCGCGTGCTCGCGCCCTCCGGAACCGATCAGCAGAATTTTCATCGCCGGGATTGAAGCAGGATTTCCCGCCAGCGCAAAAAAAATCCGAGATCAATCCCCCGGGAAAATCACGGGCCGACTCCCGTAATGGTGCGGAAGGGGTCGCGCGTCGCCGGCCCGACTTTCGCCGCTGAATTCGCGTGAAGCCTGGCAGCCGCGGCGTTATGTTGAACCGCGTGAAACGCCCGGCTGGTCGCAATGCTCGCCGCGGACAGGAACTCTGTCTCGCGTGCGGTTTGTGCTGCAATGGCGCGATTTTTGCCGATGTGCGGTTGCAGGCCGGGGACCGGCCGCTTCAATTGGCCCGCTTGGCTGCAATCGTTGCCTCGAAGCCTCTTTGGACGGCCCGGCCGCCACGCAAATACGTCCAGCCATGCCTCTTCCTCGAGGGCCGCCGGTGCCGGATTTATCCCGACCGTCCCCGTTACTGTCGGGAATTCGATTGCCTGCTCCTCAAGTCGCTCCGCGCCGGAACAACCACCCCGGCAGACGCTGGCCGGACGGTGCGGCGCGCGCGGCGTCAGGTTGACAAGGTGCGGCGGCTGCTTCGCCGCCTCGGCGACCGGGATGAAACTCTGGCGCTGGGCAGGCGATTCCGGCGCATCACCCGGCGCCTGCAGCAAGCGCCACCGGATGCGGCCACCGCGCGAACCTATGGCGAACTCACGCTGGCCTTTCACGACCTGAACTGTCTTTTGAGCCAGGCTTTCTTTCCGGGCGCCTTGAAGGGCTAAAGACCGGCCGAAGCCTTGAATTCCAGCCAGTCCCCGTTTTCTGTGGTTTCCTTCGAGCCGCCACGCGGCTAGGCTGGACACAAAACGCAAACCATGAAACGACTTGCCTGTATCGCCAGCCTGCTCCTCTTGTGGGCCGCGTGCGGTGTGACCGCTCCAAAGCCCAACCTGATTGTTTTTCTGGTGGATGACATGGGCGTCATGGACACCTCCGTCCCGTTCCTCACCGATGCCACCGGAAGCCCGCAGCGGTATCCGCTCAACGATTTTTACCGGACGCCAAACATGGAACGGCTGGCGGCGCGCGGCATCCGGTTCAACCAGTTTTGTGCGATGAGTGTCTGCTCCCCGACGCGCGTTTCCATTGTGACCGGCCAGAACGCCGCCCGTCATCGCACCACCAATTGGATCAACCCCGACCGGAACAACGCCGGGCCGCACGGCCCACCGGATTGGAACTGGCGCGGCCTCAAACCCGGCGATGTGACGCTGCCGGCCCTGCTGCGCGAAGCGGGGTATCGCACGATCCATGTGGGCAAGGGGCACTTTGCCCCGCGCGCGTTCGAGGGCGCGAACCCCGCCACACTGGGTTTTGACGCCAACGTGGGCGGGGCCTCCATCGGCGCCCCGGGCAGCTATTACGGCCAGCGCAATTACGGCCACGCCACGCAGCGGGCGCAGGCCGGGGTCCCCCACCTCGAAAAATATCACGGGACGGAGACGTTCTTAACGGAGGCCCTGACACTCGAGGCCAACGCGCGGGTGACCGAGGCGGTCGAAGCGGGCAAGCCTTTCTTTCTCCATCTGGCTCACTACGCCGTGCATGCGCCCTTCGAGTCCGATCTGAGATTCGCCGCACATTATACGGACTCGGGCAAGCCCAAAGCCGCGCAGGCCTTCGCCACCTTGATTGAAGGCATGGATAAATCTCTTGGGGACGTGCTGGACCATCTCGAGCGACTGGGCGTGGCCGACAACACGCTGGTGTTCTTCCTCGGCGACAACGGCTCCGATGCGCCCCTGGGCCACGAACACGCGGTCGCGTGCGCCGCGCCGCTCCGCGGCAAGAAAGGCTCCCATTACGAAGGCGGCATGCGAGTGCCCTTGATTGCCGCCTGGGCAAAGCCCGAGGCGCGCAACCCGCATCAGAAGCGGCTTCCCATTCCCGCCGGCGCGATTCAAAGCCAGCAGGCCGCGGTGCAGGACCTGTTCCCGACCCTTCTCGACCTGGCCGGCGCGAAGGCGCCGAAGAACCATGTGGTGGATGGCCTGAAGCTCAACCGGCTGCTCGCCGGGCAAAGAGACCCGACGCGGGAAGAGACCTTCCTGATGCACTATCCGCACGCGCCGCATCGCAGCGATTATTGGACCAGCTATCGGGACGGCCCCTGGAAGGTCATCTACCACTATTTCCCCTCCGCCGCATCCGACCATTCGCATTACCAGCTCTTTAATCTCAAAGACGACCCCTTCGAGCAGAAGAATCTGGCGGCGGAGCAACCTGCGGAGTTGCGCCGCATGATGCGCAACCTGGTTGCGGCCCTCGAGCGCCATGCGGCTGTTTATCCCCGGGGGGAGGATGGCGGGGCGCCCTTGAAACCCACATTGCCCGATTGATGCCGCGGCCAAGCTCAAGCAGGGTTCAGTCGGCCGAGGCGGTGGTGAGCAGTCTTTACGTCCATGTGCCCTTCTGCGCGCAGAAGTGCGACTACTGCGCTTTCTACTCGGAACCTTCCAGTGGCGAGACCATCAACCGGTATGTGGCGGCGGTGGTGAAGGAACTCGAGTGGCTGGCGCCGAAGCTCCGGCCGCGGACCGTATTTTTCGGCGGCGGCACGCCTTCGCTGCTGAACTTGCGGCAATGGGAGCGGCTCCTGAGCGCGATGGAACGGCTCGGCCTCTTGGGGGCGGCGGAATGGACCGTCGAGTGCAACCCGGCGACGGTCTCGCTGGACAAGGCGAAACTGCTGCGCTCCTTCGGCGTCAATCGCATCTCGATGGGAGTCCAATCGCTGGACGACGCTTTGCTTGACCGTTTGGGACGCGTCCACACCCGCGCCATGGTGTTCAAGTCGTATGACCTTCTGCGCCGCGCCGGGTTCGAGAATGTCAACCTCGACCTGATGTTCGCGATTCCGGGCCAGACCCTGGCAATCTGGCGCCAGACGTTGCGCGAGGCGCTGGCTTTGGGCACCGAGCATCTCTCGACCTACGAGGTCATCTACGAGGAGGACACCAGCTTGTACGCCCAGTTGCGAGCCGGGAAGGTGGCCGAAGACGAGGACCTCGCCTGCGCGATGTACGAGGAGTTGTGCCAGGCGGCGGACCGCGCCGGCTTGCGCCAGTATGAAATCGCGAATTTCGCCCGGGGGCCGGAAGTGGAGACCGGCACGCCGGGACTGATCACGCGCGTGCCGGAAAGAGCCTGCCGTCACAACGTCAACTATTGGCGCGGCGGCGACTTTCATGGGCTGGGTCCCAGCGCCACCGGTTATGTGCGCGGCGTGCGAACACGGAACTGGCCCAATACCGTCCTTTATTGCGAACAAATTGAGCGCGGCAGGCGGGCGATCGAATCCAGCGAAACGCTTTCGCCCCTGGCCCGCGCGGGGGAAACGGCGGCGTTCGGCTTGCGCATGGTGGCCGGCTGGCCTTTTGCGGATTTCCAGGCCGTGACGGGCCATGATTTGCGAAAGGAATGGGCGGGGGACATCCAGGAGGCGGTCCGCCGAGGCTGGGGCAGGCTGGACGAACACGGATTCCGGCTGACGGCTTTGGGCTTGCGTTTTGCCGATGCCGCCGCGCAGCTTTTCCTGCGTTGACCGATGCTCATAATGCCCCTTCACCTGCGCGGAACCAACCCGGCTTGGGTTTCTCAAACAGGCCCAGGGGTCAACTTTTACAGTCATCCCTCGCACAACGTGCCCGGCGACACCCCCGCCAAAGAACGTCTGGAAAGCGCGCTGGCCGAATACAAGCGCCGCATCGCCGGCGTCTAACCTGTCCCCTCGGCGCCCCGGCCGGCCGCCGCCCCCGCTAATATTGTGTTGGTCAATGGGGCCGAGAGGAGCTATCATAGATTAAATCCATCGGGAACGCTTATGAGAAGAAACGGTCAAAGCCGTCCGAATTCCGTAGGGAAAAGGTGCGCATTCACGTTGATTGAACTTCTGGTGGTGGTTGCCATTATCGCGATTCTGGCGGCCATGCTGTTGCCAGCCTTGGCCAGAGCCAAAGCCAAGGGCTACGCCATTACGTGCCTGTCCAACAGCAGGCAAATCATCACCGCTTACCTGATGTATGCGGCCGACAATGGAGGCCAGTTTCTGCCGACTCGGTTCCGCGGTCCCAACGGCATGATTGACCTTTACGCGGGAGGCTTTTGGAATGGGCCGAACCCTGACATCACGGCAGGGATGACTCCCGCGCAGGCCAAGGCGGCTTATGAGCGGGGCATGCTGGCCTCCCCCCTCTACCCCTATTGCAAAAACATTGACGTGTATCATTGTGCCGGGGATATGCGGACGAAGAACCTCAAGCCGGGCTTGGGTTGGGCCTACGACAGCTATTCAAAATCCGACACGATTTCCGGCGGCATGTGGTCCAGTTACGCGCAGCCCGATCAGAAGCCCTTTCTCAAAGACAGCCAGGTTTCGGCCCCAACCCTGACCATGGTTTTCATCGAGGAAGCCGACCCGCGAAGCTATAACAATGGCACCTGGGCGCTGAACACCAGCCCGCCGGGTTGGGTGGATCCCTTCGCGGTCTTTCATGGCGAAACCAGTTCGGTGTCCTTCGCCGACGGTCATGCGGAAAGTCACAAGTGGCTGGAAGGCTCGACCATCAAAGCCGCGCGCGATTCCGCGAACGGGATTCGAAGTTTTTATTGGGACGGGGGCAACGTTCGCAATAACCGGGATTTTGTCTGGGTTCACACCCGCTACCGGTATCAGGGTTGGAAACCTCTGTGATGGCCCGAGGCGATCTCCGGCCGCTTCGGCTTCGGCGCCGATGGAGATGGTGGGATTGATCCCCGACACTTTGCCTTCCCCGACAATCACTGCGGCGCTTCCGTCCCTGCATTGGCTTTCGGTTGGTTCCCACAAAACTGGTTGCTCTGAGTGCCGGATTGCCCTAACTTCCCTCTTGCCCAGTGCGCGAGTAGCTCAATTGGATAGAGCGTCGGCCTCCGGAGCCGAAGGTTGTGGGTTCGACCCCCGCCTCGCGTACCAGCTTCCAAAGCGCGCGGATTGACCCTCGACCGATTCTTCTGATAGCGTTCCCAACATGACACCGGCCAGTTGGTTATGCCTGGCGCTGTTGGCGGCTTTGTCCGCCCGCGGCCAGCCGCCGAGTTGGGATGGGTCGAATGCGGCGGGCGGACCGCCGTTTCGTGAGCCGCAACCGCTCGCCCAACGGCAACAAGCGGGCCCGTGGAATTGCGATGTGGACGTCTGGCGGCTGAGTCCAGGCGGAGACGCCCCAAGAGCGGCTGCCTTCGAACGCGCGGGTGTTCCGACAGTCGGGCGGTTGAAGGACGCAACCTGGTTGGTCGTGGCCACCAGTCCGCCGCGCCGCGGCTTGACCGAACGCCCGGGGTCGGATCGGGACCGTGTTCCGCGCCCCGAGCTCTTGCGGTTGCGGGATGCCGAGCCGGAACCGGGTCCGATTCCTCCGCCGGGGGGCGACGCGATCCTTCCGCGGCGTGGCCCTCGGTTTGGCCCGGAGTTTCAACGCGTTTTTGTGCGAATTCCCTCGGCCGCCGCCGGTCGGCAGGGTGTCGCTGCCGAGGTGCTGTTTCCCTTCCAGCCGCGATATGAGCACGGGGCTCCGGTGGTGGTCCAGGTCGCAGGGGGAGTTCAGGCCGGCAGCGCGCGTGGAGCGCCGGAATTTGTTGGGCACGGATTCATCCAAATCCACTTCGCCTTCCCCGGGGGTGGCCAGGGCGCTGAGCGCAGCGGGGGAACTTACGACTTCCGGGGGCCGGCCTGCGTCCGGGCTTTGGCGGACATCATCCGGTTTGCCACCGGACGGATGGCGGACGTCGGAGGGCGACGAATTGCCGAGTTGGCTGAGCGTTTTGAGGTGCTGACCAACAACTGCGGCATCGTTGGATCGAGTCATGGCGGAAATACGTGCGGTTTGGTCATGGCGAAGCATGGCCACGAGCTGCCCGGCCTGGCCTGGTATGCTTCGATGGAATCTCCCTACGGAGAAGGCGCGGCCAACGTGGAACTGGGCGGGCGGGACACGGGACTAAACCCGGCTTATGATCCCGAGACCGGGTTGCTGGACCTGCGGCCCCTTGCCTGGTCGTCCGAGCTTTCACCCGGCCTGATGCGCAAACCGATGCCCGTATCGTCGGGGGAACTGCGCGGCGCCTTCTTTTTCGACATGAATGGCGACGGCAGCTTTTCGCCGCGAGAGGATTTTCCCGCAAATTGTTTTGTCGGCGATGCCGGCGCCGGAGTGCGTGCGTGGTATTCGCCGCGGATCCTGGCGGAAGCCGGGCGGCGGCGGCTGCTCCCGGCGCCCCGGCCAGCACATATACCGTCTCTTGAGGAAGCCCGCGAGTTTTGGAGCTGGCGCGATGCGACCGCCAGCATACCGGCGGCAGTGAGCAATCTGCCGGAGTTGGCAGTGATCGTTTACGCCAACCAACGCGACCATGTCCAGGCGGACCCCGCCCACTCGCACATTCTCGAACAGCTCGAAGGCTTCCGCAAAGCGGGCGCGCGGTTTGTGCGATTGAACCCCGACCGCGCCTATGTCGAAGCGATCGTGGCGCAGGAATCCCGGCGGGCAGGGCAGGGGCGGTTTGCCGACAACCCGGCAGGAAAGGAATTCAACCGACAGAACATCCTCAGCGGCTTGGAACCGTCGGACCTGCCCCAAGCGGTCTATATGCAAGCGGCGGTTTGCGAATTGGCCGACCGCACTCAGGCGAAGAACTGGGCTCCGGACCTCGATGGCAGTCTGTATCCCGACGCCCCCCGTAATGCCTTGCTGCCGGGCGCCAGGCCGGCAGGGGCTCCCAAGAGAATGCCTTGAGTCAAACCAGGTAGAGAGAACTCGATGAAAAACACCACACCTTTTCCGTCCTTTTTCGGAATGGCAACGCCCTTGTGCGGCCTGCTGCTGATCGGACCAGTCTTCGCGGCGGCCGTCAAACCCGCGGCACCCGACGCCGGCCGTCCCAATGTGCTTTTCTTTTTCACCGACGATCAGCGGCCGGACACGATCCACGCGCTGGGTAATGCGCACATTCGGACCCCGAAACTCGATCGGCTGGCTTCACAAGGGATGGCCTTTACCCAGGCCTATATCATGGGCGGCTTGCAGGGAGCCGTCTGCGTTCCTTCGCGCGCCATGCTCATGACCAGCCGCGGCCTGTTTCGCGTCAAAGAAAACCTCGCCGGCCAGACCACCTGGCCGGAGCAATTTGCCCGCGCCGGCTACCGCACCTTCATGACCGGCAAATGGCATAATGGGGCGCCGTCGGCTGTCCGGGCATTTCAGGAGGGGCGCAATGCCTATTTCGGAGGCATGTCGCCCGCGTACAACATGCCCGTTCAGGACTTCAGGGCAGGGCAGGGGCCCGGCGCCAAACACTCCAGCCCGCTGCATCACACCGAGCTCTTCGCCAATACCGCGATCGAGTTCTTGCGCGAGCACACCAACGGCCAGCCGTTTCTTTGCTACGTCGCGTTCAAATCGCCGCACGATCCCCGCACCGCCACGCCGGTGTGGCATGATTATTACCGGGCGCATTCCCCGCCGCTGCCCGCCAATTGGGCGCCCATGCATCCTTTCGACAACGGCGAAATGACGGTGCGGGACGAGAAGCTGCTCCCCTGGCCCCGCACCCCCCAAGCCGTGCGGAAGGAGCTTGAGGACTATTACGCCTGCATCAGCCATCTGGACGAACAGATCGGGCGGGTGCTGGACGTGCTGCGCGAGCGTGGACTTGAAACGAACACCCTCATTGCCTTCGCCGGTGACAACGGGCTGGCCATCGGCAGCCACGGCCTGATGGGAAAACAGAACGTGTATGAGCACTCGGTGCGCGTTCCGCTGCTGCTGGCCGGTCCCGGCATTCCCAAGGGACACCGCACCGACGCCTTGTGCTATTTGCTGGACGTCTTCCCCACACTTGCCGAACTGGCCGGCGTGCCGAGGTTGCCGGAGATGGAAGGCCGGAGCCTGAAGCCGCTCTTCGCCGAACGCCCCGCTTTCGGCCGCGACTGCATTTTTACCGCCTACCGCAACTTCCAACGCGCCGTTCGCGACCGGCAATGGAAACTCATCCGTTACCCGCAGATTAACAGGACCCAGTTGTTTAATCTCAACGATGACCCCGACGAGCTGCGGGACCTGTCCGCGCTGCGCGAGTTCGCCGACAGGCTGAGCCGGATGCAGCGACTGCTTGAGGAGCAGCAGCGCGTCTTTGGCGACGGCCTGCCGCTGGAGGTTGCTAACCCCAAGCCTGCCGCGTGGTCGCCGCCGCCGCCGGATTCGACCGCCCAACCGCAGGGCTGAAACGCCCTCAAAAAACAGCCGCAACCCAGCCATGGGTCAGACGCGGCGGAACCCTTCCCCACCCGCAATGACTGAGGGGTTGCGGAATATGCGACCGTGTCCTTGACTTTAACCGCTGGGGTCCGGAGCATTCCGGCTTATGAACTCCTTTGCCGTCAAGACCGAAAACCTGCACAAGAGTTATGTGCTGGGGGGCACGGCGGTTGGAGCGCTGCGGGGGGTGGACCTGGTGGTTGGGAAGGGGGAATTCGTGGCGCTGATGGGGCCGTCCGGCTGCGGCAAAACGACGTTGTTGAACCTGATTGGGGCGATTGATACGCCTTCACGCGGAACCTTATGGGTGGACGGGGTGGCTCTGCATTCGCTTTCGGACAACCAACTGGCCGACTTGCGACGCGATCGGATCGGCGTGGTCTTCCAATTCTACAACCTGCTGCCGACGTTGACCGCCCGGGAAAACATCGAGCTCCCCATGCAGTTCAAGGGCCGCCCCGCCCGAGCCTGCCGCGAACGGGCCGCGTGGCTCCTGGACCGGGTGGGACTCAAGGATCGGGCCGACCATAAACCCGCCGAGCTGTCCGGGGGCGAACAGCAGCGGGTTTCGATTGCCCGGGCGCTGGTGAATGAACCGGCCCTGGTCCTGCTGGATGAACCGACGGGTGACCTGGACAGCACGACCGGGGAGGAAATACTCAACCTGCTGCGCGACCTGAACCGGCAGGAGAAAATCACCATCCTTGTTGCCACCCATGACCCTCTGGTGGCCCAGGCGTGCAACCGCATTGTCCGCCTGCGCGACGGCCGCATCGAAAACGACAGCCCGCTTGCGCCGACCGCATGAGCGCCGTCTTTGCCTACACCCTGCGCAACCTGGCTCGGCGCCGAACGCGGACGGTTGTCGGAGCCTTGGGCATCTTCTTCACTCTCGCGCTCTTGACCGCGATCCAGGCGGGGCTGGATTCAATCTCGGTTTCGTACGTGGACTTGGTAAGTTTGCAGGCCGGAAAAGCGGATTTACTTGTGCGCGTGCCGGACGGTTCTCCCCTGACGCCAACCCCTTTTCATCCTGCGGAGGCCATGGGCAAGCTGGCCGGCGATCCTTTGCTGGGTGGCGTGTCTCCGCGGTTGTTGGGAATCGTGCGGGTCTCCACCAGCGCGAGACAGCTTTACGCCGTCTTGGTTGGTGTGGACGCCGCCAGGGAACGTGAATTGGGAATGTGGGGTGTCTGGCCCGATCCCGTTTTGGGCGCTCGGAAATGCGCCTTGTCCGGCAGCTTGGCTCAAAAGCTCGCAATTTCCACCGGCTCGCCGCTGACGGTATCGTCCCCGTCCCTCTACAACGAGACTGAGTTCCGAACTGCCGGTGTGGTCGAGAAGCAGTTCCTGTTGCCGCAGCAGATGCGAGATTTTGTTCTGATGGACTTGGCCGGCGCGCGGGAGGTGCTGGGCGAATCCAGCCAGGTGCACCTTTTGGCAGGCGCGTTCAGGAATCCCCGCACTTATTATGACGCGCGGAACCTGCATGCCAGCGTGCTACGCCTGAAAGATGCGGGAGAGGCCCTTGCCGCGCGGTTGGGCATGGCCTATGAGGTCCGCCTTCCCAAGGCCGAAGCCATCACCGCGTTTCAGAATTTCACCTCACCCGCCCGCGCCTTTTTCGGCGTTTTTGCCATTCTCATGCTGACCGTCGCGGGCCTGTTGATATATTCTCTTATCTCCGTCGCAGTTGAAGAGCGCGTGCGCGAGTATGCAATCCTCAGAACGATCGGGGGGCGCAGTTCACATATTCTCAAGCTGGTTTTGGGTGAGTCCCTGCTGCTCTGCAGCCTCGGGATTGTGCCGGGGCTGCTGTTTGGACTGGGGGCCGCCAAGCTGCTGGTCACCCTGATTACCCTGGCCACCCACGGCGAGGCGGTGGTGGAACTGGAGCTTACCCGCCAATCCGCGTGGCTCCTGGTGGCCGGGGGGCTGGCTGTTGCCTTGGGCAGTGCCGCGGTCCCGGCCCTTCAGGCAACGCGCCGCAGGATTGTGGACGGCCTCGACCCGCTCCGCGGCGGCCAAGTGCGAGCCGAACGGCCGGGTCCGGCGCGGACGTCCACTTTTTTCTTGATGGCGGGTACAGCGCTGTCGCTGCTCTCGGGCATCATTTTCTTTGTCCTTCCGTCCGCGGTGTTGTCGGGTAATCCCTCGTTGATCGGGACGGTGCTCCTGTCGCTGCTGGTAACGCTGCTCTTTGGGCTGACCCTGGTGATGGTTGGGTTTATGCCCTGGTTTGAACGTTTGCTTTTGGGGCCCATCGGGTGGGCCTTCGGTCCGGTTGCCATTTTGGCCGGACGCAACCTCCAACGGCATCAGCGGCGTCACACGACCACTGCGCTGCTGTTCACCCTTTCGGTGGCGCTGGTGATTTTCGTCGCGAGCCTTGTGGCCCTGGCCAGCGGCACGGCGCTCGGCCTGGTCGAACACATTCACGGCGCGGATTTGCGGATTTTCGCCTCGCACCGGGACGCGGATAACCTCAAGAGTGACTTGGAAAACATCCCGGGGGTGACGGCTGTTTCCGAGGTGCGATTTCTCAACCCTCGCTCCGAAGGGGGCACCGCGTACGATGTGATGATTAGCGACCTGGTGGGAATGAAGAGTTTGTGGGTAATCCCCTACGGTGTGGATTCAGACCTGAGCCAATGTCTGTACACCGAACGCATCGTCTGGAACGAAGGCGGCGGCGCGGCGCTTGCGGAGGTGGAGAGCCATGCCTCCACGCAGACCCACCCGCCGCCGATTGTGCTCAGCCAGGCGGTCGCAAGCTTTCTCGAGGTTCAGGCCGGCGATGAGGTCCAGTTGAGGTTGCACCTCGGCGCCGAACGCAGCCAGGGCCGGTTCCGGGTGGCGGCCATCGCCAGCGCCTTCCCCGGTTTGCAGAACTTTCGCGCCCGCGTGGCGAGCGCCGTCGGAGCCGGTGTTCTTCTTCCCGGTGCCGAGTTTGAGCGCCAGACGCGAGTTGCGCCCCGCAGCGTGTTGCAGGCCCTGTTCTTTCTGAAGACTTCAGAGAATCCGGGGCCGAAGCAGGTGGCGCGGGAGATTCGCGACCGATTTGATGTGCGTTACCAGTTTTCTGTTCAATCCACGGCCGAAGCCAAGGGCCACGCCCGGGCGGTCTATTGGATAACGCAGGTCTTGTTCGCGCTCCTGTTGATCATCGCAGTGGTCGTCGCCGTGTTTGCGCTGATTGCCTCCATGGCCAGCAGCGTCCTGGAGCGGCGTCGCGAAGTGGGAGTGCTGAAGGCGTTGGGCTTGCGTCGGGGCGGGTTGTTCAGGCTGTTTCTGCTTGAAGCCCTGGTGCTCACGGTCTCCGCCGGGATTGCCGGCGGCCTGGTCGGCTTCAGCCTGGCCTGGCTTTTCGTTTATCAGGCAACGGTTCTAATGGAAATTGCGGCGGCCTTTGCCCCGCCTTACATCCCCTTTGCCGCGACCTTGGTGATCAGCATCCTGGCCGGCCTGCTCGCCTCCTACGTTCCCACGCGCAGCCTTTTGCGACAAACGGCGGCTGAGATTCTTCGCGGCTGAACCGGCCTTTGTCGTGAAACCGCCCGCTCTGCTTTGAAACTGTTCTTCAAGCGAGGTCTCCCCGTCCCAATTTGAATTTGAACGTTGCAGAGGGTTAAAGCTCTGCACTATAAAGTAACCACGCAAATGCAGCCTAGCGCGCAGGGTGAGGTCGGCGGATTCAGACCGTTGAAACCGGCCGGCGACAGGTCCGCCAGCCGGTGGTGGCCGGTCCAGTCCGGTGGGGGTGCTGGCCTTTACGCGCGAAGGGCATCTTCTCCCCGGGGGACGTCTCACTTTCACAGGCGGTCATACGCTTGGCGGCTTGCGACCGTGTTGATTCTCGCCTTGTCGCTGCCGGTCCGGGCCGCGATTCAGTTCGATGCCTTCCTGGGGTATGACGGGATTGTGCCCGAGGCGTGCTGGTTCCCGGTGGTGTTTGAGATCAAGAACGACGGGCCCGGTTTCAACGCCGCCGTCGAGTTGTCGCCGGGCAATCTCAACCAGGGCCAGACCTACCGGGTCAAGGTCGAACTGCCCACCGGCACCCTTAAACGGCTGGTGGTGCCGGTCTTTTCAAGCACGCGCGGTTTCGCCTCCTGGAACGCCCGGCTGCTGGACGAACGGGGCAAACTCCGCGCCGAACAACCGGACCTGCGTCCGCGCCGCCAAATCGCCGCCGGGACGCCGTTGCTCGGGGCTTTGGCGCGCTCCGCTGGCGGAGCGCCCCAGATTCGTCCCATCCTTCCCCAGGTGGGGGAGCTGCAGCCCGGCTCGGCGCGTCTCCTGCCGGCCATCTTCCCTGACAACCCTTTGGTCCTGGAAGGGTTGGATGCGTTGTATCTCAACTCGGAACGCGCCACAGACCTCAATGTGAAACAGGTGCAGGCGCTGCTGGCCTGGTTGCACGCCGGGGGACACCTGATCGTTGCCGTCGAGCAGCCGTCGGACATCAGCTCCTCTCCCTGGCTGAAAGCGATTTTCCCCTGCGCGCTGCAGGGCATGCAGCCCTTGGAGGGCCATCCCGAGCTGCAACGCTGGT
>CAZVYG010000048.1:0-39223 GCA_964631605.1 uncultured Verrucomicrobiota bacterium
ACCGCAAAGGCATTTCTCGACCGGTTGAAAATGGTGCTGCCTTGCCCGGCCCTGCTGCTGGAGGAGCTCGCCGCCAACCCGAGCTTCGGCGAGAAAGTCGTCGCGGCGGGACTGGCGTGGCTGGCGCCGCTGCGCCTGCTGGAGGCGGCGGCGGGATGCAAACACCGACCGGATTTGGACGACCTGGCGACGGTGGTCTTTTCCAGCGGGAGCACCGGCGAACCCAAGGGCGTCATGCTTTCCCATTACAACCTCGCCTCCAACGTCGAACAAATCGGCCAGGCTTTTGATTTTGGCCCCAGCCGCCGGTTTTTGGGGGTCCTTCCTTTCTTCCATTCCTTTGGTTTCACTGCCACGTTGCTGCAGCCGCTGCTCTCGGGGGTTGGGGTTGTATTCCACAGCAATCCGCTCGAAGGCAAAGTCGTCGGCGAGTTGATCCGCCGTTACGAAGTAACGACGCTGATGGCGCCGCCCGGTTTCCTGCAGGTATACCTCCGAACCTGCGAGCCTTCCGATTTCGGCAGTGTGACCCTGATCATGGCAGGCGCGGAGAAGCTGCAAGAGTGGCTGGCGGCGGAATTCCAAAAGAAATTCCGGATTGCGCCCGTCGAAGGCTATGGCTGCACGGAATGTTCGCCGGCCGTGTCGGTCAACCGGCATGACTTCCGCGGCCCGGGCATCCAACAGATCGGGGCGCAGCCGGGCACGATCGGGCGTCCGCTGCCGGGCATCAGCGTCCGAATTGTGGATCCTGAGACCAGACAACCAGTGCCGGTTGGGCAACCCGGTTTGTTGCACGTCCGAGGTCCCAACGTGATGCAGGGCTACCTCAACCGGCCGGACAAGACGGCCGAGGTGTTGCGAGACGGTTGGTACGAAACGGGGGACATCGCCGCGCTTCACCCGGATGGGTTTCTGGAGATTACCGACCGCCTTTCGCGATTCAGCAAGATTGCCGGTGAAATGGTGCCTCATGTAAAGGTCGAGGAAAAACTGCAGGCGCTGGCGGGGGTGCGCGAGTCCAGATTTGCCGTGGTCGGTGTTCCGGACGAGAAGCGCGGGGAGCGCCTGGTCGTCCTCCACACGCTGGAGGACGAAGCGCTCTCGAGGGTTTTGCAGGCCCTCCCCCAAAGCGGTCTGCCCAACCTCTGGATCCCCAAGGCCAGCCAGTTCCACCGGGTTGCCGACATCCCGCTGCTGGGCAGCGGCAAGCTGGATTTGCGCCGGCTGCGGGAGCAGGCGCTGCGGCTCGCGCGGGACAGCGACCCCGAACGACAGGAGGCGCACTCCGATGGATGAGCAAGCACCCAGCACCGACGTTGGACGCCCAAGTCCGCAAGTGACCACGGCGGAATTGATCCCGCTGGTGCTTATTGGATTAACAAAGGCGCGCAGAACTGATGCAGTGGCCATCCTTCCGGCGGGTAGCCCCCGAGCCTCTTCTTTCAAGGCCTGAAATTCAGGGTGTTCGGCGACCCCGGTTTGCGGCTGCCAGGCGGCCGGCGCCAAGGCCCCAATCAGGTCTTTTCCGGCGCCCATCTCGAGGTCATACTCCCTGCCGATATGAACGCTTCGCATCCATGGTTGTTTCGTTGGGGAATCGTCCTGTGCATCTCTTTCTTGGCCGCATTATCCGCAGCCGAGGCGGCGAGCGTTCGGCTTGGCGCGCTGCGTTGCGAGCACCTCGAAAATCCTTCCGGTATTGATGCGCCCAATCCGCGCTTGTCCTGGGTGCTGGAACCAACCCGGCGCAGCGCCCGTGGGCAGCGCCAGACCGCTTACCAAGTGCTCGTAGCCAGCAGCATCAAGCACCTCGCCGCAGACATCGGCGACCTGTGGGACAGCGGCAAAATTCGGTCCGACCAGTCTGTCCTGGTGCCCTATGGCGGGCGCCCTCTGGTCTCCGGCCAGGAATGTTTTTGGAAGGTGCAAGTCTGGGACGAGAGTGGGAAAGCCAGCGGTTGGAGCGAGGCGGGCTATTGGTCCATGGGCTTGCTTAAGCCCACCGACTGGGAGGCTCAATGGATTGGTCGCGACGAAGCGGAACGCGAAATCGTCGTGACGAATACGTCCTGGATTTGGTTTCCCGAAGGACGCGCCGACCGCTCGGCGCCGGTCGCCACCCGGTATTTCCGGCGAGGATTTGAACTCGAGGCGGGCCGAACGATCAAATCCGCGCGCTGGCTCGTCGCCGCCGACAATCAGTTCACCGCTTATGTGAACGGGAAGCAGGTGGGCACCGGCGGCGGTTACAAAGTGGCCGCGCAACTGGACCTGCGCGACGCGTTGCGGCCGGGCAGGAACGTGCTTGCGGTGTCGGTTCGAAACGTTGGGGACGGACCCAACCCGGCCGGCCTCCTAGGCCTCCTGAGAATCGAGTTTGAACCGGGGGAGCCCCTGACAGTGGTCACCGACGAGACTTGGCGCAGCACTGCCGAAGAGTTCCCTGGCTGGGAAGGCAGTCGCTTCGACGACTCGACCTGGCTGAGTTCGCGAGTGCTGGGTGCGGCGGGCATGGAACCCTGGGGACCGGTGAGCGGCCCGGAAGACCGCCGGCTGCCCGCCCGCTGGCTGCGCAAGGAATTTGCGGTGCAGAAAAAGGTTCGCCGTGCGACAGTCTGGATGTCGGGACTTGGGTCCTCGGAGCTGTACCTGAACGGGAAGAAGGTGGGTGACCAGGTCTTGTCCCCCGGGCTCACGGAATACGATAAGCGGGTGTTTTACGTCACCCACGAAGTGGCCAATCTTCTCCGCCGCGGCCCAAACGCAGTCGGCGTGGTGCTTGGCAACGGCCGGTTTTTTGCGCCTCGTCACAAAAGCCCGATGGAAACCCGCACCTACGGATTCCCCAAGCTGTTGTTCCAAATGCGAATCGAGTATCAGGACGGCTCGCAGACCACTATCGTCAGCGACCCGAGTTGGATGCTGACCACCAACGGCCCGATTCGCGCCAATTGCGAATACGATGGCGAGCAATACGATGCGCGCCTGGAGTTGGGCCGGTGGAATGAGGCGGGCTACGACGATGCGGCCTGGGAAAAGGCGGCGCCCGTCGCCGCCCCGGGCGGGGCGCTTGCGGCGCAGATGATCCGGCCCATCCGCATCACCCAGACACTCCGACCGATCGGCCTGTCCCAGCCGCAGCCGGGCGTTTACATCTTTGACATGGGACAAAACATGGTGGGTTGGTGCCGGCTTCGGGTCTCGGGGCCGGCCGGGACCACTGTTACGCTCCGGCACGCCGAAACGCTGAAACCCGACGGAACACTTTATCTGGATAATATCCGCGGCGCCAAGGTGACCGACACTTACACGCTCAAAGGGCAGGGCAGGGAACTTTACGAGCCGCGGTTCACTTATCACGGCTTCCGTTTTGTCGAGGTCAAGGGGTATCCCGGCAAGCCCTCGCTCGCCAGCCTCGAGGGTTCCGTGGTTCATGACGATTTGGAAATCGCGGGCGAGTTCGCCTGCTCCGAGCCGCTGCTCAACCGCATCCACACCAACATCCGCTGGGGCGTGCGCGGCAATTACCGCAGCATCCCCACCGACTGCCCCCAACGGGATGAGCGCCAGGGCTGGCTCGGCGACCGTTCGGCGGAATCCAAAGGCGAGACCTACCTGTTCCACACCGCCACCCTCTACCGCAAATGGCTGGGGGATATGGCCGACGCCCAGAAAGAAAGCGGCAGTGTGCCGGATGTCTGCCCATCCTATTGGCCGATTTACTCGGATAACGTCACCTGGCCCAGCAGCACCGTCATCATTCCCGGATCACTCTTCGAGCAGTATGGCGACCTCGAGATCATCGCCCGGCACTATGACAGCGCGAAGAAGTGGATGAATTACATGTCCGGCTTTGTCACCAACGGAATCATCTCGCGAGACAGCTACGGCGACTGGTGCGTTCCCCCCGAAGACCCGAAACTGATTCATTCCAACGACCCCGCCCGCAAGACCGACAAGGCGCTGCTGGCCACTGCCTACTTCTACCACGACGCCCGCTTGATGGCCCGCTACGCCGCGCTGCTGGGCCGAAGCGAGGACGTCCAGGCCTTCGAAAATTTGGCGGAGCGGCTGAAGCAGGCTTTCAACGCGAAGTTCTATCGAACCGCCGAAGGTTATTACGACAACGGCTCACAAACCTCCTGCGTTCTGCCGTTGGCATTCGGACTGGCCCCCGAAGGCGAACGCGAGCGGGTTTTCAATCATCTGGTGCGGAAAATCACCCTCGAATCCAGAAACCACATCGGCACGGGCCTCATCGGCGGACAGTGGCTGATGCGCGTGCTGTCCGACAACGGCCGGGCCGACCTGGCGTTTGCCATCGCCACCCAGCGGGATTATCCCAGTTGGGGTTACATGGTTCAGAAAGGCGCCACCACCATCTGGGAACTGTGGAATGGCGATACCGCGGACCCGGCGATGAATTCGGGCAACCACGTGATGCTCGTCGGCGACCTGGGCATCTGGCTCTATGAATACCTCGCCGGCATTCGGCCCGACCCGCAGCAACCCGGTTTCAAGCACATCATCCTGCGTCCCGAAATCGTGCCGGGCCTGGATGCGGCCAGGGCGCTCCATCGCTCCCCTTATGGCCCCATCCTCAGCGACTGGAAACGCGAGGGCGAAAGCTTTCTTTGGAACCTTTGCGTCCCGCCCAACACCACGGCGACGGTCTATTTGCCGGCGGACGATTCCGTCTCGGCCCGGGAATCGGACAGGCCCTTGGAAGGACGCCCCGGGATTCGCATAACCGGTCTGGACCGCAGCCGGCTCATCCTGAAACTCGCTCCCGGCAATTACCGCTTTCACAGCCGGCTTGCGCGGACTGCGGGCGGCTGATTGGCCCTAGGCGCTTACTTCCTCTTCGGCTGGTTCGCCTTACGCGCCAGGGGAGCGGGTTCGTCGCTCTCGCGGGTGACGCGAGCTTGGATCACGCCCTGGTCATCGAACCAAAGCGGGTCAATTGCAAGAAACCGGTTGAAGTTCTGCTTGTCATCCCATTTCTGATGGTAAACCAGCCAGAGCCCGCCGTCCGGTCCCTCCACCACGCAGTGGTGGCCGGGGCCCAGCACTTTGTCCCCGCGCTGCGCAATCGGGTTGCCCGCATACTTTACAAAGGGTCCCAGCGGATGTTTGGCCGTGGCGTAGCCGATGCCGTAGTTGGGGGAGTCAGCGCCGGTGCCGGAATACATCAGGTAATAAATGCCGTTCCGTTTCAGCATGAAAGGCCCCTCGGTCACGTGGCCGCTGCGCATTTCCCACGGCTCGGTTGGCCGAATCAACAACTTTGGTTCGCCTTTTGGCGTTAGGGGATCCGCCATGGCTTGGCCCATGATTTTGAATCCGCCCGCCAAATGGACCCAATAAAAATATAGGGCCCCGTCGTCGTCCGCGAACAGGTGCGCGTCAATCGAGTTGGTGACCAGCACCACTTTGTCCTCGAAGGGCCCCAGAGGGCTCTCGCTCACGGCAACCCCAATTTGCTTGTTACCTCCCGTTCGCGGTACTCCCGGCATGTTGTCGGTGTAATACAGATAAAACTTGCCGTCGCCGCGCCGGTGATGGAACACATCCGGCGCCCAGGCCCCGCCGCGCGGGTCCGAAAACACCCGCCCCTTGTTTTCCCAAGCCACCAAGTCATCCGACACGTAAACGTCGTAGCCCCGCGTGTGCGTGGTCGCATAAAGATAATACTTGCCGTCCACTCGAATCACATGCGGATCGGCCATCTGCACCTCCGGAAGCAAGGGGTTGCGATACGTCGAACTTGTTCGCACGGATGCCGCGCCCGGGTCCTCCCGGGCTGGCGGCGCCGACTCACCCGCACAAACACAATTCAATGCCCCCGCCAACAGAACGACAAACGACAATCTCATGCCTTCAGGCTATCCATAAACCTTCAGTCGAAGGAAGAAAAACTGGTGCGATGCAGTTACTCCGTTTCTACCAAAGCAACGGCTGAAGAGGGTGGAGGCCCGATTTGAGCGAAACCGATCTCGCGTCAGCGCCAGCCTTGTGGATTCTCCTTCAGGCCCCCCTGCAATCCACTCCCGGCTTGGAAAGAGGTATGGGACGGCCCAGAAGCGGGTTCTGCGTGAAAATCACGCGCCATGCGTGAGATTCACGCCTCTTTTCAGCTCCAACTCTGCGGATTCCTTAAGAAAAATGCAGAAAAATGTTGTGGCATCGTCGCTGCTAAGAGTAAGATGTGATCAGGTTGACAGTGTGGATCGCCTCGAAATGGAATGCGGACTGTCTGCCAAGAACGTTTAAACAGAAAACCAGCAGAGATTAAATGAACAACCAACGAAAGAAGACTCGGGCTTTCACGCTGATCGAATTGCTCGTCGTGATCGCCATCATCGCCATTCTGGCGGCTATGTTGCTGCCGGCTTTGGCCCGCGCCAAGGCTCGCGCCCAACGCATTAATTGCACCAACAACCTCAAGCAAATCGGCTTGGCCTTCAAGACCTGGGCGATTGACAACGGGGATCGCTACCCGATGCAGGTATCGGCCACGGAAGGCGGCCCGCCCAACCAGACCCAGTTGATGCAGGCGGCTCCCATGGCCCAATACCTGTTCCAGGTGTTTGGCGTGATGTCCAACGAGCTGAGCACGCCCAAGATTCTGGTGTGCCCGTCTGACGACGCGGTGGCTCACACCAACTTCATCATCGTGGCGAACCAAATGAACTCGGTGGCGCAACCCGGCGGGTTTTCACTGGCCAACTACTACATCTCCTACTTCCTGGGCAAGGATTGTCAGGAGGGCCAGCCGCAGATGTTCCTGTCCGGTGACCGCAACATTTGGGGCGGGTTTAACAACCTGACGCCCAACTGGGCCGGCACGGTGCCGAACAACGGTTACGGCAACTCGCCGCGCGTGGCCGCCAACTCCGGTCAGGCTGTCGCCATGGGCACCAACGTGCCTCCGACGGCGACCTTCGGCTGGACCGAGCGCATGCACCAGAAGAACGGCAACGTGCTGATCTCGGACGGCTCCGTCCAGCAGCTCAGCGCGGCCCGCTTCCGCGAGGCCTGCAAGAATACCGGGGACATGAGCAACCCGGCCAACATGCTCCTCTTCCCGTAAGCAAGAGAGACAACTGAAGTTTTCAAGGTGCCCGCACGGGCGCCTTTTTTTTGGGGGGGGGAATGGATGTCCGGACAGCAGAACGGCCGCAGCCCGGTTTCAGCGCGTGTCAAGCGTCAAGGGCCGAGTCGTAATCACCGTCCTGGCTGCTGTCGGTTGCTCTTCGGGGACAGCGGATCGGGAGGTGGGGGTGCGCGTCTGGCGCCGTGCGGCGTGGGAAGTTTAATGATCGGGAACGTTTCCGGGACTAGCCTGCAGGCGGGGTTTCCGATGTTTGACGGGCGGCGATGAAGGCGGTCGCCAGGTCGTCCTCGCCAGGCTGGGGGGCGGGTGACGGCGCTTGACCCGGCTGAAACACCGTGACGTCTGAGGGCAGCGACTGAAGGAGGTCCATAACCTCGGAGGCGCTGCCGAAGATAAACTCCTGACGACGGGTTTCGCGCGGGAGCTTGAAAAAGAATCCGAGAGACACCCATTTACCGGACTTGCTCAACACGAATTCGTCAAGGTTCATCTGCAAATCTCGCGGGTTGTAACCTGTCTGGCAGACCATGTAGGGGCCCCCCACATCCCGCGGGACGATTTCCTGGGCCCCCTTCCAATTTCTGAGACTGATCAGGCGGACGTCCTGATAATTGTTGGTGATCGAGCGCAGCTTATCAATATCCACAACCCCAGTGTACGGCAGCCGCTCCGGTTGTCGAGGCTTGATCCGTTCGCATCCAACTGCCCCTGACCCGCGCCGGGAGACAATTCACTCGGGCAGATAAACCGCCGGCAGATAGACCGTGAAACAGGTGCCCCGGCCGGGTTCTGTGCGGACATGCAGAGCGGCCTGCGCTTCGCGGACCAGGCGTTGAACGATGTTCAGTCCCAAGCCTGTTCCCTGCCGTCCGCCCTTGGTGGTAAAATAGGGCTGGAAAATGCGGGGCAACACTTCCGGCGGGATGCCGGGACCGGTGTCGCGAACACTGAGTTTGAGCAGCGGGGCGGTGTTGGCGAAGTTCTCGACGTTGAGGAAACGCTCCTGCGGCCCGTCCTTGAAAGTGGCAAGGTCCAGCGCCGCCGCCAAAACCGTGGCCTCGATTTCAACCAGGTGCGATTGGGCGGAACATTGGAAGGCATTGACGGCAAGGTTTAAGAGCACCTGAATGAGGTCCGTGCCGTTCATGCGAACCGCGATATCCTGCAGCAGCGGACGGATGACGAAATCGTTTTGTTGTTTGCTGGGATGCACCCGCATCAGGTGGTGAAGGTCGGTCAACAACTGGTTGACTCCCACCCGCGGCGCGTCGTCGGCCCGGCGGCGCAGGAAACTCAGGTAGCGCCGCGAGATTTCGATGCAGTTGGTCACCTGCCGCGTGATGGTCTTGAGCCGGTCCTTGATGAACTCGAGGTCCTCGAGCTCCAGGCGGCTCGCATTGCCGATGCGTTGATTCATCAACTGGACGAAGCCCGAGATGACGGTCAAGGGGCCGTTGATGTCATGGATGATGCTGGCGTAAATCTCGCCGCGGGTTTGGGCCATTTGCTCTTCGATCTTCTGGTTCTGAAGCTCGTTGAGGAGTTCCTGGAGTTTTTCGGCGTTGTTATGAATCTCGCCCTCGAGGGTGCGTCGCTGCATGGCGCTGGCCACGGCGGCGCGGACCGTCGCCAGGTCGAACGGTTTGTTGATGTAGTCGCAGGCCCTCAGGCGCATCGCCTGGCGGATGGTGTCGGTGGTTTCGAACGCGGTCAT
Organism: uncultured Verrucomicrobiota bacterium; assembly: GCA_964631605.1. Classification (GTDB taxonomy): domain Bacteria; phylum Verrucomicrobiota; class Verrucomicrobiia; order Limisphaerales; family UBA8199; genus JARKQH01. Next base: position 8,835 of record CAZVYG010000048.1, read on the forward strand.
CATGACCACCTCGATGCCAGGGTCCACATACTTGAGGCGTTCGAGCACCTCGATACCCGACATGCCGGCCATCCGGATGTCCAGCAGGGCTACGTCAATCCGGTGCTCCTGTGCCAATTGAATGGCCGAAGGGCCGTCCTCGGCCAGGAGCACCTCGTAATCGTCCTTGAAAATGACGCGGAGCGAGAGCCGGGGGCCCTCCTCATCGTCCACCACGAGCAGGGTCCCCTTGCGACGGGGAGTTGGAGTGGATGCCTCAACCGGCGCGGGACCGGCGGTCTCGCGTTGAGCAGGAGCGGACATGATCATAAGCGAATCCGGTTAGTTGCGGACATTCACTAAAACTGACCAAGGCAACATGCCAGAATCCTAGCGAAACCGGTTCTGGCCACAAGTGGAAAGTGGAACTGTGGAAAGTGGAACCGGGCGGAGGACCCCGGCAAAAAAATGAGACTAGAGAATTAGGATTGCCCTGCGGGCCGGATTGGTTTAAGAAGCCGATTCAAGATGCCAGAGCTGTTGCCGGTGCTGTTGGCGGAAGACAATCCGGAGGACGCGTTCCTCATTCGGCGCGCCCTCGCGTCGGCGGGCGCGCGAAACCCCGTCCACGTCGTCCCCGACGGGCAACAGGCGATTGATTATCTGGCCGGGAGCGGAGGTTTTGCGGACCGCGCCGCTTATCCCTGGCCGGCGCTGTTTCTGCTGGACCTGCGGTTGCCCGTAAAGGACGGGCTGGAAGTGTTGCGCTGGATTCACGAGCATCCCGCCATTGCCCAGTCCTTGCCGGTCGTGGTGTTCAGCTCGGTCGAGTTGCCCAGCGAGACCCAGCAGGCCTATGCCATGGACATCGCCGCCTGCCTGGTCAAGCCGCTCGGGTTCGATGAAATGCGCGAACGCATGCGCATTCTCAAGGAATACTGGCTGGACCCGGTCAGCCCGCCCTGAACCCAGCGGACCGCCGGCGCCTGCCGGCCGGGAGCCGTGCGGCCCGAGCGCGCGCCAAACCCTTTGCTCCCGACAAAAAGCGTGCCTCGGGTCGGATTATCGGTTATGGGACTGCCATGACTGGCGCGCGTAAGATTCAAAACCTCGCGCTCATCGGTTTTATGGGCACGGGAAAATCCTCCGTGGGCCGGCTGGTGGCGCAGGCGCTGGATTTCACTTTTGTGGATACCGATGAATGGATCGAGTCGCGCGCGGGCAAACCGATCAGCGACATCTTCCGCGAGGAGGGCGAGCCGGCGTTTCGCGATTGGGAATGCCGCATTGTGCAGGAGCTGGCGGCCTTGGAAAAAACGGTCATTGCGACGGGCGGGGGACTGCCCGTCAACCCGGCGAATCTGGCCAGTCTCAAGACGCACGCGCTGGTGGTTTGTTTGTGGGCTTCGCCCGAGATGATCTGGCAGCGGGTGCGCGGGCATACCCATCGTCCGCTCATCAACGAGCCGGATCCCCTGGGCCGGATTCGCGAGTTGTTGGCGGCCCGCGAGCCGTGCTACCGGCAGGCGGACGTTCTCATCAATACCGAGTGGCGGTCGTTGCGCGAGGTCGCCCACCAAGTCGTCTGCCAGTTTCACATGGCCCAGGCCGCGCACCGATGATTGAGGCAATTCGACAACGCGCGCGGGAGCTGCAGTTCGATGTTTGCCGCGTGACGACCGCGCCGCCACCCGCTTCGGCGGCGCGCTTCCAAGATTGGCTGGCGCAGGGGCGTCACGGGGAAATGGCCTGGTTGGAGCGGAATGCCCGGCGGAGGATGGACCCGCAACAGGTGTTGCCCGGGGCGCGCAGCATTCTGTGCCTCGCAGCCAGCTATGGCGAGGCGCCTGCGCCGGCGACCAAGGTGCCCGGTCACGGTGTCGTTGCCCGCTATGCGCGTCATCGCGATTACCATGAGGTTTTGGCCGAACGTCTAGCGGACCTGGCCGGGTTCCTGGACAAGCTCGGCGGGGCGGGCAGCCGGTCGCTTTGGTACACGGACACGGGGCCGTTGCTCGAACGCGACTTGGCGCAGCGGGCGGGCGTTGGCTTTATTGGCAAACACACCAATCTCATCAGCCGGCAGCACGGCAACTGGCTCCTGCTCGCGGAGATTATTACGACCGTGGACCTTCCCCCCGACCCGCCCGAGCGCAACCGTTGCGGTTCCTGCGTCCGCTGCCTGAGCGCTTGCCCCACCCAGGCCATCACGGCTCCGTTTCAACTGGATGCGCGCCGGTGCATTTCCTACCTGACCATCGAGTTGAAAGGTTCGATCCCGGTCGAGTTGCGCCCGGCGATTGGCAACCGGATTTTTGGGTGTGACGACTGCCTGGCGGTGTGTCCCTGGAACCGGTTCGCCGTCGCGGGTAACCTGATGCGGCGCCACTTCAGGCCGGATTTGGCGACGCCGGATTTGCTGGAGTGGCTGGCATTGGATGACGCGGCGTTCAAAGCGCGTCTTGCGGAAACACCGGTTTGGCGGTGCAAGCGGCGCGGTCTGCTGCGCAATGTTTGCGTGGCGTTGGGGAATGTGGGCGACGCCTCAGCGTTGGCGGCGCTCGGACGCGCGGCAGGCGACCCGGAGCCGCTGATTGCCGAACATGCCCGGTGGGCCGTCGAGCGAATTGTCGAGCGCGGTCGGCAAGCGGAACGGCAGCCGGGAGGCGCGCCCCCGCAAATGGCCGTTGGCAATCCCGGGCGAACTTGCTAGGTTGCGCTGCGCATGTCGGCCACAGCCAACCCGGTTCAGCCGGTCTCAAAAGCCAGAGTGTTCCTGCGGCGCCTGCTCAGTACGGTGGTGCTATGGGGGATCATTCTGGCGGCGCTGTTCTCCGGCAACCCGGTCCTTTCGGACTACGTCTTTCTGGCCATCATCGTGTTTCTGGCCGCCAGTGGCTTGGTGGAGTTCTACGGCCTGGTCGAGCAGCGCGGCCTGGTTTGCTTCACGGGCTGGGGCATCCTGGGTGGGGTGCTGATGATGGTGGGCACCTTCCTGCATTTGCGCGGCTTGCTGCCGGGGATTCATGGGACCCCTTCCCGCGTCAATGATTTCGAGACGAGCTTCCTGATTCTGTTCGTGCTGGGACTTTGTTTGCGGCAGTTTTTTTTTCAACGCAACACGGCGGGCATCGTGGGGATTTCCACCACCCTGTTCGGCCTGATGTATGTCCCGTGGTTGCTGAACTTCATCCAGAAAATCAACTTTTTCCCGGGCGTCGAAGGGCAGTATTACCTGCTCTATTTCGTCCTGATTACCAAGGTCAGCGATACGGGGGCCTATGTAGTGGGGTCGCTCATCGGGCGCCACAAGATGATTCCGCGCATCAGCCCGGGCAAGACGTGGGAGGGGTTTGCGGGGGCGATTGTGTTTTCGACCCTGGTCAGCGTGGTCTTTGCGCGCCTTGCGGGACATCATCTTTGCGGGATGAACGGGTTTCACGCGATGGTTCTGGGCGTGGTTTTGAGCCTGGGTGCGGTGGTGGGAGACTTGATCGAATCGCTGTTCAAACGCGAGGCGGGGGTTAAAGATTCGGGACGGCTTTTCCCCGGGATTGGAGGCATACTGGACTTGCTGGACAGTCTGCTGTTTAATGCCCCCATCATGTATCTTTACCTGCGTCATGTGCTGACGTCCCCATGAAAAACGTGGTTCTATTGGGCAGCACCGGTTCGATCGGCACGAGCACGATCAAAGTGGCGGAGGATTTGCCGGAGCGCATCCGCTTGCTCGGGCTGGCGGCGGGAAACAACCACGAACTGTTGCTGGAGCAGGCCCGGCGCCACCAACCGGAAGCCATCAGCATTACCGACCCAGCCAAGGCGGGTGAACTGCGGAAACTGCTGGGAACCCGGCCCCAGGTGTTTTCGGGCGCCGAGGGTTTGGTGCGGCTGGCGACGCTGCCCGAGGCGGACATTGTGCTGATCGCCATTGTAGGCACGGCCGGCCTGGAGCCCGCGCTGGCGGCGATCCGCGCGGGCAAGGACATAGCCATTGCGTCCAAGGAGATTCTGGTGATGGCCGGGCAGATCGTCATGGCGGAGGCGCGCCGGTGCGGCGTTCGGGTGCTGGCGGTGGACAGCGAGCATTCGGCCATCTTCCAATGTCTGCAGGAAAAACCCGCCAGCTCCGTTCGCCGGCTCTGGTTGACGGCTTCGGGCGGGCCGTTTCGCACGACACCCCGGGAGGCGTTTGCCGGCATCACGGTCGAGCAGGCGTTGCGGCATCCCTCCTGGGTCATGGGGCGAAAGATCACCATTGATTCGGCCACGTTGTTCAACAAAGGCCTCGAGATGATCGAAGCCCGGTGGCTGTTTGACATCGAGATGGAGCGCGTCGCCGTGGTCATTCATCCCCAGAGCATTGTCCATTCCCTGGTTGAATTCGTGGATGGCTCGATGCTGGCCCAGTTGTCCACGCCCGACATGTGCCTGCCGATTCAATACGCGTTGACTTATCCCGAGCGGGTGCCCAGCGACCGGGTGCAGACCAACCTCGCCCGTCTGGGCACCCTGACCTTCGAGGAACCGGACCCGGAACGGTTCCCAGCCCTGGCCCTCGCGCGCCGTGCCGGGGAAGTCGGGGGGACTTTGCCCGCGGTGCTCAATGCGGCCAATGAAATTGCCGTGCAAGCCTTCCTTGACGGAGCCATTGGTTTTCCAGACATCTCGGCGTTTGTGGACCGGACGATGAACGCGCACGAAGTGATCAGCGACCCGACTCTGGAACAGATTCTGGAGGCGGACGCGTGGGCGCGGCGCCAGCTTTAGCGGCAAAAAAAAGAAGCGGCCACACTCGCGGGCCGCTTTTTGGCCGTGGCAAGAGCCTGCTACCTTTCGAATTGTTAAAGCCGGCTCTTCTCAACCACTGCCCTAACCGTAGGCCGAGTATCTGTTAACCTCTGAGTTCCAACAACCCGGGCAGGGTCTGGAAAAACTCCCGGGGAATCTCCGGGGAGCCTTCCCGCCGCGCTTGCGCGGGATGTTCCGGCGAACGCGCACCCCGGCCCCACCCCACCCCCCGCAGGACCGGGGGGCTTGACTACTCCTTCTCTCGAGGCGATGGTCTCAACAAAGCTCCACTGCCAGCGACGCCACGAGCCTGCGGCTCCCGCGTCTGTTGCCCAGGGAAATGGGGGCGCGCGGGCGTGGGGAAGCCGGCACGACAATAAGAATATGAAACGGGCAGCGCTTACAGCCGGTCTTGGGTTGGGTTTGCTGCTTGCGGTGCGGGGAGAGGGGATCCTCCTCCACCCGGGCCAAACCTTCACCTACGAATTCAATTCGTTGCCGCTCGTCGTCGAGCACATCCCCGACCCTTGGGTTTACTGCACGTGGTCCTACGACCGGGGGAGCTTGGTCGAGGGGGATACTTGTTCCTGGCGCTTTTGGGGTCCCTCCGGGGATATCTACGGCATGACCATCAGCCTGACGGAGGCGCCACCGGACTGGCAGCCGGGCTTGGGACAGCCGATTTATTTTGACGAGGTGCGCGGGGGCATCGAAATCAGTTACGGGCCTCAGTCCGGCGGCATACTTCGGATTGGCTCAATTGATATCCAGATAAGTGCTCCCGCACCCGCGGGCGGTTACAGCCTCTATGCCATCACCCTTGTGCCGGAGCCTCAGACGGCGGTTTTGGGAGTGCTTGGCGCGTCGGTGGCTGTTGTCTTGCGTCGCTGGCAACGGCCAGCCTCTGCTGTGATTGCCACTTGAATAATCCGCCGCGATTTCCCGTCCGACAGGAACGAACAGCAATTCAGTGTGCGAGAGGGATTTTATGCGTATTGTCTGCAGATCAGGATGTTGTGCGCTGCTCCTGGCGTTGAGCTTCGCCGCCGCGCGCGGGGCGGAAACCTTGCCGCTCGAAGAGGAGCAGTTCGAGGACGTGCTGCGGGGAATTGCCGCCGAACGGAGCGAGGCGGATCAATTGCGGCGGGCCAAGGCGGTGGCGGTCGAGCGGCGCTTCTCCAGCCTGCAGGTCAAAACGCTGGCCGCGCGGCTGCGAGACGACTCAGCCCGTCTTGAGTTTGCGCTGGCGGCCTATCCCCGAACCGTGGACCCGGAGAACTTTTACGAAGTGTACGACGCGTTTACTTCCTTTTCCAAGGTGATGCGGTTGCACGACGCGGTCCGGCCTGGGACAATCCCAGGCCCCCGGCCCGGCCCGGGGCCGGTCGTTACGGTTCCGGAAACGATGGGCGAAGCGGACATGAAGCCCATTCTGCAAGCGTTGCGAAAGGAGACCTTTGACCCGAATCGCGCGCAGTTGGCGCGCCAGATACTGACGTCGAGTCGCCGGCTGTTTCTGGCCAGCCAAATCAAGCAGATGGTCGAGTGCTTCGACTTTGAGCCCAGCAAACTCGAACTGGCGAAGTTCGCTTATGATTACACCTATGACCGGGAGAAGTACTTTCTGGTCAACGACGCGTTCAGCTTTTCGAATACCAAAGACGCTCTGTCGCGTTACGTGGAGTCAAAATCCACCGCACCGCCTCGCCGTTGAACAAATCGGGCCGGGGAACCAACAGGCGCGTCAACCGAGGTGGGAGCATCCGCCGTCGCGGTAGCCGGCGGCGAGGTACGGGAGGGAAGCGTGCCGGGTTGCGGACGCGAGTTTTTGTTCGAGACCCGTGCGTTCCGTTTCCGACATGGGCTGGAGAGCGCGGGCGAGCGCGGCGCAGGATTCGATGACCGCCACATCGGGCATGCCGATGACAGCCGCGGCGACCGGGAGGTTCAGGGCGTAACGAACCAGTTCCTCGGGCGTCACGCCATTCTTGCCGATGAGGGTGGTGCGGCCGGTGGTTTTCATCGCCAGCAAGCCCATGCCCCGGCGGAGCGCGACCGGGATCAAGCGGGCAAAATCCGTGCCGACAAACTGCCCGCTGTGTGCGGGGTTCAAGGGGCACATCATGCAGTCCGGTTCAATGCGCTCGATGGCGTCGAGCAGCACGTCGGCGCTGCTGTGGCCCGTGATGCCGATGGCCTTGATTACCCCCTGTTCCTTCCACTGGCGGTAAACCTTCAGGGCGCCATCCGGCGCCACAATCCGATCCACGTCCTCCTTTTTGGAAAGGGCGTGAAAATGGAGGAGGTCGAGGAAATCCGTGCCCAGTTCCTTGAGGGTGATTTCGAGGCTGCGTTTCGCGGTCTCGGCGTCGCGCTCCATGAGCTTGCTGACCAGAATGACTTGGTTGCGATATCGGGGCACGAGAAACCGTGAATATCGCCGGTAGCTCTCGCGTTCCTTGTTCCTGTCGAGATAAGTGAACGCCGTGTCAAAGTAATTGATGCCCAGCTCCACGGCACGATGGATCATCCGCTCCACCACCGCCGGGTCCGATTGGGCCAGGAAACGCGAGCCGCCGCCGAAGCCAACGATGGAAGTGAGCCAGCCGGTCCGGCCGAGCGGACGACGCGGCATCGCCAGCGGTTCGGCGGAGGGGGCGGCCAAGCTTGAAGAGGAACCAACGGCTGCCAGCCCGACACTGGCGCAAGAGGTGGTCAGGAAATTTCGGCGGGAGATCGGCGCATTCATAACCATTTCAAATTGCAGGTGAACTTACGCCAGGACGGACCTTTGGCAATGGATATCCGTCAATGCTCCAGCCATCCGAGTTTATGCTTGCGCGTGACATAGAGCAGGCCGAGCAGGTGCGTGGCGACGATCAGCAGGTAGAGGCTGATAAATGCCCAGAACACCTGGGCCCCCAGCATGCCAAACAACGCTCCCATCGAGTGAGTGCTGAAGCCCTCGGGGAACAGGATGCTCACCAGGAACTCCCCCAGGGCGCGGAAGCCGAACACCGCTCCCAACACCAGCAACGTCACAAGGTATTCGGCGGGAACCTTGAGAATCGAAGGAACCACCACCAGGGGATTGGCGGCCGTGAAGGTGTCAAGGATGGCCACGGCGAGGAAAGCCATGGGAAAATAGGCCAATCCAAATAGCATGGCGGCGAGGACGGCGATGCCGAGGGCGGAATTTCCGCTGATGGCGAGCCATACCGCCAGGACAATCGCGGGGCCAAAACAAAACGTCACCAGGCCCAACAAGCGCAGGAATGGCAGGAGGATATCATCCATGAAGTTGCCCAGGCCGGGCAAATCGGGCAGCTCGGGGTCCTCCGCCGCGGTGGAATGGATGATGTTCTGAAGGAAACTGAACAAATAACCGCCCGCGAAAATCTGGAGGATGAGGCCAAAAACCAGGAAGCGCAGGGAGCCCATTTGCATCATCATCGCCCCGAATTTCAACATGGCCAGGATGACCATACCGGCTACCACCATCAATACGCCGGCGCCGCGGAAGGGGTATAGGAACGCGCCCGGGAAGCGGCTGAAGAACCCCTTTTGTTCCACCGGTTGGGTGCGGATGTGGACCGGCGCGCACTCCGCGCCGCAGTGCCGGCAGAACTTGTGTTGAGCTCCCCCCGCCTGCCGCGTGGAAACGCACAATTCGCAGAAGAACTGCCCGCATTGCCGGCAGAAAAAGCGCCCCGGGGTCTTCGGATGATGCTTGCAAGTGTGCGGTGCGGCATCAATTGCCTGGGTCGAGGCAGCCGCCGCGGGCACGGGGCGGGCAGCCGGAACCGGAGGAGGGGGCACGGGCAGGGATGGGGCCGCGGCACGCGTTTCCTCCGCTCCCACGACCGCCACCTTGACTCCGCCGAGCCGAATCAGTTGTCCCGGCCGAAGAACGCTTTCGGTGACCTGCCGCTCGTCCACAAAAGTCCCGTTGGTCGAGCCAAGGTCGGTGAGGTGGACGGACTCCCCGGAAACGTCGAGTCGGCAATGAGAGCCCGAAACGCTCGGGTCGGTGATAGTGATGTCGTTGGCGCTGCTGCGTCCGACCAGATTGGATCCCGACTTGAGCGGGATTTCCCACGCGGCGGGCGAGCCCGGGTTGACGACGAGTCGGAGCATAGATGTAAAGTGGTGGATCGGCTGTGCTGCCCATCGTTTAGAGCAACGCGGGACCGCTGTCCACACAATTTATACGCGGCCGGACAAGGATCAGGGCGCAATTCGAATCCGGTAATAGCGCGCGGGGTTGGTGGGCGCCGCGGTCCCGGTATAGGTGTCGGTGAAGGACTGCGAGGACGGGACGCCAGGCGGGGCGGGATCCATCTCATTGGTCACGCTTCGGCTTGCATCCTTGAAATCGCCGGTGAAGGTCCCGTTCGTGTCCGAGTTTGCAACCTGGACGCGGTACCGGGAGCCTCCCACCGAGGACCAGGTGAGATGGACCGGCCCATGGCTCAGCCGTTCCAGGCTCAGGATGCGGAAAACCGAGGCCGCGTTGGTCGGGTTGGTGTTGGCGCGGTATTCCTCGTAATTGTTCTGACCATCCTGGTCCTCGTCACCGGCCGGGTCGGTAATGCCATACGCGGTTTCCCAAGCGTCCGGCAGGCCGTTCGTGTTATCGTCCGGCGGGCCAATAATGGTCAGGTTGAGCGTGGCAACCGAGCTTGTGGCCTGGCCATCACTGGCGGTGAAGGTGAACCGGTCCGTGCCTCGGTAGCCGTGGGCAGGCCGATAAGTGACTGTGCCAGCCTCTGGCAGAAAATCCTGCAGCAAGCCTTGCGTGGCCGGGGTCCGGATTTGGAACGTCAGAGCATCGCCATTCGGGTCCGAGGCGGTGAGCGTGAGGTTGGTGGGCGAGTCGCCGACGATTGTGCGGCTCGAGTTGACGACGGTCGGCGGGTTGTTGGACACCCCGGTTCTAAAGCGCCAGACCGGACTGGTGGCCGTCTGGCCGGTGCCATCGGTCACGGTGACAAACCACTCGTAGGATTTGCCGGCTTTCAAGCCAGGCCAGTTGCAACTGTTGGTGCTGCCCGGCGGCACTCCGGTGAACAGGCCGAGCAGAGCGAAATTCGTGTCCGGCGGAATGCGCCCGTCGGGCTGCAGATTATAGGGGAACGAGAACTCGCTGTCTTCGTCGGCCTCATATTGGCGCAGCCAGGGCGAGTAGGTTTCGACACGGACCAGGTTGTTGCTGGGAGAAAAAGTCATGATCCGCAGGAAGCCTTCGCCGCCGTTATCGTAGAACTGGTAGTCGGAGATAAGGGAATACACCGAGTTTCCCTGGAAGGTGTCCTTGCGCCAGCCCTCGCCGCTGACATGGCCGCCCAGCATCAGGAACAGGTTGGTGTTGCTTTTCAAAGCCTGGTAAATCGCGCTGCCCTGCGCGCCCAGGGTGGTTGGTGTTTGCGGGCCGCCGAGGTAATGGGTCACCACGATGGCCCGGCGGTGGGCATTGGTGCGGAGAACTTCGTTGCCCCAGTTCAGCACAGCCGGGTTGGCATTCGTGTCATACTCGAAATACAAAACGATGAAGTCCAAACCGCTGGCGCTGAAAAAGTCAAAGTGGTTGTTGTTGTTGGTGCCATAGTGGCCGCCATAATACGACCGGCCCGTAAAATGCGAGGCCCCGAAGTAAGTGTTGTAATAGAGGGTCGTGCCATTCGGATCCCCATTGGGTTCCTGATCATGATTGCCGACGGCCGCGCCGTAGGGAATGCCATGCGGAAGTTGCGTGCGATTGGGGTTCTCGAGACGGTACATGGCATTGGTGGCGTTGCGCCACTGGGTGAGATTGGGCAGCCCCTGGTAAATGTCCCCGTCGTTGACAATGTCGCCGAGGTTCGACACGTAGGCGATGTTTCGGGCCACGCGATTGGTGATGATCCATTCCGTCTGCGTGATGAACATCTCCTTGGTGCCGCCGTACTTCTCCGCCGCATAGTTTTGCGTGTCCGGCAGCAGCACCATTGTAAAGTCCGGCGCGGGATAGGGCACAAACACCTCGCGGCCATAAAAGCTGACGCTTAGGTTGCCGGGAACCTGGTTGGTGACCACCACCTGCAGCGCGGCGGACAGCCCCGCATTCGGAGCATCGTTGGTCGGAGAAATCAACCGGGCGCGAACGGGAACCAGGAACGCGGCGACGTTGGCTGGATCGAGCCCCTGATAGGCCGGATCGGCGCTCACCGCCGGGGAGAGAACGATCGTGTAGGGCAGGAGGTCCGTTGAAGGATTGTCCTGTCCCGTGACCGTCACCAGATGCGGCACGTTCCACTCGTGGGGTCTGAAGGTTAAGGTGCCCGGAGTGGGGATGCCGCGGCCCGGCTGGCTGCTGCTGACCGCGACGGTGACATTCGTGGCGGGGCGGGAATGCAGCACCACGCTGAAGGTGGCGGTTCCTCCATAGGCGGCAGTGACCAGGTTGTTGGTCGGTGTCACGGTGAACCCGGGCGAGGGCGCGGGGATGAAAACAAACGACGCCACCGGTTCGGTGCCGGGGGTCTGCAGCCCGTTGTCCGGCGTGTCACGGGATTGTATTTCCCAGCCGTTTCCTGTGATTTGATAACTGACGATATTGTCGCCGTTCAAGGCGCCGCCGCCCTCCGGCGAGAGGATCAGCACGCCATTGGTGGGCGAGTACCCGGGGAGGCGCAGGTCCCAACGCCCCGGCCCCAGGTTGGTGACAGTGAACTGGGGGCTGGGGCCGCTAAACATGTCAACGGTTCCGTCGCCCCGGAATCGGCCGGACACCAGGGCGGTGTTCGTGCGGGGAATGAAAACAAACGCAACGGGGTCTTGCTCGTAGGTGGAATAGGTGATCTGGGCATTGTCACGGAGGAAAACATTCCAAGTGCCATCGTTCGAATTCACCTGGGACAGGGCGAAGTTGTTCTCGTCCTTGGCCCCGCTCACCAAGAGGACGCCGCTGGTCCGCGAGTCAATGCCGCGGCTGCGAAGGTCCACGATCGAACGCCCGGCCGCCACCCCCCTGAAATGCGTGCCCAGCACCAAACCGGGCGAACCGGTGAACAGATCATTGGTGCCGCCGTTGGCGCCGGCCGAGTTCCGGGCGAACCCGCCCAGATACCGGTCGTACGGAAACCAAGCCGCCGCCACGTTGACGTTGTACTCGATGGCGTTTCCCGCGCCTCCTTCCAGGGCGAGAAAGGTCACGATTCGATGCGCGCCGCTGGCGTTGGTCTCGAACGCCGAAATCGGATAGCCGTTCGAACCAAAGTTGTCGCGCCCGTTTTCGGTCACCGAGGTGATGACCACCCCCCGCTGCGCATCCTCCACGGAATCGGTGCCGACCCCCACGCGAAAGCTGTAGTCGGCGCGGTTGTAGGAGATCAGTTGAAAATTGTTGATGCTGATGGTCTGGATCACCTCGGCGTTGTTGTTGGTCTCGATGTCCGAGACCTGGGCCACCTTCAGCATGCCGGCGGCGACGCCGTGATAAACCGGCTTCGCCACGGCACTGGATGTCAGCCAGAGGAGAATCACGAGGGCGGAAGCCAGTCCGCGCGCGGGCATCGGCGCTATGAATGCGAGTCCTGCGACAGCCAGACGCCACCCCCAGCGATTGGCGGGAGCGCGGACATTCCTGTCCGCCTGAAAAGGCCTCTGCGGACGAAGCGGGCGGACAAGTGTGTCCGCGCTCCGGGGGAGAAAGCCGCATGGGAAGTTTGGAGTGTCGGCGGCAACAGCCCCGGTCAGGACCGGCGGCACTTTGGACGAGGGTACAAGCGGCACGGTATTGTTAGTCGGGAGCCGAGGCGAGTGTTGGCGGCGGGTGTTCGCTGACCGCCCTCGGCGGCATAAGGCCGGGAGAAAGCGGGACGGCGACTCCGCCGTCCCGCTTTGAAACATCATAGGCTGAAACGCAGCAGGCTCTACGGCTCGCGAACGCGATAGAAGCCGGCATTGGGCAGCGGAGAGCTGTCGGTGAAGGTGGCGATGCCGCCTTCCGGCACCGCGACGGTCCCCAGTTCAGTCCACCCCGCGCCGAGCGCCGGGGCGCGCAGGACGGTGTAAGTCTTGCCGACTTCAGCGGCGAACTTCACCTGAACACTAGTCGGGCCAACCACCGGCGGCAGCATCCGAATCGCCGTGTAGTAGATCACCAGCCGCGGGCGAGCGTCGAGAGAGCTATACTCCGCCGTGGCAATTCCCCAGCCATCGCCGCCGTACGGCCAAGGCAGGATCACCCAGCCATAATTCGGCGCGCCGTTCGCCCAGAGTTGGACATCAGCGGTCATATCGAACGTTTCGGCGCCGCTGGCCACGTTTGGCGTGAGGAGCGGACTGCCGGCGGTGGCCGAGGCCGCCGCCACCGCTTCCACGCCATCGGCTTGAATCCCCTCGACAAAGTAGCTCCACGTGTTGGTGTCCTGCCACGGGATAAGCATCCGGTGGAAGGTGCCGCCATCTCCCGGGCCGGCAGCCGTCCGACTGAAGAGGTGCAGCACCGCGGCCTGAATCTTGGCGCCGTAAGGCACCTGGGCCGCGCCGGGACCAAAGATCCCATCAAACCGGAACAACGCGTGTTCCGCGTCCTCGAGACCGCTGGTGACCTCGAAATCGGGGAAGATATGGGCAATGGTGGAGTATTCGGTGTCGGGTGTGCCTTCGCGAATGCGCGTATCCGCGGCTCCGGTGTAACCATTCTCGCCCTGGCGGAAACTCGCCTCGATGAGGCCCGCCGGGATCCACTTGACGACCAGCCGCGGCCGGAAGGTGACGTTGGTGTGTTCGCAGGGACTAAACGCGGTGAGATTGTTGTTGTCCACCCAGCTCGGCATCACCCAGCCATGGTTGGTTTCGCCGTTGACCCAGGCTTGAACGTCAGGCAGAACGCCTACGCGCATAATCCCGGTTTGAGTGGTGCCGTAACTGGCGCCCGCGCCGGTGCCAATTTGCGAGTAATAGGCGCTTTTGGCTTCCACGTCGTCCAGTTGGACGCCATCCCCGATGCTCTCATAAGTCACCGAGTCGGCGTCCCAATCAATCAACATCCGGTGGAGCGGGCTGCCGACGCCCGTGTCCGTGATGTTCAGGTAAAGGTTCGCTTCGATCACCGTGGCCCCAGGCGGGATTTGCCCCGGGTTGGCGCCGATGATGTCATCAAAGCGCAGTAATCCTTCGCGCGGAATCTCGGTTGCCGTGCGATTGGCCAGTTGAATGCCATTGGCGGGAGAACTGCCCGCCGGCAGCGGAGTCGAATAGGAGGTGATCCACACCTCACAATCCTTGGCGCCGGTATAGATGCCAAAGCCGCCGTCCTTGCCCTGTTGGAAGTCACAGACATGGACCAGGGACAGCTCGATTTGTTTGCTGGCCGCGACCGTGCCGCCGTCGCCATCCGCCAGCATCACTGCAACCGTGCGCGGGTCCAGCGAAGGCGTGCTGCTGACGCTGCGGAAGGTAATGTTGCGCAACAGCGCCTGGGCGGCTTCCGGCGTGGCGGAGATGTTGAAGTTGACCACGAGCGGAGCCGTCCCAATTCCGCCGCTGAAGGTCCCGATGGTCACCCCTCCGTAAGTGACATTGTTGCCGCTCAGACCAATCTGGCCAAACTCGGTTCCCGTATTGCGGATTTCCAGGCGATCGTTGCTGGTCCCATTGGCTGTCAGAGTCACCGTCAGGGAACCGCTGTCGTAATCCGTGGTGTCCGGGTCCGTGATTGTGGCCAGGCCGTCAATGCCGATGCCCGGCCAGCCAATGCCGTAAACCAGGGTGCCGGAAGGCAGACTCAGTGCCGGCTCGTTGTCCAGGGTGGTCGCCGCGAGTTTCAACGTGAGTGCCGCATAAGCGGCGTCACTCGAGGCAACCGTCCCGTTCAAGGTGTAGGAGACACTGCCATCGGCGGCCAGGTCGTCCACTCCGGTCACGGTGAAGGTCTGCGGCACGTTCCAGTTCCCCGGCGTGAAGGTCCGCGACGCGGGCGAAACCGTGCCTTCAGTGGTGTCGCTCGAGGTGAAGCTGACGGTCACATCCGCCGCCGGCTGCGAGTTCAGCACGGCTGTGAAATTGGCCGTCGTCCCCGATTCACTCACTGTCACACCGGCAAACGGGCTCAAGGTGACGCCGGGAACGTCGTTGTCGAGGTTCACCACTGATACATCCAACGCATTGAGGCCGTTGTAAGCGGGATCGGAGCTGGTGGCCGCCGCCGTCACGATGGTGTAGGCCACGTTGCCATCAGGAACGGAATCATCCACACCTGTCACCGTCACCGTTTGCGGGTTGAAGAAATCGAACATGGTGAAGGTGAGGCTCGCGGGCGACACGGTGCCTTCGGTGGTGTCGCTGGAGGAAAGCGCGAGGGTCACGTCCTCGGTCGGCTGGGTGTTGAGCACCACCGTGAAGGTGGCGGTCCCGCCCCCCTCGGTCGTGACAAGGCTGTTGGCGCTGAGGGTGATGCCTGCCTCGTTGTCGGCGTTCAGCGCGCCCACGTCCTGCGGGTCCAGGCCGTTAAACCGCGCGTCCGCGCTGGTGGCGGGCGACAGCACAATCGCGTAAGCCACCTGTCCGTCATTGTCCAGGTCGTCCATGCCATAAACCGTGTTGGTCTGGGGCTGCCACCAGTTCTCCGGAGTGAAAGTCATGGTCGCCAGTTCCACGGTGCCTTCGGTCGGGTCGCTCGAGCTCACGTTAAGGGTGACATCAGCGGTGGGCTTGGTGTTGAGCGACACGGAGAAGGTCGCAATGCCGCCGGCCTCGGAGGTCTGCAGGTTGGCCGAAGGCGCCACGTTGAAGCCGGGGCCGGGAGCCGGAATAAACACAAATGACACCGCAGGCTCGGTAATGATCACGCCGTCCACGATCTTATACGGAGTCTGGCGGCCGTTGCTCGGGGTGTCCCGCGATTCAATCAACCAGCCCTGGCCGTCGTCGGTGACCTGATAGTTGACAATGTTGTCGAGGTTGTATTGGCCGCCCCCCTCCGGCGAAATGATGAGCACGCCGTTGGTGGCCGCATAGTTCTTCATCTTGAGCAGCCATTGGCCAACCTTGACTTGTTCCACGGTGAACTGCGGTTCGGCGCCGCTGTAAATCAGGATGCTTCCATCGCCGTTAAACCGGCCGGAAACCACCGAGGTGTCCGTTCGCGGGATAAAGACAAAAGCCACCGGATCCTGCTCGTAGCTGCTGGCGCTGGACGTGGCGGCGTCATGAATGTAAACCGTCCAGGTACCATCTTCGTTTGCCTGGGAGAGCGCGAAGTTGCCTTCGTCCTTGCCATGATTAACCAGCAGGACCCCGTCGGTTTGGGAATGGATGCCAAGCGATCGCAGATCTATCAGCGACTTTCCTTGGTCCTGGACCCAGCCGCCCGCGGCCGCCAGCTCGTTCGACACCCCGAGATGAATGAAGTGGGTGCCGTAAACAATCTGGGGAGACGCGATCAGAAAATCGTTGGAGCCGCCGTTCACGCGATTGACGTTCCGGGCCAACCCGCCGAGGTAGCGGCTATAGGGGAACCAGGCGCCCGCCACGTTCACGTTGTACTCGATCGTGTTGCCAGCGCTGAAGGCATTGCCATAGGTGGGATTGTTGCTCCAGCGCGAGGCGTGGGTGCAGATGCGGTAGGGATTCGAGTCATGGATGAAACTGTGAGCATACGGGGAGTTGGTGGGCATCGGCGTCCAATTGGTCCGGCCGTTCTCCGCAACGCAAGAAATAAGAATGCCGTTCGTGACGTCGTCCGCCCCGGTTTCGCCAATCTGCACATAATAATCCCCCGTGTTCCAGGTCGGAACGCCGTCGGCCAGATCGGCTTTTACTGGCCGAAAGTCGTTAATGGTGATCAGGGGGAACACGTTCAAATTCGTGTTCGAAGCGTCGTTCGGCACCATCTGCTCGACCTTGAGCAGGCCGGCCGAGATGCCGTGGTTAACGGGTTGGGCTTGCGCCAGGGACACTCCCAAGCCCACAAGCGCCACCCCGAGCATGGCTGAGAGTTTTTGCCAGCGATTTACACGGGTTGTTTGGCCTCCTCCGAGGCCCAATCCTTGGATGCAGGTCTGTGTCTTCATTTTGTTGGTTTTAGGTTAGGTGCTGTGATTAAGAATGGATAAATATCGGCGGCTCAAGGCATGCCCGGTTGCCGGGCCGAATCATGCGCCAAATTCCAGACGTGCATGAAGCGCTTCTGCGTCACCCATTCGGCGTGGCCGTCGCAAAACACGAAGTTCTGGCCCTCGTTGGCATGGTTGTCAGTCTTGCTGTCCGGCCAGTTGTTGATGTCTTTCGGGTCTATCGTGGTTACCGTGTCATCCGCGTCGGTTAACAGGAAGACCTGCGACGGCCCGGGCTTGGTGCCCAGCGCCAAGGCGTAATTGTGAATCACAAAGGTCGCCACCGTTGACTCTTTCTTCTTGGTTGCGACCGCCGTGCCCCCCGAGCGGTCCGTAAAATTGCCAAAACACTCGTAACTGGTTCCCGGCGCATCCGGCCCGGAACCGTTGTTGCAGAGGTCCCGCAGGGTCTCGCCGTTCCACTTGGCGGTCATGTTCGTGCGAATCAGGTTCCGGGTGTTGGGACACAAGTAGCTGCCTTGCGATTTTACATAGGTTGGCCATAGCCACGTCAGGTCGTCGTCCGATCCCGAGCGGTCGGTTTTGCCTCCGGTTGGGATATTTCCGACCTCGGGGGTCCACCATGTCGGACCGCAGTAGTTGCCTTGAGAGTCATCCGCGTACATCTGGCTGCCCAACCCCAGTTGCTTGAGATTGTTCAAACAACCGATGCGCTTGGCGCGGTTCTTGGCGCGGGCCAGGGCCGGCAGCAGCATCGCAGCCAGAATTGCAATGATAGCAATGACCACGAGCAGTTCGATCAGAGTGAATCCGGAACGACGTTTGGTCTTGTGGGGTTGGTGCATGGAGGAACGAGAAGATTTCATCATCATAATAGTGGCTGAAATCATGTTGTGGTGTAGCGCGTTAACGCACCAACATATTTACACGATTCTGTTCGGTTTTGTCAATTTCCATCGGGTGCCTTTTTTAATGCATGCGCCGAGTCCAGACAAGAAACGGGATGTTACAATCAGGCAACGGCCTCGTTAACGTTATCTGATGGCGGTTCTCCAACTCCATTACCTCGACAAGTCAGATTCTTCGCTGTGCTCCTACCTTCGACTGCCTCTGGGGAGCTGCCCCCTTTTGATTCAAAGGCGAAACGCATTGCGAAAGACCGGTCGTCAACCATAATGACCGGGTATGTTGAAACTGGGTGTCAATATTGACCATGTGGCAACGTTGCGGGAAGCGCGTTATCGGGGCCGCGGGCGAGGGGAGCCAGACCCGGTCGCTGCCGCGCTCGCCAGTGAAGCGGCCGGGGCGCACGGCATTACCGCACACCTGCGCGAGGACCGCCGCCACATTCAGGACCGCGACGTGTGGAAACTGCGGGAGGTGATCAAGACCCGCCTCAACCTCGAGATGGCCAACTCTCCAGAAATAATTGGGATTGCGCTGAAGGTTCACCCGGACATTGTCTGCCTGGTGCCCGAGCGGCGGCAGGAAGTGACCACCGAGGGAGGACTGGATGTGGTGGGCAACCTTGCCGCGCTAACTGAGACGCGCAAGAGAATGAACGAGGCGGGTATCGAGGTCAGTCTGTTTATTGCACCGGACTCGGACCAGATTGAGGCGGCTGCTCGCACGGGCAGCCAGTTCGTCGAGTTGCATACAGGCTCCTTTGCCGAGAGTTTTGCGGCTCAGGCGGGCGTGGAGGACGAATTGGAGCGGCTGATTTCGGGGGCGCGACAGGCGCACAGCCTGGGCCTGAGAGTGAACGCGGGCCACGGGTTGAACTATGACAACCTGCCGCTGATCCACCGTGTGCCGCATCTGGTGGAATTGAACATTGGTCATAGCATTGTGAGTCGCGCGGTGATGGTGGGGATGGAGACGGCCGTGCGGGACATGGTGGGATTAATGGCCGATTACCCCGGTTGAGGCAGGCCGCGCATGATTCTGGGCATCGGCATTGACATCATCGAGGTCGGCCGCATTCAGGCCTCGTACGAAAAGTTTGGCGAACGGTTCCTAAATCGCATCCTGCACCCGAACGAGATTGGTTACAGCCTGTCGCACAAGACTCCCGGGCCGTTTCTGGCGGCGCGCTTTGCCGCCAAGGAAGCGATTTCGAAGGCGTTTGGCACGGGGATTGGGTCGCAACTGGGGTGGCGCGACATGGAAGTGGGGCGGCGCGAGAGCGGCGAGCCTTACGTTATTCTGCATGATAACGGGCTGAAGCTCTTGCGCGAGCGCGGGGCGCGGAGCATTCGCTTGAGCCTGTCGCACACCAAAGATTACGCCGCGGCAGTGGCAATTCTGGAAGGGACTGCCGACGTCGGGGCAAATCCGGTGGCCTCGGCCTGACAAGCCCCGGTTTAAGTTTCGCCAAAAGGCGCTATTCGGGCTCTTCCGCAGGTTCCGGCGCTTCAGCCGGTTCACCGGAGAGGATCGCTTCGCGCGGACCCAGCCCGGGGCGGCGGCGGGCGCCGTCGCGTTCCAGTTTTCTTTCCGCTGCTGCCGAGAACCGCGTCCAGGGGATGGCCTCAAGACGCCGCCGTTCGATGGGTTTGCCGGTCAACTCGCAGATGCCGTAAGTGCCGTTCCGAATCCGGTCTATGGCTTGGTCAATTTGATAAAGGGCGTCCTGTTCCGAGGACAACATGCTGAATGCCAGGTCGCGATGGTAGGTATCGGTCCCGGCGTCGGCCATGTGCTGGCTGAACCGGGGGCGTTGCTCGAGGGCCTCTTTGGCCAGGCCCGCCTGCTCGCGTAGAATCTCCTCGCGAAGCTGCACCAGGCGATCATAGTGAGGTCGGAATCTGGAAGGAATACGGCGCCGGGGCGGGTGTGGGCCGAGAACATCCGTCGTGCTGGCCCGGCGGGGGCGGCGAGCCGTGGGGCGTTTTTTCTGGGTCATGGGTTAAAGGTCGCACACGCGCGGCTCAAATCAATCCGGTCGCGGCGATTTTCCTGTTGGCGGCTGCGGGGGTTTGAACCAAAATTCCGCCATGAAGCGATCCTTCCTACCTGCATCCGCTGTGGTCCTGGCGCTGGCCTGGACGTGCCTGGGCGCGGCGTCGCGGCCCAACATTCTTTTTATCATGAGCGACGATCACGCGGCGCATGCGATCAGCGCTTACGGGAGCCGGATCAATCGGACGCCAAATCTCGATCGCCTGGCCGAGGCGGGCATGCGTTTCGACAATTGTTTTTGCGTCAACTCGATTTGCTCCCCCAGCCGCGCCACTATCCTGACCGGCAAATACAGCCACCTCAACGGCGTGCCCACCTTCAACCGGTTCGACGGATCCCAACCGACCGTGGCCAAGTACTTGCAGACGGCGGGTTACCACACCGGCATCGTCGGCAAGTGGCACCTGGGCAGCGAGCCCACCGGTTTCGATCACTGGATTGTCCTGCCGGGCCAGGGTCTTTATTACGATCCGGACTTCATTGCCCCGGACGGGCGGCGAAAGATTACAGGCTATGTGACGGATATCATCACCGACCTGGCGATCGAGTTTTTGCGGGACCGGCCTGCGGACAAGCCTTTCTTTCTCATGTGTCATCACAAAGCTCCGCATCGGGCCTGGGAGCCCAGCCCGAAATATCGCGAGGAGTTCCGCCGGAAAACGTTTCCCGAGCCGGCCACACTGTGGGACGATTACCGCGGCCGGGCGGATGCCATTCGCGAATGCGCTCAGAAGGTCTCGAACAACCTTACTCACCGGGACCTGAAACTGGAGCCGCCGCCGGGCCTGGCGCCGGCCGAGCGCAACCGCTGGCTTTCCTCCGTGCCCGACGAGGTGGAGGTTGAGGTTGACGGGGCCAAACACATGCTGCGCGGCGACGCGCTGACGGCGTGGAAATACCAGCGTTACATGCAGGATTACCTCGGCTGTGTGCAGTCGGTGGACGACAGCGTGGGGCGGTTGGTCGCCTGGCTCGACGAGCACGGACTGGGAACCAACACGGTTGTGATTTACACCAGCGATCAGGGCTTTTTCCTTGGAGACCATGGGCTTTACGACAAACGGTTCATGTATGAGGAATCGCTGCGCATGCCCTTCCTGGTTCGCTGGCCCGCCGGAACCCGCCCGAACAGCGTCCAGCAGTCGCTGGTGATCAATCCGGATTTTGCGCCAACGTTCCTTGACTTGGCCGGCGTGCCCGCGCCGACCGACATGCAGGGGCGCAGTCTGGTTCCCCTCCTCAGGGGTCAGCAGCCGTCAGATTGGCGCACGAGTTTCTATTATCGCTATTACCATGATCCGGGCGACCATAACACCCGGGCCCATTACGGGGTGCGCACTCAAACCCACAAACTCATTCATTTCTGGAAGCAGGATCAGTGGGAACTGTACGATTTGAGAGTGGATCCGGAGGAATTACGGAATGTCTATAACGAGCCGCATCTGCAGAACACAGTGGCCAAACTGAAAGCCGAACTGTACCGCCTCAAGAAAGAGGTCAAAGATGAGGACCAGTATGCCGACCGCCAGCCGCCGCACGATGTGGGCGGTCCACAGCCCGGACAAAAAGGCAGGCAACCTGCGGCCAAACAGCCCAAAGCCTGACACGGTCCATGAACGATTTCAAACGATTGCGAATCGGCGTGCTCGGCTCCGGCAAGGGCTCGAATTTTGAAGCCATCGCGCAGGCTTGCGCCGCGGGGATTATCCCGGCCGAGGTGGTCTTGGTGCTGAGCGACTGCCCGGACGCCGGCATCCTCGCCCGGGCGAAGGAACGCGGGATTCCGGCGCGCTACATTCCACCCGGGCCTTTCAAAACCAAGCTGGAGGACGCGGCCGAGCGCGCGTATGTCGAGGCGCTCCAGGCGGCGGGGGTCGAGTTGGTGGCCCTGGCGGGTTTCATGCGGGTGCTCAAGAGCCCCTTGCTGGGGGCGTTTGCGGGCCGGATTGTCAACATTCATCCTTCGTTGCTGCCCTCGTTTCCCGGGCTGGCGGCCTGGAAACAGGCGTTGGACTATGGTGTGAAAGTGAGCGGCTGCACGGTGCATTTTGTTGATGCCGGCGTGGATTCCGGTCCGATCATCGGCCAGCAAACGGTCCCGGTGCTCGATGACGACACGCCGGAGAGCCTGCACGCGCGCATTCACGCAGCCGAACATGAGTTGTATCCCCGGTGCCTCGCGGCGATTGCGCGCGGCCAGGTGCGCGTCCAGGGCCGGCGGGTGACTCTGCAAACCAGCGGTTAGGCAATCGCAGAAATTACTGGATTTTTTCATTGGGCAGTGGCAAATAGTCCGGCTCGCACGGAGCCAGGAGCAAGGCGTCGCCAGGCCGGCGCCCTCCAGAGCACAGCGAAACGATACATGAAACAGAAGAACATATTGCGGTTTGGGCTGCCCAAAGGCAGCCTGCAGGATGCCACGATTGAGAAGCTCGGAAAGGCCGGCTTCAACATCACGGTCAGCAGCCGGTCCTATATTCCCTACGTGGATGACGACGAACTGGAAATCCGGATGATCCGGGCGCAGGAGATCAGCCGCTACGTCGAGCACGGCTACCTGGACTGCGGCATCACGGGCTATGACTGGATCCAGGAGAATGGCTCCAAGGTTCACGAAGTCGGCGAGTTCCTCTTCAGCAAAGCCACCCGTCAACCGGCGCGGTGGGTGCTGGCGGTTCCGGAAGATTCTCCGATCAGGTCGGTCAAGGATTTACACGGCAAGCGCGTCGCCACCGAGGTGGTGAACCTGACAAAGAAGTACCTTCGCCAGCACCGGGTGAAAGCGGAGGTGGAATTCTCGTGGGGCGCCACCGAAGTCAAGGCCCACGAGCTGGTGGACGCCATTGTGGAGATCACCGAGACGGGTTCCTCCCTGCGGGCCAACAAACTGCGCATCGTGGACACGCTGTTGTATTCCACCCCGCGTCTGATCGCCAACCAGCAGTCATGGAAAAATTCCTGGAAACGGCAGAAAATTGAGCGCATCGCCTTGTTGCTCAAAGGCGCGCTCGAGGCGGAGGCCAAGGTGGGGCTTAAGATGAACGTGGCCCGCAAGAATCTGGACCGGTTGCTCAAGACGCTGCCCGCGCTGCGCAATCCAACCATTTCCAACCTGAGCCAGGAAGGCTGGGTGGCGGTCGAGACCATCATTGACGAGCGGGTGGTGCGCGAGATTATTCCGGCCCTCAAAGCCGTCGGAGCGGAGGGTATTATCGAGTATCCGCTCAACAAGGTCGTTTATTGAGGCAGTTGACAGATGACCCGAGCTGAACAAGAGTGCGTCTGGTCAAAATCGAGTTAGTTCTAATCACAACCAAACAATCTGTATATTATGGCAATACCGGTCGGAACCAAGGCACCTGACTTCACCCTGAAATCCAAGCAAGCCTCGGGGCTGGTGGACATTCGGCTCAGCGCCAATTTTGGCAAGAAAAACACCGTTCTGCTGTTTTTCCCGGCGGCGTTCACGGGGGTTTGCACGCAGGAACTGTGCGATATCTCGGCGGGGCTCAATGCTTATGCGGCCCTCAATGCCGATGTCATCGGCATCAGCGTGGATACTCCCTTCGCCCAGGAGGCGTGGGCGCAAAAGGAAAAGATCACCATTCCCCTTGCCAGTGACCTGAACAAACAGGTGATCAAGGCGTATGATGTCGTATTCCCCATGCTCGCCGGCATTGGCGATACGGCGGCCCGTGCCGCCTTCGTCATAGACAGGAATGGCATCGTTCAATACAGCGAGCAGACTCCCTCGCCCAAGGACCTGCCCCATTTCGATAAGGTCAAAGAGACCTTGGCCAGGCTGAAGTAACTTCCTCGGAAGCCCGCCGCTGCGAAGGCTCGCCCAAGCCTTTGGGGCGGCAGGGCCGGTGGTCCGGCCCCTGAGCCGGCAGGCTGAGTTCGGAATTAATACTCCCGCTTCCGGTTGATGCCGGGGGCGGGAACAGGGTATTTGCCGTCCGGTCCGGGTTGGAGCGGGGCAGGGGAGCTGGCGGTGAGTTTGTCGAGGTCTGGAGCAAACTCATGGTCGCAGTTGAGCATGTCCTCGAAGGTGATGATCTGGCCGGTGTGGGCGG
Organism: uncultured Verrucomicrobiota bacterium; assembly: GCA_964631605.1. Classification (GTDB taxonomy): domain Bacteria; phylum Verrucomicrobiota; class Verrucomicrobiia; order Limisphaerales; family UBA8199; genus JARKQH01. The sequence continues at coordinate 32,704 of CAZVYG010000048.1, forward strand.
CCATACGGCCCATGGAGGTCACCAGGCTGGCTTCGACGCCGCGTTTGACCTCGTTGTAGGGCTTGTTTTGCCGGATGGCGTCAACCAGGTGCACCCACTCTTGCTGGTAAGGATTGGGCTCCTCCCGTCGGGCGCGCCACACCAGGTCCTCGCTTTTGATGTTGTGGCCTTTGAAGATGCGGCAGCGGGCGGGCGTGTGGGAGGCGGTCGAGATGATGCCCAGCCCTTTGGTCCCATGCGCGTAACTGGCGAACTCGTCGTGGCAGCCATTGATGCAGCGGCCCTCGAGCATGAGCTTGGTGCCGTCTTCGAAGGTGTATTCAACCGAGTAGATGTCGAAGTTTTGGTCCACCGTATCGCCGCGGTAGTGGCGACCGCCCAGGGCATGGGCTTGGACCGGCCAGGCCCCTTTCATCCAGCAGCATTCGTCAATGTTGTGGATGTAAAAGTCGCTGAAGGCGCCGCCGCTGGCCCACAGGAAGCTGTGGAAGCGCTGCACCTGGTACATCAAATCGCTCATGTCCGCCGGCTTGGGACCCGAGGAGAAGAAGCCCACCGGCCCGTGCATGCGGTAGGCGCGCATGAGGAGGATGTCGCCGATCTTGCCCGCCTGGATTTGTTCGAGCAACTCGGTTCGCGCCTCGCAATGGCGGCACATCAGCCCGACACCAACCTTCAGGTTCTTGGCGAGGGCGTCCTCGTTGAGCTTGAGCATGCGGCGGCTGCTGGGACCATCAACCGTCACTGGTTTTTCCATGAAGACATTAAGACCCTTGCGGATGGCGTAGGCATAATGCACCCAGCGGAAAGCGGGTGGCGTGGCAAAAATCGCCACGTCTCCCGGCTTGAGACAATCCATTGCTTTTTGGTACGCGTCCAAGCCGACGAACCGGCGGTCGGGGGGCACATCCACGTTTGCACCGATCTGGCCGCGTAAAGTCTCGTAACTGCTGTTGAGGCGGTTTGGAAACACGTCCGCCATCGCCACCAGTTTGATCGGCCCGCTCTTGCTGGTCGAAACGGCGTCGGCCACCGCGCCCGTGCCCCGGCCGCCGCAGCCGATGAGTGCCAGTTGGATCATGTCCCCGCCCGCGGCATGCACGCGGGGCAAAGCAACGCCAGCCAGGGCCGAAGCGGCGGCAATGCGTCCGGTCGTCTTGATGAATTCGCGGCGGGTGGTAACTGAGGTGTTAGATTGTGATTCGTTCATGCGCCTATATTCCGGACCTTTTTTTAGAGAAGTCAAATACGGAAAATGATGACAAAACCAGGACATGTCCCCGCCTGAGGGGGACACCGGGCGTGGGAAGACGGAACCCGGCCGAAACGGCACGGCCGGATTTGGGCCTTCAAACCTCCCAGCCGCGGCGAGCCGGGGGATTGAGCCATTGATCCGCCTGGGGGTTGTTTTTGAACCGCATGGCGGCGGAGTCCCATTCCAGCTTGGCGCCCAGCATGCGAATGGCAATGACTCCCAGGAGGCCCAGTTCGGTGAGGGGGCCCCCATACGTGAAGTCCGACCCCGCCTTCGTGCCCTTGCGAATCGCCTCCAGCCAGTCGCGGTGATGTCCCCTTACGCGCGGCAATGTCGGGGCCGGCCGCGGATGGTCCCGCATCTTTTCCTCGGGCAAAAGCCGCACGCGCGCTGCGCCGTGGGACCCGTAGGTAATCATGCCCTTGTCCCCGATCACCAGCGCCCCGGTCCGTTCCACATCGTCGTCGGCCACACCCTCGACGTGGAATCTTTCCGGGCCGCTGTACCAGTGAAGCGTGACGGGACCGCGTTTGCCTTTGGCGGGGAATTCGTAGGTGATGACCTCGCCTGTTGGGAAAGTAAACCCCTGTGTCTTTGGATCGTAGCCGCTGGCCCTGGCTTGAACGCTGCTGGGCGCGCCCAAATCCAGCGCCCAGAATACCGGGTCCACCACGTGGCAAATCCAGTCCCCCACCGTTCCGTTTCCAAACGGAGTCCAGCGCCGCCAGGTGGCAGGCAGGAAAGCAGGGTGATAAGGCCGTTGCGCGGCCGGGCCGAGCCACAAATCCCATTCCAAAGTGGACGGCACTTCATGCCGCTCGGAGAGGCGGGCAAGCTGATCCAAAGCCGAGTTAACGGCTCCGCAAACGGCATGAATGGTGTGCACTTGGCCGATCGCGCCGCCCCAGACGTATTCACAGAAGGTGCGAATGGAGTCCGAAGAATGGCCCTGGTTTCCGAGTTGCGTGACCACCTTTTGCTCGCGCGCGGTCTTCATCATCTGGCGCACTTCGTAAATGGAATGGGCCAGGGGCTTCTCGCAATAGACGTGCTTGCCCCGCTTCATCGCGGCGATGGCCGCCACTGCATGGGTGTGGTCGGGAGTCGCCACCACCACGGCGTCAATCTGCGACTCCAGCTCGTCCAACATCCGCCGAAAATCACGGTATTGTTTCGCCTTGGGATACTTCTGAAACGTTTCGCCTCCGCGAACGAGGTCCACGTCACACAATGCGACGATGTTGCTTTCGCCCGCCACCGCGTCGAGGTCCCCCCGGCCCATGCCCCCAATCCCAATGCCCGCGATATTGAGGCGCTCGCTGGGCGGAGTCCGTCCGTTGGCCGCCACGACGTGACGCGGAACGATCATGACGCCTGTGGTGGAAGCGGCGGCAAGGCGCAGAAAGCGGCGGCGGGTGAGAGAGACCGAAACAGGCTTCGTGTTGAACATGAGGTCACTTTACGCGTGGGTTTCGCTCCGTCAAAGCAGAATCCGGCCCCAGCGGGTTTGGCGGTGGCGGCCCACCAATTGGAAAACTGGAAAATTTGCGCTTGACAGAGCAGACCTGCCTTGATAGCATTCAAGGCTGAACTCGGGAACGGGTGCGCTCAGTGGATCGCAATTCGGGTTCCCGAGCGGCTGGATTCCGGATTGTTGTTCAATTCAAAAGTGCAGAAGAAACCTATGAAAAAGTTGATTGTGACAGTGATAACGCTCGGTTGGGTCGCCGCGGTCGCGCAGGGGCAAGTCTTGCTCAGCAGTGGGTTGTCCTATTCCCAGGATTTCGACTCGCTGGCCAGCGAGTTGCCCACCGGCCAAACCACGGTTTCCTGGAGTGACAATGCGACGCTTTTGGGGTGGTATGCCTCGCGTGCAACGACCACCTCCGGCGGGGCCTACGGCCCTTATCCGTACACTTCCTATCGCGTGGGTGGCGGCGAGGGCAACAACGGCTGGATTTGGAGCTTTGGTACCAATGGCGTCAATGCCATCACCGACCGGGCCTTTGGCTCCATCGGCTCCGGCACGCCGGCGACCAATGCCTGGGGGCTGCGGATCAAGAACGACACGGCCAGTCCGGTGGGAGAGGTGACCATCTCCTATACCGGGGAGCAATGGCGTCAGGGCGGCAACACCAGCGTCCAAAAGATGTATTTTACCTATCAAAGCAGCTCTTCCCCTCTTACCAATCCCATGCCGGGCAACGAAACCGGCTGGGTGCCGTTTGCCGCCCTGGATTTTGTCACGCCAATTGTGGGTAGCTCGGCCACACCGCTGGACGGCAATGACGCTGCCAATCGCCAGACCTTTTCCAACGTGCTGCTCCCCGGCGTGGTGCTGGCCCCCGGTGACGAGTTGTTTCTGCGGTGGTACGACATCAACGACTCGGGTAATGACCACGGGTTTGGGGTGGACGATTTGACGGTGCGGTTCACCGTCGTGCCGGAGCCCTCGGCGGCCTGCTTGCTGGGGGCGGCTCTCCTGGGCCTGACTCTGCGACGTCGGTGGTCTTAAGCGCGCAGTCTTAGTTATCTTAGTTAACCAGGCTGATATCCACCAGCTCGCCGGGGCGCAGTTTCATCTCGGCGGGAACGCTGACGATGAAGGGCAGACCGCGTTCCTGAGCGGCGCCCATGCCCCGGATGCGGAGGGGGGCGGTGAAGAGCTCAACTCGGGGTCCCACATGGGTGATGTGGGAGCGGGCAACGGTGCGGTGGTGGCCGCGGCTGCGAACGACCACCTCCATTCCCACGCGCGGCTCGATGCCGAATGGCTGGCCCAGAAAGGCAACAATGCGGTCCACCCGCGGGTCAGCGATGGTGACGATCGGCTCGCTGGCGGCGACGGTCGAACCGGCGGGACGATAAATGCGGCTGACCCGGCCGCTGATGGGGGCGACCAAAGCCAGAGGCCGGAGTTGGGCTTCGGCGAGGCGAAGCTGCTCTTCGGCCACGGCGATGGCGGCGCGGACGGCGGGGGTGTCGGTATTCAGGTTATCGGGGGCCAGCGCGCGCAGCGTTTTGCCGGCCTGCTCGACCGCAGCGGTCTTTTCATCGAGCAACATTTGCGCCTGCTCGAGGTCGCGTTTGGCGATTTCGTAATCGGTTTGGCTGGCCACATTCTCCTTCACCAACTTGGAGAGCCGCTGGAACTCGCTTTCGGCGAAGCGGTGCTGGGCGCGGAGTTCAACCAGGTCGGCGCGCTGCAGCAGCCAATCAAGTTGGTACTGGGCGTAACGGACCCGGTCGCCGGCATCATAGCCGGCGTCGGCTCGGATGGCTTCCATCTCGGCGCGGATGACCGCGAGGGTGTTGCTGAGGACCTCGGGGTTGACGGGGTCCACCGTGGCGATCAGGTCTCCCGCCTGCACTTCCTGGTAAGCCACCACCTTGAGCTCGGTCAGGCGCCCCGCCTGAGGACTGGCTACGTCAGCGACGGGACCTTCGGCGGTGCCGAAGACCAGCGGGGTCGCCTGGTTCAGCGCCCAGAGCCAGATGGTGACGCCCAGCACGGCCAGAAAAGCAATCGGCGGGAGGGCGCGAACGCGGAACTGTCGCCAATGATGGGACGGGGGGCTGGGGATGGGAGGCAGGGGGTCGGGAGTCATAGTTCGGATTCCTGCTCGGCCTTCATACTGGTCAGCCGCGAGACCCCCTCAACCTCGCGCAGCTCGGTCAGGAGGTCGGCAACGCGGTCGGGGTCGCGCAGCAACAGGCGGTAAGAAAGGTCCAGCCCCGCGCTGGGCTCGCCAGAGCGCTGGCTGGCACAATGCATCGAGCGGCTGTGGCGCTCGAGAACGCGGGCCAGGATCGGCATTTCAGCCATGGGCCGGGACCAGTGGAGATTCACGATCAGGTCGTACCGGTGGCGGCTGCCAAAGGCGGTAAACCACAGGAAGAACATAACCGCCATCAGCGTCAGGGTGGCGATGACCGCCAGGGAAAAACGCTGGGTGCCCGCCGCCATGCCAACCGCCAGCACCGCCAGCACATAACTGGTGTCCAGCGTATCGCGTAAAATGTTGCGGAAGCGGACCACGGCGAACACGGCCATCAAGCCAAAGGCGGTGACCAGATTGTTGTTCAGGACCATCATCACGACCGTGACGATCATCGGGATGACCACCAGCGAGTTCACGAAGGAGCGGGAGTAGGAAAGGCCGGCGTGCGTGGCCATGTAGGTCCAGGCGATGACCAGGCCGCAGAGGAAGGCCAGGCACAAGCCCAAAAGCAGGGCGGCAATGTTGATCGGTTGAGCCGAGTAGTCTGCGCTGAAAAAGATGCTGGTGATTTCGTCCATGGGGGTGAAGCGCGGCGGGATCAGGTTCTGCCGTTGGAACGGCGGCTGAGAAAACGCTCGACCAGGTCGCCCTGGGTAAAGGGGCTGAAGGCGGGCTGGAGACGCTCGTGGCCTAGGGTGACCACCCCATCCGCATATTTGGCGCAGCCGCATTGCATCACGCCAAAAATCTCAGCCAATTCACGAAACCAGGTCGGAAAGCGGTTGGTAAACTTCAGCTCAAGGATGACGTCCGGCTCGAACGGCTCGGCATAGTCCGTCATTTGGGTGGTGATCTCGTTGGTGAAATGCGGACTGGTGCGCACCTGCCGGTCGAGCGTGACCCGGGCGGAGTTGTCCTGTTCGCTCACCCACGCCTCCCGGAGATAGGCCACGTGGACCTTCGGGCTGGCGCCGATGTCGTGCATCAGGCGCGAAAACTCCTGCAGGGCGGTCAGATGTTGGGGTTTATTGGACAACAGATGGTGCGCCTCCGGCAAATGGCCGGCAAGCAGAACCGGCACGGCCTCGCGCCGAACCGGTCCGCGCCGCTTCATGATCGAGTCGTTGGAGCGGCGCTTGATTTCGAAAAAGACCGGCGCCTCGGGATTGTCATCGTAATATCGCAGCCGGAGTTTGTAGCGGTTGATGTTGCCGTTGATCACATCCCAGTAAAGCTTAAGGTCGTCGGAATCGAGGTAGATGCTGTGGTTATAGTAGGAGTTGTCCGGCTGGCCCTGGCTGAATTCGTCCAGCACGAGATAAGACGACACAAAATCCCGGATGGCCAGGGCCGTGGTCGGACTGACCCGGTACTTAAGCTCAAACCGCTGCGACTGAAGTCGGTCTTCCGCCATGATTCTCGTTCCGCAACAAACCACTGTAGTATAACTGAATTTGGTATCCACTATCAACTCCAGAATTCATTTCTTTCCCCAATCATTAGCGAGTAGCGTGGGCGGCTCTCGGCGCGGAGATGTGGACCG
>CAZVYG010000049.1:0-13818 GCA_964631605.1 uncultured Verrucomicrobiota bacterium
CCAGCAGCCGGGCAATCGCGAAGCGTCTTGGAGTGCGGCAGTCCCCTGCCGCTTTTGAAATGCGGCTCGCCTCGCTCACCGTTTGCCGCCACAATCCGGCCATGCTCAAGCCGCGAACGCCCTGGCCGCATGCCCCGACGCACCAACTCAGCGTGCGGGGCACTTACTTCGTGACGGGCAGCACATATCTCAAAGCGCATCACTTTCGGGGCCGGGACCGCCTCCGCGTGCTGCACCGCGGCCTGCTGTCGGTGGCGCGGGATTTCGGCTGGCACCTCGAGGCGTGGGCGGTGTTCTCGAACCACTACCATTTCGTCGGCCACTCGCCCGCCACCGCCTCCGACGCCTCCAATCTCTCCGACATGCTCAGTGTGCTGCACGTGAAAACCGCCAAATGGGCCAGCAAGCTCGATCACGCACCCGGACAGCGGGTGTGGTTCAACTTTTGGGAAACGCGGCTGACTTACCAACGATCCTATCTGGCCCGGCTGAATTATGTGCATCAAAACCCGGTCAAACACGGCCTTGTGCCGGTGGCCAACCAGTATCCGTGGTGCTCGGCAGCGTGGTTCGAGCGCCAGGCCTCCCCGGCGATGGTCAGGTCCATCTACCGGTTCAAGGTGGATCGGTTGCAGGTGAGCGATGACTTCGATGTCGCGCCGGACTGGTGAGGCGGTGGATGAGAAAGCGCCAGAGGACTGGCGCACTCCAAAAGCTGGCGCCCAGTCCCAGCAGCCGGAAAATCGCGAAGCGTCTTGGAGTGCGGCAGTCCCCTGCCGCTTTCACTCTGGCCAAGCCGGATTCGAGTCGAGGTTCACTTGCCGGTTCAGAAGCGCGCGCCCCTTCCATAGCGCCAGAGGACTGGCGCACTCCAAAAGCTGGCGCCCAGTCCCAGCAGCCGGGCAATCGCGAAGCGTCTTGGAGTGCGGCAGTCCCCTGCCGCTTTCACACGGGCAACGCGGATTCGAGTCGAGGTTCGCTCGCCGGTTCGCCACTGCGCGCCCCATCCAAAGCACCAGAGGACTGGCGCACTCCAAAAGCTGACCAGCTCCGCTCCGGTCTCTCTTCCCTTCAAACACCCATCGTTATCCTGAAGTCTGCCAGCAAAGAGCGCATCCCCGACCGTGTGTATGGACTCGGGAGAAGCAAAGGGGTTATGTTTCCCGATGATGTCAGCAAGCAGGTTTGCGCCATACGTTCCGGGGTTGTAACAGCGATTAACCCAGTTGCTGAACCGCTCTTCCGGATTGTAACGGTTCAGGCGCGCGGGTGGGCCTGGTCGTAGGCGCGTTTCAAACGCTCGGTGGTCACGTGGGTGTAAACCTGGGTGGTCACCAGGTGCGCATGCCCGAGCAACTCCTGCACACTGCGCAGGTCCGCGCCCGCATCCAGCAAATGAGTCGCGTAACTATGCCGCAGTTTGTGCGGAGTCAGGGCGGGGTCCAGCCCCGCCAGCGCGAGGTATTTCTTGAGTCGCAGTTGCAGGTCGCGCGCGGACACCGGCTTTCGGCCGCTGCGACCGGGAAAGACCGGCTGATCCAGGACCGGGTTTTCGGGCAGCATCTGCCAATAGGTTTGGATGGCGCGCAAGGCCGGTTCTCCGATCGGCACCAAGCGCTCCTTCTTTCCCTTTCCCCGGACGCGAACCAGGCGCTCGTTCCAGTCAATGTCCTGCGCCTGCAGGCCGCACAGCTCGCTGATGCGCAGGCCGCAGGAATAAATGGTTTCCAGCACGGCCTGGTCCCGGTAACAAGCCAGCGCCGCCTCCGCCCGGCGCTCGTCGGCCCCCTCGCCCGCCGGCAAAAGCTTGAGGGGAGCCGCCAGCAGGTCGGCCATCTGCCGGGCGGTCAAAAACTTCGGCAGGCGTTTGCCCAGCTTCGGAAGCACCACGTTCCGGATGGGCGAGGATTCGACCTCCCCCCGGCGGATGAGGAACCGGTAGAAGGTGCGCAGGGCGGAAAATCGCAGTTGAATGGCCGCGCGGCTTAATTGCTGCCGGCCGAGGTGGCGCAAAAAGGCTCGAAAATCATCGCGACCCAGCTTTGTCCATTGGGGAGCGGTCTTGCGCTCTTCGTGGTGCCAGTGCCCAAACTCCGTCAGCGCCTGGCGGTAGTTTCGCTGGGTATGGACCGAGGCGGCGCGGTCGGTGGCCAGGTGTTCAAGAAACGCGCGGACCCAGCGGTCCGGGGGCGGCTTGTCCAATGGTGCGCGCGGTTGCATCGCCTAATTGGCTTCACGGCCAGGGCGGTCCTTCCCCTCGCGAAGCCGGACCTGAGTCGGCCTTGTCAACTGCGACGCGAACCCACGGACCGCGCCGGCGGCGGAACCTCTCCCGGGAGGTCGCGCCTGGCAGCGCTCAACTCCCAGCGGTCTCATCGCGGTCGGGAAACTCAAACACCACTTTTCCTTTGTCGTCAATTTTCAACCAGGCCGAAAAGGGCCGTCCCGCGCGGGAAACGAACTTGTCCAGCAAATCGGTCTTGCCCTCCGCAAGCAGTTTGGCCGCCTGCGCGCGATCCAGGGGCAGATGCGCGATCAACTTGCCGATTTTGAACCTGCAGGGGCGTTTATCCGCCTGTGACCGTTCGCACAGGTAGGCCGCGTCGGTTTCAAAAACCTTTCCCTTGCACTTCGGACACTTTCCGACGGGTTCCTGGCCGGTAAAATCGAGTTTGGGCGCCGGGGCTTGGGAGGACTTGGCGCCAGCCTTGCCCTTCGCCGCCCGCGGTTCGAATTCAAACTCCACCCGCCCGTCCTTGCGCACCAGGTAAGCCTTGAAGGGACGCCCCTTTCGGGAAATGAACTTGTCGAGCAAATCCGTTTTTCCGTGCTCGAGCAACTTGGCCATTTGCACACGGTCCACCGGCTGCTGGAGGATGATCTTGCCGGAACGAAAGGTGCAGGTGCGGTTCTTCCCGACGGCCTTTTCGCACACGTAATGCATGGGCAGCTCGTAAACGGCATGCTGACATTGCGGGCATTTGCCGACCGGCTCCTGGCCGCTGAAATCCACCTCTTCCGCGGCCTCCTCGCCTTCGCGCTGTCCCTGGCCGAAGTCAAATTCGAGGACGTGGTCAGCGTTGAGGCGCAGCACCGCGGCGAAGGGTTTCCCCATCCGGCTGCGAAACCCCTGGAGGGGCCCCACCTGCCGCTCCCGAATCAGTTTCTCGACTTCGTCGTAGTCGAGCATCCGTCCGGACAGCGCCTTTCGAATCGCAAAGTCACACTTCTCGTTGGTGCACTGAAAGGTCCGGTACCGCTCATGCACCTCGCCACCGCACTTGGGACAGGGAACGCCAAGCGCGCCAAAATCTCCCGGGATGGTGTCATGCTCGAACTGTTTGGCTCGGGCCACGATGTTGCGGGTCATCTCGGCAATCTGCGCCATGAACTGCGCCCGGCTGGCCTGGCGGCGCTGCACCTGGTGCAGTTGGTATTCCCATTCGCCGGTCAGCTCGGGGCGGGTCAGTTCGGGAATACCCAGGCCGTTGAGCAATTCCATCAGCGAAAAGGCCTTGGCGGTTGCCTGCAGTTCCCGGCCCTGGCGAACGAGGTAATCCTCCGCGATCAGACCATCTATGATGGCGGCCCGCGTCGCGGGCGTGCCCAGCCCTTTCTCGCTCATCGCCTCGCGCAATTCTTCGTCCTCGACCAGCTTGCCCGCTCCCTCCATCGCGCTGAGCAGCGTGGCCTCGGTAAACCGCGGCGGAGGTTTGGTCTGCAACTGTTTGACCTCGACTTCGCGCGTGTGAACCTTCTCGCCGGCTTTCACCGCCGCCAGCGTCTGATTGTCCTCGGTTTGCGCTTCTTTCCCATAAACCGCCAGCCACCCGGCGGTTACCAACACCTTGCCGGTGGTCTTGAACGGTTCGCCCTCCACCCGCGTAATGCGCGTGGTTTCCAGAAACTCGGCCGCCGGGTAAAACACGGCGAGGAACCGCCGCGTGACCATGTCATAGAGTTTCTGCTCCGGCTCGCTCAGGTGTTTCGGGGTCTCGGTCGTGGGAATGATGGCAAAGTGATCCGACACCTTGGCGTTATTGAAAATGCGCTTGTTCGGCCGCACCCACTCGTGCTCCAGAATCGCGCTGGCAAAGGGGCCATACGGCGTTGCTGCCAGCATGCGCAGGGTGCTGCGCACCGTGTTCAGGTAATCCTCCGGCAGCGCGCGCGAATCGGTTCGCGGGTAGGTCAGGACCTTGTGGCGCTCGTAAAGCGCCTGCGCCAGCTTCAAGGTGTTCGAGGCGCTGAAACCGAACCGGCTGTTGGCTTCGCGCTGCAAACTCGTCAAATCATACAGCAGCGGCGACAGTTGGGTGGTAGGTTTGCTCTCCTCGGTGACAACCCCCGGTTTGCCCAGGCATTTTTGCCGAATCGCCTCCGCCCGCAACTGTTCCCACAAGCGCTCCGGGCGCAGGTCCGAATCGCCCTGCTTGTCCGGGCGCGAAAATTTTTCATCAAACCATTTCCCGGTGTAATCGCCCGCCTCGGCCTGAAAGGTGGCAATCACCTCCCAATAATCGCGAGGTTTGAACGCGCGGATTTTCTGCTCGCGCTCGACCACAATCGCGAGCGTTGGCGTCTGCACGCGGCCCACTGTGGTCTTGAAAAAACCGCCGGATTTCGAGTTGAAAGCGGTCATCGCCCGCGTGCCGTTGATGCCCACCAGCCAGTCCGCCTCCGCCCGGCTGATCGCCGCGTCCGCCAAAGGCTGCAATTCCTCGTCACGCCGAAGCCGCTCGAACCCTTCGCGGATTGCCGCCGGCGTCATGGATTGCAGCCAGAGCCGTTGAATCGGCTGCCGGGCGTTGGTGTAACGGACGATATTCCGGAAGATCAACTCCCCTTCCCGCCCCGCGTCGCACGCGTTAATCAGCCGGTCCACATCCTTCCGCTTGACCAGTTTGGACAGCAACCTCAGCCGGGATTGCGTCTTTTCAATCGGCTGCAAGTCGAAATGCGGCGGGATAACCGGCAAATGAGCGAAGGACCATTTCCCCCGGGCCGGCTCAATTCCGGGCGGGACGGCCAGTTCAAGCAAATGCCCGACCGCCGAGGCCAAAACGTATTTGTCACTCTCGAAATAGTCGTCGTGCTTCTTGAAACCCCCAAGAGCCTTGGCAATATCGCTGGCCACGGAGGGCTTTTCGGCAATAATGAGCGCCTTACCCATGTATTTAATTTCCAATCGCTTACAACGGTTTTTGACTGAGACTGTCTCCCGTGCAAGTCGGGGGAAGTTGGCCCAAACGCCAGTCCATGTCAAAGACCGTTTTTGACCCCACCGTTTTCAATGGCTCAATCCGCGCCTCCGGCATTGCCACGATGAAGAGGCGGATGCAAAGGGCAGATTCCAGGAGCCCACGAGGAAGGCATTCGCGACTTAAGTAGTTGATATTCAATAATCTGAATACGTATCCATGCGAACCTAGCTCCCCCCTCCCGCATATAAAATCGCGAAATAAAAGCCTTGACATCCGGCTGGGCATTTGTTACGAAAATGTCACATAGCCAATTCTCAGATATGGACGGCAGTGGTTACTTAACCTTCAAAGACACTATGAAACGGTTTCAAAAGAGTGCGGCAGTGATGGGTGGGTGTGTTCTGCTTGTGTTGAATCTGGCGGTGCCTGCACAAGCGGGGTTGTTGGCATACGAACCGTTCGATTACACGGCCGGCAGTGCGCTGACAGGTCAAACGGGCGGTTTTGGTTTCTCGGATGCCTGGGGCACGACCACCGGTACCGCGATCATTCAAGCTCCTGGAATGAACTACCTGGGCTTGCCAACGCTCGGTGGCACGCTGTACGTCGAAGGCACGGCCGGCTCGTCCCCCAATGGCAGCGTCGGTATTTACAGGACTCTTGCCTCACCTCGCGGCGACGACGGCACCACCACGTGGATCAGCTTCCTCCACATCCGAACGGGGCAGAAAAGCGGGACTTACGGACCGGACGGCGGCCCATCCTATTTGCGCCCAATCAATGTCTCTTTGTTCAACGGGACGGCGGAGCGGCTGGCGATTGGGGAGGGAACCCGTAACACGGGAGCCACCCTGCCGGATACCGATGTCTGGGGATTGGTGGAGCGCGGCGGAGTCAATAACCCGCTGACCTCCTGGACAACCGCGCCCTTGGACGTGGAAAGCTGGGCGGTGGTTCGGATTGATCATGGCGCAGGCAACCTGGACACCGCCTGGTTGTGGATCAACCCCGGCACTGATTCGGAGCCGTCCATCGCAGCCGCGATGGCGACGATGACCGGGATTGATCTTGCCTTTAATCGGATTCGGCCCTTCGCCGGCAACCCAACCACTCAGAGTGAGAACATTGGCGCCCAAGGGCTCGTGGACGAGATTCGCATCGGGACCACGTGGGCCGATATGCTGATCGTGCCGGAGCCTTCGTCGCTCTCGTTGCTCGCCGTGGGCGGGCTGGCGCTGCTCCTTCGCCGCAGGGCAAAGGCGTAAGCTCCCCGCTTAAGACGGCGGCTTCAACTCAGAAACTCTCGAGGATCGGTAATGCGGCCAGTGATCGCACTGGCGGCGACCGTCGCGGGTGAGGCGAGAAACACCTGCGATTCCTTGTGCCCCATGCGTCCGGGAAAATTCCGGTTCGTCGCACTGATGCATTTCATCGGTGAATTCATCCGCCCGAACGTGTCCACCGGCCCTCCCAGGCAGGCCGCACACCCCGCGTTCTCGGTCATTTGCACCCCGGCGCTGACCAGAATCTCCCAAACGGTCTGGTCACCCCATCGCGCCGTCTGAAGATCATGCACAATCTCCGGCGTGGCCGGCACGCCGAAGGTGTCAATCGCCACCCGCCGGCCCTGCAACACGCGGGCGAATTCGAGAAAATCGCTGGTTTTTCCGCCCGTGCAGGAACCGATGTAGGCCCGGTCCAGCTTGATGTTGCCCAATTCTTTTGCCAGCCGCCGCTGGCCGGGGTCCGGATGGCACGCCACGGTGGGCTCGAGCCTGGACAAATCCACGACCAGCTCGTAAACGAAGGTTTCGTCCTTGTCGCGCTCGACCGGATCGTAGGTGGCGCGCGTGCCGTTTAACTTGCAGCGGTGATCCACGTAGGCTTTCGTCTGCGCGTCGAATTCGAAGATGCCGTTCTTGCCGCCCGCTTCGATCGCCATGTTGGCGATGGTCATGCGGTCGTCCATGCTCAGGCTGGCAACGCCGGGACCGTCAAATTGCATGGCCCGGTAGGTCGCGCCGTCGAAGCCGATCTCGCCGATGCAGTGCAGAATGACGTCCTTGGCCATTACCCCCGCCTGCAACCGGCCCTCCAGCCGAAAATGCATCGTCTCCGGCACTTTCAACAACAACTTTCCCGTCCCCATCACGAACCCCGCGTCGGTGTTCCCAATCCCGGTGGCAAACTCGTTGAACGCCCCGGCCATGCAGGTGTGCGAGTCGGTTCCAAACAACACTTCGCCCGGCCGGGTGTGGCCTTTCTGCGGCAGCGCCGTGTGACACACCCCGGCATAGTGAGACCCATACTGCCGCTTGAGCATCCCCTTGGAGGCGTCAAAAACCCATTTCCCATTCGGGTCGTCTATCACGTCATAGAAATACTTGATCCCCTGCTCCTTCACAAACTCCCGCAAAATGTCCACATTGCGGTTGGATTTCGAATCCGCCGTGAAAATATAATGGTCGGGGATGATCACCACCCGCTCCCGGTCCCAAACCCTGGCGTCCTTGCCAAACTCGCGCTTGAACACCCCAATGGTGCCCGGTCCGCAGACGTCGTGGGTCATTAGGATGTCGGCCTTCACCCATACGTTTTCTCCCGCCTGCACCCGGGCCTTGCCCGCCGCGCGCGCGAGAAGCTTTTCTGTCAGTGTCATAAATAAAAATCAGCTCTGTCGGGGCTGCCCTCTGCTCGTCCCAGCCCGCCACTTCACACCCCTGCTTTTTGGGGGCCGGCAGCGCGGCCCTTCCGCCCGCCTCAGTCACAAGGTTATGCAACCCGCCTTAAGCTAAACGCTGCCGCACCCGGAAGCAAGATTTGGCTCGACAGATTTGGCTGGACCATGGCTCCGATGACGAGGACTCAGCCGGATCGGCCGCGCCAAAAAGAATATCGCCCGGCACCCAGCCACCCAGGCGGGGGCCCTCAAGTGGACCTTCGGGGTGGTCCCGGTCTTCCGACACGACGCTGAAGCTGTGCCCCGGCGGATTCAGTCCCCACCGGCCATCGTCCACATGCCGCGGGGATCCACCAGCGGTCCGCCACCGACTGTTTCAGTCGTTCGATGAAGACCCACGTGTCCGTCGTGAAAGAGGTAGTTGAACCGGTGGGAATGCAGGCCGTAAGTGACGGAGCCGTAGGTATGGCCGGTGCTGCTGATGTTGGGCGTGCGCGTCGTCTGGATGCAATCCTCGCTCACACCGCTGGGCGGATTCGGCCCGGGCCCGGCGACAAAACACGGCCAATCATTGCCGGCCATGTTCCGGCCATTGGCCAGCTCGGCGAGCAGGATCGTGCCCGCCGGATCAGCCACCTGCGAGACTTTGAACCCGCGCGGCTCCCAGTCATAAGTGCCGGGCGCCGAACCCCGCAGGTTGTAAAAGATTCCTATCCCTTTGAGGTTCATTGACGGCAGCGGCGCCTTGGCCGAGTCCAGCATAAAACCGATCCCCGCCCAGTTCATCGCATAGGAGCGCCGCGCGGCAAAATTGTTCAGCCAGGCTTCCGCCTTCGGAAACTGAATCTTGTCGGCCGGACACCGCAGCACCGGGGGAGTGCGTTCGGGCGGGGTGACGCCAAACAGCAGGTCCTGCTCGCTCCCCTGCCCCCCGATGTAACGGTGGATGTAATCGTCCCAGGTTAATTGGTAGGTCACGTCACCGGTCGAATAGACCGCCGGGGGATACATCTCCTGCCGGTCGCTGGTCAAGAGCGTCAGGCCGACACCCAGTTGTTTCAGGTTCGACAGACAGCGGGTGCGGTGCGCGCGCGCCTGCGCCTTGCTGAGGGCCGGCAAGAGCATGGCCGCCAAAATGGCGATAATCGCGATGACCACAAAGAGCTCGATCAAGGTGAATCCCCTCCTGCCTTTCATGCCGGCCCGCCAGGCCACTCGAGGCGGGACCCAAGCTGTCAACGTCGGCTTCATGCTGACCCAAATCTACTCTTTCCGTCCCTGCCCGTAAATGCGGCAAGGCTCCGCGGACCGGGGAAATCGTGTCATGTAAATTAACGACGCAGGCGGGCCGGGGGCCGGAATCTCTGCTTTTCAGGGCGCGGGATTTGGTGTTTAGTGGGCCGCCAGATGAGCAAAACAGCATTGATGTTCGCCGGGCAGGGCGCGCAGGGGGTCGGCATGGGCCGAGACCTGGCCGAAACGTATCCCTCCGCCCGCCAGTGGTTCGACCGGGCCAACGCGGCCCTGGGTTATGACCTCGCAGCGGTTTGTTTTCAGGGGCCGGACTCTGAACTGACCCGGACGGAGAATGCCCAGCCCGGCATTTTCCTCGTGAGCTGGGTGGCCTTTGAGTTGCTGAAGGAACGCCTGCCCTCCTTCCCGTTTCACGCCACCGCCGGGCTGTCCCTCGGTGAGTTCACCGCTCTCACCGCCGCGGGAGCGATGAGTTTTGAAGACGGCTTGCGCGTGGTCCGGCAGCGCGGACGCTTCATGCAGGAGGCCTGCGATGTCACCCGCGGCGCAATGGCCGCCATCATCGGGCTGGACGAAGCGCCGACGCGCGAGGTTTGCGCCCAGGCCGGCGTGGTCCTCGCCAATCTGAATTGCCCGGGTCAATTGGTCATCTCGGGCGGGGCGGAGCAGATTGCCCGGGCATGCGAGCTGGCCAAAGCCCGAGGCGCCCGCCGCGCGCTGCCCCTGCCGGTGGCCGGCGCGTATCATTCGCCGCTGATGGCCAGCGCCCAGCCCAAACTGGCGGCGGAACTGGCTCGCATAACCCTTCAGGCGCCCGCCGTCCCTGTCATCTCGAATGTGACGGCGCAACCTCACGGCGCGCCGGATTCGATTCGCGCCCGGCTGGTCGAGCAGGTGACTTCCTCGGTGCGTTGGGAGGAATCGGTGCGCTACCTGCTTGGGCAGGGCTTCACACGGTTCATCGAGCTCGGGCCCGGCACCGCCTTGAGTGGCTTCCTCAAGCGGATTGACAAGAACGCCCAGGTGCTCAACGTGGCCGATATTCCGAGCCTGGAGGCCACGGTGCGCGCTCTGGCCGGAACTTAGCGCAACCCCAGCCCCTGCGACCGCGTGTTATCATGCACGCGACCGCCAGTCTCGACGGCCGCAGGGATTGGCGTTCTCCAAATATCAGCCAGTTCTATGAACCGGCGGCGACGTGGCGTCCTGGTGATTTCCCCTGCCGGGGCATCACCCGAGCAGGAGGGGAACCTTTTAAGCCGCCACCTGGACTTTGGCGGCGCGGTTCTGGGCCAGCCGTTTGCGCTGGTTCTCGTCCAGGATTTTCTTGCGCAAGCGCAGGTGCTTGGGCGTGGCCTCGACGTATTCGTCCGCGCTGATGTATTCCAGCGCCCGCTCGAGGGAGAGTTTGAGGGGGGGCTCCAATTGAATGCCCTTGCCTTCGCCCTGCGACCGCATGTTGGTCAGGTGCTTGGTTTTGCAGGGGTTGACCGGGATGTCGTTTTCCCGCGCATTCTCTCCGACGATCATGCCCTTGTAGATTTTGTCGCCGGGCTCGACCATTAGCCGGCCTCGCTCCTGAATCATGTTCAGCGCATAGGCGGTGGCTTCCCCATCCTCCATGCTGACCAGCGAGCCGTTCTTGCGGGCCACGATTTCCCCTCGATCAGGGCCGTAGTCATGGAACAGGTGGCTCATGACCCCCAGCCCCCGTGTTTGATTTACCAGGTCGGTTTCAAACCCGATCAGGCCGCGCATGGGAATCAGCGCCTCGATGCTGATCTGGTCGCCGTGATGCTGCAGGTTGGTGATCTCCGCCTTGCGGCCGGCCAGATTCTCGAGCACCGGCCCCATCGCGTCCTTGGGAATTTCCAAAAAAAGCTTTTCGATCGGCTCGAGGAGGTTGCCCGCGGCATCTCTGCGGTAAATGACCTCGGGCCGCGAGACCAGCACCTCGTAGCCTTCGCGCCGCATTTGCTCGACCAGGATGGCGATCTGCATTTCCCCCCGGCCGGAGACGTTGAAGATGTTGGGCGCGTCGGTCTGCTCGATCCGCAGCGCCACATTGGTCCGCACTTCCTTGACCAACCGTTCCCAAATGTGCCGGGCGGTCACCAGTTTTCCGTCCAGGCCGGCCAGGGGGCCGTCGTTGACGGCAAACTGCATCTGGATGGTGGGCGGATCAATCGGCACGAAGGGCAGCGGCGGCCGGGTTTCAGAATCCGTAATCGTCTCGCCGATAAACACATCCTCAAACCCGGTGAGGCCCACCACGTCCCCGGCGTGGGCTTCGGGAATTTCGATCCGCTTCAAGCCTTCAAAGTGAAAAATGGCCGTGATTTTCGAGACGGTCCGCCGGCCGTCGCCATGGATGCAGATGGCCGAGTCGCCCACTTTGACCTTGCCGGAATATATCTTTCCAAAAGCGATGCGGCCCAGGTAATCCGAGTAGTCCAGATTGGCGACCAACAACTGAAAGCCCTCGCCGGCGTGGGCGCGCGGGGGGGGAATATGTTTGATGATCGCGTCGAACAGGGGCTCCATGGTGCCGCTCACATGCTTCATATCCGCCTTGGCGTAGCCCTCTTTGGCGCTGGCATAAATGACCGGAAAATCCATCTGCTCGTCGGTGGCGTGCAGGGAGACGAACAAGTCCCACACGGCGTCCAACACCTTGTGCGGCGCGGCATTGTCCCGGTCAATCTTGTTGATGACCACGATGGGCTTGGCGCCCGCTTCCAACGCTTTGCGCAACACAAACCGCGTCTGCGCCTGCGGCCCCTCGGCGGCGTCCACCACCAGCAACACGCCGTCCACCATGTTCATGATGCGTTCAACTTCCCCGCCGAAATCCGCATGGCCGGGCGTGTCAATGATGTTGACGTGGTAATCCTTGTACCGAAACGCGGCGTTCTTGGCCCGAATGGTGATACCCTTCTCCCGCTCGAGGTCCATGGAATCCATGATCCGTTCCTCGGCGGCAATGGCCTGGTTGGCGCGAAAAGTTCCTGATTGTTTCAATAGACCATCCACCAACGTGGTTTTGCCATGGTCCACGTGGGCGATGATCGCGATATTCCGTATATGTTGCATGCCTTTGTCTGCCGGCTGCGGCCCGCGGGGCCACAAGCCAAGCCGGGTATGTTGCCTCACTTGGCCGAAAGGTCAAGAACGGGAATTTCCAAAATCGGTTGGACATTGGCCGGAACGCATTCTAAATACTCCCAGGCCCGGATCGCAAAAACTGATAACCGGGGTCGGTTACGTCTTTTAAACTTGCCGGAGTCTGATTTATGAAAAGTTTTGCTGACCGCCTGATTTTAGCCCTGACCGTCATGACCCTTGCCGCCACCGCGCAGGAACCCGGCGGCCCCCCGCGGCGGGGCGGCCCGCCGCGACCAGACCGCGATTCGGCCAATCTGTTTTCAAGCCCGCTGCTGACCCGCTCCCCCCGGGAGAAAGAGATTATTGCCGTGCTGGAAGACATGGACCGTACTCAGCGGGCCGGCAGCATGAGTGTGCCGCGCGAGGACGGCCGGATTCTGCGATTGTTCGCGGAAGCCACCGGCGCGAAGCAGGTGGTCGAGATCGGCACCTCGATTGGCTATTCCACCCTCTGGTTCGCCCTGGCCTTGGAAACGACGGGCGGCAAACTGACGACCTTTGAAATTGACGCCGGCCGGGCGGCCACCGCCCGCCAGAATTTCAAACGGGCCGGGGTGGACAAGATCATCACGCTGGTGGAGGGGGATGCGCACGAAGAGGTCAGGAAGTTGAAGGACCCGATAGACATCCTGTTCCTGGATGCCGATAAACAGGGGTATGTGGATTACCTCAAGAAGCTGTTGCCGCTGGTGCGCCCGGGCGGGTTGGTCATCGCCCACAACATGTCGCGCGCGCAGGCGGACCCTCGCTACCTGGAGGCCATTACCACCAACCCCGAGCTCGAGACTCTGTTCCTCAACCTGCAGACCTCGGGCATCGGCGTGACCCTCAAGAAGCGGTAAGACAACCGCATTCCCATGACCGACACCCGCAACGCGCCGGGCGGCAGCCAGCCGGCGCGGCAGCTCTCGCTGTTCGATTCCACCTCGCTGGTGGTCGGGATCATCATTGGCGTCGGCATTTACCAGATGGCGCCCGACATCGCCAAGGGAGCCGGCAGCGGCTGGGGAGTGGCCGCCCTCTGGCTGCTGGGCGGACTCATTTCCCTGGCGGGCGCGTTGTGTTACGCGGAGCTGGCAACCGCCTTCCCGCAGGAGGGCGGAGATTACGTTTACCTCTCGCGCGCCTATGGTCCCTGGGCGGGTTTCCTATTCGGCTGGGCGCAACTGGCGGTGGTCCGGCCGGGGGACATTGCGGTGGTCGCGTTCGCCTTCGCAACCTATGCCCAGGCGATTTATGACCCGCTTGCAGGCACGCATTTCCCCGTCGCCCGTCAGCTCCATGCCATCCTCGCCACCGCCGCCCTCACCGCCATCAACGTGCTCGGCGTGCGCGAGGGAAAATGGACCCAGAACCTGCTCACCTCCGCCAAGGCGCTGGGACTCCTCCTCATCGCCGCGACCGCCATCCTCGCCACCCCCCCAGCGCCCCCCCCCCCCCCCCCCCCCCCCCCCCCCCCCCACAGCCCGGGGGGGGGTTTTTTGGCGGGTTAAAAACCCGGGGGGGAAAAAAAAT
>CAZVYG010000049.1:13828-38623 GCA_964631605.1 uncultured Verrucomicrobiota bacterium
CCTGCGCCCGCCCCCGCCGCGCCCACCCCCGCCCTGCCCTTCAGCCTGGCGCTGATCTTTGTCCTGTTTACCTACGGCGGATGGAATGAAATGGCTTACGTGGCGGCGGAAGTGAAGAATCCCCGCAAAAACATCCTGCGCGCGCTGGTGCTGGGAATCGCTGCAGTGACGGCGATTTACCTGCTCGTTAACGGAGCGTTTCTACACGCGCTGGGTTATGCCGGCCTGGCCGGTTCCAAGGCCGTCGCCGCCGACACGCTCGAGGCCGTATTTCCGCGCGCGGGTAGTGTCCTGATCAGCGCCCTGATTTGCATCTCCGCCCTCGGCGCGGTCAATGGCCTGATTTTTACCGGTGCGCGCATCTCCTACGCCCTGGGCTCGGACCACCCGCTGTTTGGCGCCCTCGGGCGCTGGCATCCGCGGCTTGGGACACCCGCCACCGCGTTGTTGGTCCAGGGCGCCATGGCCATCCTGCTGATCCTCCTGCTGGGCTCGTTTGTCGAGGCCATCCTCTATACGGCCGCCACCGTTTACTCGTTCTATCTGGCCACGACGCTTGCCGTCATCGTCCTCCGCCGCAAGCAGCCGGAGGTTGACCGCCCTTACCGGGTGGTCGGATATCCGTTCGTGCCGCTGGCCTTTGCCGCGGCCTGTGGATTCTTGATTTACAGTGCTGTCACCTACAAACCCTGGATTGCAGGCGCCTCCGCCGCCCTGCTCCTGCTGGGCCTGCCCCTCTACCTGCTCAGCAAACGACGCCACCGTTCGGTGTCCGCGCTTTAATGGGCGGGCCGTTTCCGGCGCCGGATTCCGCAAGCTCAAACGAATCGGCTACAACGCCTTCGGTTCAACGTCGGCCAGGGTAATCTCGGCGATCAGGTCAGCCGCAATCTTCTCCAATTCCTGCCGCAAAACCGCCAGGTCGCAGCCCCCGGGGATGCGGAGCTTCGCCCGGGCGCGAAACAGGGTTTCGCCGGACATGGCGGCGCTCGAGCATTCGGTTTCGAGCTCCTCCACGTTCACCAGATGGGCGGCCAGGACGCGGGAGATTTCTTTCACGATGCCGGGGCGGTCCTGGCCGACGATCTCCAGCACGCTGAATCGAGCCTCGGCGGGTGCGGATGCCGGTTGGTCCTCTTGAACGACGATACGCAGGCCGCGTTGCTGGAGTTGCGCCAGGTCCTCCCGAAAGGCTGTCTCCGCCTCGCCGGGCATTTCAATCCGCAGAATGCCGGCGAATTGACCCCCCAGCCGGGACATCCGGCTCTCGAGCCAGTTGCCGCCATGACGGGCGACCAGGGTGGCTACGGATTCAACCAGACCCGGACGGTCCGGCCCGATGACGGTCATGACAAGCAATCGCTGCATGACCTACCTCGTACGCGCCGGCGCTGGTTCTGGCAAGTCAAACCGCCACAGACCCGCCGGCAGCTCAGACCACCTTGCCTCGGGCTGCCAGCGCCTTGATCGCCCGCTCGAAAATTTCCTCGGGGCTTCCTTCCGCCGAGATGGTCACCAGCAGATTCCTTTGACGATAGAAGTCAGCGAGAGGCGCCGTGCTTTTTTCGTAAGCCTCCATCCGCACCCGAATGGATTCCGGGCGGTCGTCCTCGCGCTGGTAAAGCTTGCCGCCACAGTGATCGCACACCCCGTCAACCTTGGGCGGCCGCGCCTGAATATGAAACACTGCTTTGCACCCGGGACAGGTGCGCCGGCCGCTCAACCGCGCCACCACCCGCTCCAGGGGCAACTCATAGCTTAACACCGCATCCAGTCCGATCTTCTCCGCCGCCAGCATTCTTTCCAGCGCCTCCGCCTGGGGAACTGTTCGGGGAAATCCATCCAGCAGGAAACCGCCGCCGCAGCGCAGGCAGCCCACCCGCTCGGCCACGAGGTCCAGCACCGTCGAATCCGGTACCAACTCCCCGCGGCGCATGTAGTCCAGCGCGGCGGTCAGGGCGGGGGTTCGCTCGCACGGCTCGAGGGTCTTGGCGGCCCGGAAAATGTCGCCCGTGGAAAGCTGGCAGGCGCCAAGACGGGCGCTGAGAAGCTCGGCCTGGGTGCCCTTCCCAACGCCCGGAGCGCCCAACAGAACCAGGCGAATGGGATTTGTTTGCGCCTTGGGCGGCGGCTCACATTTCACGGCGGCGCCGCGGAGCCATGACTTGCGATCTGGTTTGGTTTCCATAAATGGTGCCTAACTCGGGAGGTGCCGGAGGGCAGCCGAATCGCGAGTGCAACCATTCGACGTCTCTCCCGGCAAACCCGCCAGCAGTGTTGAGCGCGCGCGAGCGGCTTACCACACCAGAATTGGCGTTTGCTGCCCCTTTATTGACCCGCAGCCCCCGCTGCCAACCCGGAGACTGAAGAAGAGGAAACCTTGAACCAGCCGCAGCCTACCAGCAGCCGGGACCTCGCCAGCCCAAATGCGCTGAAAAGCGCGGATAGACCGGCCGATAATACCAGCCGTGGTCCGGCGGACGGTAATAGTGTGGCGGCGGTCCATAATACGCCGCCCGCGCGGCGGGATAAGGGATGATGTGGAGGGTTGACTTCGGCGGCTCAGGCTGCGTCTGGACGACGACAGCAGGCGTCTGCGCCACGTAAACCGTGTTCGCCACAGCCGGCGCCGGACTCGCTGCAGCCGCCTGCGACTGCGCCATGTTTTGAGCCGCCGCCGCCTGGATGGGAACCACCCGGCGTTGATCAATCATGGCCTTAATGACACGGTCGGACACCCCCTGGTCCCGCAATCGAACGATGTCTGGCGGCGTCAAATTGTAAATCGTGCCCGAAGTCTGGATATAGTTCAGAATGATCTCCTCATTCACCCTGGCGGTGCTGAGCCGGACCACGTCGTCGGCCCCGTAAGGCAGCTTGGCCTTGACAACAGGAGATTGGGCCGGACCGCCCGGCGAGGTTTCTTGAGCGGTTTCAGCCGCGGCCACGCCGCAGGGGAACAAAGTGCAAGCGAGGAGAACGTATCCGGCGATTGGAAGGAAACGACTTTTCATAACACGCCATCGTTTATTCACCCATAGTCTCGACTCTCCCCGCTGAAACGTCAAGACCGGCAAATCGGCCTTCGGCGGCGCGGATAGTCCTCGTTCATCAGTTCATTCTCAGGGTGGAATGCTCCACCAGCCAAATCCAATCCGGATCATCGGCGGAAACGGATCGGCCGGCGCTTGGGGGCGGGCCGCCAAGCTGCAGCGAGGCGCCTTTCCATGGGTGCACCTCCGCCCGCCCGTCACAAAAGGAAAAACCGCAGCCGTTGTGGTGGAACGTAGCCGGATAGTCCACCCACTTGGAAACGCCGGCGGAGACGGCCATACCCCCGTCGCCTATGCTCCAAGGGCTTTCATCCGCCATCAGGAAGACGTCGCTCGGAGAAATCCGGGTGAAGGAGGTGACCTTGCCGAAGGTGGCCCAGGGGTTGTCGTGCTGGTTCTGATACCGCGTGCCCGTCAGCCAGGGCCCCATGGTGGGGAGGGTGGGCTTGCCCGAGTGCGAGCCGGGGGAGCCGCCGCCGGCGGCAAAGCCCGGGTCAATCGTGCCCACGCCTTGATTCAGCGCAACGCTGCGCGCGGCAGGCACAGACCTGCCGCACAGCGACAGATTTGTGCCTTGGTATTTGCCCCGGCGCGGGTCCGCCGGACAGCGGAAGATGGCGACATTGCTGGCGACATAGGTTGCCACCAGTGTCTGCTGCGGGTCTCTGAGGACGTCGGGATCAAAGGTATGCGCTCCGAGCGACGAACGGTCCCCCGGCATCCCTCCCGCCACATTCCCCGCGCACCAGTTGTAGCCCGCAAGGGTCGTGTCGTCATCCGGGTTGGGAGGAAAATAATCGGTAAAATCCTCGGCGTACAGGAAGAAGGTCAGCGCGAGCTGCTTGGCGTTGTTCATGCAGGTCTGCCCCTGGGCTCGTACCCTGGCCTTGCCCAGGGCGGGCAGGAGCAACGCCGCCAGCATGGCGAGGAGGGCGATCAGGATCAGCAGCTCGATCAGAGTGAAGCCCCTCGATCGGCCAAGGTTGGCCAATACCGCCCGATGGCTTCGTGTCATGTCGGGCAGCATCCACGACTTGGGAAAGCCTGTCGCGGGCGTCGCGTGCCAAAACAGGGGGGGAATTGTGCCAAGGGAGCCAGGCGGATGCATTCCGCTGGACACCGACAGGGGCGGGCCTCCACTATAAGAAGCGATGAGCCCGCCAAAACGGATGCACCCCCTCCCGGCTCCCGCCCTGATGGTTGGAGCCTCGGCGTTGGCAGAGTCGTTATGAGCCGGTTTATTGTTCCATTGGTGTGGCTGGGAGTGGGCGTGTTTCTTTGTGCGGAGGCTAAGGGCGAGGCGGCGCCGGGCAGGCAGTTCGCCAGGCGGGTGGTGGGACAGTATGCGCTAACCTCGGCCAACGATTTTCCCCTGCGCGATCCGCAAGCCTGGCGGCTGCTGGGCTCCAACGACGGTGGCCGGACCTGGACGACACTGGATGTTCGGAAAGGGGAACTTTTTCCGGAACGGCACCAGCGGCGGGTGTTCAAAGTCGCAACTCCGCGGGCATTTGGCAGCTATCGCCTCGAGATTGATCGGGTGCGCGATCCGGCCGCGGCGGACTGCGTGCAACTGGCCGAAATTGAACCCCTGGGCGCCACCGAGGACGACCTCACGCCAGCTCCGTTATGGGAGGACGAAATCACGGCGCAGGGCAACAATCCGCCCTGGGAAACGCACTGGCAGGCCTTCGACGGCCGGGTGGAAACCAAGTGGCTCGATCGCGCCTCGCAGAATCCCGCCACGCGTGCCTCGTGGATTCAGTGGCAATACACCAGCCCGGCCGACCTGGTCATCACCAACGTGAGCCGGTTGCTGGGCCTGCGCAACCGGGCTGACCGGGGTTATCCGGTGCGAATCCAGGGAGTCATCGTGGGGCGGTTGCCGGGCACGAATGAGTGGTGCCTGTTTGATGGCAGCGGAGCTCTCACAATCGCGGGACTCCCAGCCGCAAAGCCCTTGTTCGCCGGCCAGCGCATGGAGGTGCAAGGCCGGACTCAGTGGACAAACGGAGCGGTCGAGATAGGAGAGCGCCGCCTGCAGGAGCTCGGTGGGACCGCCACGGAGAAGCCGCGACGCATCGCGCCCGAACAGCCGCTGGCCCCGCAGGACGACCTGCAATGGGTTGAGGCGGAAGGCAGGGTTCGGTTTTGCTCGTGGACGGAGGATCGCTGGGTGTTCGAACTGGAGGACAACGGGCGCAGCCTTTCGATCCAGGTGCTGCGTTCGGATCAAGCCTTGCGGCCGCCGCTGGTCGGGGCGCACGTTCGCGTCCAGGGCATCTGCGGCGCGCTGCTCAACGGCCATGGCGAGAGCGTGGCGGCGGTGTTGTGGGTGCCCACCATGGACGCGATTCAGCCGATGACGCCCCCTGGTGCCTGGACAAATTCCCCCGTGAACCCGCAGTCCGCGGTGGTGGGTTCCGGGCAGGCGGCTCCCGTGCTGACCAGCATCGAGCAAATCCGGCGGCTGAGCCCCGACGAGCTCGCCCGCCGGCCTAAAGTCAAGGTCCGCGGCGTCGTCACCGAGCTGTTTGGCCATTTCCTCCAGGAGCGAACGGCGGGAGTGGAAGTGTGGTATTCGGACCAAGCCAGCCTGACGGTTCCGGCCTTCCGCTCCTGCGTCGAAATCGAAGGGCGCGGCGGCTGGGCCCCCGGCCACGGCCCCATCATCCGCGCCGAGAGGGTCGTTTGGCTCGGGCAGGGAAAACTACCCGACCCGGAGCACTGCACCTGGAGCCAACTGGCCGGGGGCCGCATGGTGGGGCAATGGGTGGAAATCGAGGCCGTGGTTCGCTCGACGGATGGTTCGCACCTGTTGCTCAACAGCGAGGGCGGACAGTTCATGGCCACGATCCGGACCGCGCCGGCGTCAGCCGTCCGGCAGTTGGTGGACGCCACCGTTCGGATTCGCGGGGTCTGTGTGGCGGCGACCGACAGCCGGGGGCGGATGCAGGGAATTCAATTGTTGGTCCCCTCGTTCGAATCAGTGGAGGTGGTTCAAGCGCCCACCGACCCGTTTTCCTTGCCGGTGCGGCCGATTGGCAGCCTCTTCCAAGTCCAGGGAGCGGGGGAGTTGTTCATCCATCGCGTGCGCGTCGAGGGCGTGCTGACGTTCCAGGACGAGCGCACGTATTTTGTCCAGGATGCCACCGGCGCGGCCATGGCGGTTGCACAGCAGGAGGTGATCCTTAATGCGCTGGCCAGCGGCGGGAACTGGATGTTCTGGCGCGGCGCCGGAATGAGTCCGACGCCCCCCGACGAGCTGCAATTAAAGCGCGGCGATCACCTGGAGGTGGTCGGCTTTCCTGAAATGCGGGGTCACTCCCCGGTGCTGACCGAAGTGCTGGTGCGCAAAGTCAGCGGCACCAATCTGGTGGCACCGGTCACGGCGACGGTCGCGGATATTGACAGCGGGCGGCTGGATGCGGCGCTGGTGAGCCTGGAGGCGGTGGTCTTGCGGCAGCAGACGCTGGGGCGGCATTTCGTGCTGGAGCTGCAGTCCGGGCAAAGAGTCTTCCAGGCGTTCCTGCCCGCGCGAGGCAGCCCGGCGCTGAATATCGGGGCCGGGAGCACGGTGCGGGTGACCGGGGTGTGCCAGGTCGAGCCGATCCCTTATACGGAACTGGGCTGGCGCGTGGCCTCCTTCAAACTATTGGTGGGGTCGTTGAGAGACGTGGTAGTCCTGGAGCGGCCCTCCTGGTGGACCCTCAAACGCGCGCTGGCCGTGGCGGGGGCGCTGCTGCTGGTGCTGGCAATGGCGGTCGCCTGGATCAGCATTCTGCACCGGCAGGTGGCAGAGCGCACAAAACGATTGCGGGAGGAAATCGCCGGGCACGAGAAGACCGAGGCGCGGCTGGCCGAGGAAACCCGGCGCGTCCAGGCCGAAATCCAGGAACGCACGCGCATGGAGGCGGAGGTCGAAAAGAGCCATAAGCAATTGCTCAAGGCCTCGCGGTTGGCGGGGATGGCCGAGGTCTCGACCAGCGTGCTGCACAACGTCGGCAATGTGTTGAACAGCGCCAATGTGCTGGGCTCCGCCATCCTCGAGCAGGTCCAGCGGTCCAAAGTGCCGAGCGTGAGCCGACTGGCGGCACTGCTGGCGGAACACCGCGCCGACTTGGGACGGTTTGTGACCGAAGACAACCGAGGCCAGAACCTGACCGGCTACCTGGAGCGACTCGGCAGCCACCTGGCCAGGGAGCAGAACCAGTTGCTGGCCAAGACCCGATCGTTGACCGAGAGCCTGCAACATATCAAAGAGATTGTCGCGATGCAGCAAAACTACGCCCGCGTTTCGGGAGTGCTCGAGACCGTCTCACTGGTGGAAATTGTCGAAGATGCATTGCGCATGCAGCAGGAGGCGCTCTGGCGGCACCAGATTCAGGTGATGCGCGATTTTCGCCCGGTGCCGCCCGTGACCATTGACCGGCACAAGGTGCTGCAGATTTTGTTCAACCTGCTCGAAAATGCCCGGCACGCGTGCGAAGACAGTGGCCGCCCGGACCGGCAGGTGACGGTGCGTCTCCACCAGAACTCCCTGGGGCGCATCGAAGTCGCAGTGACTGACAACGGAATCGGCATCCCGCCAGAGAACCTCGAGCGGATTTTTGACCAGGAGTTCTCGACCCGCAAAGGAGGCCACGGGTTCGGGTTGCACAGCAGCCTGTTGACGGCTCAGAATCTGGGCGCCGGCCTCCGGGCCCAGAGCGAGGGCCCCGGTCGGGGGGCGACCTTTATCCTGGATATTCCGCTCGCCCCGCCCGCAGGTTAAGGGCGGATTTGCGCCCGTTATCAACCATGAGCACCGGCCAGGAAATGAAACAGATTCAAGGCTCAATCGCCGAACAGGACCCGCCCGCCGGCGCCGGCGCCCGCATCTTGATCGTTGATGACAACCCGAGCATCCACCGCGATTTCGAGTTGGTCCTGCTCGAGAACGCGGAGGATCCAAACCTGGAAGCCGACGAACGCCAGATGTATGGCAAAGCCGCAGCGCCCCCCGTGCTGAAGCCGGCCTACACCGTGGATCATGCTCTCTCAGGCCTCGAGGGCGTCGAAAAAGTCAGGCAAGCGCTCGCCGAGGGGCGCCCTTATCAACTGGCTTTCGTGGACATCCGCATGCCGGGCATGGACGGCGTCGAGACCATCCAGCGCATCTGGCAGCAGGATTCACGCATTCAGGTCGTTATTTGCACCGCCTTCTCGGATTATTCCTGGGAGGACCTGGTAAGAAAATGGGGCCAGACCGACAAGCTGTTGGTGCTCAAGAAACCCTTCGACATTATCGAAGTGACGCTCCTGGCCGGCACCCTGACGGAGAAATGGTTCCTCGCCCGACAGGCGGCGCTCAAACAGGAGCAAATGGAACTGCTGGTCGCCCGGCGCACCCAAAAACTCCTCGAACTCCAGCAGCAGGGGCAGCCTGCCGACGCCTTGCCGCCGAGTGGCGCCGATGGACCGGTGGCAACCGAAGAACCGCCGCTGGTCCTGTTGGTCGGGCATGACACGAAGGTCAGTTCGCAGATCAGCCAGGGACTGGGCGGCGCCTACCGCCTCCTTGAGGCCAGGGACGGTGCAGAAGGGCTCCGCCAGGCGCAGGAAACCGTGCCGGACCTGGTGATCACCGAGCTGACCTCGCCTCGCCTGGATGGACTGGGATTCTGTCGTCGGCTGAAGCGGGACGAGCTGACCAGTCATATTCGCGTAATCGTGCTCGCAACCCGCGCTCGGGAGGACTCGCGCATGCGGGCGCTGGAAGCAGGCGCCGACCGTTACCTCGCCCAACCCCTGAGCCTGCCGCTGCTCAAAGCCTGCGTGGATGAACTGTTGCCGGCACGCAGCAAACTGCCGGAACGCCCAGGCCCGGCGACCCATCTCCTGCCGTCCAACCTCGCCACCCATCAGCCGGACGCCCAATTCTTACGGCGGACCCTCGAAATCATTGACCGGCATTTGTCTGACTTTGAATTCGACGTCGAGGCCCTGGCCAGGGAGGTCGCCGTCAGCCGGCGTCAGTTGTTCCGCAAACTCAAGGCATTGACCGGCGGCACTCCCAATGCCTTGATTCGGGCCCTGCGGCTGAAGCGGGCGGAGCAACTGTTGAAAGACTCTCAGATGACCGTCACCGAAATCACCTACGCGGTCGGTTTCTCCGATCTGAAGCACTTCCGCGGCCTGTTCCAGGAGCACTTCGGCGTCCTGCCGGGCGAATACGCGAGGAAAGCCCCGCCGGAGGAACCACCCGGAAACGACCTCCCCACCAGCCAGCCCCAATAGTGATTGGCTGCCCGGATTCCCGCTGAGAGGTCTCTGGCTCGGCGCCACGGCAAGTAACCGACGCGCCCAACGGCCGCCGTCTGGCACGATTCCCCCCCTATTTTGGCACGATACCCCCGCGACGATCATCCGCGGGTTTGGCATGCTGCACGGGTATTTATCACCATCATGCGCGCCAATACGAGCCAAAGCCATAACCACGAAAATCAAACCCGTGCCCCTATGAAATCCAACCGAATCCAAACCGTTCCTCTCCCAACCCCCCGCCAGTGCAGGCGGGAAAATCCATGCGCCCCGGCTCGCGCAGCGCGGCTCCTGCTGGTCTGCGGCGGCCTGCTGGCGGCGGCCGTTTCCGGCGGCGCCGCCGTTCTGACGTGGGATGCCGACAGCGCAACCACCGGCGCCCAGGATGGCAGTGGCAACTGGGGCGACGCCGACCTGTGGTGGACCGGCAGCGCCAACCAGACTTGGGCGGACGGGAACACCGCCTGGTTCGGTTCGGGCAGTGGCACCGCGGGGGATTACTTCGTGACCAACGCCTCCGCGTTGGTGTCAGCCACTTCCGTAATCTTCGGGGCTCCCGGCAACTATACCATCACCACCGACGGCGTGAATACCGGCCAGCTCACCGTCACGGCGGCCGCCAGCACGCCGGGTTTCGTGGCGAACGGCGCCACCGGCGTCATCAATGTCCCTTGGGCGCGGTCCGCTAATTCGACCATCAACGCAACCAATGGTGTGCTGACCTTCGGCATGGGAACCGTCTCCGCCGCCGGTGGAAACCTCGTGGGAAACAACGGCACCATTAATTTCACCAACGGCACGGTGACCTTGTCCTCGGGCGCCAGCAGCACCGTGGACGCCATGGGCGCGACCGTCAACATTCTCGGTTCGGCGATTGTCAATGTCGCCGGGCGGATTGACATTGCGCGGAGCACCATCAACTTGCCGACCATTGTAAACGTGGGCGGCCCCGGCGCCACTTCGCAGTTGAACGTCAACACTTCCTCCGGCGCCAACACCGGCTCTCATTTGCAAATCGCGCGCGGCGGCGGGCCGGCGGGCACGCTCAACATCCTGCCCGGCGGCCTGGTCAGCACGGTTGCCGGTTTCAGCGGCTCCACCGTGGTGGCGGGCAATTTCCGCATCGCTCCCGATAATGCCAACAGCCAGGGGACGGTGACCATGTCCGGCGGCACGCTCAACGTCGGCATCGGCGCGGGCAGCCTGCCGGGCTATGGCAATTTGAGTCTGGCGTCCATCACCATGTTTGACGCCATCGCGCCCACCGCCAACGCGTCGGCCATCTTCAATCTGTCCGGCGGCATCGCGGCCGCCAGGGCGTTCACCATTGGAAACGGCTCCGCTTTCAGCGGGGACGCCACCAATTGGATCAACATCACCGGCGGCGCGCTGTATCTCGACGCCGCCAACTTCAGCATCAACACGCCGACCAAAACCTCGGGCGCCAATTACCAGTTCAACCTCTCCGGCGGTGTGATCGGCGCCACGGCGAATTGGTCGCCGGCTTGCAGCCTGCCCATCAACCTCACCAACATCAACGGCAACATCACGTTCCAGGCGGCGGACGCCGGCGGTTCGCCGTGGAATATGGCTTTCAGCGGGCCGTTGACCGGCGTGGGCGGATTAAACAAGACCGGCGGAGGCGTGCTGACTTTGAGCGGCGCCAACAATTACTCGGGCACAACGGTGGTCAGCGATGGAACCCTCGTCGTTTCCACCGCCAATGCCCCCGTCACCGGCCCGGTAACTGTCCAGGGCGCGACGGCCGCCGCAGGTTACCCGGTCGTTTCCGTGCTGGTCGCCAACGTCGGCCAAAACTGGACGATGGGCAATCTGACCTATGCCAGCGGAACCCCAACGGCCAGTTTCAACTACGGCGCTTTCGCGCCCAGCGCGAGCGTCGCTCCGCTGCAAGTCAACGGCAATCTCGCCTTCAATGTCACGCCCCTGGTTGCGGTGGAGGGCGCGGCCATTCCCAGCGGCACCTACCCCCTGATCAAATACACTGGAACACTTTCCGGCACGCCGCCGACCAGCCTGGCGTCCCTGCCGGCGGGCGCCCTGTCGGCGACCCTCGTCAACAACACCGCCAACAAGTCCCTTGATCTGCAAATCGTCAGCACCATTTCCCCGGATTTGACCTGGGCGGTGGGAAACGGTGTGTGGGACACCAGCACGCCCAATTGGAAACGACTCGGCGTCTTCACCGCCTATCAGGAACTGGAGGCCGTGCGGTTTGACGATTCGGCCAGCGGTCCCTTCCCCATCACGGTGACGTTGAACCAGAACCGCACTCCCGGCACCGTCTCGGTCAACAGCACCAACAGCTATACCATTACCGGCGCGGGCGGCATTGCCGGCAGCGCCAGTTTAATCAAGGACGGTTCCGGCAGCCTGACACTGTCCGGGCCGAACACCTACTCGGGGGGCACGCTAAACAACCACGGCGTGTTGAACATCAACTATGGCGGCGACGGGGTTTCCAGTTCCGCCATTGGATCGGGAACGCTCACCAACGCCCCCGGTTCAGCCATTGACAATACCAGCGGCCAGCCCGTCACGCTGTTCACGCCCATCCAGCAGGTTTGGGCCGGGGACTTCTCCTTTATCGGCACCACCAACCTCAACCTCGGCGGCGGGGGCATTACCCTGGCCAGCTCCTTTGTCAACCTGACCGTCGTGTCGAATGTGTTGGAGGTGGGCGGGTATATCACCGACAATGGCGCGGGCTACGGCTTGGGCAAGTTCGGCGATGGCACGCTCATCCTGTCGAATTACAACGGCTTCTCCGGCGGCCTGACGTTGTCCGCCGGCAAGCTCGATTTGAACAGTTCCGGGGCGGACGGCTCGGGCTTGTTCGTTCTCAACGGCGGCACACTGGATAACACCAGCGGGCAGTTGGTCACGCTCTCGTCGGCGAACATCAATTTCGCCGGCAACTTCCGCTTTGCCGGCACCACCGACCTGAACCTGGGCGCCGGGACCGTCAACGTCCTGAACTCGACGCTGACGGTGCAGAGCAACACCCTCTACATGGAAGGCAGGCTTACGGGCGCCAACACCCCCCTCATCTACAACGGACCAGGCACTTGGACCATTGCCGGCGGTAGTGGGACCAGCAGCGGGGTTCAACTGACCATCAACAGCGGGGTCGTCAACTGCGCCCGCAACAGTCCTTTCACGGCTCTGGGCGCGACCACCACGTTGAAAACCGGCGGTTCCCTCGTGATGCTCAATCCCACCGGCAGCCAACTGGGAACCACCACCACCCTGTTGCTTCAGGGCGGGCTGCTGGAAATGCTCGGCGACAGCGAGACCGTTCAATTGGTCGCCTTCAATGCCTCCGGCGGCACCATTCGCAACAGCGCCGGATCCACCACCTCCACCTTGCGCGCGGTCGGCGGCATCGCCTTGATCGGCACCAACTGTGTCTTTGATGTCACCAACAGCGCGACCCTCGCCGTGGCCGGCGTCGTCTCCAACACGGGCTCGCTCTTCAAGACCGGCGGCGGTTTGCTCAATCTCTACAGCAATAATACCTACACGGGTGACACCACCATCAGTGGTGGCACCCTGCTCCTCAACTATCCCGGCCTGACCAACACCTCGACGGTGACGGTGGCCGCCAATGCGATGCTGGAGTTGAATTTCACGGAAACCAACACCGTTGCGGCGCTCGTCCTCAACGGCGTCAGCAAACCCGCGGGCCTCTACAACGCCACCTCTGATCCGGTTTATCTCGCCGGCACCGGCAGCCTCCTGGTTCAACCCCTCGTCGCCACCACCCCGACCAACATCACCTTCAGCGTGAGCGGCAGCACACTGTCCTTGTCCTGGCCCGCCGCTTACCTCGGCTGGACGCTGCAAACCAACGCTGTGGGCGTCGCCTCGACGGCTTCCTGGTTCCCGTATCCCGGCTCGGCCGGGGTGACGAACGTGGCCATCACCCTGGACCCGGCGGCGACGAACGTCTTCTTCCGCCTGGTTTATCCCT
The DNA here is from genome assembly GCA_964631605.1 of uncultured Verrucomicrobiota bacterium. Taxonomy (GTDB): domain Bacteria; phylum Verrucomicrobiota; class Verrucomicrobiia; order Limisphaerales; family UBA8199; genus JARKQH01. The sequence continues at coordinate 27,179 of CAZVYG010000049.1, forward strand.
AAGCTTGCCATGAGCACTCGAGAGGCTCCTGACGCTCAGGAGTCTGCATCCGTCGCGCGGACCCACCCGTCCCGGCGGCGGCCCCGGCAACGGCTGGTCCGGTGACGATATTAGCATTCGCCACAATAAACGCGGGAATGTCGTCTTTGCAGATGGCCACGCCGAACCAGTGTTGCCCAAGTTTTGGCAAGCCTCCGACGGACAAGGCCACTGGCTCAATCTCGACCCGGCGGGCTGCCCTTAGCGTTGCCGCGCGCCCACAACCCCGCCCCATGCAGTCTCTGCGAAGTCCACTGCGGATCATGCAGGGGCTCTGCCTGCTCGCCCTCATCCTCAGCCTGGCCGGCCCCTTCGCCCCCGCCACCCCGGCGGCCGTTCCGACCGCGGACATCACGCTGGAGCCCGTCGTCACCGACAATCTCCCGCTCATCTCCAGCCTCACTGCCTATGTTTATCCGAATGACAGTGACGCCGTCTCGATAACGCTCGGCGGCGCCAACGTCCTTTACGACGCCCCGCTCTACTACCCGTTCGATACCGACACCCCGGCCTGGTGGGACAATCTGGTCGCCGAACAATTGCAGGCCCGCCTCCCGGTGGTGATGTTTGCCAGCCGCGGGACTAAAACGACCAACTCAACCGATATCGCCGGCAACATGAATCCACGTCAGCTCACCCGCATGGTGGACGCCCTGCAGCGCGCCAACGCCACCCACCTGTTCAAGCTCGCTTGTTTCATTGACTCCCCTTCCCTGCGCGGCATCTACACCTACCTCCACAGTCTGCCCTCCTCCACCCTCCTCGACATGGCCAGCGCGGCCGATTGGAACGACGTCTTCTGGCTCCGCGGTGTAAAGCCCTGGTTTGACACCGTCCCCCGCCAATACTGGTTCGAAGTGAACGGTCGTCCGATCATCCAATGGTGGTCCATCAGTTCCACCTGGTTCACCAATCAAAACGGCAACGCCGGGCGGATGCTCAAGCTGCTGGCCGATTCCTTCGAGATTGCTTACGGCGTCCGGCCGGGCTTCATTCTTCATCACACCTGGCCAAGCCTGGATCCAGACTCCCCCAATGAACCGGACGTCGTCGGAATTAACAACTGGTTCAGTCCGCCCTCGACCGCCTTCACGACCAATACCTTCCGCGGGTTTACCTCTCAAACCGCCGTGCCGGGATTCATCAACCCGAGCTATTTCGACCCAACCAGCGCCAACTACCAAAACCCCGCCTTCGTCATCCCGCATAACAACGTGGACGGCACCGGCGCCAACGGCGATACGCTGATTGCAGGACTCGAGGCAGCAATTCTCGCCAAGCCCCACCTCGCTGTTCTGGAGGGATGGAACGATGTTCGGGAGTGGGCCGGCTACTATCGCTGCGGCAGTTCGCCGCGCTACGACTTCCCCAGCCAGTACATCAACCTCGTTCGCCGTTACACCGATTTTCGCACCCGTTCCCTCCGCCTGGAAGCCGAGGGCGCCGACGCGTACCTCGACACCACCGCCGGAAACTCCGGCGGCGCCTGGCGGCGCTTCGGCGATCTGGACATCCGCACGCTCGGCACCAACGGTTGGACGGTCACCTCGACGGCCCCCGGTGAGTGGATTGAATTCAAAGAAATCATCTTTTCCACCGGTAATTACCGGTTCCCGGTTCGCTATGCCGCGCTGGCCTCGCACACGCTCCGCCTGTCCATTGACGGCGCGCCCCTGCCCGAGGTAGTCCTGCCCGCCACCGGAGGCACCAACAACTTCGACACCTTTTACCTTGGCTCGGCCGCCGTCCCTCATGGCGTCCACACGCTAAGGCTCGACTTTGTGGACGGCGGGGTGGACGTGGACTGGCTTTTTGTGAAGAAATACGATCCGGCGGTGACGTTCCGATCAGCTCGCAACGGCTGTTATCTCGGCGCCGCGTGGGGCGGCAACGATGCCCTCATCTGCAATTGGACGGTGGCGGGCCCCTGGGAGCAATTCACGGTGGATGACTTTGCCGGCGGCGGCGCCCTCTTCAGCGGCCATGAGGTCCGCCTTCAGGTTTACAACGGCCTTTATCTGACCGCCACCCATGGCGGAGGCGCGGCATTGTTCGCGAACCAACGCACGCCGTCGAGCGCTGAAAATTTCTCCATCCTTAGTCTGACCGGCTCCGGCACCCTGACGAACGGTAGTCAGGTGGCCATCCGAACCTCCGCCGGCTATTATCTCACCGTCAAGTCGGACGGCAGCGTTGACGCCGGCGGCACCAGCATCGGAACCGCCCAAACCTTCACGCTCGAGACCGCGCTGGATCCCCCGCCGATTCCCCCGATACCTCCCGCCCCCGCCGGCCTGGCCGCCACCGCTGCCAGCAGCCAGATTTATCTGTCCTGGCCGGCCACACCCGGAGCCACCAGTTACAACCTCAAGCGCGCCTCGCTCAGTGGCGGGCCTTACGCAACCCTGGCCAGGAACGTGACCGCCACGACCACTTTCATTGACTTCTCGCCGGCCGCCGGCACGACCTATTATTATGTCGTCTCGGCGGTGAACGCCGGGGGCGAGAGTGCAGATTCCTCTCAGGTCGCGGTGACAATTCCGATCGTGTTGTCGCAAGGTACACCCGTCACGGCCAGCAGCTTTCAGGCTGGCAATGACCCTTTCAAAGGCAACGATGGCGACCCCGCCACGCGCTGGGCCGCTTCCGGCCCGGGATTGCCGCAATGGTGGCAGGTGGATTTGGGGACCAACTACACCTTATCCAGTGTCGCCATTCAGTGGTATAATGGCAGCTCGCGGGCTTACGGTTATCAAATCGCGGTCAGCAGCAATAACACGAACTTCACCACCGTCATTGACAAGTCTGGGAACACGGCGTTGGGAGACACCGCCGACACCTTTTCGGCTGTGGCGAGATACGTCCGGATCACGGTGACGAGCTGCACCCAACCCGGCGGATATGCGTCCTTCTACGAATGCAAGGTGTACGGCACGAGTGTGCCGACGATTGCATTGAACCCGACCCACCTCACCGCGGTGTTAACCGGCAATGTCTTGAAGCTCTCCTGGCCGGCCGACCATTTGGGCTGGCGGCTCGAGGTCCAGACAAACACCCTCGCCACCGGCCTGAGCACCAACTGGGTGACGCTGCCCGGATGCGATCGGGTGACCAGCACCAACATCCTCATCCATCCCGCCAACGGCGCCGTTCTTTACCGGATGGCGTATCCCTGATTCACCGTCTTGAGGTCATAGACCGCGTCCTCGATTTCCCTGACCCGGTTGGCCAGCTCGCGGGCTTCGCGGCTCAGCTCGGCCAGCTTTGCCTCGGCCTGTGTCTCCAGCATGTCCTCCTGAAAAGCTGGCGTTGCCAGAAACAACGCTAGGAACTGTGGGAAAGGCTGGGCAGATCGTGACCCCCTCTGGTGAAGCTGAAGGTGATGAGCGCCCGCCGCAAACCTTGTTGATCTGGACAAGCCCGGCGTCAACCGGCACTTTGGGGTTCTACCGGGTGCTTGAGGTGGCGCAATAGGTTGCGAGCTCCTCCCCGCCCGGCGGACAGACAAAACTCCCGGTTCGACATGAAAAGCAGTGCTGCCGTGCCGCGCCGCGCCTTCTTGAAGCGCGTCGGGGGATCGTTGCCGTTGGTTGCCGCCGTTCCGGGCGTGATGGCCGCGCAGCCGGCATCCCGTCCCGAAGCCGCGAGGGTCGAAACTCCGGGCCGGGCGCGCGAGATGGCGGCGGACCTGGTGGTCGTGGGCGGCGGTTTGGGGGGCTGCGCGGCGGCGCTGGCCGCGGCCCGGAACGGGTTGAGGGTGATCCTGACCGAGGAGACCGACTGGATCGGCGGACAACTCACCGCGCAGGCGGTGCCGCCGGACGAAAATCCCTGGATCGAAAGCTTCGGCGGCACACGGAGCTACCTGCTGCTGCGCCAGAAGATTCGGGATTATTACCTGAGGAATTACCCGCTCACGGCCGAGGCCCGGGCGCAGCCTTACTTGAACCCCGGCAATGGGTGGGTGTCGCGCTTGTGCCATGAACCGCGCGTGGCCCTGGCGGCACTCGAGGAGATGCTGGCCCCTTACGTCGCCGGGCGGCGCCTGGTCGTCCTGCTCCGCCACAAGGCCGAGAGCGTGGCGGTTAACGGCGACCGGGTTGAGGCGGTGCAAGTTCGCAGTCTGGAGACCGGGCGCACGGTGGTGCTGTGGGCGCCTTACATTGCCGATGCCACGGAACTTGGGGATCTGCTGCCGCTCTCCGGAACCGAGTATGTGACCGGCGCCGAGTCGCGCCGGGAAACCGGCGAGCCCCACGCCCCGGAGGAGGCCGCCCCGGCCAATATGCAGGCGTTCACAGCCTGTTTCGCCATGGATTATGTGGCAGGCGAGAATCACGTTATTGACCGGCCGGAAGAATACGGCTTCTGGCGGGATTACGTCCCCGACATCACGCCCGCCTGGCCGGGCAGGTTGCTGGCCTGGGAGTACAGCGACGCCGTGACCTTCCAACCGCGCAAGCTGGAGACCGACCCCGAGCGCGGCTTGGGCTTGTGGAGTTACCGCCGGATTGCGGACAAAAGCCTGTTCGCGCCCGGCACTTACCCCGGCGATATTTCGCTGATCAACTGGCCGCAGAACGATTATCTGCTGGGCAACCTGTTCGAGGTCAGCCCCGAGGAAGCCGCCCGGCACCTGGCCCGGGCCAAACAACTCAGTTTGTCTCTGCTCTATTGGCTGCAAACCGAGGCGCCCCGACCCGATGGCGGCACTGGCTGGAAAGGGCTGCGTCTTCGTCCCGACATCGTTGGCACGGAGGACGGTCTGGCCAAATATCCGTATATCCGCGAAAGCCGGCGCATCCGCGCCGAGTTCACGGTAGTCGAACAACATGTTTCGACCGAATACCGAATGCAGGAAACCGGGGCGAGTCGCGAGGACGTTCGGGCGGCCGAATTCAAGGACTCGGTCGGGATTGGCAGTTACCGGATTGATTTGCACCCCAGCACGGGCGGGAACAACGCGATAGACGTCAGTTCGCTGCCGTTTCAGATTCCCCTGGGGGCGCTGCTGCCGCGCCGGACAAGAAACCTCCTGCCCGCCTGCAAGAACATCGGCGTCACTCACATTACCAACGGGTGCTACCGCGAGCATCCCACAGAGTGGAACATCGGCGAAGCGGTTGGCACCCTCGTCGGCTTCTGTCTGTCCACCAAAACCACGCCTCGCGCGGTGCGCGACAAGGCTGAGTTGCTCGAGCGCTATCGCCAACTGCTCAGCAACCAGGGCGTGCCCCTCCACTGGCCGAAAGTAACTCCAGTATGAAACGAACGACGGCTTTTGCGATTGCCTTGGTCACCGCTCCGGACCTGAAAACGGCCCGTCAACTGGCGCGGGCGGCGCTCGAAGCGAAGTTGATCGCCTGCGCGAACCTGCTTCCCGGAATCGAGTCGCACTATTGGTGGCGGGGGAAGATCGAACGCGGCAGCGAGGTGCTCCTGGTGCTCAAGACCACCCAGGCGCGGGTCGGCGCGCTCAAAGCCCAGGTCCTGAAGCTGCACCCCTACGAGACGCCCGAGTTTGTGGTCCTGCCCATTGCCGATGGCTCGAAAGGCTACCTCGACTGGCTGGCGGCTGCATTGGGTTAGACCTTTCGCCACAAATCATTCCGGCCCCGCCAAGCCCGCCGCAACGTCCGAAGGCTCCGGCGTGGATGCGGATTGCCACGGGGCCGAGGATTCCAACGGAGTTCAACCTTCAAAGCCCAGCCGGTGGCGTTGCGCCCAGAGTTCTTTGGGCTTGAAGATGCCGACGGGGGTGATGATGCCGGTAATCAAGTCGGGAGGGGTCACGTCGAAACCCGGGTTATAAGCCGGACTGCCGGGATTGGCCACCTGCACATAAACCGCGCGCATTGGCTTCGCGCGAGTTCTCCCGCTCAAAGAACTCTTGCCGCGCGCGGCGACTGACAGGCCGGCCGGCACGCCCCAGGCGCCCAGAACTTCCGCCGGGTCCCGCTCTTCGATGGGAATCTCCGAGCCGGAGGCGAGGTTCCAATCAAGGGTCGAGAGCGGAATGGCCACGTAAAAGGGAATTCGATGCCGATGCGCGAGCACCGCTTTGGTGTACGTGCCGATTTTGTTGGCCACCTCGCCGGTCCGCCCCAGCGTGCGGTCGCTGCCGACGATGACCAGGTCAATCCTCCCGTGCTGCATGAGATGCCCGGCGGCGCTGTCGGCGATGACCTGGTGCGAAATGCCTTGTTGGGCCAGTTCCCACGCCGTGAGAGTGGCGCCCTGGCAACGCGGCCGTGTTTCGTCGCAATAGACGTGAAATCTTTTGCCGGCGGCTTGCGCGGCATAGAGGGGAGCCGTGGCGCTGCCAACGTCCACGAACGCCAGCCAGCCGGCGTTGCAATGCGTCAGCACGTTCATGCCCGGCCGGATGAGCCGTGCGCCGTGCCTGCCGATGGCCTGGCAGTGGCGCACATCCTCGTTGGCGAACTCCTCGGCGGCGGCCACCGCCAGCCGCTGTTGTTCTTCGACCGTCTCTCCCCGTCTCAAAGCCGCCCTCACGCGCAGCATCGCGTTGAGCGGGTCAACAGCCGTCGGGCGGGCGGCTTTCAGGGTTTGAAACACCGTCTCGATGTGGGCGGAGAAACGGGCCAGGTCCCGTCCTCGAAACGCGCAGGCCCCCTGCGCCAGGCCATGGGCGGCCGCAGCGCCAATCGCCCCCGCGCCGCGCACGGCCATGTCGCGAATGGCCCTGGCGGTCTCACGAAAATCGTGCGTGGACAGAACGGCGAATTGGTGAGGCAGCAGCCGCTGGTCAATCATTCGGACCTGGTTGACCGCCGCGTCAAACCAAACGGTCCGGTAATGCCTGGTTCGTCCGTCGTGGGTGACGTTCATTCCGGACCGGCTCGGGAAACCCGCACGCGCATCTTGCGAATGCGGTCCTGGATCGGGCGGTAGAGCGGATGCTTTCGCAAGGGCCGCAAGTCGGGGTCCCTGGCCAGCCATCTGAAATCGCGGTAGCCCAGGTTGATTGCCCGCTCGAGCGCGGCCGCCGCCCGGTCCAGCTCCGAACACAAGGCGTAACTGCAAGCCAGATTGTAGAAAACCATGGGGTTGTCCGGTTCCAATTCGGACAGGCGCTGGTCAACCTTGAGGCTCTCGGTGTGGCGGCCGCGTTGCGCCAGACAATCCCCCAGCAGTTGCAACGCTTCAATAAAGCCGGGATCGCGACGAACAATCCCCTCCAGGAAACTGATCTTCACATCCAGCTCTCGCTTCTCAACCCGGCTCAGCGGCTTGTTACGGGCACTGCTTTTTCGCGGCATACGACGCCTGCCATTCTTTAACACCGCCCCGATCAAGTCAAGCCCCGCGAGCGCCCCGCGACGACTTTGATTGAGCCGGCTGCATTCACCCGTTATCTTCCGTGCCGGATGAGACGGCCGGTAAAGGAAACCAGGGGTTTCGAAAGCGGAACCGCTGCGAAAGGGCAGCGCCCGGGCGCCACTCTGCAATGGGCCGGCGTTGCGGTCACCGCCGCCCTCTCGGTGTTGCTCGCCACGAGCGGTTGCGCGCGACGCGATGGCCAGGCCGACAATCCCTCCCGCCTCGCGCCACGGAGTTCGCTGACAAAAGACGAACCGCGCGCCCGCGACCCCCATCCCGCCCTCGCGGAGCAAACGGCGGACCGAATCCATGCCCGCGCGACTCTCTGGTTCACTAATGCCTTTCTCTACAAACCCGTTCCGCGGGAACCGGCAGACCTGGCTTGGACCCTGGCGCCGTTGATCATTCAGGAGGCGAGCCAAGCCCGTGGTTCAGGGTCGGCCTTTGCACAGCCAAACCTCCAACCACCGGCCGTCCCAGTGGAAACGCATCCGTCCACTGTCTATTTCGACTCGGACGCAATTCCAGTTCGGGAACGATTCCATCCCCGGTTCAGTTACTGGTGGTCCGGCCCCAATTCCAGCGACAGCGGGTTGGACAGCTCCAAGGTTCAGGGAGTCCGGCTTACCCTCGATTCCACCGGTGCGCCGGTCATCTGGGAGATTTTGACGGACCCCAGCGGCATGGACGTTGTTTTCGTGACACAAAGTCTCGAACAGGCCGCCCAAAAGCACTTCGGGGCGCCTCTCCCCGGCCGGCGTTTCTCGATTGAGGCCGCCTGGAGCAACGCCCCGACCACAGTCGTGGCACGAGTCATTGACGACGGCCCGGTGCCGATGGGGCCGATTGTGTATTTGTCGGGTGATGGCAGGACGATCAGCACCCTGATTTGCCGGTGCATGCCGGCGCAAGCCAGCAACCTCATGGCTGCGTCCTTTTACCAACTCGTCCCGCAATCGCTGCCGCGGAATGGACCGTCCGCCGGCGCAATCCGGCCGGGTTACGACGCCCCGCTGGAGCGGCGTCTCCGCTTGCCGACGGATTTCTAAACCGCCCCTCTTGTCGGATGAACGGCGGCTCCCGTCGGTCGGGATCAGGGTCCCGGCTGCGCGCGGTAAAACCGCCCGGGGAAGTTGGTGGAGTCGGAATCGGTAAACAACCACTGACCATTGGCGGGGGCAGTGTTGGTCTGCAGGGCCGCCCACTCCATCAGGTTCGTGGAGGCGGCAATCACGTAGGAATGCCCTGGGACTCCGGCCACCCGGACTTGAGCCGTGCCATTGCTCGAACCGAGGGAAACGGCCGGCCAGTCAAGTGCCTTGCGCAAATTCAAACGCCCTCCGGTCAGGCATTTGTCCGCGAAGGCGCTTTTGGAATCCACCGCGCGGCGCAGCGCCGCCAGAATCTCGGCACAAGTCGAGCCGGGACTCTGCTGCCGCATCAACGCCAGGGCGCCGCTGACATGGGCGGCGGCCATGGAGCTGCCATTCCGGCTCTCGTAAGCGCTGTCGCCGCTACTTGCCGTCGAATACACCGCCAGCCCGGGGGCGAACAAATCCACGCTTGCAGGGCCGTAATTGGAGAATGTCCATCGGTCGTCAGTCCGCGTTGAGGCCGCCACTGCCACCAGGTTTTCCAACGGCAGGCTGGCCGGGTAGTAGGGAACCAGATCGTTATTCGAGGCGTTGTTGCCGGCCGCGGCCACCAGCAGGATCCCTTCGGACTGCGCCGCCCACAGAGCATTGGACAAGGCCAGGGAAAAGGCGCCTGCTCCCCAACTCAGGTTGACGATGTGGGCGCCGTTGCTGCGGGCGAATTCCAGGCAACAGATGGCGTCGGCCGTGTAGCCGTTGCCGGATGCGTCCAGGAACTTGCAGACCATCAAACGGGCTCTCCACGCCACACCGGCCACACCCCGTTGGTTGTTTGCCACCCCGGCAATCGTACCCGCCAGGTGCGTGCCGTGGCCGTTTTCGTCCCAGGGATCATGCTGGCCGGTTAAAGCATTGAAACCGGGTGTCCCGTCCTCTGGATTCCGCCAGAGATTCTCAGATAAGTCCTCATGGGTGGCACGAATCCCGCTGTCCACAATCGCCACCACAATGTTACTGGCCGTCGCCACCACGTCCCAGCCTTCAGGCGCATCCAGGTCCGCATCCGCCACTCCCCCATTCTGACCGTAATTATTGAGCGCCCATTGCGTGCCGTTCTGAAAGTAGGGGTCGTTGGGAAACAGCCCGTTGGCAGTCACGACCCAGTCTGGCTCTGCCCAGGCCACGGCGCTCAACGTCCGGCATTCCGCCACGGCCCTGCTGACGCTCTCGCCGCGCGCCAGCCGGACCACCTGCAGATAACCCAGGCGCGGAAACGTCCGCTCCACCTGCCTTCCCCGCCCCCGGTGCGTCTCAGCCAGCGCCGCTCGACCCCCGCCATCCCGCGGCATCACCAAAATGCGCCCCGGATGCGCCTCCTGCCCCGCCCCCGATCCAAAAACCGTCGCCAGCGCCAGTCCCAGAGTGTAGGCCCATTTCAAAAACCCGAACACCCGGACCGAGTGGGTCTGCTTTGCTAATGATGACCGGCGCGTTTTCACATCGTGCGGTCCAACCATAGACCGGCAACTGCGCAAAAGCAAAGCGCCGCAAAACCCGCCCCTCCCGGCCGGCGATAATGAAAATTCCTCCGCGCACCCCTTGACATGGGGCGGAGAATGGCCAATGGTTTGGTTCGAACCAGCAGATTTATTTATGAAAACCCTAAACGCTTCTGCAACCACGATTCCCCTGCGCCCACACCATTCCCCGTCCCGCCGAACTCCCCGCGGGCGGGCCAGGCGCGGGTTTGGCCTCGGACTGGCCTGGACCGTCCTGACGCTGGTTGCCCTCGTGGCGCGGGCGGGCACGGAACCGCTTGCCTTTGTGGAAACGCCGCCAGCCAGTTCGTTTTTCTCGGCGGCAAGCACCAATGCGTTTGATGGCATCGGCAGCAGCCTGGCCGACGACTGGACCTTCGAGGCGGAGGCTGGCGACCGGCTTACGGCGCGGATCGAGGCTGCAATCGGAAATTCCCGGCCCCGTTTGCGGTTGCTCAATCCCTCGGGCCAAACCCTCGCCACCGTGGATGGAGGGACGTCCGGGGTTGCGGAATTCTACAACGTGCTGCTGCCGGTGCCCGGCGGCTACCGCGTGCGCGTTTACACCGACAACCAGGTGTCCGACTACCGCCTTAGGGTGGACCTGGGCCGCGGTTCATCCTTGGAGGCCGAACCCAACGACGCCACCAACACGGCCAATGTGGTTCCCCCGCTTTTCCTGGCCGGCAGCTACCGGTTCCGCATCGGAGCCACGCTTCCGAACTCGGACACCGCTGGTGATTTCTTCGCACTTGGCACGCTGGACGCGGGCAACACTCTGAGTGCCGAACTGTTCACCGGCGCCTACAGCACACTTCAGCCCGGAGACGCCGTGATGACCCTCTTCCGTCTGGGCGAAACCAACCCCGTGTTTACCGCCAGCACCAACTTCTTATTCCCCATTTCGCAGCGAGGGGACTATGTCGTCAGCGTCGCCAGCGCTCTCAATCGCGATCTGCTTGCCCGTTACTTTCTCACCTTGACCTTGACGGATGATATTCCCCCGTCTGTTCAGAGTATGACCTTGCCGGCCGAAGGGACCACCACGTCCGACATTATCAACGCCTTCACTGTAACCTTTTCCGAGCCGATGCTGCCGGGCACGGTCACCAATACGCTCAACTTCAGTCTTCGGCAACCCGGTCCAGACACGCTGTTCGGCACAAGCGACGATGTCACCTATCCCCTGGTCCCGCCAAATTACACCTCGGGAAACATCGCGACTTTTGCCCTGGTGGATGGCCCCATTCAGCTCGGTCCCACCCGGTTGAGCATTGCAGCCACCGTGACAGATCGCGCCGGCAACCCTCTCAACCCGGCCTTCGTCCGCAATTTCACGGTGGAACGCCTGGGCATATTCCAGTTTGAAAGCCGGAGCAACGACACGGCGGTGGCGGCGACGACCCTGAGTTTGAGCGTGAGCAACGCGC
>CAZVYG010000050.1:0-38518 GCA_964631605.1 uncultured Verrucomicrobiota bacterium
TTGTGATAAAGAATGTCGGCGGGATACAAGACAACGGACGCCGTGCGTGTTAAACAAGCGCCAGATTCACAAATTATGCGTACCATGAACAAGGCGTGGCCAGTGGCTTTCCCGCGTGCAAAGGCTCCGGCTGTTGGCCCGGAGGGCCAAACCAGCAGCCGGGGGAGCAAGTGGTGGTGGGTAACCGGCCTGGCGCTCAGCGGCGCGCTCTTGGCCGCCGTCCCGGCGACGCAGGCCGGCCTGATCATGGCGGAGAACTTCGAGGGACAGCCCCCGCAGACACCTTCCGGCGATTGCTGCCGGGTGTTACACCCTGCGCCTGGCGGTGGTGGATCCCGAAGGCACCATCGGTCCCATGGCATTGGCCGCCTCTGGCCGAGCGCCGGACGGCAGCTACAATCTCAACAGCAACGGTGGCGCCGTGTGGATAGCTGTACCTCCTTACAGCCCTGCCCGAAGATCAAAATCAGCCACTGAACGTTTAACTCACCATGAAAACTCATCGCATAAAAACTCTTGGGCAGCCCTCCTCGATGCCCGGAAGACCGAAGGCCTTCACCCTGATTGAACTGCTGGTGGTCATCGCGATTATCGCGATCCTGGCCGCGATGTTGCTGCCCGCCCTCAGCCGCGCCAAGGACCGCGCCCAGCGCGCCTCCTGCACCAATAACCTCCGGCAGATCGGCTTGGGCCTATACCTTTACGCCGACACGGCGGGCGACCGCCTGCCGCGAACCCAATTCGATCCGGAACGTCTCAGGTGGAGCAAGCCTTGGGAAAGCTACGAGCTATTCCCCGGCGGCCCCGATGGTACTGTGCCTTCCGGCAACTACAACGCCAACCTGGGCATCCTCTATACCGAGAAAATCGTCTCCGCGGGCAAGACGTTCTACGACCCGGGCCTCCGTCATGTGGACTCCGTGCCGATCAAGTTCGAAATGAAATGGTATGAGCCCTGGCCTACCTATTACGGGGGCCGGGTCCGCGGTAATTACATTTGGTACCCTCAGTCGCGGAACATCTCCGCGATTAGCCCGGAGGGAATGGAGTGGTCCACCGTCGCCTTGAAGACCACCGAGCTGGATGCCAAGCGGGCGATGATCACCGACCTGATTTATACCTGGCGCACCATTCCGCACCGCAGCGGCAGCAGTCCGGTGGGTCTGCACGTCGCCTGGGGTGACGGCCACGTCACCTTCAGCACCACCAAAGCCGCCTTTGACCGAGCCAAGTACTGGGACACTGACGACCACTTCAGCGGCCAGAACCCCGGGGATAACGCACCGAAATTCCGCAGCATCCTTTCCCTGCTGAAGCCGTAGGGTGCCAAAAGACCCGAAACAAACCCTTCAGGTTGGGGATTTCGCGGCTGCCCGCGGAGAATCTGCCTGCGGGTCTGAGATGAGACCGGGGGGCCGGACGGCGCAAGGCATGGCCGCCGGTCACGGTGTCGCGGTTTTGATAAAGAATGTCGGCGGGATACAAGACAACGGACCCCGTCCGTGTTAAACAAACACCAGATTCACAAATAATGCGTACCATGAAGAAGGCGTGGCCAGTAGGTTCCCGGCGTGCAAAGGCTGCGGGGGTTGGTCCGGAGGTCCAAACCAGCAGCCGGGGGAGCAAGTGGCGGTTGGCAACCGGCCTGGCGCTCAGCGGCGCGCTCTTGGCCGCGGTCCCGGCGACGCAGGCGGGCCTGATCCTGGCGGAGAACTTCGAGGCACAGCCCCCGCAGTTCGGCTGGTACCTGGACAATGACAACGGGGGTACGCGTTACGTGGTCGTCGAGACCAACGGAGTCTTTGGCTCCATGGCCCTGCACTACCATCTTGCCCAGACGGCCACCGGGCAGCAGGAGGCCATCGGCCAACTGCTCACGCCAGTGGACATCTCCTCGGATTCGGTCAGCAACCTGACGGTGCAGTTTGACTTCTACCTCGACAATCCCGCTGCCCCCCTCAAGAAAGCCTTCAATTTTGGCATTGGCAGCTCCAGCGGCACGCCCTTGACCGCCGACAACCAGCTTGCCGCGGAGGCTTCGGACGACCGGGGCTACAACGCCTACATTGGCTGGCAGTTGCCCTACTGCCGCATTCAGTACCAGACCGCCGTTGGCGCCGATGGCCACGGGCGGGGGGGAACGCTGGTGGCCGTTGATCCGGCAGCCATCCAGATTCCCGCCAACCACACGATTGGCACCGCGCGGATGACCCTGACCAAAGCGGCGGACAATACCTATGAGATCAAGGTGGAGTATCGGGTGGGGGCGGGCGGTTTCGTGACGGGGGCGACGGGGACGTATGCCCGGTTGGCGACCAGTTTTGACCAGATTCTGGTCGGGTTTGGCATTCATGGAGCCACCGACGGCGTGAGCGACATCTACCTTGACAACCTGCTGATCTACACCAACGGCGAGGCCGACTATGACAAGACGGGATTCCTCATCACGGAGATTATCTGCGCCTCGAACAGCGTGCCGCGCTTGAAATACCTTTCCGACACGAATTATTACTACATTCTCTACAGCGGCGGGCTGACCAACATCGTGCTGCCGACTGCTGCCGCGCTCGGCACCGCCGGCATGGGAGAGCTGGCCGCCACCAATACATGCCATGATCGCCAAGCCTTGTTCTTCCGCGTGCGCCGGGTGCCCCTAAGCCAGCCGCTGGATACGGACGGGGACGGTTTGGATGACGTGTTCGAGCTGCGGCATCAGCCGACATTTAATCCGCTCGATCCATCGGACGGGACACAATTCATCGCCGCGTATCATCCGACCGAGATTCTGGATGGCGACCCGCTCAGCCCGGTTATCAACGCTGATATTGGCCCGTTTTCAAAGGCGGGCGCCAACACCTTTCCCATTGGCGAGTCGGGCAAGACGATTCAGCACCCGCTGCGTTTCAAACGGGTTGTATGGTCCCTCCTCGAAACCAGCCAGGGCGTGTATGATTTTTCACAGTTCGACTCGGAGCTGGCGATCGCCAGGAGCGCCACCGGCCTGGTGTGGTGGGCCGTTTACAACATGAAGGGGGCAGGGGCGAACTCCGGGACCTGGGTGCCGCCGTATCTGGCGGTTGCGCCTTACGGCCAGATGGTCAACGGCACCTGGCTGCCCGATTTCGAGAACGCCTTTTTCAAGGCCCGCTTTGCGGCTCTGATCCAGGCGATATCCAATCGCTACGCCCATGATCCGCGGGTCTATGCCTTTGACATGCGGGCGTGGGGGCCCTACGGCGAGAACAACACCTGGCGCGGACCGAACAATAATCTGCCGCCCTATTCGGTCTCGGACCAGACAAAGCGGTTCTACATAGACTTGTACCGCTCCGCATTTCCGCGCCAGCAGCTTTTCGTGATGATAGACGACCTTTACACCGTGAATTACATCTTGAATCTCTCCTCGACAGCGCAGCCGAAGCCGATCAGCCTGCGGGCTGATTCGTGGGGCAACTCCAGCCTTGACAGTTACCCGGCTCAATTCGCCGCCGCCTATCCAGCTTCATCGGCGTTGCTGAATGATCGGTGGAAGGTCGCGCCTGTGGGAGGCGAGCCTTGGGGCGTCGGCGGTACCACCGCCTCTCTGTTCCTGGCCCAGATGTCCCGGCACCACGCCGCGCTGATGGCCAACGGCAACCTCGGTTCTCCGTCGGATTGGAGCAGTTCAGACCAGGCTGCCTTCCGGGCCGCTTTTGCGACCGTGGGTTACCGTTTTGCCATTTCGGAGGTAACCGCGCCCCGGTCGGTCAGGGCGGGAGGGGGTTTGAGGCTGACTGTGTCCTGGCTCAACCGGGGTGTGACACCCAGCTATCGCCCCTGGCGAGTGGAATGGAGACTTTACGATTGGAAGGGCACGCTGACTTGGAGCGCGCCCAGCGCCACCGATCTGCACGCGGTGCTCCCGTCCACGACGGCGCTGACGGTGACCGACACCTATGCCCTGCCGGCGATTGCTGCCGGGTGTTACACCCTGCGCCTGGCGGTGGTGGATCCCGAAGGCACCATCGGTCCCATGGCGTTGGCCGCCTATGGCCGAGTGCCGGACGGCAGCTACAATCTCAACACCAACGGTGGCGCCGTGTGGATAGATGTACTTCCTTAAAGTCCTGCTCACAGATCAGAATCAGCCACTGAACGTTTAACTCACCATGAAAACTCATCGCATGAAAACTCTTGGACAACCCTCCTTGATGCCTGGAAGGCCGAAGGCCTTCACCCTGATTGAACTGCTGGTGGTCATCGCGATCATCGCGATCCTGGCCGCGATGTTGCTCCCCGCCCTCAGCCGCGCCAAGATGAAGGCCAAAGACATTCAGTGCCTCAGCAACCTAAAGCAGTTGGGGCTTGCCCACAGCATGTATGTTGGCGACTTCAGTAAATCCTTCCAATATACCTACGACCGCAACCTCTGGATGGCAACCCTCATCACTTATTACTCGCGGGTGGATGGCGTCCGGGTCTGCCCCGTCGCCAGCGCCCCCACCAAACGGGCCGTTTGGAGTCCCCAGTACACCCTGGGCGCCGCCGATCAAATGTGGCGGTGGTCTCCCTATGGCACGAATTACACCGGCAGCTATGGCTTCAACGGGTGGCTCTACACGGGCGATTATTCAAGCCGCATTGTGACCGGCGGGCCCGATGATTGGAAGTACACTTCCGATGCGAGTGTTCGCACACCGGCGAGCACACCGGTGTTTGCGGATGCGGTGTGGGTGGATGGGTGGCCTCAGGAAATCGAAGGGCCCGCCAGAAACCTGTACAACGGCGGCGACGACATCTTCATGGCGAGATTTACCGTGGCGCGGCATATGGGCGTTGCGCCCAACGCGGCGCCAAGAAGCATCACCTCCAGTTCCCAGTTGGTGGGAGGCATCGAAATCGTATTCATGGACGGTCACGCCGCTCCGGTGAGACTGTCGCAGCTCTGGGCGTTGGACTGGCACAACAACTGGGTTGCGCCGTCCACCATTCCGGCGCCCAAATAAGAGCAACTTTGGCTTGCGGCCACCACGCAAGCCTTTGCTGCGAGAAAGGCCTGCAGCGCCGCTGCTTTGCCTCGTCACAGTGCTGGTCTGACCGGTGCTGGTTTCTCCGCAGCGGGAGGGAGTCTCCATTCCCCGGGGCGTTCTGCGTCGCCATCCCACAAGCCCTTGAAGGGTCTCAGGCCCGGCTCCGGCAGCTACGCGACCCTCCCGCACCGCAGGGAGTTTAGCCAGCTCTCCTCGCATGGCCACTGGTTCCCGATTGAGCGCACAGCGCCCGCAAGGGGGGGGCGGTTCGTGAACGCCGGCTTTTTCTCACTGTTTCGACTTGTTCCGCGGCGCTGGCGGCGAATCCACAGGGCCGAGGTGAGCGGAGGCGTCCGGAGAACAATTCCAGGTGATGGTGTCGCTCACCGCGCCCGCGCGGGCTTCGAGTTTGTTATTCCCGGCAGGCAAATCCACGTTGGGCCAAACGAAGACGTGGTCAGGGGCAGTTTGTCGGCCGAGTGATCTGCCGTTGAGGAAGAGTTCCACATGGTCACAGTTGGAATACACTTTGACGCGCGTTGGACCGGTCGGGTGGGGATTGAAGCGGCGGCTGGTGATGTAAACCACCGGCTTGGTAGTCCATTGCGCCTGGTAGAAGTAGAAGGCGTCCTTGCGGGTCAGCCGGTCGGCGGTGACGAGGCCCTTATCGTTGATGCCCTTGCGGTCGCCCTCGTGCCGGCCGATCGAAGCAAAGTCGAACATCACCCAGACGTAGGTCCCCCAGAGATACGGCGCTTGTCGCAGCGCTTTCCAGTGTTCCTCGTGAACGAGCGCCTGCCATTCCTCCGGATGAAATTGGCCGCCGGGCTGTGGCTGTTGGTCGGCGAGTTGGTGGTGCCGCACACTCGCCCCGGCGCCGTACTCACTGACCGCGAGGGCGTGATCGCCAATCCGCGACCGGACTTCGGCCAGCAGCGCGGGCCAGCCTTGAGGGGTGCCAATGTACCAGCCCGGGTAACCGTTCCATGCGGCGACATCGGTAAGAGTCATCGGCGCGAACCCATCATCGCACGACGCGCCGGTGGTCAGGCGCGTTGGGTCCAGTTGCTTGGCGAGGGTGTGGAGCTCACGGATGAAGCTGAGAAACTCCGCATGCTCGACGATGGCATTGGTGCTCGGCACATGCATTTCGTTCCAGAGACTCCAGAAACAAATCGCCGGGTGATTGAAATTCTGCTTGATCAGTTCGCTCAGTTGCTGGCGTGTGTTCCGCCTGAAATCCGGCGACTCGAACTTGACCCCGTTGACCATCGCCAGTTCCGCCCAGACAACCAGTCCCGCCTGATCGCACAGATCGTGGTACTCATTGGCTTGCTGGTAATGGCAGGTCCGGACGGTGGTGCAACCGAGTTCGCAGATCAGCGCAACGTCTTCGGCCAGGTCACTTTGCGAAACCGCCCAGCCATTCCCGGGGCGGTGCTGATGGCGGTTGACGCCGTGGAGCGCGTATTTTTTGCCGTTCAGGAAAAACCCTTTTAGTGGATCAACCCGGAAATACCGCAGCCCGAGCGGTTGCGTTACGCGATCGGTGACGGTGGCGCCGTCGGCGACCTCGATCTCAACGCGGTACAGGTACGGATCGGCGCAGCCGTTCCAAAGGTGCGGCTCCCGGATGATCAGATTCTGTACAGCATCGGCGGCGCCGCGGGCGGGAATGGATTGCGTGGCCGTGATGGTTTGCAGTTCCTTGCCCGCAGCATCGCGCAACCGGCAGCGCACGGTGGCGGTTTTCACCTCGTCGTGCGCATTGCGGAGCTTGGTCGTGACTTCAACCCGCGCGGTGGTGTCGTCAACGTGAACCTGCTTGAGGTACACGCCGGGCGAGGCATCGTCGAGGGGGGACACGCTCAACGGCTCAAGCACCAGTAGATGCACGTTGCGATAAATCCCCGGGAACTTCGTAAAATCGCCGCCGAGCGGCGGGCTGTCACTCAGCGCCTTGAAATGCACCTTGACGGCCAGGACATTGTCCGCGCCGGGGCGCATCTGCGGCGTGACATCGAAACAGAACGCACTGAACCCGCCAACGTGCTGGCCGACGGGTTTGCCATTGAGAAAGACCTCGGCGGAGTGATACACAGCATCGAATTTTAGAAAAAACGACTTGCCCGCAGTTGTCCCGTCGGGTTTGAGCCGGAGGCGGTACCAGCCGGGGCCTTCGTCAAACCGATCTTTGTCGCCGGTTTCGCCGGGCTCAATGTTCCAGCAGTGCGGGACCGTGACGGACGACCACCCCGCGTCATCGAATGCCGTCGCCTCCGCGCCGGCAAGATCCTGCTGAATGAATTTCCAGCCGGTGGTCAAAAGGTTGTCCTGTCGGCTGGCGAAGCACGGGTGTGCACCAAGCAAAACGGCGGCCAGCAAGAGTGTTCGGTTCATCTTGAATTCCTATTCGTATGGATTGTTGTGGCTGTCTGGGCAGCTCTTTCACCGACCACGCGCCCGCCCGTCACGGAAATCGCCAGTGACAGTCATTTCAGGCCCGCCCCCCAAAGGGCCTTGCCTGACCGGCGCATCGCAGGTAGATTTTTCACAGATGGCTCTCTGCCTTTCAATTGACTGCAATTGGGCATGAAACGTGGAGCCAATGTCTTGTGCCGCCACGACTTTTTGTATGCAAAACGCGACACTGCATCCGTTGACGCGGGAACGGCGATGGGAGCCGCTCTCGGCCGCCGAACGAAAGGCGCGATTGGCTCGGCGCCAGGCCTGGCTGGAGAAGGTGGACATGGTGGAGACCTTCAACAGCTTGTTTGACCTCCTCCCGGATTTGTACGTCTTCGTCAAAAACCAGAAGAGTGAAATCATGTTCTTTAGCCGGTCCATCCTCGAGACCTTTGGCGTCACGGACGAGGCGGCGGTCATCGGGTTGACCGATTTCGACCTCACGCCCGCCGAAATGTCCCGGGGCTACCGGGAGCAGGATGCCATGGTGTTGGCGGGCGGACGTGCGATTCTCAATCACCGGGAGCTCTGGTTTGACAGCCAGGGTTTGCCGGATTGGTTTGTTGTCAACAAACTACCCTTGCGCTCCAAAACGGGGAAGATTGTCGGCATCATCGGCTTTCTGCAACGCTGCCATGTGAGCGAGCAACTCCTGCCTTCGCTGCCGACGGTGGCCAAAGCCGCCGCCTTGTTGCGGGAACGTTATCCCGAGCCTATGAGGATCAAAGAACTGGCGCAGCGGGCGGGCGTGTCTCCGCGCCAACTCGAGCGCCAATTCAAAGCCATCTTCCATGTCGGACCTCACCAATTCCTCGCCAAGACGCGGGTGCAGGCTGCCGCGCGGCTCTTGCGTGAAACCAGGCGGGGGCTGGCTGAAATTGCGGCGGCTTGTGGTTTCTGCGACCAGAGCGCCCTGACTCGGACCTTCCGACAGCACGTGGGGATCACCCCCAGCGAGTTTCGCCGCCGCTGCCCCGCTCCCGCCGGGCTGGAGTGAGTGCGCGGGCAAATCGAAAACGGCGCCCGTAACTCCGATTTACCCGGCAGCGCAGACGACCAATAAAAGCTGTTTCCAGCCGCCGGGTTTTTCCCTCCCCCGCCCCCCTTGGCTCGCACCTGAGTTGCCAAAGCCTCGCCGGGCGAATGTCGGCTTACGAATAAAGAAAGTCGCGGCGCGGCAAGACAGGAATTGCCGGGACGTGATATAAAGCTGCCCAATGTGACGATGTTTTGGTTATCAGCCAGAACCGCGAATGCCGGGCAGCAGTTGGCCGCCAACCCACCCCGCGGTGGGCCGTGCACCCGACCTGGCAATTCCGTAAGCCGTTCGGCACGCAGTGGTCCGAAAGGGCCGGCATTCGTCACTCAACAAACACTCAACAAAAACAAACGCAACTCGTCAAGATATGAAACGATACACGACCGCAATGACCCACGTTTCTGCCAAGCGATCCTCTCCAGCCGGTTTTCGGGACTTTCATCCTAAGGGCCTTTTGGTGTGGACTCTGATTCTCAGCGGCCTGTTATGGGTGGTGGCTCCCGCAACCAGGGCCGCGTTGGTAATCTCCGAGGATTTTGAAGGGGGCACCCCCAAGTTCGGCTGGTATCTCGACGGTGATAATGAGGGCACCCGTTACATGGTCGTCCAGACCAACGAAGTCTTTGGCTCCATGGCCCTGCACTACCATCTCGACCAAACGTCAACCGGGCAGCAGAACGGCATCGGCCAACTGCTCACGCCAGTGGACATGTCCTCGGATTCGATCAGCAGCCTGACGGTGCAGTTTGACTTTTACCTCGATAATCCCGCCGCCCCCCTCAAGAAAGCCTTCAATTTCGGCATCGGCACCTCCAGCGGCACGCCCCTCACCGACAACAACCAGCTTCAAGTCGAGGGTTGGGACGACCGGGGCTACAACGCCTATATTGGATGGCAGTTGCCCTACTGTCGCATTCAATACCAGACCACCATCGGCACGGATGGCCACGGGCGGGGGGGGACGCTGGTGACCGTTGATCCGGCACCCATCATGATTCCAGGAAGCCTGACGATTGGCACCGCGCGGATGACCCTGACCAAAGGGGCGGACGACACCTATGAGATCAAGGTGGAGTATCGGGTGGGCTCGGACAGTTTCGTGACGGGGGCGACGGGGACGTATGCCCAATTGGCGACCAGTTTTGACCAGATCGTGGTCGGGTTCGGCATTCACTCAGCGCCGGAGGGCAGCGAAATCTACATCGACAACGTCCTGGTTTACACCAATAATGATCCCAGCCCCGAGCAGCCCGCAGCGCAAATTCAATATCAAGTTGTTAATGGCCAGTTAACACTAACCTGGCCCACGAACGCGGGTTGGCGGCTGCTCGGCCAGACCAATGCGCTCGGATTGGCGTCGGGCCCGTCCGCGTGGTTCCAAGTCGGCGGAGCGAGTGATGGGTACTTCGCTCAACCCTTGAGCCCAGGCGCCGGCGCGGTTTTTTACAGGCTGGTGACGCCGTAGCCAGAGGGCGCTTGTGAACCTACAATGGGTATTCCACTTATGAACTTGCCTATTGCCATGTCTGCAAGAAAAATCGAGGTCCAACGCTCCTCGGCCTTCACCTTGATCGAGTTGCTGGTGGTTATTGCAATCATCGCCATTCTGGCCGCAATGCTCCTGCCGGCTTTGAGCCGGGCCAGGCTCAAAGCTCAAGGTATTATGTGCTTAAACCACACCAAGCAACTGCTAATCGCCTGGACTATGTATGCGGATGACCACGAAGGCAGGGTGGCTCCGAACAACCAATACGGCGCCACGACGATCGGCAAGAAGGGGACCGGGTGGGTGGACGGATGGATGGACTATTCAGCCGCCAACAAAGACAACACCAACACCGCCCTGATCCTGGCATCCGTCCTGGGACCCTACACCAAGAACCCGTCGGTCTATCGCTGTCCCGCCGATCAAAGCAGCGTTCCCGCACTGGGACCCCGGGTGCGTAGCGTCTCCATGAATGCGTTCGTTATCGGCACCGGAAACGGCGGCGGCTACCTGGATCAGTTCCCGGCCTACCGGCGCTACAAACGGACAACCGACTTCCTCCGCCCAGCCACGATCTGGGTCATCATTGATGAGAGCGAAGACAGCGTCAACGACGCCTTTTTTGGAGTCAATATGAACTCGACAAAGATAACCGATCGTCCAGCCAGCTATCACGGCCGGGCGGCGGGGTTATCCTTCGCCGACGGCCATTCGGAGATTCACAAGTGGGTTGATGGCTGGGCCGCCGCGCCAGTTCCCAAGGGCTCGTATTACGCCGTGAACTCGCTGGATGGCCCGCGAGACATGCTCTGGCTGAGGGAACGATCTTCCGAACCCAAGTAGCAAGGGCCTCAAATCATACTCCGCTTCAAGAGCCGCGATTCCGCCGCCTGGTGCTTCAAATATCTGTTTGAGTCACTGACACCATGCGCAAGATGGAGTGCCCGCTTGCTCGGCAGGAGACGAACAAACCATGGCAAACCACTCAACGATTATCCAACGCCCCTGGGGGCACTACCGCGAGTACGTTCGCAATCAACCTTGTACCGTGTGGCTGGTCGAGATGAACCCCGGCGAAACGGGCAGCTTGCAATCACACGAGAACTTTGACGAGCTTTGGACGCTGCTGACCGATGGCGCCCAGGTGCAGATCGGTGAGGAATGGCTGCACCCCAAGGCCCTGGAGGAAATCTTCATTCCGCGGGGGACCAAACATCGTTTGAGCAACGAGCACGGCACAAAACCGATCCGCATGTTCGAGGTCGCCTTCGGCCCGGTGAGCGATACCGACAAGGTCAGGTATGAGGACAAGTATGGCCGGGCTTGATTCCAGTCGTCAAAGCGTGGCTGTTTCGTTCCCCACCCGCGCCCCCGCAGCGGCCCCCCCGCGCGTCCTTTGCGTCGGGGACATGACCGTGGACATCTTTGCCAGTCCAATGCCCCGGCTGCCCGCCGAGGGCGAATTGATGTTGGCCGAGCGGATCGCAGTGTTTCCGGGCGGCAACGCCCTGAACACCGCCGTGGCTCTTCAGCGGCTCGGCGAGCGGGTGGTATTCGCCGGCGTCCTGGGGGATGATTCTTTTGGGGCCCTGCTTTTGGCGGAGCTTCAAAGGGTTGGCCTGGATACGCGGGGCGTCAAATTGCAACCGGGCTGTGCCACTGCCAGCACCTTGATTTACCGGGCCGGGAACGAAGACCGGCGCTATATCAGTGCGCTGGGAGCCGCCGAACATTTTACGGGCGAGGGCATCTCCCCGGAACTCATCCCTCCCAACGGTGTCTTGCTGGCGGCTGGTTATTATAAGCTCCGGGCTTGGAAAGACGAAGCGCTCTTGGCCCTCCTTAAGGAGGCCCAGCGGCGAGATTGCAGGGCGGTGCTCAACGTCTGCATTTCACGCGACGGTGAGGCAGACCCGCAACGGTGTCTCCGACTGCTTCCTTGGGTCCACGTGTTCGTTCCCAACGAAGACGAAGCCCGCATCCTCACGGGTGAACGGGAGCCCCGCGCTCAAGCGCGTGTCTTGCGCGAGGCCGGAGCGCAGGCCGTTGTTATCACCCGCGGGCCTCGCGGACTCTATGCCGAGCAAGGTTCGCGCGTGGTGGAAATGGACGCGTTCCGCGTTCCGGTGGTGGACCCGTCCGGCTGCGGCGACTGCTTCACCGCGGGCCTGATCGTCGGTTTGTTGCGGCAATGGGACCTTGAGCACACGCTCAAATTCGCCAGCGCGGTTGGCGCTCTGGGCGCCACCGCATTAGGCTGCACCAGCGGGGTACCCTCGTTCGCAGAGGTGGAACGCTTTCTAAAACAGAACTCCCCGCCGGTTGGCATCGCCCCCTTACTGGATCGCGGGACGATTGAGGGGTGTCATCTCCCCTTTGAGGAGAAAGCCCCCTTCCCTGGCCAGCGGATTCCTCCCCCCGCCGGGACTCTTCGAACGACCAGCGCGGAGACACCGTAAAAAATGTATGTGTCACATGAAGCAAAACCTATATTTAAGAGCATTCGCGCTCTGCTGCTGCTTGTCGGCCACCTTGGCGGGGGGGGCCGAAACCGGCGAACCACGAGCATCGCGCCCAGGAGTCCAGCTCGGCATGGACCGCTGGACTTACATTCACGCCGATGGAAACCGCGAACCCTCGACGGGCGGCACGGCCGGTGATTTTGGCATCGGCTTTGGCGACCTGGACGGCGATGGATACCAGGACATTGTCTCCGGCCCCTACCTCTACCGCAATCCCGGCGGCGACATGACCAAGAGCCCCTGGCCCCGCGTCACCCTGCCGAACGACCCCGAGACCGGCAAAATGCTCGACGCCGGTCTGCTGTTCAATGTCACGGGACGGGGCTTGGCGTCTGACATCCTGGGCGAAAACCTGCCTAACATTGTTTGGCTGCACAACTCGGGCGGCCATGCAACACCGGGGTCCGCTCGGGTGGTGGCGCAGATGCCGCGTGTAAAACACGGCAACGGCCGGACCATGCGCCTGGCCCACATTATTCCACAGAACAGCCGCCCGGACATTCTGCTTTCCGGTGGCGGCGGCACCTTTCTGCTTCAGATCCCCGACAAACCCGAGGCGGGCAATTGGCCCATCCAGAAGATCACCAGCACCTCCCAGGACGAACAGAAGGGAATTGGTCTCGGCGACGTGGACGCCGATGGCCACCTCGATCTCGCCCTGGCGGCGGGCGTCGGCTCCCCCGGGGTGGATTGGTGGCGCAATCCGGGTGATGGCTCAACCAACTGGGTCCGGCACTCCGTCGGCAGCACAATCAACATGGCCAAGATGATCGAAGTGGCTGATGTGAACGGCGATGGCCGCCTCGATGTGGTGGCCACCGATTCGGAAGCCAAGGTCTGCCAGGTCTTCTGGTTCGAGGCGCCAGCCGACCCGACAAAAGCAGCGTGGAAGCGACATCAGATTGCCAGCGGTTACAATGGCCTCGACAGCCTTTCGGTGGCGGATTTCAATCGTGACGGCCACCCGGACACCGTGATTGGAGAAACCAAAGGCCTGAATCGTTTGGTCCTCTACGAAAACATCAATCGGGGGGCGGCGTGGGCCGAGCACCTCATTGACCAAGGCAAGGAGAGCCACAAAGGGGCTCTCGCAGTTGACCTCGATGGCGACGGCGATCTCGATCTCGTCAGCATCGCTTACTTCGGTTTCAAGGACCTTCACGTCTGGCGCAATGACAACTAACGGAAACACCCCACACAACGATCCTCACTCCAAGCCTGTGACGCCTCCAACTGAGCAAGACCAACCCATGAAAATAGCTTCTACGCGTATCGCCGCGGCCACCCTGTTGGCGGCGTCCCTCGCCTGGGCGTCAGCCGCCGACATCCCGCTGCCGCATTGGAAACATCTATCCAGCAAGGCGGGGGAGGTGCCTGTCCCCAACGGAGGAAAAGAGCAAACCGCCTGCGTTGTCTTTGATATAGACAAAGACGGCGCCGCCGACATCGTCATCGCCGAGCGCACCCAGGCCCCGGCGATCATCTGGTTGCGGCACACAAACGCAGGTTGGGCCAAATACCTCATGGATGATTCCGCCCAGACGCCCGAGGCTGGAGGATGTGCGTGGGATGTGGATGGTGACGGCGATCTGGACTTCATCATCGGGGGGGATTATCGCAGCGACGAACTGTGGTGGTACGAGAACCCGGCCCCGGATTTTGACCCCCGGAAACCCTGGACTCGTCACCTCCTCAAGAAGGGCGGCGGCAAAGCGCACCACGATCAAGCGATGGCTGATTTCAAAGGCAACGGCAAGGCCCAGCTTATGTTCTGGAATCAAGGTTCGCGCAAGCTCCTCATGGCCGAGGTTCCTGACCAGGTGCGGGAAGCGACGTCCTGGCCCGTGGTCGAGATACTTGACACTTCGAAAGTGCAGGCCGCCATCAAGCAGGAGGGCATGGCAGTATTTGATGTGGACGGCGACGGGCAGGTGGATTTGCTGGCGGGGCTTTACTGGTTCAAACACCAAGGCGGTAACAACTTCAAGGCGATCCAGATCGCCGATCATCCGGGCCGGATCGCCGCGGGGCATTTCAAGCCGGGCAAAATCGCGCAGATCGTGCTTGCGCCGGGCGATGGCAACGGCCCCTTGTGGTTCGTCGAGTGCCAGGGCGAGCCAACCGATTCAAAGTCCTGGTCCCGCCGCCGCCTGCTCGACCGCGAGGTGCTCTCCGGCCACTCCCTGGCCGTGGCTGATATTAACGGCGACCAGCACCTGGACATCTTCTGCGCCGAAATGCATACCCCCGGCCCCGGACAGAAGTGCACCGCCTGGATTCTCTATGGGGACGGCCGCGGCGATTTCCAGGTGCAGGTGCTCTCGGTGGGCATCGGCAATCATGAGAGTCGTGTTGCAGACCTCAACGGCGACGGCCGGCTCGATATCGTCACCAAGCCCTACACCTGGGACACACCGCGTCTGGATGTCTGGCTTAATCAAGGAAACGCGCGATGAGACCATACCTCTTGTTTCTGTCGCTGGCGCTGGTTTTGGCGGCGCCGTTGGCTCTTCGAGCCCAACCCCAGCCGGGCGATGTGTTCCGCGAGTATTACTGGACCAACACGGGCGGCGATGGCGACGGCTTTTTGCGCGTCGGAGGGCGGGTTGGCTATGGGGGCGGACCCCTTCAGTTGGCGCATCAGTTCGATCTGGAGCACGCGACGCGCGCGGAAGTGGTGATCGAGAAACTGCTCTGTCACGACGGCACTCGCGGCCTCGCCATCTCCATCAACAGCAACGCCTGGATCGAAGTGCCGGAGGCCTGCAGAATCCCCGAGCCGCAGTGGGAATACCAGCACCACATCTATCCGATTGTCGCGGTGCCCCTGCCGACTCTGCGACCCACCCAGAACCAGTTTCGAATGCGGGTCAGCGACGAACATCCCTGGGACTGGCCCCAAAACCTGATCTATGGCGTTCACTTTCGGATTTACTATGATCCGCTCAAAAAGCCCCACCCGACGGGTCGCGTCGTATCTCCCCGGTCAGGCGACTCCCTGGGCACGACGGTCGAGTTGGCGGTCGAAGTCTCCAGCCCGGATCGCCGCATCCGACAGGTGGATTTTCTGGGAGACCACGAGGACGTCAACCTGGAAGGCGACGGGAACTACGCGCAGTGGCACTGGTGGTATGTCCGCGGCCAAGCCAGAGGGAGTATTGGCACAGCAACATCGCCGCCTTGGAAGTGCGCTTGGGATACCTCTTGGGTGCCCGATCAACCCCAGCCGTTCCGCCTGGCGGCCCGCATCACGGACGACACCGGTTTGATCTTCTTTACCGCGCCGGTCCCGGGGTTGAGCTTCCAGCGCGACGGGCTTTCGGTGGAGTTGTGCAAACCCTACGACGTGCCGAAGAAATGGGTGACTCGCTCCAGTGAGAAGGTCGAAAAGTTCCGCACCACCGGCGACCTGCAAAAGGCCGTGGCAGCACAGCTTGTCTGGGTGAGCTGGAGTCCCGGTTACATGAACGGGCTCTTCATCAATGACGAGCGCGTGTTCGACAGCGAAGGACCGCGTTACGCGTACTACCTGCATCGCGTCCCGCTCCAGAATCTGCAGGTCCTCAAACCCGGCGAAAACGTGCTCAAGACCGGGCTGACTCCCCGGTACGACGGCAAGATGGTTCACGGCATGGAGGTTAACTGGCCCGGGATCATGGTGCTGATCCAATACCGGAAGTAGGCCGATGAGTGGGCATCTCCAGGCAAGACGGGCGGATCGCCGTGGCAACGGCTGGCTTGCCTCTCATTCGCACGCTGACGTCGCAGCGGGCGGCCCCAGCCCCGACAAGGGCCTGGACTCCGTGCCACCGCCGTTTTCCTTTGGCTTGCTCGGAACCAGGAACCTTGCGGAGATCCGGGGACTCTTGGATCGGTTGCGCAAGAGGCATCCCAAGCATTCCCTTTCCCGCCCATGAAAACGCTTCCGGCTCTCATCGCCTTGCTGGCCGTGTTCACCCTCGCCATCTGTTTCATCCTCATCGGCTCGATTTCCGAGGAGATCAAAGGGGTGCTCGGCATCAACAACTCGCAGGTGGGCGGCCTGGCCTCCACGATGTTCCTTACCAGCCTGGCGGTCCAGTTGTTCGTTGGGGTCCTGTTGGACAAGCTGGGGCACAAGGTGCTGGCCATCGCCGGCTTTTTTGCCACCAGCGGCGCCATCTTTCTGCTGGCCTTTGCCGCAAGCTATTCCGCCGCAATGGCGGCGTGCGCCTTGTTGGGCATCGGCGCGATGTGCGTGAACACGGTGGGCAATACGCTCATTCCGATTGTCCTGTTCGATGGCAAGGACCCGGCGCGCGCGAGCAACTTTGGCAATGGCTTTGTCGGGCTGGCATTCGTACTGACGCCGTTGGGGCTGGGCGCCTTGATGCAAACCGCCAAGGTCAGCTATGGCGCCGCGCTGTCCTCGGTCGCGCTGCTTGTCTTTCTGTTCGGATTGCTGGCCTGCGTGCCGCGCTTTCCCCAGGTTGCCTCGGGCTATCAATTCTCCCAAGCTGTCGCCCTCCTGCGCGAACCGCCGGTCTGGATCGCCGGACTCGCGCTGCTTTGTTACATCGCCTTGGAGAGCACCTTCAGTACGTGGGTCAAGCCGTTCATGACCGAGCTCCGTAGTGGCCAGCAACACCCGCACGCCATTCAGCAGGCCACCTGGGTGCTGAGCGGTTTCGGCCTGGCCTTGGCCAGCGGCAGGTTTGCGACCTCGGCCATCAAGAACCTCTCGGCCATTGGCGGGCGGCTCATTGCCGGTCTGTGCGCGGTAACATTGCTGGCTACCGGCGTCATGGTCTTAACCCGATCGGCCGGCTGGGCGATTGCGGCCATCCTCCTGGTTGGGCTGGCGCTCGCCCCCATGTTCCCCACAATCATCGGCGTCACCTTCGCCAAGTATGAGCCCCGGTTGTACGGCAGCATCTTTGGCATCGTCTTTGCCGTTGGCCTGCTCGGACCGACAGTCGTTTTGAAGCTGATCGGCTCTTTCAGTGTCGGCGCCAGTGTCCAGCGCAGCCTGGGGCTTGCGGGTTTGCTGGCCGCCCTGCTGCTGGTCCTGTCGCTGTTCCTGCAACGCAAGCCCAAAGATCCTTTATGAAAAAACAAATCAATGTGGGCCTCATCGGCGCGCAGTTTATGGGGCGCGCCCACAGCAACGCCTATCTCAAAGTTGCCTCCGCCTTCGAACTGCCAGTGCGACCGGTGCGGCGCGCGGTGTGTGACATCAATCCAGACGCCCTGGACGCGCTGGCGGCCCGTTACGGTTGGGAAACCAGGGAGACTTCCTGGGAAAAGCTGGTCCGCCGGGATGACATTGACCTCATTGACATCTGCACGGCGAACGACCTGCACATGCCAATTGCGGTGGCCGCCGCCAAGGCGGGCAAGCATGTGCTGTGCGAAAAGCCCATCGCGCGCAACGCCGACGAAGCCCGCCGCATGCTGGATGCCGCTCAGGAGGCCGGAGTCCAGCACATGGTCGCCTTCAACTATCGCCGGGTGCCGGCCATCGCGTTGGCCCGGCAACTCATTGAGCAGGGCAAGATCGGACGCATCTTCCATTTTAACGCCGTCTATTACCAGGATTGGCTGGTGAATCCTGCTTTCCCATTCGTCTGGCGGCACGACGCCCGCGTCGCAGGCTCGGGTGCGCACGGCGACATGAACGCGCACATCGTGGACTTGGCGCGTTTCCTGGTCGGAGAGATTGCGGCGGTGTGCGGCGCACAGGAGGTCTTCACGAAATTCCGAAAGCGCGCCGATGGCACGCTGGGCGAGGTCACGGCCGATGATGCCACTTTTGCCCTGGCCCGCTTTCGCGATGGGGCCCTGGGCTCGTTCATGGTCACCCGGAACGCCACCGGACGAAAAAACTTCATGCGCTGGGAGTTGTTCGGCAGTGAGGGAAGTCTGTCTTTTAACCTGGAGCGTTTGAATGAGCTTGAGTTCTACTCCTGCCGGGATACTGAATCGGAACATGGGTTTCGCAAGATTCTGGTGACCGAGCCGGCGCACCCATTCCTTAAGCCGTGGTGGCCGCCCGGTCACATCATCGGCTGGGAACACACCTTCATCCATGAAATCGCCGATTTGCTCACGGTTATCGCCAACGGCAAGCGGGCAAAACCCGATTTTGAGGACGGACTCCGCTGTCAGCAGGTCCTCGATGCCATCGAGACTTCCGCGCGGGAAAAGACATGGGTGGCGCTGAACCAGTCAGAGTGATTCCCTAGTGCACCTGCCAACGCTGTCAGCCAAGCCAATTCACCACCTGGGCTGCCGTTTTAATCTTTCTGATGGCTCAGGGTCAGGGGTTCTGAAGGTTCTCCCCGCTCGTGGAATCCCCCGCCCCGCCTGTTTGGCCCCGAACCGGGCGTCGGGCGTGAAGACTGGAGCCAGTTGTCGGATTTGAACCGACGACCGACGGTTTACAAAACCGTTGCTCTACCACTGAGCTAAACTGGCTTAACCAGACCCGCAGGCTGCCGATTTTATACCCCGTCAAGGCCGGCCGGGTCAAGGATGGCCTCGCCTCTGCGCCGGGGGAAGGGCTTGACGCGGTCAGGCGCGCCGCTAGCCTCTGCCGCGCGGAGGCAAGGCGCCGGGCGAGCCGGCGCGAACGCCGACGCCTGAAACCAAAACGTTTATGCCAGCAACGCCCCCGCCCCAGGACACGGCCGCCCCCTCCCTTTCCGTCGAAGAGCGCGACCGGCAGTGGCTCGAAACGGTTTATCGGGGCGACCAGGAACGGGACCTGACGCCGCGGGCGGTGCTGGCCGGCATGATCTTCGGCGGGTTGATGTCGCTCTCGAACCTCTATGTCGGCCTGAAGTCCGGCTGGGGCCTGGGGGTGGACATCGCGGCGGTGATCGTCATTTTCGCGGTGTTCAAGGCGCTGCGCGGGCTGGGAATTGTCAAGGCGGAATTCGGGCTGATGGAGAACACCATCATGATGACCGTTGCCGTGGCGGCGAGCTGGATTTCCTCCGCCGGCCTGGTGTCGGCGGTGCCGGCCTTGACGATGTTGACCGGCTACGAGTTTGTCTGGTGGCAACTGGCGTTGTTCATCTCGGTTATTTTGTACCTCGGTCTTTTCATGGCGATTCCCTTCAAGCGGCAAATGATCCAGATTGATTCGCTGCGTTTCCCCGCCAACATCCCCACCGGCGAGACCCTCAAAGCCATGTATTCGCACGGAGGCGGGGCCATGAAGCGGGCCAAAGCCCTGGGAGTTGCGGGGGTTCTGGGCATGCTGATCGCCGGATTGCGCGACGGGCTTGGCTGGATTCCCGGCCAGCTCAATCTGGGTTGGCAGATTCAGCGGGTCGGCCTGGGCAAACTGACCCTCAGCCTCGAGCCCAGCCTGATTTTCATCGGAATAGGCGCCCTGTTCGGCATCAAGGTCGGGTTGAGCATGCTCTTCGGATTGATTCTGAACTATGCTGTCCTGGCGCCCAGCCTCATCAACGCCAGGATCATCCAGCACCCGCCCCCGCAGATTCGCGCTGCAACCTTGCCCCGGCTGCCGTTGTCGGTGGCTGCCGGACAGAGTCTGGAAGTGATGCTCGAGGAGGCCGGCGTCGGACCCGAACTTGCCGCCGGCGCAACCACCAACTTGTTGCGCTATACGTGGACCCAGCCAACTGTCTATAGCAATCTCACCGCCCTCGAACACGATCTGGCCGCGCCGCAGTTGGCCGATGGCTCGCCCAACCCTTTTCACAAACAGATTGCCCTTCAAATCGTTCCCAGCAAGACCCTCGGCGGCGACATTCTGATATTGGAGGCTCCCGCGGCCCGGAGGTGGGAGGCGCGGCTTTCCCTGACAGGCGAGCCATCGCCGGTCCTGGTGGAAGCTCTTGGTTTCAAACCGGGCGCAACGGCCCTGCAAACCGTTGGCGGATTTCGAAACATCAGCGCGTGGTCGCTCTGGCCGGGAGCCACGGTCCTGGTGGTGGGCGGTCTGCTGGCGTTGGCGCTCCAGTGGCGGACCCTCGGGCGCACGTTCGCCTCGATGTTCAGCGGCCTGGGCGGGCGAGCCGGGGCGCCTCGCGGCGTGCTGGATCACCTCGAGATCCCCATGCGCTGGTTTGTCTTTGGCTTCCTGGCGACCGGCCTGCTGGCAATGCTCCTGCTGGCCTGGCTCTTCTCGATCCCGTGGTACATGGGCCTGCTGGCGGTCGTGATGACGTGTTTCCTGGCGGCGGTGGCCGCGCGCGCGGGGGCGGAAATTGGCATCAACCCCATCGGCGCCCTCGGCAAAGTCACGCAATTAACCTACGGCGTCCTGGCCCCGGGCAACATCCCGGCGAACCTGATGACCGCCGGGGTCACGGCCGGCGCCGCCGCCAGTTGCAGCGATACCATCGGCAATCTCAAGGTTGGCCACATGGTGGGCGCGAATCCCCGCCGCCAGTTTATCGCTCAAATCTTCGGCGTGCTGGCCGGCTCGCTCCTCGCCGTGCCGGTGTATTTCATCCTGGTGCCTGATGCCAATGCGCTGGGCGGCGAGAAATTTCCCGCGCCCTCCGCCCTGGTGTGGATGGGGGTGGCCAAGGTACTGTCGCAAGGCCTGAGCACCCTGCCGTCCAGCGCGGTGCTGGCCATGGGCATCGCCTTCCTTGCCGGCGCAGGGATCGTGATCATTGACCACGTTTTTCCCAAGGCCCGGCCGTACACGCCTTCTCCCGCGGCGCTGGGGATTGCCCTGACCATCCCCGCCTACACCAGTTTTGCCATGTTCGTCGGCGCGTTGATTGCCTGGATACTCGAGAAGAAGGCGGCGCAGTGGAACGCCACCTACACCATCCCGATCGCCTCGGGTTGTATCGCGGGCGAAAGCATCATGGGGGTTATCCTGGCCGCCCTGCTGGCCTTTGGAATCCTCGGCTGAGGCAGGAAACTCTTTACGCCACGGGCCACTTCCTGTTTTCTATTTGACCATAGCATGTCAGCAGCCACCTCAGGAACCGGGCCAACCGTGGACGGAACGACCGCTCTGGGCCGTTTTACAGCCAAGTTCACCGTCCTCCGCGGAGCGGCTCGCGAGCTGTGGATCACTTTCGCGGTAAAACTCCTGGGAATCCTGGCCTACAGCGTCGCCAACTCGACGCTGGTTCTCTGGCTCTCCTACGACCTGGGATACAGCGACGTGAAAGCGGGCGCGCTGGTCTTCGGGTGGTCGGCTCTCATGACTTTCTTCACCGTTCTGGTTGGTTCCTTCACCGACGCGATTGGGCTGCGCAAAACGTTTCTGCTGGGCGTCTGGATTTGCGTCGTGGCGCGGGTGGTGATGACTTTCGCCACGGCAAAATGGCTGGCCATCAGCGGCGGTTTGGTCCTGCTGGCGGCCGGCGAGGCCCTGGGCACCCCCGTGCTCGTCGCCGCCGTCCGCCGGTACTCGACCACCGCCCAGCGCTCCATCTCCTTTTCCATCTTTTACGCCGTGATGAACCTCGGCTTCTTCATCGGCGGTTTCATTTTCGATTATGTTCGCCAAAGCCTGGGCGAACCCCACGGCCGGCTCCAACTGCCCGTCTTCGGCCTGGAGCTGACCACCTACCGCACGCTGTTCCTGGTCAGCCTGGGCATTGAAGTCCTGCTGTTGCCCCTCCTGTATTTTGGCCTCCGCGACGGCGTCGAGGCCACCGACGAGGGCCTGCGCATCACGCCCGAAAAGCCCAAATACCCCCACGAGCGGCTCTGGCGGTCGCTTGGGTTGACGGTCCGGGACGCCTTCAACGACACGGTCCGCATATTCGTGGGCCTTTGGCGCCAGCCGGGCTTCTACAAATTTCTCGCCTTCCTGGCCTTTGCGGCCTTCGTGCGCCTGATCTTTGTTCAAATGTACTATACCTATCCCAAGTTCGGCCTGCGCGAGCTGGGACCAGGCGCGCCCATTGGCCGATTGTGGAACATCAACTCGCTGCTGATCATCTTCCTGGTGCCCCTGGTCGGGGCCCTGACGCAGCGCGTGGCGGCCTACACCATGGTGACAATCGGCAGCGCGGTGGCCGCCGCCTCGGTGTTTATCATGGCGCTGCCGCCAGCCTGGTTCGAACCTTTGGCCGGCGGAATCCTCGGGCGGGTGGTGGGCGGGTTCTACCTCGGGCTCACCGCCCCGGTCAACCCTTACTATGTCATGATCTTCCTCTTTGTGCTGATGCTGTCGGTTGGCGAATCCATTTACTCCCCGCGCCTGTACGAATACGCCGCCGCGATTGCGCCCAAGGGCCAGGAAGCCTCCTACATGTCCATCTCGTATCTTCCTTTCTTCCTCGCCAAGCTCTTGGTGGCCGGCTCCTCCGGCTGGCTGCTGTCCATTTACTGCCCCGAAACCGGCCCGCGCAACTCCGCCATGCTCTGGCTCATCATTGCCCTGACCACGACGGTCGCCCCCCTTGGTTTGATCTTTTTCCGCCGCTTGATCCGCGTCAAGGAAGCGGGCCGGGATTAAACCCGTTTGCGCAACCAGGGCTTAACGCCGCTGCGGCTTGAGCGCGTCAACCACCGCCTGCTGAAAGGCGCGCCGCACGTCGCTGGCGTCGCTGTTCGGGAAATTCGAGCGCTGAACCATGAGAATGAAAGCGACCCCGCGCACGGGATCAACCCAGGCCTGCGTGCCCCAGGCGCCCCCATGGCCATAAGTCCCCGGCGACAACATCGCCGCCACCCCCGGGTGCGGTGCGCGCAGGATGCAGGTGCCGATGCCCCAGCCGTAATTCGTGCCGTGGCTGCCATACTCGGCCGACTGCATGAAACCAGTCGCCAGGTCCCCCGTCTGGACCGTCGTCAACCACCTCATCGCTTCCTCGCTGAGATAGCGCCTGCCCCGATACACTCCCTTGCCCAGCAGCATCTGGCAGAAACGCGCGTAGTCCGGGCCGGTCGAAAACAGTCCGCCGTTGCCCAGCGGCGGCCGGCCGCGAACCCCGTATTGGGTCGAAGGCGGCACCGGCTCGAGCTCGCCCGTGCCACGGTTTTTCGCATAGGCGGTCACCAGCCGCTCGCGCACCCTGCCCTCGGGATAAAACGTCGTGCCCTTCATCCCCAGAGGGTTGAAGATGCGCTCCTGGACAAAAGCGTCGAAGGAGAGGCCGCTGACCACCTCGACCACCCGGGCGGCGGTATTGATCGAAGACTGACAATACTTCCATTGCGCGCCCGGCTCGAACTGCATCGGTGTCGCCACGTAGAGCGGGATCAGGTCCGCCAGCGTGCGCGCCTGGCGCGCGGCTTCGCCGCTCGCTTCACCCAGGCCGGAGGTGTGGGTCAGCAGTTGCGCCAGGGTCAGATTGGCAGCCTTGCCCGACGGAGTCCGCAGACCGGCAAACTCCGGCAGGTATTTCGCAACCGGGTCCTCGACGCGGAGCTTGCCTTCGTCCTGGAGCATTAACACCGCGACGGCGGTGACCGGCTTGGTCATTGAAGCAATCCAAAAAACCGAATCCGGGCGCATGCGCTTCTTTTCCGCGATGTTGGCCCAGCCGGTTGTCTCCAAATGCAGGGTCTTGTCCTGGTTAACCACCACCGTCACAGCCCCTGCAATCTCGCCCGCCTCGATGGCGGACTGCATCGCCGCTCCCACCCCCTGCAGTCTGGGAGCCGCACCCGCAGCCAGCAATGACGACATCAACAACACGGGATAAATCATGTGTTTGGTTGGCATGAGCGGCTCTGGTAACAGAACCTCCCGGCCAGTTCAACATTAAAACCCGACAGGATGCTGCGCCCGTTGGCGGGTTGGCGGGTTGGTGGGGCCAGGGACCGGAGGTATCACTGGGCTGAAGCCCCCGCTGCTGTCGCCATGTCCAAAAAGAGACCGGGCCCGAAGGCCCGGTCTTGCACCGTTAAGAATGACTTTGGAACTAATCGCGCAGCCGGAAGAACTTCGCCGGTTCGGTGAACGTATTGGTCCAGGGGCCATTGATGACGCCGGTGTTGGTGTAAGTGCCGGTGACATCGGTCGAGGCTTGCAATCGGTGCGTGCCTTCCCACTCCAGCACCACGTCAGAGCCAACCTTCGCCGCAGACAACGTGGGCGGAGGAGGCGGAACCGGGCTGGCTCCCACCGGCTGGATGAGCAGGCGGAAGGAGAGCGGCTCGTTGAGATTGATGAGAGGATTGGGCATCACCGACGTGTTGTAGGTGTTGAACCGCATCCACAGGTTGGTTGCCCCGCTGGTGAATTGCCACCGCACGCGGATGGACTTCGTGCCCGTGTCCGCAGCGAGGTTGCTGATTTCGGCCACGTTGGGCGCCGTGAGAAGATTTGCGCTGGTGGTTCCCGAATAACTCGGCTGGTTGAAGACCACACCCGCCGCCGTGCCGGCCACAAAGCCTTCAAAATCCTGGAACACGCCGTTTGTGCCGTTGGCCAGGTTGTCAATGTAGATGTCGAACGGCCCGTTATCGGTCTCATCGGCGCTGACCAAGGCGATGGATTCCAGAATGCCCCACTCACCGGCAATATTGTTGGCATTTCCAACGGTCGGGTTCCATTGAATGGAGGGCATCTTCTGGGCCGTTGTGGGCAGCGGATCGCCCGCCCAGAACAGCCACCCGCTGTTCGAGTCGGAATAACTCGTCCCGACCACGTCAACATATTCGTAGAATCCTCCCGAGAAGTTGACTTGGCGGAAGACGCGGTAGCCGTCGGCGCCCGGCACCGCAGCCCATGTCCAGTTAACCGAGAACGTGTCGTTGCTGGTTACCTGGCCCGATTCGGCTGGAGTGGCTGAATAAACCGTTACTCCGCTCCCGGGCACGACCCGGTACGCATGGACCCGAATGTTGACGCTGTCGTTGGCATAATAGCCGCCGGCGGACGCCGGCACACCTGCCGCGCTGGCCGGGTCGCCGACAGTGTCCTTGCCCAGCATCACTGTGACCGTCTGCCAATCATTGCTGGGGTAGATGGTCAGCAGACCATCGGCAGGACACGAGCCGGACAGCACATTTGTCGCCGGGATGAAATGGATGGTCGAGGTGGCCCCCGCCGCCCCGTTTGCCCCAACGGGGCCGGTCGCTGTCGGATTCTCCTTGATGCTCAGCGCCAACCGCAGCGGCGGATTGGCGCCGCCGCCAACCCGAATGCCTATGGTGGGCTTGCACCCTTCAGTCCCCCCGATGGTTTGCGTCGCCGCCACCTGCGCACCCTTGACCAGCCCGGTCACCGGGACGGTGTTGTTGCCGCCCACCACCCCACTGGTCAGTTCACCGATCTTAACCATACCCGCGCCGCTGTCCTGATAAACCGTCACTGCTGTGGCCGCGTTGCTCACACCTGTCACCACCACGGCAGGGATGTTGGTCGCCAAGGGGCCGGTCACCCCGACTGTCGGCACGTCCGTGCAAGGCTCGTAATACTCGAACTTGAACTGTTCGATCATAAACCGTTGCTGCGCACCGGCATTGACGATCCCGTCAACGAAGTAAAGCCGGATTCGGGGGAACGACGTGTCGGCGTTGTTGGTCAAAAAGCCCAGGAGTTGCCATTGTTGGGGGGAAGGTTGGCCGTACTTCCGCTGGAACTTGTCCGTTGTGGTCCAGGAGATGGTGCAACCCTCAACGTTGGTGAACCCGATGATGATGTTGGTGCTGACGTTATTAGCGGTCGAACTGTAAACGTGGTAAACTTTGTATATCCCCCCGGTCACAGCCAGGCTCGGTGAAAGAACAATGCCCAGGTCGGGAGTGGAATTGGAGAAGGAGTTGCTATGGTACCTGGCTCCCGGAACCACCGCCTTGTCGGGCGTACCGGCTTTCGCCGAGGTGTAGGCGCCGAAACTGCCCTCGTCCTGGTAAACGAAATTGCCGACCAGGTTGAAATCCTGGTTCGGCCCGCTGCCGCAAGTAGTCGTTGAAACGCAATTCGATACACAGGCTGTGACATAGACAATCTCCGCCCGGCTGGAGAACGCACTCCCTGCCGCGACCAGAAGGCCCAATGCCACAGCGACCAAAGTCTTTTGCTTTTTCATAGTTTTGAGGTATCGCAAGGTTAATGGTACTAATTCGCTGTTCACTATGCCTCAAAAACGCTTTACGGGTCAAGTCAATTCAGGGGACGTGACTGGTTACAAACTGGTGACAAACCTCAGGACTCTCGAAGCGGAAGTTGTGACCTGTAAAGTTCCAGCCGACGGCGTGTTCTTTCCAGCAACTCCTTGAGCCCCAAGACCTCCGCATTCCGGACAAGCTCCTCCGCCGTGGCGACCGCCTGGGCGAAATCCCCCACTTCGGCATAGGCTGCCGCCAGTGTGCTCAACATCCAGACGTTTGTTCGCTGCGTCAGGCCGCACGCTTCCTCAGCCAGATGCAGGGCTTCAGGGCCGTTGCGGATGGCGGGATCGGGATTGGTAGCCAGTATCCAAGCCAGGTTGTTCATTACCTCCGGCCATTCCGCTTTAAGTTCCAGCGCCCGCCGGTATTCGCCGACCGCCTCCCGATTGCGCCCCTGGCGATGGTGAATCTCGCCCAGATTCTGACGGGCCTCGGCATTCCTCGGATCGGCAGCCAAAGCCGCTTCAAGGCAAGTCCGCGCCTCATCCAGTTGATTGCTTTCGGTCAGGGCCTTCGCCAGGGTTACCTGCGCATCCACATACCCCGGACGCCCGCGCAGGGCCGCCCGACAGTGAGCAATCGTCTCGCCCAAATAGTCTCTCGTCAAAACGCCGGGACCAGCGCCACCCGCCGGGGCAGTCGGCCCGTTCCCGCTCCCCCTGGTTTGAGCCTCTGGCAAAGTCGGCGCAGCTCCACCCGACCCTCGCTGGAGGGTTTGGTATCGGTGCATGGCCAGCAAGGCCAGATTGTAATGGGCCACCCAATTGCCGCGAGTTACGGAAGCCGCATGGGTGAAAAGGGTTTCCGTGTTAGCCCAAATCCGGCTCTGCAGCCAGGCTTGGGTTCCGCATGCCGCCAACGCCGCAGCCGCGGCCAAAACTGCCAGTGGACGAGGCAGCTTCTTGAAGGCAGCCCACTCCCCGCACGCCCAGACCACGGCTATGAACAGGCCAATCGAAGGCAGGTAAGTGTAACGATCGGCCATGGACTGAACCCCAACCTGCACCAGTCCAAGGACGGGGACAAGCATCCCAAGGAACCAAAGCCAACCCACCCCCAACCACGGATGCCGGCGCCCCGACCCGACCACTAGAAACGTCAGTGCTACAATCGCCAGCGCCGCCATCAGAACGACCGCCGTCGGCCATCGGCCCGGATGGGGATAAAAAACCGCCAGGTCTGCCGGCCAAAAGGTCTTTCCCAAATAGCGCGCGCACGCCACGGCGGCGTTGGCCAGCCGGAGCGAAAAGGGCAGACCTGCGAAATAGACCTTGGCCGGGGCTTGCGCCTGGAACGTGATCGCGGCGGAGATTCCTGAGAGCACCAAAAAAGGCACCTTCTCGATTAACAGTCGAACGATCGTCTTCCCCTCGGTCCCCCGACCCGCGCCTCCCAGGCGGCCCAGCGGCCAGTAATCCATTAGTAAGAGGACAAAAGGAAGCGTTACCACCATCGGCTTGCTCATCAGGCCCGCTGCGTGGCCCGCCAGGGCCAGGCAGTAAAACACCGCTGACCGGAAGTCGCATCCAGTTCCGGCCGGCTCAGCATTCCCTGCGCGACCCAGACGGTCTCTGGCACAGCGACTCGGGAAGACAAACCGGGTGTAAGCCAGAAGCGCGAGGAGGAAAAAGAAGCCACTTAGCACGTCCTTGCGCTCCGCAACCCAGGCAACGGACTCCACTCGGAGCGGGTGAAGCGCAAAAAGGCCGGCCACCAGGAAGCTGCGACCGGTTCGGCGGGTCACGCGGTTCAGAAGGGTGAAAAGCAGCACGGCGTTGGCGGCGTGCAACAACAAACTGCTCAGATGATGGCCTGCGGGATCCAGCCCAAACAACTCAACATCCAAGGCATGGGAAATCCAGGTCAGGGGATGCCAGTTCGCCGCGTAAGCCGCGCCAAAAGCCCACCGGATGCTCTGCCAGGTCAGCCCGCTCTGGATGTGGGGGTTCTGCGTGACATAATCCTGATCATCGTATTGAACGAAATCATTTCCAAGCGTTGGCCAGAAACAGGCCAATGTCGCCAAGCCCAGCGCCACGCCTGGCAGGACGGTGCGCCAGACACTCGCGGTTGACTGCGATTGACAGGTAGCTTTCTGCACCAGGCTCCCAGTGTACTATCTTTGCCTCCATCTGGCACGCCCAACCGAAATCATCCATTCCCCCGCGGCGGAACGACGCGAAAGAATCGCTGCTTGTTACGGCAGCCACCGCTCACGCCGCCCGGCGCCGCCCGCACCGCTGGTCAGGTGCGCGAAGAACCGTCCCGCACTCCAAGGATGACGCGGCGTGGGCCGGACTGCCGGGCGCTTAGAACGGAGTTCGGCGAGGCTTCACACTCGCGTCAAAAAACAAGGCATTGCGCAGCGCCGGCTGAATCGAGCCATGGACCGGCTGCTTGGCGATGTAGTCAATGTAAGTTGCCGAGGTTATGCCCAGCCCGGTCAGAAACTGCCGGTCGCAATCGGTTATCGCCCAGTTGTCCGAGGGCCGGCGAATCGAAGACAGCCGCTTGGGTGTGCCCAGCGGGGGCGGGTTGCCATCGGGCCGGCCAAAAGGATAAATCACCACGTCCGGCGGGGGCCCGGGATCATTCGTCACGCTGGATTGGGAGAAATAGGTAATCGGCACGTAAAGCGGCGGATTGGGCTTCACATTGGGAAGAACCCGATACGCCGCGGGGCAGATGGTCACCGCCGCGGTGCGCACTTGCGAGGACGGCGCGGGCAGGCTCAGGTAGCTGGTCAGTTGGGCAACCAGCGAACCCTCATACTTGTCCCCAAACCGCCAATCCCCCGACGCCACGTTCGGGTATTTGTCCACATACGTAAAAAAGATTCCCGTCCACGCGGGTCCGGGCAGGAAGTCGCGATTGTCATGGGTGTACATGTTGATCGCGTAAGCGAACTGCTTGAGATTGCTGGTGCAATGGATTTGCAGCGCCTTTTGCTTCGCCTTGGCCAATGCCGGCAGCAGCATCGCCGCCAGAATGGCGATGATGGCAATAACCACGAGCAGTTCAATCAGGGTAAAGGCCTGTTCCGGGGCCCGCCGTGGGGGAGACTGATTCCGATCACACATAAGAGTCCTGCGTTCTTGTTTTAGGTTGACAGACTTTCAGCCCCTTTTCAACCAGAAAAACAGCCCGTGATGCCTCCGCCCTGCCGTACTCGGGAAATCGCCCGTGCGGACAATTCGCGTGACGGCGCGCGGCGGGTGGCATAGGCTGCTTCGGCTGATGGATCGTGAACGGATTGATGGCTGGTGTGAGCGCGGCATCCTGGCGTTGGTGCTGGGCATTCTGGTGTTTGGTCCCCTGGCCATGGGGGCAGTCGGCGCCTTCGAGTTCCTGGTCCTGCAGGCGCTTGCGGTCGGTGTGCTGGTGCTGTGGA
This sequence comes from uncultured Verrucomicrobiota bacterium, assembly GCA_964631605.1. Taxonomy (GTDB): domain Bacteria; phylum Verrucomicrobiota; class Verrucomicrobiia; order Limisphaerales; family UBA8199; genus JARKQH01. Next base: position 29,969 of record CAZVYG010000050.1, read on the forward strand.
CCGTCCGCCTGTGGGTCCATGAGCGGCCGAAGCTCTTGTGGCCGCCCATCGGGTGGGCGGTGCTGGCGTTTGCGGGTTATGCCATTGCCCGCTATTTGACCGCCGATATCGAGTACCTCGCCCGCCAGGAACTCATCCGCGTCTTAATCTACGCCTTCCTGTTCTTTGCCATCCTCAACAACCTCCACCGGCAGGAATCCACCACCGTCATCAGCTTCACCCTCGTCTTCCTGGCCATGGCCATCGCGGGCTACGCGGTTTATCAATACGCCACCGGCTCGGACCGGGTCTGGCATCTGGTCAAGCCCTACCAGGGCCGGGGCTCGGGTACTTACATTTGCCCGAATCATTTGGGTGGGTTCCTCGAAATGCTCCTGCCGCTGGCATTGGCTTACACTTTGACCGGCCGGCTCAAACCCGTAACCCGGGTCTTGATGGGCTACGCCGCCCTGGTCATGACCGCCGGCATCGTCGCGACGGTTTCCCGCGGGAGCTGGCTGGCGACCGGCTTTGCTCTCACGTTGTTGTTTGGGGTGCTGGCGTTGCTGCGGCGATATCGCCTTCCCGCCGCCGCGTTGCTCGTGTTGTTGGTGGCGGGACTGGTGGTCTTTGTCCCTCGCAGCTTCACGTTCCAAAGCCGGGCGCGGCAGTTGATGGCGGGCGATAGCCAGGTCCGCGACGACCTCCGGTTTGCCCTCTGGCAGCCGGCGCTGCGCATGTGGCAGGATCACCCGTGGTGGGGCGTTGGGCCCGCTCACTTCGACGCCCGGTTCGGCCAATACCGCCCGGACAAGGTCCAGATGCGGCCGGACCGCGTGCACAATGACTACTTGAACACGCTCGCCGACTGGGGAGTGGTTGGAGCCGGTCTGGTGGCCACGGCGGTGGGGTTGCTGGCCTGGGGCGTGGCGCGCACCTGGCGGGGGGTCCGCGTCTCGAATGCGGACATTGGCCCCCGCAATGGCAGCAACAAGTTCGCTTTCGTCATTGGCTCGGCCGCCGGTCTGGCCGCGATTCTGGCCCATTCGGTGGTGGACTTCAACATGCACATCCCCGCCAATGCCATCCTCGCCCTCACGCTCATGGCCCTGCTGAGCGCCCACTTGCGCTTCGCCAGCGACCGGTTCTGGGTGTCCGCGCGCTACGGCATCAAAACTCTCGCCACCCTCTGTCTTCTGACCGGCGCGGCCTGGCTCGCGCTCCAGGGCTGGCGCCGCGGCGTCGAATCCGCCTGGCTGCGCCAGGCCGACCGCGCCGAAAAATTCTCCCCCGCCCAGGTCCAGCTCTTGAAACGCGCGCTGGCGGTCGAGCCCAACAATTTCGACACCACTTATGAGCTCGCCGAAGCCCTCCGCCGCCAAAGCCAGGAAGGCGGCCAGTTTTACGAAGGCCTGGAAGGCGTCACCTACGCGGATTTGGCCCGCGAATCCCTCGCCTGGTTCGAGCGCGGCGCGCAACTCAACCCGTGGGACGCGCGCAACTTTCTGGGCGCGGGCTGGTGCCTGGATTGGCTGAAGCGCCATGAGGAGGCCCGCGCGCGCTTCAACCGCGCGCTCGAACTCGAGCCCAACAGCTATCTCGTCATGAACTACCTCGGCCTCCATTACGTCGAAACGGGCAACTACGCCGCGGCTCGGACCTGTTTCGAGCGGGCGTTGCGGCTGGAATGGCGCGAAAATGACACCGCCCGAAATTACCTCGCCATCGTGAACAACCGGCTGTTGGAGGCCGCCGAAGGGGGGCTGGGCGCGAAATTGAGAAATCCGGCGCCCTGACCGGGAATTGGCCCGATATATGCGGTCAAGAATCGCGTAATGCGGGGTTTTTGTGCCGGATGGCGGCCCCAAAAAAAATTTCGATTACCCGTTGACAACCAACGACCCCCGCTTAGAATTCGATTAAACGATGCAACAAACTGCAGTTCAGATTCCAGGAGCAAATATGAAAAGAACGCGAAGCTTACTCAATGGCTTGGTTGCATGCGGAGTTGCGCTGGCGATGGTATCCACGCTGGCCGCCCAATCGGCGATGGAAGGCGCAGCTAAGGTTGTCCGCATCAAGGGTTCCGCCCGTTACACCACCGGCAAGGGCGCTTGGCAGCCCCTCAAAGTCGGTGCGGTGCTGCGGCCGGGCACGGTCATCCAGACCAGCACGGACAAGGGTTCCTATGTGGACTTGGTCCTCGGCGATGGCGAAGGGGTCATGCCCCGTCCCGTCGCGTATAATCCCACCGCTCCTTCCTCCTCCGCCTCGGTGTCCTACCTCCCTCGCAGTGAGCAAAACACGGTGCGGGTGATGGAGAACACGGTGCTGGGCATTGACAAGCTTTCGACGCTGCAAACCGGCGCTGATGTGGTGACCGACACCCAGCTCGATCTCAAGGCCGGCCGCATCATGGGCAATGTGAAAAAGATGTCCGCCGCCTCGAAATACGAAATCAAGCTGCCCAATGGCGTGGCTGGCATTCGCGGCACCTTCTACGACATCACCGCCGACGGCATTATCCGGGTGATCACCGGCTCGGTGGTTGTAGCCACGGTCAGTGCCGATGGCACGGTGGTGACCCAGGTGGTCAACGCCGGCCAGCAATACGACGCCCGCACCGGCCAGATCAGCCCCATCTCCCAGGCCGTGATGAAGGAAATCGAGCCGGTCATTCCCACCGGCCCCGCCCAGGCCGCCATGCCCACCAGCTATAAAGTCGGACCGGAGATCGAATATGTCTCCCCGACCCGCGGCAAGCCGTGGTGGGTGCCGGGTCCGCCCCCGGTGGTTCCGCCGCCGCGGCCTTGACCCTCGGTCAAACCCTTTTCCCAACCAGAGCAGCCTTGTGTTGCTCTGGTTTTTTTGTTTTCCTCCCGCTCGTGAAGGTCAAACCCTTCAAAAGTGTCCCTGCTTTAATCGTTGCCGGCGTTGTCCTGCTGGTGTGCCTGGCCAGGGTCCTCGACCTGGATTTCTTCCAACGCCTCGAACAGCTCACTTACGACATGCGCGTGCGGTCCGCGCTGCGTTTCCCCTCGGCGGTCGCCACCAACCTCGGTTTTGTCTTCATCAACGAAGAGAGCATCCGCGCGGTCGCCGACGGACGCCTTGGCTACCGGTTCGGACTCTATTGGCCGCGGCAGGTTTACGCACGCCTGGTTCACGAGCTCGCCGCCCAGGACGCCAAGGCCGTCGCCTTTGACGTCATCTTTGGCGAACTGCGCCCGGACCATCCTCCCGTCCAGTTGCGCGGAAACGCGACCATGGAGTCCGACGAGTTCTTCGCCCAGCAAATGCTCCTGGCCGGCAACGTCATCCTCGCCGTCACCCGCGAAGTCATTCCCCCGCCCCTGTTCCTCACCAACGCAATCGCGCGCGGCGATATCTCCACCGACAAAGACCCTGATGGCATCCTGCGCCGCGCCCGCGCCTTTCGCAGCTACCGCACCTGGCACCCGCTCTTCCGCCAGGTCGAAGCCGACCCTGAATACGGCGTGGACCTTCGCCGCGCGCGGGTCGAGCCTCGCCGCATCGTGCTGCCGCGAACGCAGGGCGACGATATCGTGATTCCACTGGATGAGAAGGGGGATTTTGAACTGGCGGACTTTGTCGGCGAGCATCTCCCCCCCGGCATGCCCCCCCAAGCAAAACCGTTCACGGATGAAAGGATTTGGCACATGGGCGTCGTCCTCGCCGCGCGCGAGCTCGGCCTCGATCTCGAACGGGCGGACATAGACCTTGCCCGGGGAAAAATCACCTTGCCCGGCTCGGGCGACACCCAACGGATCATCCCTGTGGATGCCGAGGGTTATTTTTACATTGATTGGTGCCTCCCGCCGAATGATCCGCGCCTGACGCAGGAGGCCATTCACGACTTGCTCCTGCAGAACCGCCGCCGGCTGGACGGCCAAACCAATCTCCCGGCCCGTTGGCAGGGCAGGCTGGCAGTCGTCGGCTCCAGCGCCATGGGCAACGACCTCACCGACCGCGGCGCAACCCCCCTTGCGCCGGACATGCTGCTGGTGAGCAAACACTGGAACGTGGCCAACTCCCTCATCACTGGAAGATTTGTCCGCCGCGCTTCTCTGCCGGCCGAACTGGGCCTGATCATTGTACTGGGGCTGCTGGCGGCGTTCCTGACCTGGCGGTCCCACGCCCTGGTGGGCGCGCTGCTCGTTGCGCTCGCGGCGCTGGGCTACGGCCTGCTGGCAATTATTCTTTACATCCAGTGGCGTTACTGGCTGCCCCTGGCGCTCCCGCTCCTGGGCGCCATGCTCATGACCCACCTCTGCCTGGTCACCTGGCGGGTCCTTTTCGAGCAGGCCGAAAAACGGCGCGTCAAATCCATTTTCTCGACCATCGTTTCGCCCAAGATTGTCCAGGAATTGTTGCAGGCCAAATCGCTCGCCCTGGGCGGCGCCCGGCGCGAAATCACCGTCCTGTTCGCCGACGTGCGGGGATTCACCGCCCTCACCGATGCCAGCCAGGAACAAGCCGCTCAACAAATCCTCAGCCGCCAGTTAAGCGGCGCCGCCGCCGAGGCCGTCTTCGATGAGCAGGCTCGCGACACGCTCCAAACGGTGAACCTCTACCTCGGTTTGGTCGCCGACACCATCATCAATCAGGACGGCACCCTGGACAAGTTTATCGGGGATTGCGTCATGGCCTTCTGGGGCGCGCCGGTCCCCAGCCCGCGGCATGCCTTGCAGTGCGTCCGCGCGGCCATTGACGCCCAACGCGCCGTGCACGAGCTCAATCAGCAGCGCGCCCGTGAAAACCAACGGCGCCAGCTCGAGAACCAGGCGCGCGCCGCCTCGGGCCAACCTCCGCTGCCGTTGCTGCCCATCCTGTGCCTGGGCACCGGCATCAACACCGGCCTGGCCACCGTCGGCCTCATGGGCGCCGAATCCAAGGCCGTTGTGCGGCAGGGCAATTATACGGTCTTTGGCCGCGAAGTGAATCTGGCCCAGCGCCTCGAAACCCTCTCGGGGCGCGCGCGCATTTACATCAGCCAAACCACCTTGAGCCACCTCCAGCGCGATGACCCCGCCCTCGCCGCCACCTGCATCGCCCTGCCGCCTGTCACGGTGAAAGGCATTCGCACCCCCGTCCAGATTTACGAAGTCCCGTGGCTGCCGCCTGGCGCCACCCAAACTCCCGATGACCTGGCCGAGCCGGCCAGCGCCGCCACCTGAGCCTCCCGGCCCCTTAATGGGCCGCCAGCCAGTTCTCCCCCACCCCAATCTCCACCACCAGCGGAACGTCCAACGGAATCGCCTTCGTCATCCGCTCCTCGACCAACGCCCGCACCTCCCCCTCCTCGGGACCATACAAATCGAACACCAACTCGTCGTGGACCTGAAGCACCATCCGGGTCTTCAATCGCCGGCCCTCCAGATCGCGATGGATCAACACCATGGCCAGCTTGATCAAATCGGCCGCCGTGCCCTGGATGGGCGCGTTGATCGCGTTCCGTTCCGCGGCGCTCCGCACGGTGTTGTTCGAGGAACTGATGTCCCGAATATAGCGCCGCCGGCCCAACAGCGTTTCGACATACCCATGCCGCCGCGCAAAGGCCAGGGTTTCATCCATGTACTTCCGAATGCCGGCAAACTGCGCAAAGTATTGCTCGATGATATCGCCGGCTTCCTTCCTTGAAATCCCCAGCCGCTGCGCCAGGCCAAACGCCGAAATCCCATAAGCAATCCCGTAGTTGATCATCTTCGCCTTGCGCCGCATCTCCGGCGTCACCATCTCCGGAAAGACCCCGAACACCCGCGCCGCCGTGGCCGTATGAACGTCCGCGCCCGTCTGAAAAGCCTCCAGCAAGCCGGGCTCGCGGCTCAGCGCGGCGATGATCCGCAATTCAATCTGCGAGTAATCCGCCGACATCAGCCGGTAGTCCGCGTCCCGCGGCACAAACGCCTTGCGGATTTCCTGCCCGCGCTCGGTCCGGATCGGGATGTTCTGCAGGTTCGGATCCTGCGAGCTCAGCCTGCCGGTGGCCGTCATCACCTGGTTAAACGTCGTGTGGATGCGGCCCGTGCGGCCGCAAATCGCCGCGGGCAGAGCGTCCGCGTACGTGGACTACAATTTTGCCGCGGCCCGATACTCCAGCAACCGCCGCGCAATCTCGTGGTCCGCCGCCAGCGCCGCCAGCGTTTGCTCGTCGGTCGCGTATTGGCCGGTGGGCGTCTTTTTCGGCGCGCCGCTCAATTTCAACTGCTCGAACAAAACCTGCCCGAGCTGGCGCGGCGAGTTGAGGTTGAACGTCGTGCCGGCAAGCTGGTAAATCGCCCGCTCCTGCTGGTCCATTTCCTTGGCCAGTTGCTCGGCAAATTCCCTCAGCGCGGCGGCGTCCACCCGGATGCCCTCGAATTCCATACTCACCAGGACGGGAATGAGCGGCGATTCAATCTCCTGGAAGACCCGGTCCTGCCCCTTCTCTCCGAGCTGCGGCGCCAGCGCCGCGCGCAATTGCAGCGCCAGGTCGGCTCGTTCCACCGCGTAATCCACCTGTTTCGCCGGTGGCAGCGCCGCCACGCGCGCCTTCGCGCTCTGTCCCTTGTCCGGTTTGGGCAGTGGGAGCGGGCTGTACCCCAGGAACGATTCGGCCAGGTATTCCAGGCTGTGCCGCATCTCCGGCTCGATCAGGCTGTGCGCCACCAGGGTGTCAAATAAGCTGCCGCGCACGACCACCCCGTGCCAGCGCAACACCCCCAGATCGAACTTCAAATCATGCCCGGTCTTGGCAATCGTGCCGGATTCCAGAACCGGCCGGAACTCCTCCAGCAGTTCCCTGGCTTGCTCCGGGTCCTCGGGAAAAAGCACGCACGCCCCGCTGCGGGGCTCGAGCGAGAAAGCCAGCCCGGCCAACCGTGCCTCGCGGGGATTGGCCTCGGTGGCCAGAACGTGAAGGGCAAAACCGGTGCTCGCGCCCAGCCGGGTCGCCCACCGCTTCCGGTCCGCTGCGGTGGTCAGCCATTCATATTGATGCGGCGTCCCCTCCAGCGTGGCCAGGCGCGCTCCCCCGCCCGCCCTTGCGGGCGGTGCCGCCGGCGCTTCCCCCTCCAGAACCAATTCGCTTTGAGCGGCGGCAACCGTGGCTGCGGCCCTCGCTGCGGGCGCCGATGGCGGCTCCGCAGCCCGGTAGCCCCGCCCCGCTTTGAAGTCCTCGCCAAACAGCCGCCGGCCAATCGAGTTGAACTCGAATTCCACCATGAAATCCTTGAGCTTTTCCTCGTCCGGCGCCTGCCGCCCGAGCTGGTCCAGCGCGACCTCGCAGGGCACGTCGCATGAAATGGTGACCAACCGCTTGGAAAGCAGCGCCAGGTCCCGATGCTTCTCGAGATTCTCGCGCAACCGGCCGCTCAATTCACCCGCATGCGCCAGCGTTTCCTCCACACTGCCGTACTGCCCGATCAGTTTGATCGCCGTCTTCTCCCCAATCCCGGGCACGCCCGGGATGTTGTCCGAGGAATCCCCCATCAGCGCCAGGACATCCACCACCTGCGCCGGGTGTTGGATCCCCCAGCGCCGGCATATCTCCGCCACCCCCAGAATCTCCGCCTCCTCGCCCATCCGCCCCGGCTTGTAAATGAACGTGCGCTCGGTGACGAGTTGCCCGAAATCCTTGTCGGGCGTCACCATGTACGAAACAAAACCCTCGGGCTCGGCCCGCCGCACCAGCGTGCCGATCAAGTCATCCGCCTCATACCCGTCCACGGCCAGGATCGGAATGCGAAACGCCTCCAACAGCCGCCGCAGGTGTGGCAACGCCTGGCTGAGGTCCTCGGGCATGACCTGCCGCGTCGCCTTGTATTGGGCATACTCGCGATGCCGCTCCGTTGGCGCTTCCGTGTCGAACGCGACCGCCAGGTGCGTCGGCTCCTGCCGCGCCAGGATGTCCAGCAGCGTCTGCGTGAACCCATACAGCGCCGACGTGTTGAAACCTTTCGACGTGAAGATCGGCCGCGAAATCAACGCGAAATGCGCCCGGTAAATCAACGCCATCCCGTCCAGCAAAAAAAGTTTCTTGCCCATGTCTCCCACGCTAGCCCGAATCAGCCCGAAATGCCCGTTTTTTCCGCCGTCCCGGCGCGACAGCCCCCCGCCTGCACCCCCTATTCTCCATCCTCTTCATCTTGCAATTCGCCCGGCGCTGCCGCGAGCTTTCAGGCCCGGAGAACCGGCCTGGTTGCAGAACCCGGCTCCCGGCCTCTCCGACTCCAGACCGGGGCCGGAGACCCCGACAACCGGCAGACCGCGAGGTCTGCCCCACACCCGAGGCCTGGCGCAGTCCAGGACGCACGGGCGTTGGCCGGGGGCGCTGGAAGGTCGCGAAGCGTCTTGGAGTGCGGCAGTCCCCTGCCGCTTTTCCCCGCCGGCGCGTCGAAAAGGTGCTGAGCAGTCGGGCCGAGCACCTTCCCACCTTCTCACCTTCGCACCTTCTCACCTTCTTACTTCCCACCTCTCACCTTGCCACCTCGCCGCTGGTGAGCCAAATTGGCTTTACCAACAACGGTGCGTGGCGCATGACGACGACCAAGGCCTACGATTCCCTCAACC
>CAZVYG010000051.1:0-38503 GCA_964631605.1 uncultured Verrucomicrobiota bacterium
GGAATCAGATCGTTGCGAGCCTGCCGCCGGGCCACCGTTCCTCCATTCGCCGGTGTGGGCAGGGCCGTGTCGGCCGCCGGATTCACCCAGGCAGCCACAGTCAATCCGGGAGTGCCTTGCCCCGCTGGCGCGGCAGCGCTAGCTGGCTGGCTGGTCTCCCACACCCGTTCTCCGTTGCGGGTCAAGTGAGCCACGGCGTCGCCGGGCGGGACCGGCCGGCGGAACACCAGCAGGCTGGAACCATGCGGCTCAAGCTCCAACGGCAGCCGCACTCGGCCCTCGTCCACTGCGTAAAGGGCCAGGGATTCCACGCGCCCGGTAAGCGGATCCCAAAGCTCCGGTTGTCTGGCGGGCACACGAAAGCTGGCCGTGGTTCGCACTCGGGCGGCCAGGGGATTGGCCAGGAAATAAATATCGCGGTCTCCGTCCCGCCGATGCACAAAGCGCAGGGCTTCCCGGCTTTCGAAGTCGGGCATCACTTGGAGCGCGGCAAAGACCACGTCCAGTCCCTGTCCCCAGAAGATCCGCCCCGCGCCAAGGCGGCGTTGACCCTGCGCCCCGGGCGATTCACCCCAGACTTCCCGCGCCAACGCCCGCAGTTCGTCGTCGCACTGCGGATAGTTTTGCATGCTGGGAGATCGGGACGGCTGCGGGCCGAGGACGGTGGCCCCGGCATGTATCAAGTCACGCACTTTGCGCAGCACCTCCGGGCGCATGGTCTCCTGTTCGGGCAAAACCAGTGCCTGATAGCTGACGCCGTTGGGCAGCGCGAGCTTTCCGTCGCGCACGTGCAGTCGGGTCAGCAGGACTTCGCTGTTGAGATAGTCGTAGTCGTGCCCCCGGGGGAGCGGGGGGTGCCGCCGGCCGGTCATCTTGGGCGTATCCTCCCCGATGAAGTAGGCGACGTCGGCCACGCGATGGCCCTGTTGCAGCAGCCACGAGCAGCGCCGCAGGTAATCCACCCACGGGCCGGCCTCCAGGAACCAAGGGTTGTGGCGGTTGAACTCCGTGCCGAACCAGGCGTTCATGCCGGGGCGGCGGTCTTCCCAAGGCTGATGCAAATAGACATGCAGCACGAAGTGATTGATGCCCTCGCAAAAGGCCCAGTCCGTCCGCTCCTTGAGCGAGCATGGCGAATGCCGGAAGGACTCGCCAGGCGGTCCCGTAAACGCCTCTGCCGACACGGGCGTGGTCTTGCCGTAGGTGTTGGCGCAGGTTGCGGGCGCGCGCAACTCGATGCCGTCATCGTCCCGCACCCAGAACTCACCCGCCACCCGGTCTGCCCCGGCGCCGTACTTGAGGAATTCGCCCGGGAATCCCCAGTGGCCGTAGTTTTCCAGCCAGAGTTCCAACTGGTGCGCCTGGCAACGGTCGCGCAGCCCGCCGATGTAATCCTCCCCGATCCGGTCCGCCACCAGCCGGCGCAAATCCCACAGGAAGCGCTCGCTCTGATCCGCCGACTCGACGATCCGCCCGGTCAGCACCGGCAGCCACGGCAGCGGATCGTACCCATAACGCGTCCGGAATTGCGCCGCGAAACCCTCCGTCCAATTCTGTCCGCCGGTTTCGTAACTGTCGGCCACCAGGGTCTTGAACGCGGGCTTCAGGTCTGCCGGCAGCCGCTGCAGCAGTTGGCCGGCATACGAATCGAAATGGTGCCGCGCCAGGTCGCGGTTCATCTTGTCCACTTCGTAGCCCTTGCCCTCGGGCGCAGCCGGATGGTTGCTGATCCCTGTGGGCGTCAGGCCCGCCCGCAGAATCAGCCATTCGCCGGACGGCACCTCCCAGCGCAGTTGTCCGTCGCCCGTCATCCGGGCGGTCAAGTTGGTAATACCGCCAACGGAAACGGCCAGCGCCGGATCCTCCGGCTCGGGCGGGGTGGACCAGAGATAGGCGTTCCAGTCCGGCAGATGCGTCGAGTGCATTTTGCCAAACTGCTTTTCCACAAACTGCTCGAGGCGCGCGGCCTCGGACAATTGGATTTCCCCCAGCCTCGGTTCGCCGCCGCGACTGGCGACCGCGCGGAACAGCAGCCGGAAGTTGCGCGCGGAGGTCGGGGGCAGGGAAAACACCGCCGGTCCGCGCGGCAGAAAGCCGGTCTCGGGCTTGGGATGAAGCCGATCGAGCGTTCCGCTCCAGACGCGTTGGAACCCGTTGGCGCCCAGTTCGGCGAACAGTTCCACCTCCGCGCCCACCGAGGTGTCGGCGGGATGCAACGCCAGGGTCCGCGCCGTGAAGGGCTCCGCCCATTCCAAGTCCACGACCAAGCCGCCGTTGGCATGAGTCAACACCGCCCAGGAACCAAGATTTCCGTCCGCCAGGTTTTCCGCGCCCGGGATGGCCGGGTGCGTGGCCACGCGGGCGGCGGGACGTATCCGCGTCCAATCTTCATCCCGCTGCGGTGCTGGAAACGCCAGCACCGCCACATCCTGAAACGGTTCCACCGGCCGTGGCAGTCTCCCGTGGAAGGTGGCCGGACCGGTCACCCGCGTTTCCGAGAACGCCAGCCGCCGCATGGTTTGACCTTCGTTGATCCACGGCCCACCCGACTGGCTCCAGCCGGGACAGTTGAATAGGCCGATGTCCACCCCCAAACGTTGCCCTTCGCGCACGGCGTGAAGCAGGTGGTCCCACCACCCCTCGGTGAACAGCTTGGTGTCGCCCGCCGGAAGGCGCTCGTCGAAGATGTTGCCGATGAGTGCCTGACGGATGCCGACCCGGTGCATCGCCTCCAGGTCCCGCGTGATGCCCTCTCGCGAGAGATTGTCGCTCATCCAGTAGTAGAAACACCACGGACTGGCCTGCGGCGGGGGATCGGCAAAAGTGACCGCGAGCGCATCGGCCGCAGGTGACACCATTGGTGCGGCTGCCAGCAGCGCTAACCCAACCGCTCGGATGCGGCTAACCAGCCAGCAGCCGCCCCGGCCAATGCGAAGCCAAAGTCTCCGACACGTCCGACCGCTTGCCCTGTAATCGGGAAGCCTTACTTCGACGGCCAAACAAGCGAAATAATGATCCGGCAAGGAAGTCGGCGTTTCACACAGTCGTTGCATTTTGGAACAGCGTAATCTCGTGACGCGGCAAAGGCTATCACCCCTAGGGGTGATTCACCGGCCGGCACCTGGCGATTGTCCGACCGCCAAGGTGGGCCTTGAGCAGGGCGCGCACTTTCGACGACTCGAACAACGCGAAGCTGTCGCTGTGCGCGGCGTTGTGCACCAAAACGTCGTCGCATTGCGTTCCCAAGTGGTCGGGCGAGCCACTGAATCCGGTCCAAGTGGTCCGCCTCACCGTTCGCCCGCGTGGAAACAGGCGCATGCTCACGCTCTGGCTGCTTGCGTGGTCGGACGTGTTCACCGAGCACCTGTCGGTGTTTGCAGAATCAGACGTGGATGCCGCCTGAGGGCGTGTGGCCGGATCATTGGCCGTGGGTTTGCCGACCTTGAGGAGGCCATCCGGCCCGCTGTGCCGCTTCTGGCGACACGGGGTGCGCCCAAGGTTCACCGAAACCGAGTCGGGCGGCAGTTTGCTCGGCGGCGAGTTTGGACGAGACTTCGACAACCGAGCGGAGGGGATTGCCCCATTGATTTTCAAAGGGGGCTGAGGCCAGCAAGGGTTCGATTCCCTTCACCCGCTCCAAATCCTCATTTCACACCATAAAATAAAGGGCTTTGTTCACGTTCGACAGAGCGGGAAAAGCCTCATGTCATAACGCCTTGTCATAACAAGCCTTGGCATCTCTGACGTTGTCACCAATGTCTTACGATGTCGTTTCTCCTCTCCGCGCTTCGGGTATGCGTGGGGGGGCGATGGCGACGAAAAGACCAAACCGCGAGCCAGACGGCGATAAGGCGTAGGGGGCGGACCAGCAGCGAAAGCCTGCGACTGTTCCATTGAAGGAGAGCGAATGGGCTTAGGTCTTCTCCCGAACGAAAAGCGTGGCGAAGGGACGACATCGGTCTCTGGGCAATGGATGAAGTTCACTTTCAACAGCACGGTTCGCGTTGTCGCGTGTCGGTTCCGCCTGAGGTGGACGATCCGACTTGCCTCCACGCGCCGACGCGAAAGAGCGTCAGCTATTTCGGTGCCGTGCGCCTCCGCGATGGCAAACCGGCGTGGCGAACGAACCAACGCGGCCGCAACTGCGGCTCAAGCGCCGTTGAGCAATTCCGGAGCCACCTTGCGGGCCAGTTCCTGAGAGCGCGCCAGGATTTCGGCGGCGGACTCGCTTTCGAGCGCGAACGCGGCCAGCTCCTGCGCCTCGGTCAGCTTGAGCCGCCGAATGAGGAACTTGAGGGGAGGCACCAGCGGCGGGGCGCTGCTGAGCTCGTCCACGCCGAGACCCAGGAGGAGCGGCGCGAGAACCGGGTCGCTGCCCATTTCCCCGCAGACGCTGACCTTGATCTTGTGGCGGTGGGCCGCTTCGACCGTCGCCTTGATCAACCGCACGATGGCCGGGTGCGTGGGCTCGTAGAGGTGGGCAATCTTCTCGTTCATGCGGTCCACCGCCAGCGAGTACTGGATGAGGTCGTTGGTGCCGAGGCTGAAGAAGTTCAGGCGCTTGGCCAGGGACTCGGCCACCATGACCGCCGAGGGCGTTTCGATCATCGCGCCGATCGGCAGTTTCTCGTCGAACGGAATGTTCTCCCGGCGCAATTCCTGCATGTATTCGGCCAGCAGCGCGTTGGCCTGGTTGAGTTCGTCCAGGCCGGAGATCATGGGATACATGATCTTGACGTTGCCCTCGGCGCTGGCCCGCAGGATGGCCCGCAATTGTTCGCGGAAAATGTCCCGTTCCTGGAGGCAGAAGCGAATGGCGCGCCAGCCGAGGAAAGGGTTGAGCTCCTTGGGCAGGGGCAGGTGGGCGAGGAACTTGTCGCCGCCCAGGTCGAGGGTTCGGATCACGACCGGGAGGGGTTTGAGCCGGCTGGCAACCTCGCGGTAGGCCTGGTATTGCTGTTCCTCGCCGGGCGGCAGTTGCCGGTTGAGGAAGAGGTATTCAGTTCGAAAGAGCCCGACGCCCTCCGCGCCGTTGAGCTTGACCTGTTCGGCGTCGGCGGCCTGCTCGATGTTGGCCGTCAAGGCCACGCGGTGGCCGTCCAGCGTGACTGCCGGTTGGGGGATGGTATCGCGGAGTTTTTCGTCGAGGGTGGCCTGGCGGCGGGCAAGCTGGCCGTATTGGAAAAGGGTCTGGTCGGTGGGATCAACAACGATCAGGCCGCTAAAGCCGTCCAGCAGGGCGTATTGGCCGTTGGCCAGTTGGGCGCTGGCGTCCTTGAGCCCGACGACGGCGGGGATGCGGAGCGAGCGGGCCATGATGGCGGTGTGCGAGGTTTTGCTGCCGACGTCGGTGGCAAAGCCCAGCACGTTCCGCTTGTCCAGTTGGACGGTGTTGGAGGGGGAAAGGTCGTGGCTGACTATGATGCAGGGTTCCTTGAGGTGGCGCAGGTCCAGATCGTTTTCGACGCCCAGGAGGTTGTTCAGGACCCGGCCGCTCACGTCGCGCATGTCGGCGGCGCGTTCGCGCAGGTAATCGTCCTCGATGGCGGCCAGGGTGGCGGCATAGCGCTCGGCGACGTGCTGGAAGGCATACTCGGCGTTGACGCGGTGCTCCTGGATCATCCGCACCACCTCGTCCAGCACCGCGGGGTCCTCGATCACGAGCAGGTGGGCGTCAAAGATGCCGCCTTCCTCGGCGCCCAGGGCGGCGCTGACGCGGCGTTGCACGTCCAGCAGTTGCGTCCGGGTGGTCGCCAGGGCCCGTTCGAACCGGTTGATCTCCTCGGGGACCTCGGACGCGGGAATCTCGCGGCGGCTGATGGTCGGGCGCGGCCGGTCCAGAACCAGGATTTTGCCCCGGCATACCCCGGCGGACACCGGGATGCCCCGGAAGATCTTTTCACCCGTCGGTCCGGCCTGTGCCATGAGTCTTTTTTAATCCCTTCCAGCGCCTTTGAAAAGGAATAGTTGGCCAAAAAAATGCCGGCTCGAGGCGGAAAAGGCTTGCCAACCGGGCCGCTTTTTTTCTTTCTTGAGGGATAGCCTTCACACCGACTGGCGGCATGAAAAGCAAACACGCAGACCTCCCTCGCGGCCTTCTGGCCGGCGGCAACTGGATCATTGATCAAGTCAAAATGATTGATGTTTACCCGCGGCCGGAGCAACTCAGCAATATTCGCAGTCAATCCCAGGGGACCGGCGGGGCCCCCTACAATGTGCTGATTGACCTGGCTCGAACCGGGGTTTCCTTTCCGTTATACGCCGCCGGCCTGGTCGGGCGGGACCCGCTGGGGGAACAGATTCTTCAAGACTGCCGCGCCCACAAGATTGACGCCCGCTTCCTCACGCCCACACCCAAGGCGCCAACCTCCTACACGGATGTCATGACCGAAATAGCGGATGGCCGGCGCACGTTTTTCCACGCGCGCGGCGCCAACGCCCTGTGGCGGGGCGATGACATCCGGTTTGAGCAAATCCGCCCGCGCATTTTTCATCTGGGGTACCTGCTGCTGCTGGATGCGCTGGATCAGCCCGATGCGAAGTACGGAACGCGGGCGGCCCGCCTGCTGGCCGCGGCGCAGGCTGCCGGCGTCAAGACCAGTGTGGACGTCGTCAGCGAGGACAGCGACCGCTTCCCGAAGATTGTCTGTCCCGCCCTGAAACACGTGGACTACTGCATTTTGAACGAGATCGAAGCCGGGAAGACCACCGGCTTCAGCATCCGGTCCGGCGACGGCCAACTGGACGCGGTGGCGCTGCGGCATGCGGCGGGCGCGTTGTTGCAGCAGGGCGTGAAGGAACTGGTCGTCATCCATTTTCCCGAGGGCGCCTTCGCCCGCACGCGGCGGGGGGAGGACTGTTGGCAACCGTCGTTGAAGCTGCCCAAAGGTTACATCGCGGGCAGCGCCGGCGCCGGGGACGCCTTCTGCGCCGGGGTGCTGCTCGGTCTGCATGAGGGCTGGGAGATCCAACGGTGCCTGCTGACGGGGGTCTGCATCGCCGCGGCTTCGCTGGCCCACGCCACCTGTACCACGGGCGTCAAATCCCTCGCCTCCTCGCTGGCCCTGGCCAAGAAGTTCGGCTTTGGCCGGCAGTTGAGCGGGCTGGAGATCTGACCGCGCGGCGGGCGGGTGGGAAAAAAAAGGCCCGCCGGCAGCGGGCCTGGATCAAAGGGGAAAAAGGGAAGCGGGCGTCAGGCGCGTTCCATGTATTTGCCGGTGCGGGTGTCCACCTTGATTTTTTCGCCGGTCTTGATGAACAAAGGCGCTTGAATGATGATGCCGGTTTCGAGGGTGACGGGCTTTTGGACGTTGTTGGCGGAGTCGCCGCGGATGCCTTCCGGCGCATCGGCGACCTTCAGTACGACGCTGGAGGGCAGCTCGATGGCCACGGCCTTCTCCTCGACAAAGGTCACGGTCACCACGCCGTTCTCGACGAGGTAATCCTTGGCATTGCCGACAAACTCGGGCGCCAGCGTGACCGTCTCGAAGGTTTCGGGGTCCGAAAACACGAAATCCTCGCCGTCTTTGTAACTGAATTCCATCTTCCGCGTCGTCATGGGCACCACCTCGATGCGCTCGGTGGAGCTGAAACGCACGTCGGAGGATTTGCCGGTGCGGATGCTGCGGAGGGTGGCCTGCACAAAGGCGCGCAGGTTGCCCGGCGTACGGTGTTGACTGTCCAACACCACGCACACGTCGCCGTTGTAGTTGATCGCCATGCCCCGGCGAAGATCATTTGCTGTAGCCATATTGCTCTGTCTGTCTATCTCAATCGGTCCAAACCCGGCCCCGCCGCCCGATGTTCAGGCCGGAAGCCAAGGGTCGCGGAAGATAACGGTTTGCCCGCCAAAAGCAAGCTCCGTTTTCGGCCAGAAGCGCGCGCGCTGCGCGGGCGAGTATGAGCTTCATGTTCTCCACAGCCTGGAGTATGAGCCGGTCCGGGACCGCGTTCGGGTCGAGGCGGGGGGCTGGACCCGCAAGACGGTGCGTCTGCGGCGCTGGCCCCGCATGCCGCGACGGGTCGGAGGCCCACTCCACGCCCATTTACCTCCTCCGCGAAGGTTTTCGCTTTTGGGACGTGACCCAGGCTGCTATGCTCATCAAAAAACAGATGGCGGTGTTGGATGAAATTGAGGGGGCCGTCGCCGAGGCCGTGCGGGTGATGTCCGCGGGGCGGCAACCGCTTGATTATTGGAATCGCTGGCCTGCAGAGCAGGCCGCCCAGATTCGCGAGCGAGTCGCGACGATTCGGCAGGTCTATACAAGCCTGCTGACCACCCTGGATGCCGAGCGGCTGGCCCGGACGCCGCGGCTGGAGCCGGGCGCCCCGGGCGAGTCGTTCGCGCCCGCAAACCGCTGATTCGTTGCTTCCCTATTCCTTTTCAAAAACATGAAAAAAGCATTCTTGCCCCATCTCCTGATCCTCGCCTTGTCCGCCGGCTCCTTCCCCGCCAGCGGGGCCGACACCGCCACCGCCCCGGCCCGGGCGGTGCCTCCCCTGCGGCAGTTCAAGGACTCGGTACGGGTGTCGGTGGCCCAAATGACAATCAAAGCCGAGGCGCTGAAGGCCGGAGAGGACACGGTGGACGCGCTGAGCCCGTGGATGAAACGCGCCGTCGCGGAAAAAGCGGACCTGCTGGTGTTTCCGGAATACGTGCTGGGAGACTTTCACCTGCCCGACCGGCTCACCGACAAGCTGTGCCAGGAGGCCAAGCGCCATGATCTGAATGTCATCGTGGGAGGCTGGGAACGGCTGCCGGGGACTGCCCTGGAACATCCGCCCAAGCCAGGCACCTATGCGAACACCGTCCTGGTCGTCACTCGGGAGGGTAAAATCGCGGGCAAACATCGCAAGATGCACGCGGCGGTCGGGGCGTCTTCGCCGTATTTTTGGCCGCCGGAACCCGGCGAGCGCGGCGAGAACACCATGGTTCTGGGCGAGGAAAACGGCATCGTCGAACTGGATTTTGGCCGGGTCGGCCTCCTGACATGTTACGACGGCTACTTTTTTGAGAGTTTCCAGATGCCCTCTTTGCGCGGGGCGGAGGTGCTGGTTTGGGTGAATTCGCGCGGCGGCATGGTGGAACCCCACATCATCCAGGCGGCCAGTTTCATCACCTGCACCCATGTGGTCGCGGCCAACTCGTCCCACGGCTGTGGTTCCGCCATTTGCTCCTATCCCGGCTGGAAACTGGATGCGGTGGCGCCGGAGTTGGGCTCGGAGACGCTGATCACGGCCACGTTGAACCTGGCAACCTTGCGGACCCAACGCCTCAATCACCGCATGTTTCATCAGCGCCGGCCGGAAGTCTATCAAACGCTGGTGGAGAAATGGGAACCTTGGAAAGCCTATCCCCACCTCAAGCCCTTCGCCTATCCCGCGCCGGCCACACCCTCGAATTAGCCTCGCTACCCCAGCCCACCCTGGCGGCCGTTTGACCGGTCAAATGAGCCGCACCGGTGCCAACGGCTTTTCAAGCACGGCCCGTTTCACGGATCAGCCGCGCCCCAGGCGAAGTTTGAGGTAGGTTATATAATCACAGAAGTTTTTCCAGGACACATCGGGGGGCACGCTGTGGTCCAGCTCGGGGAGGTAGCCGCCCTGCTCGACGAGGGGCATCACCCGATCCACCTCTCTGCGCATGGCGTCACCTCCGCGGGAGAGCACTCGCTTGTCAATGCCGCCCATGATGGCAAGCCGGCGGCCGTATTGGTGGCGGATGGCAACCACATCCATGCCCGACTGCACCTCAAAGGGCCACAGGTGGTCAATGCCGGCATCGAGCCAAAGGGGGATGAGGCTTCGGATATCGCCGTCGCTGTCGAGACCGATATGCGGGATGCCCTGGCGGCGCAGCCAGTCGCAGACGCGTTGGTAATGGCGGAAGGCGAACTTGCGGAACAGGGCGGGTCCGACGAGGGGGCCGCCGTTGTAGGCCATGTCCTCCCAGAACCAGAACACCTCGAAGCGGGTGTGTTTGAGCACTGCGGCGGTGATTTCGATCAAGCGCTCGGCCCGCTCCTCCATCATGCGCTCGATGAGGCGGGGCTGATCGTAGAACGCCATGCAGAGATTCTGGACGCCGAGCATGTTGCGGAGGGCGCCGAAGAAACCGCCCCAGCGATCGGCCCAGCACTTGCGCGGCCACTGTTCATCGGGGGGCGCGTGCCGCGCGGCCACTTGTTCGTCGGCGCGCAGGTCGCCTTTGCCAACGGCGGCCTGCACACGCCCGCTGGCGACCATGGCCTTCCACTCGGGCGAAAGCCGCTGGTCGGCGTGCAGCGCCAGCCGCTCCGCGGCGAACTTCTCAAATTCAGCCTCGGTTTCCACCGGAAATTTGACGAACTGCGGCATGCTCATGTCGTGATGCTGTTTGAACTCTCGCATCACGATCCCTTCGTGGTTGATGTACGTGATGGTCTCGGCGTCCTCGGCAATCACTTCATGCTTGAACTCCGGCACCGGGCCATACCACGGGTCCACGCGCACCAACCGGTCGAGCTCGAAATAGTCATCCAGGGGCGTTCCATCCCAACCCTCCTGTTTCCAGCGCTCGACGGTTTCATCCCAGAGAAACGCGCCCCAGCGCGCCCAGGGCTTGGCGACCGGTTTGAACTCGAGGGTGTCAAGGAATCGCTGGCGTGAGGTGGGATTCATGGTCCGGGGCGGGTTCAGGGTCGGCTGACAAAGGTGTAACTGCCTGCGGGCACTTCGAGCACCACGCGGCCGGCGGCGGCCCGCACCACCTGCACGCCCGGCGCTCGATCCAGGGACCGGCCGTTTTCCCGCACCGCTGCGGCATCCCGGGCCGGCACGTGGAGCGTGGCGGTGCAGTTGGGAGGAACGGTCAGGGTCCACTCGAAGCGGCCGTCCTGGTGCTTCCAGTGGCTGCGGATCAGGCCGTGGGGAGAGCGGTGGCTTGCCTGGACGAAAGAGAGATCGCCGACGGGCTGCGGCTTCATCACCAGGTGTTTGAAGCCCGGCTGCGCCGGATCGCTCTGGATGCCGGCGAGGTATTCGTAGAGCCAGATGACCAGGTCGCCGACCAGCATGACGTGGTTGTGCGAATTCATGGCGGGGTCGGCCGTGTCGCCGTTCCACAATTCCCAGATGGTGGTGGCGCCCTTTTGGATCATGTATCCCCAGCTCGGATAGGTGGTGTTGGTGGCAAAGCGATAGACGAGGTCCGGCCGGCCGCCATCGGATAACACGCGGCACAGCCACTGGCCGCCGATCAAGCCGGTGCCGACGTGGCCGTGGGTTTCATCGGTGATCTTGCGCACCAGATGATCGAACACGCGGGACCGTTCGGTGGGCGGCGCCAGGTCAAACGCCAGGGGCAGCACGCAGGAGGTTTGAGAGCCGTTGTCGTAATAGCCCTTGTCGCGGTGGTAAAGGCGCTCGTTGAGGGCGGCCTTGAGCTCGTCGGCGCGGGCGGCGAACCGGCGGGCGTCCTCCGGCTTGTCAAGGAGGGTGGCGTAGCGCGCCATGAGGCGGAGGCAGTGGGCAAAGTAACTGGTGGCGAGGATCGCCGGGGCCGTTTTGCGGGCGGGGTCCTGCGAATGAATCAGTTTGGGATCCTCGGGCGGCACACACCAGTCGCCGTATTGGTCGCGGGCGATGAGGCCGTTGGTGATGAAGCCGCCCAGGTGGTCAATCCACTTCACCATGCTGGGATAGTGCCGCGCCATGAGTCCGGTGTCGGCATATTGATCCAGCAGCGCGCCGGGGATCAGGACCGTGCTGGCGGGCCAGGTGACGTTGTCGCTGTAGAGCGGCCAGTAGGGCGGGTTCACGTCCGAAACGCTGCCGTTGTCTTTCTGACCGTCGGCAAAATCCCGCACCCACTTGGCGTACAGGGCGGAGATGTCGAACATGAAGGTTTCGCCGCGCGAGAAGGCCGAGCGGTCCCCCAGCCAGCCCTGGCGCTCGTCCCGCTGCGGACAGTCGGTGCTGATACTGCGGTAATTGCCGCGGGTGCCCCAGACCACATTGCGGTAAATGCGATTGAGGGTGGGCTGCGAGCAGGCAAAAGTGCCGGCTACGGTGAGGTCGTCGTTGACCACGCGGCCGCGGATGGCGTCGAGGGTGGGGCGCCCCGGGTAGCCGGTCACTTCAACATAGCGGAAGCCGTGATAGGTGAACCGCGGCTCGTAAATTTCCGTGCCCCGGCCTTTGAGCGTGTAAAGGTCGGTCACTTTGGCATCGCGCAGGTTCTCCAGATAGAGCGTGCCATCGGGCTTGAGCGTTTCGGCATGACGGAGCCGGACCACGGTGCCGGCCGGGCCGCGGACGCGGAGCTGGCACCAGCCCACCATGTTCTGGCCAAGATCGAAAATGAAAACCCCGGGTTGCGGCTCGGTGAGGGCGATGGGTTTGAGCGTGCCGGTGACCCGGATGGGCCGGATCATTTCGGCGGAAAGGGCGCCTTTGGGGCCAGGCACCACCGACGCGTGATTCCAGCCGGAATCATCAAAACCCGCAGCCGCCCAGCCGGGGTGCTCGCGGCGGGCGTCATACTCCTCGCCATCGTATTCGTTGTTGGCTCGGATGGGTCCGTCGGTGGTGAGCTTCCAGGAACCATCGCTGACGACGCATTCGGTTGTTCCGTCGGCGTATTGGACCTCGAGTTGCAGAAGCAGCTTGGGAAAGCCGTAGGTGACGGTGTGGGTGGGCGAGCTGGCCCGCGGCGCAAAGTAGCGCCCGTTGCCCAGCCAGACGCCCAACGCGTTTCCGCCGCGGCGCAATTGGCGGGTGACATCGTGGGTTACATAAAAAACGCGCGCGTCATAGTGAGTCAGCCCGGGTGAAAGGACCGCGTCGCCCACCTTCCGCCCGTTGAGATACAGCTCCGAAAGGCCCAACCCGCTGAAATAGACCGTCGCGCGGCGGACAGGCCGCGTGACTTCAAATTCCTTGCGCAATTGCCGGGCGGGCAGGCGGCGGTCCCCCTCCAGTTTAAGCTCGCCCCAGGGTTGCATGCCCACCGGGCCAAGCACCCGCGCGGGTTGCCAGCCGGAATCGTCAAACTCCAACGACGTCCAGCCCGCCGGTTCCGAGTCCGAAGTCCGCCATTGCGGCCCGGTGGCAAGGACAAGCGACTCCCCCGATTCGAACTCGACCGCCAGTTTGCCCGCCAGTCCCGCCGGGTTGGGAGCCTCGCCGCTGTTGCGCACCCAGGCCGCTATGAGGTTCTGGCCCGGACGCAAATGGCCTTTGACATCCATGATGCCAGGCAGGTTGAAATTGTGGCCCGCGCCGGCATGCCGGCCGTTGACGGCGCAAGCGAATTCGTTGTCAGCCGAGAGCATCAACTCGGCGCGGCGAATCGGGCGGTCCGGCAACTCGAACCGGCAGCGAAAGGTCCGCAGGACCGCCGGCACGGTGTGAAAGTCCCCATCCGCGGCATGCCAAATCCAGTCCGCGCCCTCAAAACGCGGGGTGACGTAGTCGTCTTCCTTCCCGATCCACTGACCCTGCCAATCCGCCGGCTTGAGCAGGCCCATGCTCCACGAGGCGGTCGGGCTCCAGCGCGACACCTTTCCGTCCTGATCCCAAATGCGAACCTTCCAATAACAGGGCTGGCGGGAGGCCAGTTCCCGGCCCGCGTAGGGGACCAGATGCGACTGGCTGGAGAGAACCTTGCCGCTGTCCCACAAATCCGCGCGCCCTTCCTTCAATCGGTCTGGACTGCTGGCGACCCATACCTGAAAGGCGGTCTGGCGCGCCCCGCGTTGGCTGGACTCCATCTGCCAGCTCAAACGCGGAGCAGCCACATCAATGCCCTGCGGATTGACGAGGAACTCGCAACGCAGCTCACTGACCGTGGCCCCCACGACCGAGGTTGCGCCGCATAGCGCCACGCTGCCCCAGCGCCAGAGTGACAGCCCCGCTTGTTTCAGTCTGTTTTTCCATTTCATCATAAAGCCTTTACCGCCTCGCCCGGTTCGGCAAGGGCCGGCCGCGCCCCTTGGCCCGTGAGTGGTACGAGCGTCGCTGCTGGGAATGTCCCCACGGCGAGCTTCACGGCCATTGGAAGCGATAGAATTGTTTTGGCGGCGATGCCGGGTCTTCAACACGCAAAAAGCCGGCGCCATCGGTGATATTGGTCGAAAGGGGCTGCCAATGCTGCCAATTGGTCGTTGCCTGGAGCTGATAGAAGTTGCTCGGGATGCCTGAGAAAAGCAGCCGGAGCGTGCCATTGGAAAGCAGCGTCCATTCGGTGATTCTTGGCTCGACAACCGTTACGGAAACCGAGCCGGTGGCCAGGCCGCCCTGGCCGTCGGCAAGCCAATAGGTGAAGGTCGCCAAACCGGAGAAGCCCGGCAGCGGTGTAAAAAGCACCCCATTGGTGGACAGGACGGCAGAGCTGGTGTTGGCGCCCGCCGCGGCGCCGGACAGGGTGAGCGGGTCGTTGTCCGGATCGCGATCGTTGGCGAGCAGATCAACCGCGCTGAAGGGCGTGGTCACGTTGGCGTGGGCATGCAACGCATCCGGCTCCGCCACCGGCGGCCGGTTGACTGCCTGAACGGTGATGGTGAAGGTTTGCCAGGGGCTGGCGTTAAGGCCGCCATTGGCGGTCCCGCCGCTGTCGAACATCCGGACGCCGACGCTGGCCGCCCCGACGGCGTTGGGCGCCGGCGTGAAGGTGAGCGTGCCCAGAGCGCTGATCGCGGGCTGGGCGCTGAACAGCGCGTTATTGCCGTTGGTTACCGTAAAACTGATGGCCTGCCCGGCCTCGTCCGGCGCGCCGCGGTCCAGCTCGGTCACCCAGTTCGGAAAGACTTGCGGACCGCTGTCCTGATTGACTGTCACGTCCGGACCCTTGAGGAACGAAGGCGGATCGTTAACCGCTGTGAGATTCAGGTTGAAGGTCTGCGGCGGGGAGGTGTCCTGCCCGCCGCCGGCGGTTCCGCCGTCATCTTTGGCCCAAACGGTTACCATCGTGGTGCCGTTGGCATTGGGGGCGGGTGTAAAGGTGAGAGTGCCGGTTGGGGAGACGGCAGGTTGGGCGCTGAACCGCGCAGGGTGGCTGTTCGAGCAGATGAAGCTCACCGTCTGCCACGCCTCGCCCGCCGGTCCGGGACTGGTCGCCGTGGCCCAGTTGGGAACGACCTGCGGACCGGCGTCCTCCAGGACGGTCTGGTCCGGGCCCTTGGCAAAGGTGGGAGGCTGGTTGACACCGGCGCCAAGGATGATGAAGTCAATGTCCACCGTGCCGGTGGCGGCTCCCTCTGCGGGCACCAGGCGCAGCCACGAAATGACTTCGCCCGCCAGCGCCGCGTTGGTGGTCAGATCAAGCTGATAGGTCACGAAGTTGGTGGCCTGCGGTTCAATGGCGAAGGCGATCGAACGGGCGGGGTCGGCGGCAGCGGAAGTTTCCGTTCCCCAATAAAGCCGGGCATTGGCCGCAGCGGTCTGGTTGCGCAGACGCACGCTGAAGGTGCGAGCCCCTTGTATCTGCAGCGGCGCGATTTCCTGGAAGGCGCCCGACCCCAGGAGGGTGAGAGAATACACTCCATTGCTGACCAGTGCGGATGCATTGGCGGACGGCAGCCAGCCTTCAACATTGCCATTGGTGTTGAACTGCCAGGAGCCGCCGTCGGTCAGGCTGCCCACGCCGGGCAGCAATTCGGCAAAATCCAGCGCGATGTCCGTCCCGGTGAAGGTGGTTGGGTCAATGCGGACGGAGTGCAGGTAGCCGGTCCATTGCGGGGCATTTGAGAAATCCAGGTCAATCTCGTGCCACAGGCCATCGGCTGGCAGGTTGAGGTTGGTGGAGACAAAACCGCCGCTCTTGGGAAAGTAGAAGAACTGGGCAAGGTTGCCCCCGCCTGCCGGCCCGACCTTGACCCGGCAACGGAACCGTTTATAGAGGTCAGCGTTAATGCCCCGGTCAATTCCGCCGCCGCTGTTGAACACCACGTAAGGGTCGCCGCCGGTCGAGACCCCCTGCCAGACGCCGCCGCCGGCCGACACGGAACCGATCTGGTTGGTATAGGCGATGTCGCCGTCCAGGTCCATTTGCCATCGGCGCAGGAACAGGGGCAGGGGATAAGACCACGGCGAGGCGACGCCGGCGGCGTCCACGGCGCGCAGCCGCCACCAGTGCAGGCCGTCCAGCGCCGCTACCGTCACCACCTGCCGGCCTCCGCTCAGACCGTTGGTCTGATACACCACGTTGGTGAAGAAGAAATCGGTGGCCAGTTGCATCTCGGCCTTCACGCCGGGATGGTCCGGCTCCTGGGCGAATTCCCACCGGCACACCGGCTGCGAGGAATTGACAATCACATCCGAATCGGCCATTCGCGGCGGCAGCAACAGGGGTGAGAGGCTGAGATAATCCACACTCACCGTCGTGCCCGCGGTGTTCACCGGATCCAGCCGGAACCGGGTCACGATTCCGGACCAATCCGGCACCGGGGTCAGGTCCACTTCATAGGTTCGCGTGCCGGCTTGCACGGGAAACTCGGTGCGGAAGAACGACGAGCCGCGCTTCCACCAGAACAGTTCCGCCACGCCCGGCGTGGAGGCCGTCATTCGCAGACGGACTTTCTTGTAGTAATCCGCGTTGATGACGGCGCGATCGGCGTCCTCGGCGGGGTTGCGCTTGTCGGTGGCGAAATAGAAGTAGCCATCCGGGCCGCTGACGGCGCTGAGCTCGCCCGCGTTGACGGTGAGGTTGGTGAGCTGGTTGGCGCCATACACTTCGTTGGGGTCATCAAAGTGCCAGCAGCGATTCGCTTCCAGCCGGAACCAGTCGAGCTCGAATCGCGCGCCCGGGGCGGAACACGGACGGAAACGAAGGCGCTGAATCTGTTTTTCGCGCCAGGGAGCGTGTTCGGCGAGATTGATCCGATACACATTCCAGCCGGGTTTGGCGGTGAAGGGCAGGGCGGCGGTGAAGCCGCCGGCGTCCTGCCACTCGAGCTGGCCCAAACCGGCGAGGGCCGTGTCCACCTTCAGGCGGAAGGAAGCGGCATGATAGCCATCGGATACGATGCGCCGGGTGGGGGATTCGTTAAACTCGAGGGTGAGCCAGGCGGCTGAGTTTGAGGTCCAACCGGAGGCAACGCCGCGGTTGAAAGTCAGCGCGCTGACGCCCTCGGTGACTTCGACATGGCCGGACCGACTCATCGTCCAGATGAGGTCCCGCGCCGCGGCGGTGGTTTCCCACGCGCTTAACCCGGAAAAGGCCTGGTTAAAACGGTTCGAGACAAACTGGGCGATGGCGGTTTCGATCGGCTGTCCGTAAATCTGGTAAGTGGGCTGCCCATACCAGGCGTAAGGACAGACAACGTGCGCGCCGGCGTTCCAAACCGTGTCCAGAGCGGCGAGATTGTTTGCGACACTGCCGGTGTCCAGCGGATTCCACTCGTGAATGCCCCAGTTGTGGTCGTTTGAGTAAATGGCGTTGAAGATGGTGGTGCTGGACGCCCACGCCCCGTAAGTGGTGATGCCATTGGCGCCGTGGTGGGTGAAGGTGGTGGTCCAGGGTGAGGCATATTTGCGCTCGGATTCCGAGGTGGTGGCGGGGTTGAACGGAATCTGGTGGCCGAAGAGGAAATCGGGACTCCACCCGGACTCGAACCCCCATTGAATCTGCTGCTGGACCATCTGGTTGACCTGGTTGATGCGGAAATCATTCCATTTTCGCCACCAGCGGCCCGTGTCGGAGGTCGTGCTCCAATTGACGTTGGTCGGCGGGACGACGGCGGACCAGGTCGCAAAGGGAAAGCCTGCGCCGATGGCGCCGTTGACGTTGGCGTCATTGTTGAGCGCCGCCAGGCTGGCATACTGGCCCTGGCCGGCGTACAGACCCGTGCCGGCAAGCCAGTCGCGGAATTCCTGTTTCGACCACTCGCTGTAGTCGCAGTACTCGCTGTTGGCCGCGACGTTTTGGGCGTATTCGCTCGAGGTGCTGGTGAAGACCAGCAGGTCGGGATGCTGCTCGCGATACCAATCCAGCAGGCGCATGACGATGTGGGCGTTGCGGCCGAGGTAATCCTGCGCCAGCGCGGCGTTGCGCGAGAGCGTCAACTGCATTTCGAGCATGTCGGCGAAGCCGTCGAAAACCTCGTCGGCGGTGGGGTCCTGGGCGCGGGCGGCATTCCGGATGCGGCCGAGGCGGTCCACCTGCAGCAGGGCGCCGCCGCCCTGTTTCTCCAGGAAATTGGAGAGCACGTCCGCGCCTTGCTGGGCGGGATCGGCCCACGGGGTGCCGTTGATGTGGAGGCCCAGGGGAAGGTCGCTGGCGCGGGCCAGGGCCAGGTTGGCATCCGTCTCCCAGGGCGCGTAGGCGGGCGAGTACAGGTAATCATAATAGCGCCCATGGGTGGAGGAGATGAAATTGGCCGTCATCGAAAATCCCACCTTGATGTTCGGCGGCTGAACCCCGCCCGTAAGCGCCAGCAAACGATCGCGCAGGAGAAAGATCGAGTTGGAGCTGCCCGGCGTCTGGTCGTACGCGCCAATCGGGGCGATAAAGAAGGTGCGCCAGTAAACCTCGTCCAGCGGATCGGCCTGGGCGACCGCCGCTGACCATTGCAGCAACAAGGCCAGCGCGGCACAGAGCGCACCGGCCGGGCGGGGCGACATCACAGGTTTCTGAATCATCGTTGGCGTCTTTCGTGGGGCTGGCCGGAGTTCAAAAAGGGAGGCCGGGCAAACCGGGCCCGGCCTCCGCACACAACACACCCAACCTCACCAATCGGTCAATGTCATTAAGGAGTGCGCAGGCGGTAGTAGCGTTGCGCGCCCGTCGCGGCGCTGTCGGTCACCGTCAGGCTTCCGCCACTGCCGCGCACGTTTCGCAGGAAAACCCAGCCCGGCGCGCTCAGGTCATCCTTGTACTCGGCGACATAAACAATGTCTTTGAGCGAGCTGAATTGGAAACTGGCAGTGCCGCCGCCGGCGGCGGGATTAAACAGCACCGGAGCCGGCACGGACACGGCGTTGCCCAGCGCGGCGAACTCGAAGTCATCAAAGGTGGCTGAGACCCCGGTTGGGCCGCCCAAGGCGGTGCCGGCAAACGACATCAAAGCCACATAATGCCGCGAGGTGGTGGAGGGCATGGGGACAATTCCGATGACCTGGCCGTTGATCGTTCCCTTGATCACGTTGGTCCGCACCTCCAGATCAAACTCGTAGGTCGGCGCCGTGGGCACCGCCCCGGCTCCCAGGCTGGTGCTCCCCAGAAAAGCCTGCCACCCGCCGCTCGGGCGGATCAGGATGCCCAGACCTTCGCCGCCCGCCACCCCCACGCCCGGGTTGGGCTCGCGCAGCTTGATTGCCGCCCAGCTATCCACCGTGCCAACGGCCGTGGGCGACACTTTGAACCGGATGCGGAACGACTCGAAACGCTCGTAGGGCAGGAAATCCACGTCCGGCCAGAAGATGGCCACCGAGACCACATTGTCCGGGTTCGCAATGACCACCTGGTTGTTGGTGATGCCCACCGTGGCGCCTGCGCCATTGTCAATGACCACCAGGTTGCGCGGCGCGGCCAGACCCGTTTGCCGGGCGCCCAGGTTTTCATTCACGTTGGCGGTGTCCGCCGTGTCGAAGGTGTCGGCCAGAATCACGGTGGCGGGCAGGACCGGCTCGGGCACGACTGAGATGGCCAGATTGTCAAAGGTGCTGATCGCCGGGACCGCGTCGGGCGCGCTGTGCTCGGAGAGGGTGATGTAGTTGGCAACGCCGAGGTTGGTGATGGTGTGCTCGACCTGGCCTCCATCAAACACCAAGGGCCACCCGTTGATGTGCACCTTGACCTTGTTGTTGACCACCTCGAGGCACGCCCGGTAGTTGGTCGCCCCGCCGGGAATGCCTCCAAACCCGATGGAGAACGGGCCGTCAAACGCCTGCCAGCCCCCGGCCGGACGAATCAGCACGGCGAATCCATTGGCCGGCACCGGGCCAATCAATTGGTTGCCGCCAATCGTGATCCCGGCCCAACTGTCCTTCGCCGGGTCCACCGACGAGGTCGAGAGGTCCACCGTCAGGCGGAAACTGCCGTTCACTTCGAAGGGCCGAAAATCCTGATTCGGGGTGACCAACAGCCGCTTGTCGGGGGCGAAATCCGTGTTATCCAACCGGGTCAAGGTCAAGGTGTTGTTGGAGATTTCAACCAAGTCGCTCAAGCTAAACTGTTGCGAGTAATAAGGCGGGAAGTTGGTCAGCGGCGCCAGCTCGCCCGTCTGCCGGGCCGCCAGGTCGGCGCCGAGGTCCACGGTATAGGCCGTGTTGAACGTCTCGGTCAACAGGTTCTTGCGCAAGGTCACGCCGTATTTGTCGG
Organism: uncultured Verrucomicrobiota bacterium; assembly: GCA_964631605.1. Classification (GTDB taxonomy): domain Bacteria; phylum Verrucomicrobiota; class Verrucomicrobiia; order Limisphaerales; family UBA8199; genus JARKQH01. Next base: position 20,300 of record CAZVYG010000051.1, read on the forward strand.
CCAGGTATTGCTCGGCCGCGCGGCGGGTGGCGTCGTCCAGAGCCCCCTCATAAATCAGCACTTCGGCGATATAACCATTCAGGCCATTGCCGTTCTTGGGCTTGTTGGCCCCCAGGAGCCAGCCGCCGCTGCTGGCCGTCGCGGTCAATCCGATGGGCGCGCCGCCTTCCAACACGCCATCGCGGTAGAGGCTCAGGCTCAGGGCGTTGGTGGCGTCCTGAACGACCGAGGCGATGGTCCACGTGCCCGGAACATAGGGCGAGGCTCCGGCCACCCCGCGCGAGGAGGCAAAGGACCAAGTCACAAAATCCGAGCCGCCACCGAAGGAGTTCGTTTCGGTGTAAAGCCAGGTGGTGCCGGCGCCCAGCGGCTGGAGGAGTGTGTCCCGCGTTCCCGTGTTATCGGAGCGGAACAGGATGATCGCCGTCACCGAATTGCTGTTGGCGTTAAGGGTTAAAGAACTGGTGAGATGGTCAATGAGGGCCGGGTCGCCGCCCCCGCCCGAGCCGGCAGGGTCCAGAAACAGAACGGCCGGTTTGCCGTTGAGGATGTTTGTGGCATAACGGGGTTGGTTGTCGGGCGCGGCCTGGGTGGCATCGAACCCGTTTCCGGATGAATCCGGCCAGGTGCTGACGGGGTCGCCGGCATTAAGGCCGCTGAGGGCGTCGGCCTTAAGCCAGAGCTTTAATCCCGCGGCCGGTGGGGTTTGGGCCAGGGCCGTCACCATGCCAGCCAGCAGGCAGGCGGTGACCGTGTACATCAGATGCGAGGTTTTCATGATTGACGTTTTGTTGTTTGGTTTTGGTGCTGAAGCTTGAATCTTCCATGCAATCCGGCCTCTGGCCGCGCCGGACAATTTCAACCACGCCGGGCGCGGCGCCGCCACAGGAGCGCAAGGGCCAGGCCGGCGAGGCCGATGGCGGACGGTTCGGGAATGGTCGAAACGGCGAAGTTATCAAAACGGAACTGGGTGAGGGTGGACACGGCCGGGTTGACGCCGGAGAGGCTGGTCAGTCCCACCCACGCGGGTGTGACGCCCGAGAAATCCAGGCCGGAGGAGACGGCGACGCCGTTGATATACACGGCGCCCACGTTGTTCAAAACCCGGATGTCCATCTCGAACGCTCCGTTGGGGCTCAGCGGCACGCCGCCGGCGCCAACCAGCGCCCCATCCGAAAAGATTTGATAGGCGCCCGAAGCAAACAAAATGACGCCGGCATTATCCACGACATTGGGAAAGCGCACCGCGGGCTGCGCCCCGAAGGTGACCCCCATCCAGCGATCATTGACGGGCACGCCATCCAGGTGGACGTGCAGCAATTGGGCCTGGATTCGGTAACTGTTGTTGAGGATAACGCTGTTGAAGCCAATGTCGGGTGAGAGCGTGGACCATTCGCTGGCCGCATCATCACGATAGCGCAAGGTGTAGGGATCAATCGGGCCGGTGGCGGGAAAGCCGTTTTGCGCCCGCAAATCCCAGCCATTATTGGGATTGAAGGAGGTCTTGCCGTACAGGCTCCAGCCAAAGCCGGCAGGGTTGACATCCGTCACCAAATAGCCGCCCTGGCGGCCGCCGGCCAGGCCAATGTTATAGTTCAAGTCGGTCGTGCTGGCCGCCGGCGTCAGCCCGGTGTAAAAGTTGTCCGAAAAGAGCAACTGATTCCATTGGGCGCAGGCCGGGAGAGCGGTCAAGGCCAAGGCGAGCGACACCGTCGCGCGCAGCCGGGCGGGATATGAGGAGCGAGGGGGTAGTTTCATAAGGTTTTGATTGGATGAGTAGGTTGATCTGATTCTGAGTTTGGGTTTTTGGGTTTGCGGGTTCCCGCGCCACCCGGCCGGAACCAACGTCAATACCACTTCATAACAATGTCGTTGGTCTGCGTGCGGGTGCGGTTTTGAACGTGCCCGTCCATCATGACCATGTTCAGCAGGCCGCGGGGGTAGGCGTCATTGTGTTTATAGCCCGCCTGGTAACACGGCTTGCCGCCATACACGGAGAAATACCCGAGGGTCGTGATGCCGGGATGGTTCAAATCGTAAGAAACGTCCGCCACAAACAGCGTGTCCACGGGTTTGATGAGGCTGGCGAACTTCATGGTTCTGGGGGCGGTGTGCTGAATGACCGTGTACTGGTTCATGGCGTAGCTGATCCGCCACGGATTCTTGGTATTATAAGGCGGCGGAGGGGGGATGGCCGGGTTGTCGAGTTGCTCCTTCATCCGCGTGGGACAGCGGAATACGTTTTTGGCAAACTCGCTGTCGTCGGTGTTGGCGCCGGCGCGGAACCCCGCATTTTTAATATAAGGAGTGAGGAGCGTGTGGAAGTTGTTGGAATTCGGGTCGTCGTTGGCGGCGTTATACCACCAGGCGAAGGGCATCAGGCCATCGTTGTCATCGCCATACATCAAGCCCGCCAGGCCAATTTGCTTGAGATTGCTCTTGCAGGCAGTGGCGTTGGCGCGCTCCTTGGCCTTGGCCAGCGCCGGCAAAAGCATGGCCGCCAGGATCGCGATGATCGCAATCACCACCAGCAATTCAATCAGGGTGAAAGCCCACCGGCCTCCCGCCGTTGACAACCACTGTGCCTTTCGCGCCGCAAAACTCATCTCGCCCGCCCGGGTTCTTTTCATTTGGATTTTTTCTGTCACTACCATTTAAGCACCCCCCTCTGACGGCGTCTATCACGCAAACGCGGGATGAGACCCTTTGGGGGGCTCGGGCTTTTTGCCTGAAAGTCTGCCATGCTCCGTCATCAGGCAACGCCCTCAAATGGGGGGGCGGGAGCGGGCGGGGCACCGGCGCAGGATTCAGGGTCGGGCTTTGACCCTTTGCCAGGCCGCTGGCGCTTTGGGATCAGGGGATGCGGGCCGTGAGGGTGACGGTTGTTCCCCCGCCGGGCCGGCTGCGAATGTCCAGCTCGGCTTTCATTTCCGCCGCGCGCCGGCGCATATTCTTCAGGCCGTTGCCGCTCCGGGCCTCCTCGGGGGCAAAACCGCGCCCGTTGTCCTCGACGGTGACTTGGAAGCAATCGTCCCACCGGCGGACCTGGACGGAAAGGCGCGTGGCGCCGGCGTGTTTGATGGCATTGTGCAGCGCTTCCTTGAAAATGGGCAGGACGTTGCGGCGGAAATCCAGCGGCAGACGGGAGGCGTGGAAGTCACCCGTTTGTTTGAATTCGTACTCAATCCCGTGAAGCATGGTCCTGGCGGTTTCCGCCAGGCGGTTTACCAGGTCACTCAACCGTTCGTGGGCCGGGTCAATAAACCACACAATGTCGCGTAAAGTGTCCACCGTCTGGGCCGCCACCAGCCGGACCTCGCGGGCGTCCTCGGCGCTGGGATGCTGCTCCATCACCTGGGCCAGGAGTGAAATACTGCCCAAATTGGCCCCGACTTCGTCATGCAGGTCGCGGGCGATGCGCAAACGCAGGCGTTCGAGGGCGCGCAGGCGGGCGATGCGCAGCGAGTAGGCGACAGCCAGCACCCCGCCCAGCCCCAGCACCGCCAGGGTTCTAAACCACCACGTTTGCCAGAAATGCGGCAGCACCACAAAACCGAGCCGGGCGCCGGTTTCATTCCAAACCCCGTCATTATTGCAGGCCGTGACGTGAAATTCATAACTGCCGGCAGGCAGGTGGCTGAAGTTGACACTGCGCTCGGCCCCCGTCCCGGCCAGCGGCCGATCCCCCTCGAGGCGCCAGCGAAATCGGACTTTGTCTGGCGCGGTGAAACTCAGGGCGGTGAACTTAATCTCGAAAAAGTGCCTTCCCGCCGCGATGCGAAACCGGGGCGGGGCGAGGCCGGGCCGGGCCGGCGCCTTCGCGGTTCCCATGCCGGGCAGCAGCTCGGGCGCGTGCAGCAGTTCGTTGTCCACCCAGAAGCCTTCGATAACCACTGGAGGAGGCAGCGGATTGAAGGGCACGCGGTTGGGCTGGACCCACACGGCGCCTTTGACCGTACTGAACCACAGCCGGCCATCCGACCCCCGCCAACAGGCCGGTTGCATGCCCCCCGAGCATTCCAAGCTCGGCAAACCGTCGAACCTGCCGTAACTGGCAAACGGCGCGGCCTCCGCCTCCCCCCGCGCGATCCGCTCGAGCGCCGATTTGCGCACCCGGGCGATTCCCCCGCGAGTGCCCAGCCAGAGATGCCCCTCGCGGTCGTCCAGAACCTGGCTCACATGCTCGTTGGGCAACCCCTGTCGCGGCGTGTAGCGGATAAACCGGCCTTCCTGGAACCGCAACAAACCCCCTCCCAGCGTCCCAATCCAGAGCACGCCATCCCCATCCGGCAGCAGAGCCCAGAACTGTTCGGCTCCCGTCAACGCGCCCCGCCCGCGCGTCCCTCCCGGCGTCTCCGCCGGCGCGCCGCCCCTGCCTTCCCTCGCATCCTGCACGTCCGGGGGGCGGAACGCCGTAAACTGTCCGTCGCGAAATCGGCGCAATTCGCCGCGGCCGGTGCCCATCCAGAGATGGCCTTCGGTGTCTTCGGCCAGGGACAACACGAATGCCGGCGCGAAACCATCGGTTTCGTCGAAATGCTTCAGGAGGCCGTCCTGCCAGAGATACAGGCCGAACTCGTTCCCGATCCACAGGCGTCCCCGGCGATCCTGGAGGAACACCCGCGCCACCGTGCCCACGGCATCCAGCGGAATGGGCCGGCGCAGGGCGTTGCTTTCCCACAACCAGACCCCGTTTTGAACCGAACCGATCCAAACCCGCCCCTGGGCATCCGGGTAGGCAATGGTGGCCTGGGCCGCCGCCCGTTCAATCGGCAATTCCAAAGGGGTGACCTGGCCGTCTCTCACACGGAGCAGGCGATTGCCCGCCGTCCCGAGCCAGATCGCGCCCTCCCGGTCTTCGACGACGGAGTGGACGGTTGCTTCCGACCCCGGCCCCCCGGCGTGCAGGAGGTGAAAAGTCCGCCGCCGCACCGACACCAGGCCGGCGCCGGCCGGCCCCACCCACACGTTGCCCTCGCGATCCTGGAAAAAGGCTTCGATCAAATCGTTGGGCAGTCCCTGCTCGCGGCCAATGTGCGCCAGGCGGCCCTCCGCGTCGAGATACCACAAGCCTTCGCCGTATCGCACCAGCCACACCCCCCCTTTGCCATCCGGATGCAGGGACATCGGCCTGAGGTCCAGCCGTTGGCCCAGGCTGACCGGCTCGGCAATCACCCGCCATTCACGCCCCACACACTTGCGGAAACCCTGATCGGTCCGCAGCCACAGTTCGCCTCCCGGACCGCATGCCAATTGTTGAACGCCGATTGTGGCCGGTCCGTTGGTGGGCGTCATGTTAATGAACCGGCCGCCGTCCCACACCGCCACCTCCTTGCTCGTGCCCACCCAGACACGGCCTTCCGCGTCGCAGACCAGGGCCCTTACCGCCTGGTCCTGCAGGCCGGGCAGTTCCTCCACCAGAGTGACCTTGTCACCCCGCACCTGGCCCAGCTTCCCTTCCGCCCGGCGATACCAAATGATTCCTTCGCGATCTTCGCACGTTTCGGCATACAAGATGGATTCGGCCGGGCGAAGCGTCTCCCAGCGATTGCTCCCCCCCATCCGCCAGCCGCGAAAAATCCAGCCGAACAAGGACGACAACACCACCTCATTCGAGCGAACGGCGACCACATCCCCCAGCCAACTGTCGGGTGTCAGCGTCGAGGCCCGCTCGAAACGAAACCGGCCGTCCCGCCGCGACAACAACGCCCCCTCCACCATGCCGACCCACAGGGTGCCTTCCGCATCCACTTGCAGCCGCTGCACTTCCATCGAACTCATGGAAGGCGTGTTGCCCGGATGAAAGGTGACAAACCGCACTCCGTCAAACCGCGCCAACCCGCCATGCAGCGTGCCCACCCACAGAAACCCATCGTGGGTTTGCGCAATGCTGGTGACCGTGCTGTAAGGCAGGCCGTTGTCCACATCCCAAACCTGCACCAGGAAATCGTCACCGGGGACGTTGGCCACCTCGGAAGTGCCGCGGCTTGCTGATCCCAGCCAGATCGCAGCCAGAGCCACAGACATGAAGGAGGTCGCGCGCACGCCGGAGCCATTTTACCTTCGGCGCCCTCCACGGCAAGCCTGCTCGGGGGCCAGCAACTCCCGCGAATGCGGGATTGGGTTCGGGCGCCGCGGATGTTAAGATAGTGACGCTTAACGAGTTTTTCACTGCCGCCATGCAAGCACCGGCCAAGAGCAATAAACCCGCGTCCGCAGGACGCCCGGCGGGGTCGCACTCCAGCGTCTCGGTGTGGTTGGTCGAGGATAACCACCTGTTTCGAAAGACTGTTGCGCGGGTGCTGGGAGCGCAGGAGGGCATGGAGTGTTCGCAGGCCTTCGCCAACGCCGAGGACGCGCTGGATGCCTTGCGGGGCGGGGCGGTGCCGGATGTCATTTTGGTGGACGTTGAATTGCCCGGACTGAACGGCATCGAGGCGGTCAAAACCATCAAATCCATCACCCCCGCCAGCCGCGTGGTGATGCTGACCGCCTTTGATGATCCGGACAAAATCTTCCGCGCGATTTGCGCCGGCGCGTCCGGTTACCTGCTCAAGACCGCGCCCATCGAGCGCATCGTGGAAGCCATTTATGAAGCGCTGCGCGGCGGCGCGCCGCTCACCCCGCAGGTGGCCCAGTCGGTGCTCAAGATGTTTGCCGGCCTGGTCCAGCCCACTCATGATTACGGCCTGACCGAGCGCGAACAGCGCATCCTTGAACTCATGACGCAGGGCTTGATCAAAAAGGAAATCGCCGACCAGCTCGGCCTCAGCTATCACACCGTGGACACCCACCTCCGCAACATCTACACCAAGCTCCATGTTCACAGCCGCACGGGGGCGGTGGCCAAGGCGCTCAAAGAGCGGCTGTTCCGGCCCGCGCAAGCGCCGGAAGCGACGCGGTGAAAGCACTGGCGCGGCGTGGCGCCGCGCGGCATCCTTTGACCATGTTCGAACGTTTGCCTGCCCCAAACCGCCGCCGTTTTCTCCAGCGCCTGGCCGGCCTGGGCATTGCCTGTTCGGTCTCGCCGTGGGCCGGCTGGCGGCTCGACGCCGCCGGCCAGACGGACTGGCCCGACCCCGTGCTGGGCTTTCCCGGCCCCTGGCAATTCCAACTGCCCAAAGGCCAAATCATTCTCGTCAGTGACGAGCAACTGAAGGAACTTCAGGATCCGGACAAGACGGTGGACCTGAGCCTCAGCACGACCCCGCAACCGACGACCCTCCGAAAAATCTGCGAGCAGACCAAGGCGGCGGGGGGTCACATGGTTGTCCTGGCCTTTGACGAGTTTTGGTCGCAATACCGGCCGGGGCAGGGCGGCCGGCCGCGGGAGCTGACGCCCGACACGGAGGAATTCCTGAATTGTGTGGCGCGCATCAGCCAGACTCTGCGGGGGTTTGGGCTGGGGCTGGAGTTGAGCCTGCTCAGCCCGCTGGAAATTGGCCGCGGCTACACCCGCGCCACGGGCGAGTCGGGCATTTGGGTCCAATACCGCGAGGGTTACCGGGACCCCGCCACCGGCAAATACACCGTTTCGCTTTGGGAGCAGCGGCGATGGACCAACAACAAGGGCACGGTTCGGCTCGAGCGCCAGGGGGTGCGGGTTTTTGCGTTCCGGGAACAACGCGTGGGCCGAACCAACTTCTATGCCGTCAACCCGGCGGAGCTGGTTGAACTGCCGCCGCCGGAGGAATGGGACGCGGACGAGTCCGCCCTGACCAATACGCAGGCGCGGCGGGTGACCCTGCGCGGCCGGGGCGGGCCGGAAACGGCCCGGGGGCGGGACCGCGTTCTGGTGGTGGTGCGTTACGCGGTGCCGGAGATGGATTATTTCAGTCCGCAGGCGCTGCCCTTTCTGAAGGAACTGGTCAGCCGCTGCCACGCGGCAAAGGTTCCCTTGCGGGGGCTCTACGCCGACGAAATGCACATTCAGCAGGATTGGGGCTATGACCAACACCATGACGTCGGCCAGTTTGCGTTCCGCTATCTCACGCCCCATCTGGCGCGCCGCTTCGCCGAACGCCACGGGTCGGAATTCGCGGACCTGGAAAAGTTCCTGGTCTATTTCTGTTACGGGCAGCACGAGTTCCGGCCGGACCTCGACGCCCGGCTGCCCGGCCAGCACGTTTTGGGGGCGCGGGCCGAGGATATCCAGCGCACGTGGCTGTTGCGCCGCCGTTACTTCGAGCTGCTGCAGCGCGGGGTGGTGGACTTGTTCGTGCAGGCGAAGGAATTCGCGGAGCAGCTCTACGGCTGCGAGCTGGAGGCGCGCGCCCATGCCACCTGGGCGCAAAGCCCAACCTGCGATTTCTGGCACGCGGGCAACCAGCCCACCGCGCCGCGGCGCTACGAGTACACCCCGGACTTTCTCTGGTCGAACACGGTTCATCAGGCCGCCTCGGCGTGTGAGGATTACTTCGAGTGGAACCGTTTTCTGACCGGCGGGGGCAACGACCACGCCGAGGGGGGATGGTCTGATCGCAACTATTACGGCATCGCGCTGGCGTGCTCGACCGGCATTTTGAACCGCGTGCCCTACGCCTATGCGGCCGCGTGGGGCATGCCGCAGGAAGCCTGGCGGCGCCGCCAGGCGGTGTGCGACGCGTTCGGCGCCGCGGCCTCTCCCTGGTTCCAGGCGGTGCAGGACTCGCAGCATCGCGACATTGAAGTGCTGATGCTCTACCCGCTCTCGCTGGTTGCCGCCGAGGAGCGCTTCGGCTCCTGGATGACGCAATACGGTTACGCGAACTATGTCACCCCGCGAGTCCTGGTCGAGCGCAGCCGGCTGACGGACGCGGGCCAATTGGAGATGGCCGGGCGCCGCTTCGGCACGGTGGCGGTGTTGTTCGAACCCTTGCCCCCGCCGGAACTGCTTCCGCTGCTGGAGCGGTTTGCCGCGGCCGGCGGCCGGGTCATTTGGTCGGGACCTCCGCCCCGGGTTGACCTGGCCGGCGAGGAAGTGTTGGCCCGCTGGCAGCAGCTCTTCGGGGTCCAACATCTGGCCTTTGGGTTGGAAGGACTGACCGCCCCCGGCCGCACGATTCAATTCCGCGGCCCGCTGGCCGCCGTGCCCTCGCAGACGGTTCTCACCGATTTTCTAGTGGATCAGCTCTACCCCGTCGTTCCCGGCCCGCAAGCCGAAGGGGTTGCGCAAATGGGAACCCACGTCTTGGGCGCGCTTCGCCGCTTCCCGGGCGGCGGCTCGGCAACGTTCCTGGGGTTCCGTCCGCGGGACGATCAGTCGGGCTCGCTGGGGGAGGAGACTCGCACCTGGTTTGAAGTGCTCCGGGCGTTGGACGCGTATCCCCGGCGCGCGGCTGACGCCCCGGTCAATGACAATCCCGCCGTGGTGTCGCGCACGACGCCCTACGTGGCCTGCCGGTTTCCCAACGGCGCCACCGCCCTGGCGGCGCACTACCGCAACCATGAGGAAAGCTGGCCGGGTGGATTTCATCGCGATGCCGCGGCTGATCGGGAGGCCCTGGCTCGAAATCCGCTTCCGCCCGGCGAGTTAAACCTCGTTGATTTTTGCGTCAACGGCCATCGCATCTCCTACCAGGGCGCTTTGACGGTCGCTTTTCGGATGGGCAGCGACGGCGGTTTGGAGGCTTTTGCGGGACACGAATGCCGCGGTATTACGATTGACGGAAAAGAGCAGGTGCTGGCCGATGGCAAGCTGGCTTTGCTGGCGTGGGCGCCCGTGCCCGCCGCGCGGCGGGTGTCCGGCGGCGCCATCCTGGAACTGTGGGCCCACGCTGGAGCCGCCACAAACGTCACTGTCCCGCTTCCCGGCGGCATGAGCGGCGGACGTTTGTTCCTTGCGGGAAGCAGGCCCGGCTCGCTGGATCGGGCCGTCGAGAGCGTTTGTGAGAACGGGCGGCTGCGATTCGTGGCGCGTGCCGAGTGGCCGCGCCCTCATCTGTATCTGCTGCCGGGCTGAATCCCGCGGCAAAATAAGAACCCGCGATGAAAATTCCACCGGTCTGGTAGTCGGCCATGACGACACATGGCGGGGACCGGTGGACCGCCTTCGCTTCGAGTTTCTGGCCGGCCCTGCGCGGGGCTCGATCCACCTGGGGCGGATTCGGCTGCACGAACTCACAGTCTCCGACCAGTAGAGCGCTGCTGCGCGCTGGCCCGCAACTCGCGTAATCAGCGGACTAACTTGGAAATGCTCGCGTGAAGGAGTCCATCGCCGGACTGGTCCAAGAGTTTATACTTTAACAAATGCGTCTCGGGAGCCGTTTCGTTTGTTTGTCAGGTGTGCGCGGATTGTGGGAGCGAAATTCGGCACAACCCAAGTTGGTGGTCAGTAGCTTGCTACGATACCCTTGAGGCGAACCTTGCAAGGTCCGAGCATTCAACCAGCCGTCCAAGTGTCTTGAGGGTGAACACCTTGCCCCTGGTTGCGAGGAGCATTTTCTTCATGTCTTCGCGCCGGACCCCGAAGCCCCTGCCGGCAATGCAGGCGATGACCTGGTACTTCTGCCGCCCAGGAGGCGCGCCTGCGGTGCTGAGTTCGCCCAAGTGTTGGATGCGCGTAACCTTATCCCTGGCGGTGCCGTCGTCTTCCGTGATCTTGGCTTCGATGACGACCTGCGGGTTGAACTCGTCCGGGATTATGAAGTCTGGCGCCTGGTCAAAGTCGGGGATGCGCTCGGCCCTTTTGGTCTTACGGTAGCTGATGCCTGCCTTCGACAAGACGTCCTCGATGGCGGACTCGAGGTTGTCGCCGACCAACTCACTGACGGAGTCGCGGTGTCCGGCAAAAGGGCGGCCGAGAAAGCGTTCGTACAGCAGCATGGCGTACGGGGCGCCCATGCAGGCAAGGGACCGGATTGATTCCAAGCCGGCTTTCGTGTCTGCTTTGTCGAGGCGGTGAATGGTGTCGCCGTTTGGAGGCGGACACCCTTCCTGCATCAGGTCGCAGGCTACCTCGATCATGGCATTGAGCCTTTGCTGCGCCAAGGGGCCCCCCTTCAAAGGCTTCAGTGGCTGCATTCTCGCGTTCCGATCCAGGGTTCGGGCGAAGCCCTGAGTGACTGGGACGCCCTTCCGCTGGCTCGCAAGATACGCCCACTCAGACGGGGTAAAACCAAGAATCGAGCGGATCACGATCAGACAGATTGGCGTGGATACAGCCAGTTCCCTGATTTCGCCGCGCGGCAGAATTGAGAAGTTCGCGCTGACGCGTTTTAAGGCCTCATATCCAGCCTCGAACTGCGCATACTCCACGAATCCTTCCCCTTTGGGCAGGGTGAGAAACTCGGAGGCGAGGCTGGAGATTACAGCGCTGACAAAGCTGTCGGGGTCGGCGAGGATTTCCTGAAAATCAACTTCAAAAGGATACTTCATCGGCTTGCGTTGTGTAGGGCGCCGGGGCTTCCCAAAGCTCCCAATGCTGGCGAGCCTGAGCGGCCGTGTAGGTGTTCCCGAGTTCCGTAATGACGGCGTCGGCACCGCCGAACTCGGTGGTCCAATTTCGCACGGTGGCCATCCGGGTGGCTATGCTTGCGTTTGGGTTCCAAGCGCCGCGAAGATTCCACACCGCCAGACGGATCAGGTGGCCAAAGATGATGCAGCGGGTGTCGCCCTGGGTGGGCTTGACCTGACCCTGCTGGAGGAGCGCGAGGTCTTCAGCTACGATCCTGGCCAGCGCGGCGGGAGTTGCGGCAAGCCACCGGCGTGGAAACCTGCCCGTGGACCGACAGACGAAGACGGTATCCACGATGGATGAGGCCGTGCCGTTGATATGGATGGACGCGCCCATCTCCGCCGGGCACGGGAGGGACGCCGAGCACACAAGACCCGAGTCCAGCATCGCGACGGCGACAGGGAGGTAAGCGTCAAGCTGGTTATGGTGGTACGTGAAGGCGAGCGGTGACCCGGGTTTCAGGGCCTTGGCCATCTTCCGAAAGACGCGCGAGAGTCCCTCGCTGAAGTGATCGAGGGTCCGGCCCATGCTGACGTTACCCGTGAGTTCATTGGCATTGCGGGTTGTCACACGCCTGAACTCGGGGTGTGTGGAGGTGATAAGTTTGCGGAGCCACACGTAACAAAAATCCATGAGTTCCGCGTACTGGACATTACTAAAATACGGGGGGTCGGTTAGGATGATGTCGAACTTCGCGCCTTCAAAGTCGGCTTCCGTGGCATCGGCGCATTCCAAGGCGACACGCTTGATCTCGGGCGGGCGCGTGCTGTTGCGCTTGTCTCCTATCCACTCGTCGGGAATGGGAACCTGGACCTTGCGCGAACCTTGGTGGCGAATCTCAAACGGCTGTCCGCAAAAGGATTTTGCTTTATAGAACTTGTCCGTGATGTTTAGCCAGCCGCCGCTGCCGATGGCGCCGGTCCTGCCACTGAGCCCGATCAGGTTCGACTCACATTGGATCAGGCCAATGGGAAAGCCGTGAACCGAGAAAACGTCCAGCGACTTCAGGGCCATGGTGTCGTACCGGCAAAGCATGTTCTGGTAGCGGAGCAGGTCTGAAAGATTCGTGGCGAGTGCGTCGGCAATGCGCGAGTCCTTTTCACGGGTGATCAAGCGGCAAGCCAATTCCAGGCCCAGCAGTTGGCGAGCGTTGAACATCTGGCGGTAGCGGCGGTAGCCCCAGCGGTGCAGGCGGTCGGTCTCGTCACCGGCTGGAATTTCGTCTTCGGGGATAAATGACGGGCGAAGCGTGGACAATCGTTTGGAAGCAGCCTCGTACTTGGCGAGATCCTCCGGCGCAGGTTTCTTGAAGAATCGCCCTCGGTGCGCGGGCCGGCAGGCTTCGCAGTGGTACTCGATGGCGAAAAGCCTGTGGCTCGGGGGGCCAGCGGAGGGGGCGGGGTAGTTATTAACATGGCCGCAGTGCCCGCACTTGCAGCGGTTGCGTTTTGCGGTGTACTCGAGCCTGAACGGGGTCTTACAGTGTGGACAGGGCGGCGGATCCTTGGGGGAAGGGCTGTTGTAGAGTTCGCCGCAAGCTCGACAGACAAACACGTTTGTTGGATGACGGACTGCCTCCGCAACAAGGTAGTTGGGGAAGAGTTCGATATTGTGGCCACAGCGCTCGCAGGGGAGCGACTTAACCCAGAGGAAGTACTTGACGTGGGCATGCTCGGAACCACATTCAAGGCACGTGGTGCGATAGAGGGCGCCGATGTCCCGCTCGAGCGATTGTCGCAGCGCGTCCGCGGCCCGGCGGTAGGCGTCCAGCTCGACCTCCAGGATTTCCTGGCGCACAATCCACCATGCCATCGGGTTGATGTCCAAGCCTGTGATTTCGCAGCCCACGCGGTTGGCCTCGATTAGCGTTGTTCCTCCTCCCATAAACGGGTCAAGCACGCGCAAAGTCCTCAGCGACTGAGAGCGGTAAAACTCCTCCCGCAGCGGTCCGTGGACGAATTCAGAAAGAATTAACGCGCGGAACAGCGTGCCCGGCCTTCGAGCAAACCACTTGTGGACCGCCATGATGGGGCGGTAGTTCTGCTGGATCTGCTTCTCCCGCAGAGCCAGGTCCGCCACAAACGGCACATCAAAGTCGCGCTCAATCATCCGGGTGTGAGCGTGCCAGCAATTCGGTGCCAAGCCAAGGAGGATAGTGGATCTGGACGATGGCACCGACGGAAGGGTCGAGCTAAGTGGGGGCGGGGCTGCGAGCAAGCCGGAACCCCGGAACAGGGGCGGGCGAATTTGACCACCGTGGCGAAGCCTCAATCCAAGCCTCGCTTTTAAGAGAAGGGCGGCTATGCTGCCGGCGCGTCGCGTATGGACTGGCTCGATTATCTGGCCAAGGTGTGGCATTACCTGGCGGCAGTCTTCACCCTCCTGCTGGCCGCGCTGGCGGCGGGGCACGCGCTGCTTTATAAACGGGATTCCCGCGCCGCCGTGCTCTGGGTGGCCTTGTCGTTGTTCCTTCCTGCGGTGGGGCCGGTGCTTTATTTCATTCTGGGGGTCAATCGCATCAAGCGTCGCGCCCTGCTGCTGCGCGGCGATCTGGAGCGTTTCGAGGCCCGGCAGCACGTCGAGGAGTGCAACGACGAACAGCTTGCCGCCCGCCTGCCCGCGGCCCGCCGGCACCTGGCGGCGCTGGCGCTTACCACCGCGCGGGTGCATACGCGGCCCCTGCTGCCGGGCAACCGGCTCGAGCCGCTGCGCAACGGCGACGCCGCCTACCCCGCCATGCTCGAGGCGATTGCCCGCGCCCGCCACTCGGTCGCGCTCTCGACCTACATTTTCGACCGGGACGAAGCGGGGCTGATGTTCGCCCGCGCCCTGGGGGACGCGGTCCGGCGGGGTGTCCAGGTGCGGTTGCTGATTGACGGCACGGGCGCGCGGTACTCCTGGCCGTCCATCCTCGGCGTGCTCCGGCGCGAGCGGGTGCCTTACGCCCGCTTCCTCTCGACTTTCCCCGTCTGGCAACTGCTTTCGCTGAACCTGCGGAACCACCGCAAACTGCTGGTGGTGGACGGCCGCGTGGGCTTCACCGGCGGCCTGAACCTTCGCGTGGGCCATTGGCTGGCAAAGCACCCGCGCCATCCCATCCGCGACATTCACTTCCGGATTGAAGGCCCGGTCGTCGCCCATTTGCAGGAAGTGTTCACCGACGACTGGTTTTTCACCACCCGCGAAGCGCTGCGCGGGCCGGAGTGGTTTCCGCCGCTGGAGGACTGCGGCCCCAGCATCGCCCGGGGCATCGCCGACGGCCCCGACGAAGACTTAGAGAAGCTGCGCTGGACCATCCTCGCCGCCCTGACCGCCGCGCGCCAATCGGTTCGCATCGCCACCCCCTACTTCCTGCCGGATGCGACCATCATCGCCGCGTTGAACCTGGCCGCCATGCGCGGGGTGGCGGTGGATATCCTGCTGCCGGCCAGGAACAATCTGCCCTTCGTGCAGTGGGCTTCGACCGCCCATTGGTGGCAGATGCTCGAACGCGGCTGCCGGATTTGGCTCAGTCCGCCTCCTTTCGATCACTCGAAATTGTTCATCGTGGATGACTGCTGGGTGCTGGTCGGCTCGACGAATTGGGACCCGCGCAGCCTGCGGCTGAACTTTGAGTTCAACGTCGAAGCCTACGATCCGCCGCTGGCCGAGAAGTTGGCCGCCCTCTTTGACGAGCTGCTGGGTGGCAGCCGGCTGACGACTCTTGAGGAGGTGGACAGCCGCAGCCTGCCGGTCCGCCTTCGTGACGGGGCGGCGCGTCTGCTCACGCCCTTCCTCTGAATCTGCCCGCGGCGGGCTCCACCGGCGCGAGGCTCAATCCCGGACGAGAAAAGGCGCGACCGCCTCCTTCCAAATCGCATAGCCCTTCTCATTCATGTGCAGGCGGTCCTTTACAAAAATGTCCGGTTTGGGCAGGCCGTCGGGCCCGAGCATCAGCGGGAACACATTGATAAAGTCCATTCCGTGACGGCGGCAATACGCCTCAATCAACTGGTTGAGCCGTTTCACCTTTTCGACCTGCGCCCACCGCGCCGGGTTGGGCGCGCTGGCAATGTAGGCGATCCGCGTCCGCGGCAGGGCCTGGCGAATCCGCCGCGCCAGCGCCACAAAATCCCCATAGACCAGGTCGGGGTCTTTGCCCGCATTCAAATCGTTGCCGCCGGCGTAAATCACCACTTGCCGGGGGCGGTAGGGCAGGATGATGCGGTCGGCGAAGTGGACCGAGTCCGCGAGTTGAGAGCCGCCGAACCCGCGGTTCACGACGGGAAGGCCGGGGAAGTCCGTGGCGAGGGATTTCCAAAGCCGAATACTGGAGGAACCGACAAAGAGGATGCAGGCCTCCGGCGGACGGTTGGTCGCATCACTCGCCTCGAAGGCCCGGATGTCCTTTTCCCACCGGCTCGAATCGTGGGTGGCCAGCGTGTTGGGCGGCAAGGTCCGGCAGCCGGCGGCGACCAGCGCCAGCAGGGTCGCCGATAGGAACAATCTCCGGGTTATCACAACAAAAGGCAGGTCCGGGTTCATTGCGTTTGAGTTTTGAATCAGGACTATCGCGGCGGTTTGAGGTGTTTGTCGAAAAAGCCAACCACCACCGGGCGTAAATCCTGCGGCAGCGGTTTCCGGCCCCACTTTTCAAGGTCAAAGGTATGGCCGGCGTCCGGCAGCAGCAACAACTGATGCTCGACGCCGTGTTCGGCCAGGACTCTGGCCAACTCCGACGATTGGTCCCGGTCCACCGTGGTGTCCGCCAAGCCGTGCAGGATGAGCGTCGGCGGGCTCTGGCACGTCACATGATGCACGGGGGAAGCCAGTTTCCATTTTTCGGGATTGGCCTCGCGCGTGTCGGAAAAGAGGGTCGAGTTGCGAAGCTGGCCGGTCGGCTTGCCGGTGGCGTCGGTCGCCTGCCGGGTCAACAAATCCGTAATGCCGTACAGGTCCACACAGGCCTGAACCCGGTCCGATACCCCTGGATACGGTTCGCGCGGGGACAGCTCGGGATGCCCGGCTGTGTAGGCGACCATCAAGGCCAGGTGTCCCCCCGCCGACCCGCCAATCACGCCAATATGGCCCGGATCCACCTGGTACTTCTCCGCGTAGTGGCGCAGGAACCGCACCCCGTTCTTGCAATCGTGGAGATTGGTCGGCCATTTGTCCGGTCCCTCCTTCAAATACTCGACACTGGCGCATACATAACCGGCCTTCGCCAGCGTCGTTCCAATGTTGAACTCGCGCGCCGCGGCCTTGTCGCCCCCGGTCCAGCCCCCGCCATGAATAATGACCACCGCCGGCGAACGCGCCTGCGCCGGACGATTGGCCGGCAGGTAAAGGTCCAGCTTCTCCTCGCGCCCGGGTGCGAGGTAAGCCACGTCCCGTTCAATGATGACGCCCTCCGGCGGCGCCAACTGGGCGGGGCGAACCCTGGTCTTGCCTGCCGCTGGAGTTTCCACCGCCCCCGCGTTGGGACCGTCGGCGGCCAGCGCCGGCACAAAACATCCCGCGCAAACCAACACCCCGCTCACCGCCATCCCGGCCTGGGGCCATCGCCAACGACTGCAGCTCATGCGCGCCAAAACTAGCAGGACCTGCCGGCCGGGCAACGACGAAACCCGACAAAAAAACCTGTGGTGCCGAGAGCGGGCCGGTCGTTATGCTCGCCGCCGCATGACCATGACAGCTTACGATGTTCTGGAGCGGGTGCGCGAACAAAAGCCGCTGGTTCATCATTTGACCAACTGGGTGACCATCTACGATTGCGCCCAGGTGGTGAAGACCCTCGGCGCCTCTCCCGTCATGGCTCACGCCGCGGAGGAAGCCGCCGATATGGCTCAACTGGCCTCGGCCCTTGTATTGAACATCGGCACGCTAACCTCCGACTTTGTGGCGGCGATGCGGCTTGCCGCCCGCGCGGCCAATGCCAAAGCCATCCCGGTCGTTCTTGACGTCTGCGGCGCCGGCGCCACGCCGTTCCGCGACCAAAAGTGTTTCGAACTGCTGGATTCGGTCCGCATAGACTTGATCAAGGGCAACGCCAGCGAAGTGGCGCGCATTGCCGGCGCCAGCGTCCGCACCCGCGGCGTGGACGCCGCCGACGTTGCCGGCGACCTGGTCGCGCTCGCCCGGCAGTTGGCCCGGGCGCGCCAGGCCACGGTCGTTGTGACCGGCGCCCAGGACATCATTGCCGGCGGTGATCAAACCGTTCTCGTGCGCAATGGCCACCCCCTCATGACCCGCGTGGTGGGCACCGGTTGCATGGCCGCCTCGGTCATCGGCGCTTTCGCCGCCGTCGAGCGCAATCTGGTTGTCGCGGCCGCCAGCGCGTTGATCTGTTACGAAATCGCCGCCGAACTGGCCGCGGAACAGGGCGCGGGCCCTGGCACCTTCAAAGAGCGGCTCTTCGATTGTCTCGCCGGGCTCGACCGGCCGACCTGCGAGCGCCGTCAACGAGTTCAATATCTCCCCCAATGAGGCGGGCCGTAGGCGCTGGAAGCTCGCGAAGCGTCTTGGAGTGCGGCAGTCCTCTGCCGCTTTTCCCTAGCGGCGGGTCGAGAAGGGGGTGAGCGGCTAGGACGCGCAAGGATGGCTACTTCAGCCTTCAGCCTTCCGCCTTCCCCGCCCTCTGGCCTTCGGCCCGTTGCGTGAGATTCACCTCCCGACAGTCGGCCGCACACCAGCTCGCCAAAACGTCCCGTGGTCTCGTGGTCATGTTGTCCCCCTTCCACCTTCGCACCTTCCTACTTTCGCACTTTCGCACCTCGCTTTAGTCCCATAGT
>CAZVYG010000052.1:0-37915 GCA_964631605.1 uncultured Verrucomicrobiota bacterium
CGGACAAGATCGAAAAGCTCGGCGCCCTGCTCAACCTCGAGGTTCGGCGCGTGTGCTAGGGCGGTGTCTGCCGAACCCGGCCTGCGGGGCTCTTTGAAGGCCTTCGCTACGGCGGATTTGTTTCTCGTGGTTTTGATGTTTCCTCATTTGGGACACGCATGAAGAGGTGGTTAAACAAGCCGCTGCGGCGAATGAAAATGATCGCGGTCAGCGGCATGTTTCAAGTCTGCTTTCTTGCAGCCTCGCAGTGGCCGGGCGGCGATGATGGTCCAGGGATGGCTTGGGTGTATGGAATCGGCCTTGCCTCGCTCTTAAGCGGTGTCATCGGCTTGCCGTTGGTTTATACGTGAAAACTGCCGGCCACCGTCACTGCTGGAACCTGAGCCGTCGCGCCGCGGCCAAAGGATTGGCGGCACTCACCACGTAACTGGGCGACTGCCGATAGTCTTCGTTCACGCACTCACAGATGCCGTGCGCGCGAAAGTCGGCGATGAGTTCGCTCCACATCCGCCGGGCCAGCGCGCGGTCCTTCCGGGCCAGCGCCCACATCACCCAACCTGAGGCTGTGGCCCAATAGGCGCCGTTCTGGTAGCGCTCCGGCTCCACCGGCATGAGCAGCCGCTGCCAGTGTTCGCCCCTCAATAAATGCCGCACCTGGCCGCGCCAGACAAACCTCTCGCGCTGGTCACGCAAGAAGCGCAAGATGCGACCTCGTTTGGCGCCGAGCGGAAAGTCGAGCCAGATGGCGTAGGCGTTGCCCCACACGTCGAGTTGGCGGCAGTCCCTCGTGGCGGCAAGGAACGCGCCGGCGTTTTCATCCCATAACACCCCCAACTGGCGTTCGATCCGGTCGGCGCGCAGCCGGTGTTTCCGCGCCTGATTGTGGTCCCCGATGCGGCGATGCCACTCCGCCATGCGCCGGCTCGCGGTCCAATCGAGCAAGGACTCAAAGAACAGTTCGCCGGTCTTGCCGACGGTGTCGGTAAACCCATAGGGCGAGTGGGGCTTGGCCGGGTCGTTCCAGACCAGGCCGGCGGCGCTGCGCGGAATCCAGTCCATCGCCCGGTCCAGCGAGGCGGCCCATTCTTGAAACAGTGCCTCCGCCTGCGTCCGCGGCAGCCGTTGCAAGTGCGCGTCCACGGCGATGACGAGAAACGGCGCGTTGTCGAGATTTGGCTCCCCGAGCGGATGGTCCGCCGGACCGCCGACGTAAAACGCCAGGCCGTCGGGTTGCACGCGGTCCGGCGCTGCGCCGTCGGCGCGAATGCCTTTAATGAGATACCGCAGGCAGGCTTCGACTTCCTCGCGCGGCATCAAGTCGCCGGCATTCTCGACCATGTAGGCGAAGTCCCGCGTCCAGAGCGCGCGATAGTGGCCCTTGCCATCCGGCGTGTAAAGCCACGTGCCGTCTTCCGCCCGGACGCGGCAACCGGCGAGGAGTTGGCGGGTTTGTTCCGCCAGCCAGGAGAGATCGGAAGTGTTTTCGGCCGCGCCGCCGCCAACCGACACACCAACTGTCAGCGAAAAAGTGAGAAAGCAAATGAGGGATAAGAATCTGCTTTTCGCGCGCCCTGCTGTACTGGGCGCCGCGCGGGTGAGGGAGAATGGATGTTCGGGCTCACCAAGCATGGAGTAATTCTGCCGGAGCGCAATCCAAGGTGTCAAGACCCAATTTCAGACTGGTGCTTTTTCTGTTTGAGCCTCCCTGCCGTCGAGGCGATTCTCTGGCTTGATGATGCGCCTGATATTGGCCCATGTCCGGATCCCCGGAAGAGAAAAGTCAATATCACGTGATCATCACGTGATCAGGTCAAAATGAAATGAGAATCAATGGTTAGGCGTTCCACGAGGCACCAGGGGAATGCATACCTTACCGCTGCAATTCAGAGATGGCCATCTGTTCGTTGAGTTAGGCGGCGAGCTGTGGCTCCCCGACACTGGCTTTGAGGAGAATCAGGTCTTGCGGCGCCAGGTAGGGAATGCGGACCCCGCTGGTCTCCAAGCATTCAGGATGACCGCCAGCCCGCCAGCGACCGCGTAGTCAACGTCCGCTCGGGCGAGGGCGACCAACAGCTTTTCGAACCGGGAAACGGTCTCCTTCGGTTCGCTTGAGTGATCCGGGGGCATGTTTGTTGACGAACGCGGCCAGTTCCTCCACGCACGCCAGTCGCTGACGTTCCGTGCCCGGCCTTCCCACGGCTTTCCGCACGGGCTGCTGGAGCGGCTCGACTTTGGCGATCATGGTTACACCCTATACCTTGGCACCCACTGCGTCAATTTCGTTTGCTGGGTTTGACCTTTCGCGTGGAGGCCGGGGCCTGACTGGCGTGCTTCGGACTGGCTTGGGCAGGCGGGGGGGCGTGACAGCACCGGCAGCAATCCCGGCGGCCACAGGTCTGGCCGAGGGTGCGGCGGCCGGGCAGACTCCGTCGTGGCCCAGCCCGTGGCGGCGGCGTTTGCTGGAGGCTGGAGACTGGAGGCAGATCAACTCTTCCGCAACGACCGCGGCGTGACCGCAGCGTGGGGGCGGATGGGTGGACAAGAATGTCCGCGCTCCGGCCGGCGAGGGGCGCGGGAGGGGTTGACTTCGAACCGGCGGCCGGGGATGTTGGCGCCGCATGAAAGCGATGATGAGAGTCATGGTGTTGCTTGGTTGTGTTGGCGCAGGCTATGGCGAGAACTGGCCCAACTGGCGGGGGCCGCGCGGGGACGGCACCAGCCTGGAATCCCGTGTGCCGACCGTCTGGAGCGCCAGCAATAATATCGCGTGGAAAGTCGCCGTGCCGGGGGCGGGCCATTCCTCGCCGATTGTGTGGGGCCAGCGCCTTTTCCTCACGAGCGCGCTGAAAGAAAGCCAGGAGCGGCTGTTGCTATGTTTCGACCGGGACAACGGGCGGCTGCTTTGGCAGCAAACGGTGGTCAAAGCGCCGTTGGAGGCCAAGAATGCCGAAAACAGTTACGCCTCGGCGACGCCGGCCACCGATGGCGAGAGGGTGTATGTGACCTTTCTGGACGGGAAGGAGGTGGTTGTGGCTGCCTACGATTTCTCCGGCAAGCAGGTTTGGCTGGCCCGCCCGGGGGAGTTTTACAGTCAATGGGGGTTCAGCCACAACCCGACGCTGTTCGAGGACAAAGTGATTGTGGTGTGCGACAGCAAAGGCGAGAACTTCATCGCCGCCCTTAGCCGTGCCGCGGGGACGACGGTCTGGAAGGTTCAGCGGGACAAACCCAGCCAGAGCTACAGCCCGCCGCTCATCCGCGAGCTCGCGGGCCGGCCCCAAATGGTGGTGGCCGGCAACAAGACTATCACCAGTTACGATCCGCGCAGCGGCAGGCGGCTGTGGTTCGTGGACGCGCCGGCGACCGACTCGGTGGCCACGCCCACGTACAACGAGAAGGCGGGGCTGGTGCTGAATTGCACCAGTTGGCCCAAGCGGGCGCTCCTGGCCATCCGGCCGGACGGCAACGGGGAGGTGACCCAGGATAAAATCGTCTGGACCACCACGGAAGGCGCGCCGTATGTGCCCTCGCCGATCAGCGTGGGGGATTGGTTTTTTACGTCGTCGTATGCCACCAAGGAGGCGTATTGCTACGACGCCGCGACGGGCAAGGTGCTTTGGCGCGAAAAAACCGGTTTGTGCCATGCCTCGCCGGTGTCGGCCAACGGCCTGGTTTATTTCCTCAACGACGATGGGGTGGCCTGTGTTTTGAAGGCCGGCCCGCAACCGGAGGTGGTGGCCCGAAACGAGCTGGGCGAAAAAACCTACGCCTCACCGGCCATCAGCGGGGGCCAGCTTTTCCTGCGCGGATTCACTCACTTATATTGCATTGGCAGGCGCCAATAGGTCGGCACAAGCGCCGACGATATCGGCAGGGAGGGAAGCTTCGCCGCTCAAGCCGCGGCGCGCTTCTTCCAGGCGTTGATCACATTGTCCAGGGTGCGGTCAACCTGTGGGTTGAGGTTTTGCTGGTCGGGATGGGCTCGCAGCCAGGCGACCGCTTCGCGAATCCCGTCGGTGAAGGGCTTGCGGCAGACGAACTCGGGAACCAGGCGCTTGATTTTGGAGTTGTCGAAAACCCCCGGATGGGCTTTGTCCCCTTTCAGTGTGCCGGTCAGGTGGGGCGCGATTTCGCAGATGAAGTCGGTTGGGATTCGTTCGATGGCGGGAGCGGCGGCGCCGACGGCCTCGGCAATCCGGGCGTAAATCTGGTTCCAAGTGAGCACCTCGTCGCTGGTGATATGGAAAGCCTCCCCCAGGGCGCGAGGGTTGCCAAGCAGCCCGGCGAAACCCACGGCAAAATCGCTGGCAGCGGTCAACGTCCACGGATTCTCGCCGTCATCGGGCACAAACACCGGCTGTCCCCGTTCGAGGCGGGCGGCGACGGTGTAGCTCGAGCTGGAGACCACGTTGGGAATCCAGCGTTTTGAATAGGTGTGCGAGGGGCGGACAATGGTCCAGGGAAACTCCGCTTCGGGCGGCAGCCGGCGAAGCCATTCCTCGCAGGCGAGTTTCTTTTGCGCATAATCCCACCAGACATTGCCCAGGGGGGAATCCTCGGTAATGGGAAGGCGGGCGGCCGGCTTGGCATAGACGGTTGCGGAACTGATAAACACGTACTGCCCAATCGCCCCTCGCCAAACGGCGTAATCGGCCTGCAAATCCGCAACCTCATAACCGATAAAGTTTGCCACCACGTCAACCTTGAGCCCGGCGACAGCCTGGCGCAGCGCGTCCGGGTCCTTGCGGTCCGCCACGATTGCGCGGTATTGGGGCGGCACGGGGGTTTTGCCGCGGCTCAGGACGATGATCTGGTGGCCGCGCTGGTGGAGCAGCGCCGCGCATTCAGCCGAGATGTTGCCGGTTCCGCCGAGAAAGAGAATCGTCATAATGGGTTTATGGCACAAAAGGGTTGGTCAAATCCGGTTTTTTCGCCAAATTCTGGCGAGTGATGATGCCATGCTGACAACATTGCGCATTAAGAACCTGGCATTGGTGGCCGACCTGACGGTCCACTTTCAGCCGGGCTACAATGTGATAACCGGCGAAACCGGGGCGGGCAAGTCCATGCTCATCGGAGCGCTGAATCTGGTGCTGGGGGAGCGCGCCGATCGTTCGCTCATCCGCGCCGGGTGCGATGCCTGCTCGGTGGAGGCGGTTTTCGAGGTTGGCGACCTGGCGCCGGCGCTGAACCGCCTGTTCGAGGAGAACGGCCTGGAGCCCTGTGAAGAGCGCCAACTCCTGCTAAAACGATCCTTTACGGCCAGCGGAACCAACCGCCAGTTCATCAACGGCTCTCCGGCCAGCCTGAACCTGCTGCGCACGGTCGGCGAGTGGTTGGTGGACATTCACGGCCCGCATGAGCACCAGTCCCTCCTCCACCCCGCCCGCCAATTGGCCATCCTGGACGCCTTCGGAAAACTCGAGGACGACCGTGAAGCCTGCGCGGCCCTGTTGCGGCGCCGCCGCGAGCTCGAAGACGCCAAAGCCGAACTGATCGTTGACGAAAAGACCTATGCCCAGCAGTTGGATTTGCTGCGGTTCCAGGTCGCCGAGATTTCCGGGGCGAGGCTGCAGCCGGGGGAGGACGAGCAGATCGAAGCGGATTATCGTCGGGCCAGCAATGCGGCGCGGCTGTTGCAGTTGAGCCAGGCGGGCCTGGAGTTGTTGTCCGGCGAGGAGACTTCGCTTCAGGTCCAGGCGGGCGCCCTGGGCCGCACCTTGCAGGAGTTGGCCCGGCTGGATGCGACCGCCGCGCCCCTGGCGGCGCTGCACGAACAGGCGGTCGCCGCCCTGGGCGAGCTGCAGACGGCGCTGTCGCATTACGCCGACAAAGTGGAGTTGGACCCGGCGCGGCTGCAGGAGCTTGAGGAGCGCCTTAACCTGATCCATTCGCTGAAGCGCAAGTATGGCGCGTCCGTGGCTGAAGTCATGGCTTTTGGCGACGAGGCAGCTCGCAAATTGCGCGGCCTGGAACAACGGGACGAGGAACTGGCGCGGCTCAACGCCGAGCTCGGGCGAACGGCGGCTCAGTTGTGGAAAGCGGCTCAGGACCTGTCAAAGAGACGGCGCCAGGTGATTCCCCAGCTCAACCGCGCCGTCAGCCGCCAGTTGGCGGACCTGGGCTTCAAGCAAAGCCGGTTCGAGATCGCGCTCACGAGCCTGGCGATGGAAGAACCGCTGTCGCGCATGACCTCCACCGGCATTGACGCCGTCGAGTTCCTCTTCGCTCCCAATCCCGGCGAGCCTCCCAGGCCGCTGCGCGCCATTGCCTCCTCGGGCGAGCTTGCGCGCGTCATGCTCGCCTTGAAAACCGTGCTGGCGGCGGAGGACCAAATCCCGGTGCTGGTTTTTGATGAGGTGGATGCCAACATCGGCGGGGAAACGGCAAATGTGGTGGGCGAAAAAATGCTGCAGATTGCGCGCAAACGCCAGGTGCTGTGCATCACTCACCTGCCCCAGGTCGCGGCTCCGGCCGCCGCCCACTATTTATCAAGCAAACAGGTGAAACATGGCCGCACGACTTCGGAAATCACGCTGCTCGACGGCGCGGCGCGGGTGACCGAGCTGGCCCGAATGCTCGGGGGGCAGACGGACGCCGCCCGCAAGCATGCCGAGGCGCTTTTGCAGCCGCCGGCCTGAGGCGGCAAAGTCCTGCCCCTGAACGCGGGCAGGGGGCGCGCGGACGTCACGCGCCTGGCTTGGCGGCTGGCGTCAAACAACGGTCGCCAAAGGTTGGCCGGGGGCCCGGCCCCATCCGGCCCGGGACCCCGCCCCGAACCCTCCGCTCGACAACCTCGCGGCCCCTCCGTAAAGTGGCCGCATGATTCAACGTTATTCCCGTCCCGAGATGCGGGCGATATGGACCGACGAAAACAAGCTGCGGATTTGGCTGCAGATCGAGCTGCTGGCCAGCGAGGCGCTGGTCCAAGAAGGCGTTGTGCCCCGGAAGGACTTTGTCAAAATCAAAGCCGGTTGCATGAAATGGTCCGCCGACCTGCCCGGCCTGATGGCGCGGCAAAAGGAACTGGAGAAAGTCCTCAATCACGACGTCATCGCGTTCACCACGGCTGTGGCGGAGAAGATCAACGACCCCGCCAGCCGGTGGTTTCATTTTGGGCTGACGAGCAGCGACGTGGGCGATACCGCCTACGCGGTGCAAATGGCGCAAAGCGCGGACCTTCTGATTCGGGATGCGAAGGAGGTGCGGCAGGCGATTGCCAGGCGCGCACGGGAGCACAAGTTCACGCCGTGCATTGGCCGCAGCCACGGGATTCATGCGGAGCCCACGACTTTCGGGCTGAAACTCGCGCTCATGTATGATGAGTTTGGGCGCGCCCTGGAACGTCTGGAGCGAGCGCGGGAGGTGGCCGCAGTGGGGAAGATTTCGGGCGCGGTCGGGACCAGTGCGCACCTAAGTCCCCGGGTGGAGACGTTTGTCTGCAAGCGGCTCGGGATTCGGCCGGCGCCGATTGCGACGCAGGTGGTGCAGCGGGATATTCATGCCGAGTTTCAGTCGGTGCTGGCGTTGGTCGGAGCGAGCATCGAGCGGTGGGCGGTTGAGTTTCGCCACCTGCAACGCACGGAGGTGCTGGAGGCGGAAGAGCCCTTCACCGCCGGCCAAAAAGGCAGCAGCGCCATGCCGCACAAGCGCAATCCCATCACCTGGGAACGCCTGAGCGGGCTGGCGCGGGTCCTGCGCGGCAACGCGTTGGCCGCGTTGGAGAACGTCGCCCTGTGGCACGAGCGGGACATCAGCCACAGCTCGGTCGAGCGCATTATTTTCCCCGATTCCTGCACTTTGCTGGATTACATGTTCAGCCTGCTGACGCGGCTGATGACGGGGCTGAAAGTTTATCCCGAGAACATGAAGAAGAATCTGGGCTTGTCGCTGGGGATGTGGAACTCGCAAACGGTGCTGCTGGCCTTGATTCGCAAGGGGCTCACGCGGGAACGGGCGTACGAGCTGGTCCAGCGCAACGCGATGCAAACCTGGGCGGTCAAACACGCCGGACGCGATGATGCCGACTTCGTGGCGCAACTACAGGCCGACCCCGAGGTGGCCGCCCATTTCCGCAAAGGCGAGCTGGAGGAACTCTGCTCGCTCGACTTCCATCTGAAAGAAGTCAACAGCCGGTTCAAGAAAGTCGGCCTGGGCTAGGCGACACCGGACGGGGCGCGTCGCGGGTTGCGGCCGCCCGGAAATGCCAAAACCATGCTGCCGCGCGAAATCCAGACAGAACATTGGCCGGAGCAGACCCGCTACGACCTGCCGCGGCGGCCCATCGGGCATTTGCGGTGGATCGGCCTGGTGCCGATCGGATTCGCCGTTCTGTTCGCCCAGATGCCGGTTCGGAGCATGATCTCCTTCGCGCAGCGTTTGGCCGAAGGCAAGGGCGGAGCGCCTGAGCTGGTTTTCGCAGCCTTCCTGTCACTCTTCGTGCTGGCGGCGCTGATTCCCTTTGGGCTGGGCCTGTTTATTCTCGCCGGGCGAGCCCGGGTGGTCGTCCGAAACAATCGAATGATCGTCACCGAAATCGCCGGTCCTTTCAGACATTCGCGCAAGTTGCGGTTCGAGGACGTGGACCGGCTGGAACTGCGGTCCGGTTTATCGCGCGAAGAGGCGCCGCCGCCCCAAGTGAGTTCGCTGGCGCGCTTTGGCGTCCTGACCGCGCAGCTCAAGGATGGGAAACAGCGGGTGGTTCTGATGGGGTATCCGTCGGACTGGCTGGAGCCCCTGGCGGAAGAACTGACCGGGCTGATGCAGCTCAAGGGCGCGCCCGTGGCGGTAAGGAAAATTCAGGAGCACGCGTTGCGCGAGGAAGTCCCGGTCGAGGAAAAGGCCGGGCAACCGCCGGGCACGAACATCATTCTTACGCGGCAGGTCAATGGGTTGCGGATCGAGGTGCCGCCCAGAGGCTTCCGGGGCAACAGCGGCAGCATGCTGGGTTCCGGGCTTTTTTGGTGCCTGTTCATGGCCATCTTCACCTTCCTGGCGAAGTCCGCGCCGTGGCCGGCGTGGCTTTTCTTGTTGGTGTTCTGGGCGGTCGGACTGGGCATGGTTTTCGGGGCGATTAACCTCGCGCGACGCCGTTTTACGATTCAGGTTGAAAACGACCGGGCGCGCGTGGAGCAAAAGGGGCCGTTTGGCTCGAAGAGCTGGGTGTGGGACAAATCGGAGGTGGCCGCCGTGCGGGCCGACGCCAGCGGTGTGAAAATCAACAACGTTCCGGTGCTGGAACTGCAATGGCACCTCGTGAACGGCAAGAAGGTCGGCACCCTGGGCGGGCGCAGCGAAGCGGAACTGCAGTGGATCGCCGCGGAGCTGCGCCAGACACTGAACGTCCCGGCGAAATCCCCCGGGGAGGCAAATCGCAGCGGGAGCTAACGCTGAACCCGGGCGCTCCCGCCCTTGACCAGCGCCTCGACTTCCTTGAGGGAGGCCATGGAGGTGTCACCCGGCGTCGTCATGGCCAGCGCGCCATGCGCCGCGCCGTATTCCACCGCCTTTTGTGGATCATTGAACTTGAGGAAGCCGTAGATCAGTCCGCTGGCAAAACTGTCGCCGCCCCCGACCCGATCCAGAATTTCCATATCCTGACGGTTGGGCGCTTCGTGGAACTGTCCGCCCGCCCAGCAAACGGCGCCCCAATCATTTCGCGTGGCGGACTTGACGACGCGCAAGGTGGTTGCGGTAACCTTGAAGTTGGGATAGGCGGCCGTGGCCTGCTGGATCATGGCCTTGAACGAGCTGACATCAATTTTGGTGATTTGCTCGTCCAGGCCCGGGACCTTGAATCCGAGGCAGGCGGTGAAATCCTCCTCGTTGCCGATCATGACGTCCACATGCTTTGCGATCTCGCGATTCACCTCCTGCGCTTTCTGGAGGCCGCCGATGCTTTTCCACAAAGACGGCCGATAATTCAGGTCGTAGGAGACGATGGCGCCGTGCCTGCGGGCCGCCTGCACCGCTTCAATCACCAGGCGGGGCGTGGTCTCGCTCAACGCCGCGAAGATGCCGCCCGTGTGGAACCAGCGGACTCCCAGCTTGCCGAAGATGTGGTCCCAATCGAAATCTCCCGGCTTGAGCTGGCTGGCGGCCGTATGCCCCCGGTCCGGGATGCCCACCGCCCCGCGCACGCCAAAACCCCGTTCGGTGAAGTTCAGCCCGTTGCGCACGGTGCGTCCCACCCCGTCGTAGGGCACCCATTTGATGAAGTCCGTGTCCACCCCGCCCTGAAGGATGAAATCTTCGATCAAGCGGCCCACGTCGTTGTCCGCAAAAGCGGTGCAGACCGCCGTCTTCAAGCCGAAGCAGCGGCGCAAGCCCCGGGCCACGTTGTACTCGCCGCCTCCCTCCCAGACTTTGAATGTGCGCGTGGTGCGAACACGGCCCTCGCCCGGGTCCAGCCGGAGCATGATTTCTCCGAGCGCAACCAAATCGTATTTGCACGAGCCGGCGGGTTTGATCTTGAGCGTATCCATAAATCAAAAGTCACGTAATGATGCAAATCCTATGGGGCAGTATGGGATGAGACTGAGGCCAACTCAATCTCAAACCCGGCTTCAGAGCGCCGACGGGAAGCCCGTGCCAGGGGCGCGGGTGCGGCTGGAACAGACTCGGCGCGAATTCCTCTTCGGCTCCAATTTCTTTAACTTCGATTGCACCCGGACCCCGACCTGCAAAGCCGGCATAATGAACGGTTCGCCGCGCTGCTCAATTGCGCCACGCTCCCGTTTGATTGGCCGAGCCACGAGCCGCGACGGGGTGAACCCTTCTCCGGAGCGGACGCTCTGGAGACCATGCTGCGACTAGTCTGTCCCGGGGGGTTAAAAGGCAAGCGTGATCCCTGCGGAAACTTCCCCCTGCCACATGGTGTTGCCGCTGAATCGGATCAAGGTCACGCCGTTGTAGTACAAAACCGCGCTCTCACTCTCCACCACGGTGCAAAACCCGCGCAAATCGGCCCGGAGGGCAAGGTTGGGCAGGAGAAAGTATTTCACGCCCCCACCGATGCCCAGGCTGAAAAACGCCTCAGGATCAGCGCCTTGCGGATCAAATAGCGAGGCTCCAGCCAATCCCGTCAGGTAACCGCGCAGGCGTCCCCGGCTGCCCTCCCACACGCCCCCGATTTGGAATTGATCCACCGTCATTTCCAAGTGCCTGGTCATCCCAAACTCCTCGAGATCGAAGCCGCTGTCCTGCCGGCTCCACAACAACTCCAGTTTGATGCTGGGATTGTCGCTGGTGCTGTAATCGAGAGATACCCCATAGGCACGACCATCCTGCAGACCTGCCGTTTGCCCGGTGGCCAGTTCAAAATCTCCGCCCCAGCGATAGCCGAAATGGGGGGAAACCTCGAACAGCGGCTGGGCTGGCGCTCCCAGCGCGATCCAGAGCATTGAACCGGCAATCGCCACAAGCGTGAGTTTCATAAATTGAGGAAAGCCATGTGAACCGTGCAAGCGAATCATCTTCTTTCGGGGCGCGGCACTGGGGCTGGTGCGCTGGAGGAGGCGTTGTTCGGGACAGGTCCCCCTCCGGGAGATTCCACTCGAGCGCTTTTCATTTTAAATGCGGACGGTTGATGGGACGCGCGACGTGCGCGGCCGCGTGCGGTCATGGCTGCGCAGACGAGGCCGAGCCGCGTCCGGCGCTCGCCCCTGTGGAGGCGACGGTGACACACGGCCGATGGAAACACAAGCCGCAAGTTGGGGCCTGATGCCGCCCGTGATTTCCAACACCTGCGCCCGAGGTTGTTCCGGGCGTGATTTGCCGCCGTCACGGCTTGGGCGGCAATTTCGCCAGGGCGTCGCGGGCGGCGTCCGGATGCTTCTCCTTGATGGCCTCGGCGATTTTTCTAACGGCAACTTCGGCTTCGGCGCGCACGCCCTCGCGGGAAAGGAAGCCCAGGGCCAGTTGCAGCGTTTCCGGATGCGCCGCTCCCCCAAGTGAGCCGAGGATCACCTTGAGCTCGCCATCGCCCTTCGCCAGCTCGGTCAGTGCGCGATAACGGTTGGCCACGCCCGGCTTGGCGTGTTCTTCCGCGGCCAGGCGAACCAGTCCGCGCAAGAGCGTAATGCGCAGGGCGGCCTCGCCGGAATCGCGATAAGCGTTGAACAGGGGGTCCCAGGCCTCAAGGTTCGGCCACTCGCTCAAGGCACGAACGGCGGCGTCGCGAACCGCCGGGTCCGCATTGGCCATCGCCTCTTTGACCAGACCCAAAGAGGCGGCGTCTCCGCACGTCGGCAGCAGCCCGAGCAATGAGCCCTGGACCTCGTTGGATTTCGAGCGCCCCAAGGCCTCGCGCACCAGCGTGCAGCTTGCAGAGCGGTCCCCGAGCCGGGCCAGGAGCTGAGCGGTGGCAGTCTCCGCCTCGAGCCGAACCGGCGGAGCCAGTTGGCCTTCGAGCGCGGACAACAGGGCCGAGACTTCCTGTTCACCCCCTGTGCGAGCCAGGGCGCGGAACGCGGCCCGGGCTACGGCGGCCTCGGAGGCCCGCATTTCCCGCAGCAAGACCGGGTTCGCGCCGGAACCCTGGCGCCGGGACAGCACGTTGACCCACAGCGCGCGCGCCGCGCCCGCCGCAGTCGTCATGGCATCCTGCACCGCTTGGTCGGTGGCCGCGCCGCCGCCCAAGGCGATGAGCGCGTTTTCAACAGCCTTGAGCTCGTCCGGCTCCTGCGCGACGGACAGTCTCGCGCCGAGGACGGCAACCGTGTCCGAATCGCCAATTTCGCCAAGGGCGCTGATTGCAGAGATGCGGACCTGGAGATTGGTTGCCGCGAGCTGCCCGGCAATGGCAGCCTTTGCCTCGGCATCGGCGCGGCTGGCGAGGCTCTCAATCAGCCAAATCTTCTCTTCATCATTCAGGGTCGCGAAAGCCCTGCCAAACTCCGCGGAAGCCTGCGGCGAGGGCAGCGCCGCGATGGCAGCAATCGCGACGGGTTTGAGATCCCGGTCGGAGCCGGCCAGAACGGCGGCGATGCGTTGCTCGCCCGTATCGGAATCGAGACGCAACAAGGCGGCCAGCGCGGCGCGGCGCGCATGGAGCGGCTCATGAGTGGCAAGTAATGCTTTATAAATCCTGGCGCTGGATTTGCGGTCCACGGCTGCCAGGCGGTCCGCGCAGACCAGCATCGCCTCCAACAACGCGTGGTTGGCTGGTCCCCGGGCTTTCCGCCGCAAACGTTCCAGCGTTTCGTAGGCGCTTCGGGTGCCCAATTTGCCCAAGGCTGCCGCTCCGGCCTCGAACACTGCAGGCTCAGGGTCGGCGGCCGCCTTTGCAAACAGCCGGGCGGCTTTGGTGTCGCGGCGGTCTCCGAGCGTGTTGAGGATTTGCACACGCGCCGTCCCCCGGGCATCGGCCAGCGCCCGGCGCAGAAGCTGGTCGGCTTGGCCCGGCGGATAGGCGCTCAGCGCAAGGCACGCCAGCCCAACGGTCTGGGGTTCCTCGAGCAGTTGGCCAATCGCCGGCAGAGCCTTCTCGCTGCCGAGGATAGCCAATTGTTTGGCGGCGAAACTCCGCGCTTCGTAACTGGAGTCGGGGCCCAGCAGTTCCACCAGCGCCGCTTCAACCTCGGCGCGCAGGTTGGGATCCTTGAGTGAGGCGCGCACTTTTTCCTCGAGTTTCCGCAGCGCTTCAAGCGACTGGCCGCTGTGGTAGGCGGACACCTCGGAGACCCATTCCTCAAGGTCAGGACTGACCGCCGCGGCGGCCCTCAAAGGTGATGCCGAGAAGGCCACGGCCACGCCCAAGACCCAAACGAGATTTGTTTTTTTCATGGTCAAGAAAATGCAGGTGATGGAGTCTCGAGGGTTCAGGCGCGCCACGGCGCCCGGGGCTCGCGATAGAGCATGCGGTTGGCTTCGGGCAAGTCGAACTGCTCGTTGACCGGGTCCCACTTCAGCTTGCGCCCGAGCCGGAGGGAAATGTTCCAGGCTTGGCAGATGGTAATGGCGCGATGAGCGACCTCGGGATGGCACGCAGGCGGTTTGCGGCTGCGAATGCAGCGGAGCAGGTCGCGGACATGGTCCGAGGCGTCGCCCCAGCCGGCGCCCCCCGTGCCTTTGTAACTGAGGATGGACTTCGGCTCCGCCGTGACCACATCCGTCTCGTCATCCACCTGGATCCAGCCTTCCTCGCCGATAAAACGCAGGTAACGCTCCTTGAATTCGCCACGCTGGTACATCACTGCAGTAACCCCGTTGGCATACCGGCAATGCGCTTCCGCCGTCAGCGGGGTGTCGTTGCAGAACTTGACCGGGTCGGGAAACTCGCCCGTGGCCTCGAACTCGACCGGGCCGGTGTCATCGGTGCCGAGCACCCACTGCATTTGGTCGGTGTAATGGCAACCCATATCGGTGATTACTCCCTCCGCCGTGTCCCAGAAGTATTGCCAGTTTTTGGCCCGGACCGGGACATAAGGATGCCACGGAGCTTGCCCAAGCCAGAAATCGTAGTTCCACCCCGCCGGGGGCGGCACTTCGGCTTCGTGTTCAAGTCCCTTGCCCGCCCAAACCTGCATTTCGACCGTGTGAACCCGTCCGATTTTGCCTTGGCGCACCATATCCCTTGCAAAGCGGTATGAGGCGGTGCAGCGGCGCTGGGTGCCGGCCTGGTAAACCGTCCCGAACTGGCGGCATGTCTCCACCAGTCTGCGGCCTTCGCCGATGGTCAAGGAGATTGGTTTTTCGCAATAGATGTCTTTGCCGGCGCGCGCGGCATAGATCGAGCCCAGGCCGTGCCATCGGTTCCCCGTCGCGATCAACACCGCATCAATGTCCTTGCGCGCCAGCATCTCGCGGAAGTCCGCATAAGCGCTGCAGGCGCTGTTTCCATAATGATCGTCTATCAGCTTCTTGCCCGATTCGAGCCGGTCCGCCCGGCAATCGCTTACGGCGACAAACTGCAATTCCTTGAAGGACAAAAAATTGGGCAGGATCGCCCGCGCCCGGTTCCCCACTCCGAATGCCCCAAAGCGAATTCGGTTTGCGGGCGAGGTGGCGCCATTTAAGCCCAGCACCGATCCCGGCACGATCAGGGGCAGCGCCACTGCGGCAGCCGACCGAAGAAACCGGCGCCGGGTAGTCAGGCTCGAGGCAATATCATCCGCGTTTCGCCCCAAAACGGAAGTGTATGGCATGGTCATCGCAGGATTTTTGCGCGGCAAAACGGTGATGGCAACTTTATATGTCGTTTATTCGGGAGCGCACCTCGCTGGCTAAGCGCCCCACAAGCCATCCCGGAACCCGCTCCTGCCCGGCCAGGGCACACTGCAGGCCCAGCCACCCTGGACGGGGGCTATGCGGGTGAGGCCCCGGCCCCTGGCGGCTCCGCCTGCAAGGGGAGTTCCAGCTCGAAGACACAGCCGTCGGGGGAAGAGCGCTTGAGCTCCAGCCGGGCGCCGAGGTAATCGGCGAGTTGCCGGGAAATGGCCAGGCCAATGCCGCTGCCTCCTTCGCGCGTCGAGTGACACGGGAGAAAGAGATTGGGTCTGAGATGATCGGGAAAGCCCGGGCCGTTGTCCTCGACCCGGAACACCAGGCCGCTGGCATTGGCTGCGCCCGTGAGGGAAACCGTTTTGCCTGAAGGAGTCACTTCGATGGCGTTTTCCAATAAATTGACCAGGATCAGGCCCCCGAGGTTGGCGGTACGGCTGGGGATGACTGGTTGATGGGGCGCTGCCACTTGCAATTGGACTTGCTTCCGTTGCGCCAGGGGTTGGACCCGCTCGCGAACCGATTGCGCCAGTTCGGCCGGACCGATGTCGTAGCTCGGGGCGCCCTGGGTGTCAGCCAACACCTCCAGGGTTTGTTCGACGAGCGACTGCATGCGGTGGGCGGCGGTTAACGCATCGGCAACCTCCGGCAGCTTGTCCGGCGATTCGCCGCTCTTCAACGCGCTGACAAATTGAGAGAGGCTGGCCAGGGGATTTTTCAGTCCGTGCATCAGGTGGCCGGAGACCGCCCCGAGCGCGGCGGTCCGGGCAGCCAGAGCCAGTTCGCGATTGGCGCGAAGAAGCCGCTCGTTGCGCTGGGCGAGTTCCCGGTTGAGCCTGCCGAGTTTTCGGAACGCGGGCCACAGCATGGCGACGAGCAGAACGCTGCCCACGCCAAAGGCCACCAGGGCCAGGCTGGCGAGGTAACGATCCAAACGGGCATACTCCATGGCAATGCTCTGGCCTTCGACAATGAACTGGGCGGCTCCCGCAAGGTTCGTTCCGTCCCGATGGTGCAAAGGGACGGTAACCTCCAAAGTCGGAACGCGAGGGATGTTTCCGGTCGCGAATTGAGGGAGGTAAATGAAAATGCTGTCCAGCGGGGCCTGGGGCACAAAGCGCGAATGCGGTTTAAGCTGGCGCGCGGCGGCAAGGTCTTCGGACGGCAGCGAGCTGGGTTGGATCGTTCCTGGAAACGCATCGGTGAAGCGGCCCTGGGGATCGAAAAAGCGGATGCCCATGACCCCGCGCAGCCGGGACGCGCGCAAGGCGGCGTCGAAACCGACCTGATCCTCCGGCAGCAGGTCGCGCAAGTCGCTGTCGGACTGCGCGTCCAATTGTTCCATCAGCGTGGTGGCGTGCAGCGCTTCGGCGTCCCGCTGCGCGATTTGCTGCCGCACCAGGGCCCGCACAAAGAGCCAGCCGGCAAAGAGCGTGAGTGCCAGCACGGACAGGGCGACGGCGACGCCGAGGGCAAACGCGCGGTTGGTGGTGGGGATGAGTTTTTCCACAGAGCGCCTCCGTTAGAAATCCACGCCCAGGCCGCCGGAAACCAGCCAGTCGCGGTAATCATCCAAGGGGTCGGTTCCGTAGTTCCACTCCCGCTGGCCGATCAAGAAAGCGAACAGGTGTTTGTCGAGCTGGCGTTCGATCCGCAAGTCAAGGTTGATATAGGAACGTTCCCGACTTTCGCCGGCATATTGCTGCTCGAGGTAATAATACCACCCGAAGCGGGCGCCGGCGGAAATCTCCCAGCGTGAATGTTTCCATCGCACTTTTTCCGTCAGGGTGAACCGATCGTAATCATAGTACCCTGAGCCGCTGTCGGCATTGCGCAGCCAGGCGACGCGCGTGGTGGCGCGCCAGTGCTTCTCGCGGTCGAAGTAGTGGCGCCATTCTGAAAATATTTCCGGCCGCCAGTAAAACAGGCGGGTATCCAGGACCGGCCGCCCGTTCGGGTCGGCCTCGACGCGGCTGTCGTAAATCCAGTGAACCGACTGAGCCCCCACGGCCACCTCGGAGTTCCGACGGTAACTGTAAGCCAGGCTGAAACGGGTGC
This sequence comes from uncultured Verrucomicrobiota bacterium, assembly GCA_964631605.1. Classification (GTDB taxonomy): domain Bacteria; phylum Verrucomicrobiota; class Verrucomicrobiia; order Limisphaerales; family UBA8199; genus JARKQH01. Next base: position 17,281 of record CAZVYG010000052.1, read on the forward strand.
TGGCTTCCCAATAATCATCCAGCGCCCCCATGTAGAACTGGCGATGGGCCCCGGCATCGAGCTGGGCGAACCACGCCGGGGAGAACCCGTGACGCCAGGTGGGTCGAAACGAGATGCCGTGACCCTCGACCAACACGCGCCGCAAGGCTTCCTCGGTCTCGGACACGTCGAGCACCTGGTGCTGATACAGATAACCCAGCTCCGCTCCGACTTTGTCGCGCGGCGAGAGGGGATGCAGGAATTGCGCCGAAGCCGAAACAAAGCGCTCTCCATCCACCGAAACCGCATCCAGATACTGGACGTCCTCGGCGACAAGGAACATCGTCAGCTCGGAGCCGGTGTCGGAAATCCGGATGAGCGAGGTGTCGCCGCCGATGGAAAGGAAAGGGGCATCCTCGGGAGCCACGTGCGAAAGGAACACGTTCCCGCGATGGCCGCCACCGATCTGGACGCGTGAACTGACATCCCAAAGGGCCAGCGGCGCGTCATTGGTTAAGGACTCCGCGCCGCTGCCGGTCAGGCAAACAACCAGGAGCAGGATGGCTGCAACGCCCTTTGATCGTTGCGTTCCGGCGACGACTCGGCGGAGGCTGCCGCATTGGAAACGGGGGTTAGGCAGTCTCACGGCAAAGCCTCGTGTTGGTCGGAGGGTGAAGGGCCGCTGTCGGCCCTGTTTTTGCGATCCCCGTGCAGGCGATAACGAATAAAATCGCGGGTAACGCCCAAAAACCGGGCCGCCTGGGAGACATTGCCCCGGGCCTGTCTGAGCGCCAGTTGCACCAGCCGGTTGATGGCGTCCTCGAGCGCGAATCCTTCCTCGGGGAAGGCAAAGCCGGGATTGAGCCAGTCGGAGGCCGCACTTCTTCCGGTCAAGGTCTGAGAACTCGCCGCACCCGCCTGGTTCGACTCGGCGAGGTGCGCAAAGTCCAAGGCTGCGGCCTCATCGAAGACCAGCGCGCGCTCCAATTCGTGCGCCAGTTCCCGCACGTTGCCAGGCCAGCGATAGGCCATGAGCCGCTGTTTCCCTTCGGGCGTGATGACCCGCGCCGGCAATCGGTGTTCGCGGCAGAATTGCTCCAGCAGATGCTCGGCCAACTTGAGAATATCAGCGCCGCGCTCCCGCAAAGGCGGGAGCGTGATTCGATACAGGTCCAACCGGTGCAGTAGATCTTCTCGAAACTCGCCGCCGGCCACCGCGGCGCGCAGGTCCCGGCTCGTTGCGGCGATGACCCGGACGTCCACTTCGATCTGGCGGTTTCCCCCCAGCCGCCTGATTTTGCGATCTTCCAGCGCCGTGAGTACCTTGGCTTGCAGCGCCGGGGACAGACTCGGCAACTCATCCAGAAAAAGCGAGCCGCCGTGCGCCGCTTCGAAGAGCCCCTGTCGGGCGGTTCGCGCGTCGGTAAACGCTCCGCGTTCATGCCCAAAAAGCTCCGATTCGGCCAGCGTGTCGGGCAACGCCGAGCAATTGACTTCGATCAGCGGCATGGCGGCGCGAGGGCCGTGGCGGTGAATCCAGCGGGCCAGGCTGGATTTGCCGGTGCCGGTTTCGCCAATGATCAGGACCGGAGGCAGGCGAGTCTGCAGGCGCCGGTCAGCCGCCAGCAGCCGTTCGAGTTGAGCATGCAGCCCCGCCAGCGAGTCGCCAAAAAAGAATTGTGATTCCGGCGCGGACTCGGCGATGTGTTCGGCGACGCGCCTGGATTGCCGTGACCGCCGGACCCGGCGCATGACCAGCGGCAAAATGGCCGGGTCAAACGGCTTGACCAGGTAATCCAGGGCACCCAGGCGCATGGCCTCGACGGCCCCGCTAATCTCCGCCTGTGCCGTCATGATGACAACCCCCGGCCCGTTCTGGAGCCGTCCCTCCCGTAGCAAGTCGGTCCCCAGTCCGTCGGGCAGGTGCACATCCAGCAGGACAAAATCGAACTCGAGATCCGCCAGCAACCGTCGCGCCCCGGCCAGGTCCCCGGCGCCGGTCACATCGGCGCCCAGCGCCTCCAGGTGCGCCACCAATCTGCGGCGGAGCAGCGCCTCGTCGTCCACGACGAGCACGCTCAAGCCCGCAAGTGCCTTGTCCGTGCCGTTTTCCATGTCAGGAACCGCCTCTGGCGGCAGTGGCTTGACTACTCTTTCGACTCGATGATGTCAATGATGCCGTAGGGGCGGTCCAGCCCGTTGTCCAAGGCAATATCCCGGAGGGAACGGTCGGGAGCAAACTTGATACCCCCGGCCTGAAGCCGCGCTGAAACGGCCTGAAGGTCGAGCCCTCGTGAGGCGCAGTATTCCGCCAAGGTCCGGCGGCCCGCCCCGCCACCACCCCCTCCGCCATAAGCACCGTGTCCGCCTTTTTCCGCAGTGGAGCCTGATTTTTCACCCGATCGGGTTACGCCATGTTCCCCGCCCCGCCCGCGGCCCCGCGTGCCCTGGATGATTTCATAAATGCGCTGCGGAGCCACGAGGTTGGATTCGGCGAGAGCGGCGACGACCACATCCGGACCAGTCCCCTTGAAGCCGCGGGCTTCCAGCCGTTCGACGGCAGTTTCGTAGGGGAGGCTGGCTTTTTCGGCCAGTTCCTTGAGCGTCAGTAGTTCGGCGTGGGGGATTGGTGCCGCCGCCCCTTCATTTTCCCAGCTCCGCCTGACTCGCTCATTGAACTCCAGCAAAGTGGAGAAGGGCGGCAGGCCAGCTTGCGTGCCCGCGAAAACGGCGGCACACAGGGCGAGGGCGACAGCCCACTCGCGCCGCAGGGAAACCCGGCGAGACAGCCGATCCTTGAAGTAGTTGAGCAACGGGCGCCAGTTGAAGAAGATATGAAAGCCAGCCGCCAGCACAAAGATCACGGCAAACCAGATGTGAAGCCCGCCCCAGTCGTGTTTGCTGAGTCTAAGCATCCGCCAGTCGCTCCAGTTGGCCACGCGGCCGGGCGGGGCCAGGAAAAGAACGACCCCGCTCAGCAGCACGATCAGAAACGAAGCCGCGACCAGGACGGAAGTCAGTGCGCGCATCGTGAATTTCGGTTTTGAGTTATTCATAATAAGTCGCTTTGGCACTGGCTTCCGCCTGCCGGATTGGGCTGTTAGCTCTGCCGAAGGCAGGCCTGCTGCCGGCCCTGGCACTGGCCATTGCCATAGCCTTTGCCGTTGCCGCGCCCATTGCCCGCTTGCGGACGAAGCTCATCGGCAGTGAGCCGGCCGTCCTGGTTGACGTCCAGTGCCCGGAGGATGGCGGGCGCATTGTTGATTTCGACGTTCGAGAGCAGCTTGTCGCCGTCCGCGTCAAAAAGGCGGAGAAACAGCGGGTTTTGGCCCTGGGCACAAAGGCCGCGCCCTTTGCCTTGCCCTCTTCCCTGCCCAGCTTGGCCGGGGGTGCCCCAGGGGCAGTTTTGTCCGCCGCGGCCCGGTCCGCCCGCGCAGAATTCGTCGGTGGTCAACTGGCCGTCCTGGTTCTTATCCAAGGCAAGCAACTGGGCGGGGACCTGGGCGATTTCCGTCTCGGTCAGCACGCCGTCGGCATTGACGCCGAGCACGGTTGCGATGGGGGGTTGGAAACCCTGGGCGCCAAACCGATGCGGACCCGGGCCGCCGCGACCCGGAGCCGGTTGAGCCGTGAGGGTGAACGCTGCGCCCGCGAGGGCCAGCCCGATGACTACAATGATTGTTTTGTTCATAATTGTTTCGCTTTACAGGTTGTCGTTTCTGCCAGGCCGGGAGGGCTCCGATCTCTGCGGCCGCCGACTCCCACAGTCCTGGCCTCTGTATTCATCAGACTCCCGGCATGTTAAGCTTTTGTGTGCGCCAGAAGGGAAAATTGTTAAGGAATTGTAAAAGTGTCTTCGCGCCCCACCACCGAGAAGGGCGTCCTCCTCGTCAGTGGGCAGCCTCCTCGATTTGCGACCGGCTCCAGTTCCAGAGGGTTTCTCAAAAAAGCCTTTTGCGATGGGGCGGTCTGATTATGCTGGGCGGGCATGAATCCGGCAGCATTGATCACCGGCGCTTCGCGCGGCATCGGGCGGGGGATCGCCTTGGAACTGGCCAGCCTGGGATGGGACGTGGTCATCAACTACGCTGCGAATGCCGAGGCCGCGCGACGCACCGCCGCGGATTGCCTGGCCGCCGCCCGGGCGCGCGGCAAATCCATCCGCGTCGAAACCTGCGCCGCGGATATCAGCCACGGCCCCGACCGCACACGGTTGATCGAATTCGCGCGCGCCGCCTTTGGTCGGCTGGACCTGCTCGTCAACAACGCCGGCGTGGCGCCCAAGGTCCGCGCCGACCTCCTCGATGCGACCGAGGAGAGCTTTGACCGGCTCCTGCAGGTCAATTTGAAGGGGCCGTTCTTTCTGACCCAACTCGCCGCCCGCTGGATGGTCGAGCAGAGCCGCCAGCCGGGCCTTGCCGGCAGCGTTCGCCCGAAAATCGTGACGATCTCTTCGATCAGTGCCTACACGGCCTCGGTCAATCGGGGCGACTATTGCGTTTCGAAGGCCGCGCTTTCGATGCTGACCCTGCTGTACGCGACCCGTCTCGCCGAATACGGCATTAACGTTTATGAAATCCGGCCCGGCATCATCGCCACCGACATGACCGGCCCGGTGAAGGAAAAATACGATCAGCTCATCGCCAACGGCCTCACTCCCCTGCCCCGCTGGGGCACGCCCGAGGATGTGGCCAAGGCGGTGGGCGCCATCGCCTGTGATTTGCTCCCCTTCAGCACCGGCGAGGTCATTAACGTGGACGGCGGTTTTCATATTCGACGTCTCTGACCCCGCCAGCCTTTTGTTCACAGCCCCCGCTTTTTATGCCAATCAAACTTGATGCTCGCCTGGCCCCCCGGCAACTGGTGCCGCAAATCCTGCGTCTATTCGAGCTTTCCGCGGAAAAAATCCTCGCCCTTGAACAGGCATGGGACCCCGCCCGCGGCACTCCCGTTTTTACCGTCCGGGGAAAATACACCTCGCGCGGCTGGACGGAGTGGACCCAGGGTTTTCAATACGGGTCGGCCTTGCTGCAATTCGACGCCACCGGGGACGACGGATTTCTCGAGCTGGGCCGCCGGCACACCCTCCAGCGCATGGCGACGCACGTCTCGCACGTCGGGGTGCACGATCACGGGTTCAATAACCTTTCGACCTACGGCAACCTCTGGCGGCTGATGCGCGAAGGCAGGATTCCCTTCAACCCGGCCGAGCGCGACTTCTACGAACTCGCCCTGAAGATTTCCGGCGCGGTTCAGGCCGCTCGCTGGACGGAGCTGCCCGACGGTTACGGCTACATCTACTCCTTCAACGGCCCGCACTCGCTGTTTGTGGACACCGTGCGGTCCCTGCGCTCCCTGGCAGTGGCGCACCAGTTGGGTCATGCCCTCATGGGGGAGCGGGACCGGCGCATTTCACTGCTGGGCCGGCTCGTGCAGCACGCCGCCACCACCGCCCGCTACAACCTGTTTTTCGGCGCTGGTCGCGACATCTATGACGTGCCGGGACGCACCGCCCACGAGTCCATCTTCAATCTCAACGACGGGAGCTATCGCTGCCCCAGTTCACAGCAGGGTTTCTCCCCCTTCTCCACCTGGACCCGCGGGCTGGCCTGGGCGATCCTGGGCTACGCCGAGCAACTCGAATTCCTCGAAACCGTCGGGGACAACGAATTGCGCGGGCTTTTCGCCCCGGCGCCCACGGCCGCCAGCGTTCGAGCCCTGTTCCTGCGCGCCGCCCGGGCCACGGCGGATTTCTACATCGCCAATTCCTGCGCCGATGGCGTGCCGATGTGGGACACCGGCGCGCCGAACCTACACCGGCTGCCGAAGCACCTGGAGCAAGCCTCCGATCCATTTAATCCCTGGGAGCCGGTGGACAGTTCCGCCGCGGCCATCGCCGCCCAGGGACTGGTCCGGCTGGGCAACTGGCTCGGCGCGCGCGGTGAGCGCGCGGCCGGAAAACGCTATCGCCAGGCAGGGCTCACGGTGGCCAAAACGCTGCTTGACGAACCCTACCTTTCCCTCGATCCAAAGCACCAGGGCCTGCTGCTTCACTCCCTCTATCACCGGCCCAATGGCTGGGATTATATCGCGCCCGGACAGAAGATTCCCAATGGCGAAAGCTCCATGTGGGGAGATTACCACCTGCGGGAACTGGCTTTGCTTTTGCTGCGGGAGGCGCGAGGCGAAAGTTACCTGACCTTTTTCCAGTACGGGGCGGATGCCCGCCATCCTTGAGCCCCGGCGTATCGGCTGCTGAAGGGTTCTCCATCAATTCATCGGTCCCGCCACCAACTCCGTCTCAACAACAGGGCCATGCCTTTCCCCGAGCCGGTTTCGGCAGCGAGATGTCCCCGCTTACATCCCGAAGATTCGGGTCTTGTTGGAACGGGTCAGAAATGCCATCCCAAAGACGTTCGTGGGATCAGGCAAATGCGAATGGTCCGGCAGCTTCACATTGTGCAGATAGAACTTTCCAAGCCCGGGATTGCTGCTTAGCAGCCCGTCGGCGCTCATCGTGTCGGCCTTGATGTTGAAGACGCACCGGCTGGGAGCGGCCGACAACGCCGAAAACAGAAACACCGATTCACTCTCGATGGTCGTCGTGGTGCGGTCGCTGAATTCGGCGGCAAAGGTGGTTGCAATGTTCCGCCCCTTGAGACGGATCGCCCCGGCGATTGGCTGCCCGCCGGCGGTGTGAAATGCCTGGGTCATACAACCGGCGGATTCCCAGCGGAAGTCCGTCCGGTCGCCGACCACATTGGTGAATAGAATCAGTCCCTCCTGAACCGTGCCGGATTGGATGGAAATCACCGCGTTGCTCGAACCGACCAGTAACGTCGGCCTTCCCCCCCGGATCGAAGCGTCACCCTGGATGGTCACATCCGTGACCCCGTCCTGGGCAACAAACAAGGGCCGGTCCCCGCTTCCCAGAAAACGGGCTCCAGCCGCAGCCTCCACCACGACCCCAGCCTTGAGATTGAAGGTGCCCGCGTAGTTGCCCGGGGCCAACATAACTGTTTGGCCGGGGACAGCGGCGGCGAGGGCGGCTTGAAACGTGCGATAGGGTTTCCAGGGATTCTCCGCAAGCGCGGTGGCATCATTTCCCCGCGCCGGATCCACGAACAACCGGTTGCGCCCGAAAAACATGATGGCATCGGGGCTCAGATTGGTCAGGCCGGCGCCGTTGCCGCGGATCACCCCTTGCAGGGTCGTGTTGGTTATGTTCGCCGCGCCCAGAACGGCTTGATAAGGACCGGCGACGACCGCGTTGGCCCCAATGGCGATGGAGTGGCTCGCGTTGGCCGCATCCGGCGCTTTGCCCGCCTGGTAGCCGACAAAAGTGACATAGGCATCATTGGTCGAGGCTTTGGGGTTGGATGCGCTCCCCATCGCGTCCCCGGGATCCCCCGCCAGATAACCGATCATCACCGAGCCGGGAGCCCGGTTGAAGCGTCCGGCATACTGGCCAACCAGCGTTGCATGCGTGGCACCGCTTGCGTAATTCGCCGCCCCCTGCCCTACGGCCACGGTATATTGGCTGTTGGTGGCGTGGCGCCCGGCATCCGTCCCGACCAAGGTCGCCCGCTCCGCATTGGCCGCATACCGTCCCGCGGAGTATCCCAGCAGGGTGGTCAGGGTTGAATTGGTGGCGTGCGCTCCAGCAGCCGTGCCCAAAAAGACACAACAGTCGGCCGCCGTTGCATACTTGCCCGCCTCATAACCGATGAAGGTGGGGCGCAGCGCCCGCGTGGCATACATGCCCGCCTCGCTCCCGATAATCGTGGAATACTGCCGATACGGGTTGGCGTACTTCCCCGCGTTTAATCCAATGGTAAAGTTGGTTTCCAATCGCCGGGTGGCCGCGCTGTACTTGGGGTACAACTCCCAAATCACGCTGTCATTCTCCCCATTGTTCGGGAGGTTGAAGGCCGGGCCGGAGGCGGGCGGGAAACCTGCCGCAATCATCAGTGGCGTAACCAATGCCAGTTTCAAGAGTCGTGCTTTCATGTTTCGTTCCAGTTCCATACACAACGCCGGAACCCGCGGCGGCCTTGGCGAGACCGCCCCGGCCTGGCAGAGCGTTTTCGCCCGGAGCGCCGCTGCGAACAGTCGGGGCGCTGTCGAGACAGGAATACTGAACCTCTGCCGCAAGAAAGGAAATACCTACGACGAGCGTGCCCGTCGAGGTTCAGGCCGGCGAACAGGATAGGGATGGCGGCGAGCCTTAGGGCGCGGTCAACTTCAACGTTGCCATGCGATAATAGCCGCCATCGTCGCGCAACCTCGCTTGCAGCGCCAGTTCAACCGGGCGGTCGTTGCCTGAGGCGGCATCAAAAAGTCCCATAGCGACCTGGTACTGGCCCGGCGGCAGGCCCGCAGGCAGTGGCAGCTCGCCGGGGCAAACCACCGGCTTCCCCGGCAGCCAGGAGCGGTTGGCCTTGCCCAGGACGCGCACCCAGTTCGTGGTCGCACCGGAGAGTTTCACGCGCAGCTCGTAGGGATGATAGGGTGGGGCGACGCCGCGATTCTCCAAGGTCAGGGTTAACGGAACGGTGGCGCCGACGGGGGCGTTCTCTGCCAGGGCCAGGCTGGTGGGAAACAGCCAGTAGCCGCAGCGATTGAGCAGCTCTTTTGTGAGTTCGGGATTGTCGGTCAACCACTCGCGGGCGTCGCCATGGTAGCCGATATAGGTGGCGTGCAGCAGTTGCAGGGCGCCGCGGAAATAATCCGGGCCCGTCAGGCCCTTGCCAAACCGGGCGACCGCCGAGTCCGGGCGCCCCTCCCAGTTCCCAAGTTTCTTCACCTTCGGATAATGTTCGAGCTCAAACACGGTTGGCGTTTGCAGATAGGCATCCGCAAAAACCTCCGGGCTGCGCACGGTGAAACGGTCGCTGGTGCCCGCCAGGTAACCCTCCACCAGAATGCTGTCATCGCGATAGCTGATGCCGTTGGTGAGGATGTGGCGATGCAGCGCCTGCCGCTCCGCAGGGTCGCTCAAGGCATAAACGAAATCATCCGACACCACCAACTGCGCGCGTTTGAAGTGTTTGAGGTGAAGGTCCACATGTTTGAGGCGGGCGGCGAGCCCACAATCCTTTCGGCTGCCCGCCCAGGTGTGCCCCTCGCCCCAGTCGCCGATGCTGCCAATGTCCACATAGCGCACCCAGGGCTGCCGATCGTACCGTGCGGCAAAGGCCGCCAGGAACTTGTCCAGCTTCGCCAGGAAGACCGGGTCGTCGAACACGGGCTCCCAGGGGCCGTCGGGGCCGACGATCTGGCCCGACCGGTAGAAGCCGCCCCGAGCGCCGGCTTCCATGACCCAGCGGCGCGTGGCAAACTGTTGCTCAATCCGGTCGGTGCTGCTCTCCTTGCAACTGATGCGGAACGCGATGCCCAGGCCATGCGCGGTCCACTTCTCGATGATGCGGTCAATGACGCCCCAGTCGAACTGGCCTTCCCCGGGTTCGAGGTAAGCCCACGCCAGCCGGATATAGAGGTGGTCCATGCCGGGGAACTCGAGCAGGTCGGCGTCGCGGGCGATTTGGTACTTGTTCGGGTGGTTGTCGGGAAAGTGGTGATACCACCCCTTGTGAGGATTGACCAAAACCCGCGCTGCATCGTGAAGCGGCGTGAGATCATGGACGACCCGATTCGCAGACGGCGCTTCGCTGCCGGTCACCGCCAGGATGCCGACCAGTAGCGCGGCCGCAGGGGCGCGCCGGCCTGATGGTTTGGAATGGTGCTTCATTTCGCCTAAAACGTTTTGAATGGTTGGCCACTGCCTGGAGAGGGCTGAGTCAAGGTGGACTTCTCAGCGGAAGAGGCTCCAAAGCCCGGCAGTGCCGCAAAGACGAATCCCGAATTGGTTCTTACGGATTTCTTTTCTGCCGTTTCTTTGTTTTCGTGGCGGCGCTCGCATCGCCGTCTGATTTGGCCGGGGATTTGTTTTCGGTCGGCAGGAACTGGCCCAGGTCGCGTTTCGTGGAATCCGATGCGCCGGGTTTGGTCGCCAGGTTGGTCCACTCGTACGGATCGCGGTTTTCATCGTAAAGTTCTTCGCCCCCGTCAGCGTAGCGCGTGTAACGCCACCCTTCACTGCGGATCGTATGGTTGTTTTGCCGGTAGGTCGTGATCGCGGGATGGTCCCACGGCATCTGGGGATTTGCGAGCAGCGCGCGGATGCTCCGGCCTTGCACGTGCGCCGGTGTGGGCAGGCCGCAGAGGTCCATCAGTGTCGGGTATATGCTCATGTAGTCCACGGTGCGGTCGCAGCGACTGTCGGGTTTTGTGACGCCCGGCACGACCCAGATATGGGGAGCGCGGGTGGACTCCTCCCACAGCGCGAATTTGCGCCAATGATGCTTTTCGCCGAGATGCCAGCCGTGGTCGCTCCAAAAACAGATGATCGTGTTGTTGCGTTCGGGCGATTTGTCGTAAGCGTCGAGCAGGCGGCCCACCATGACGTCGCAGAAGTTGATCGTGGCGAGATAGGCGCGGATGGCCTGCTTCCACGTATTTGTGCCGTCCTGCTTCATGATGGCTTCGTGATCGCCGCTGCGGGTGGCCATCTGGAGGGCGATGGGCGGGAGATCATCAAGGTCGTCCTCCCTGTAAGGCGGGAGCTGGATGGTCTCCAACGGAAACTTGTCGTAATACTTCTTCGGCACGCTCCAAGGCAGGTGCGGTTTGGTGAGGCCGCACGCGATGAAGAATGGCCGGTCGTGTTTCTTGTTCAACTGCGCGATGGCATAGTCCACGAACTTCGAGTCTGGCATGTCCTCGTCGCGGCAGTTGAGTGGCGTGATCGGCAACTTGCCGGCGTAAACCGCGGCCTGCGGTGAGCCGTCCTCGTCGCGTTCGTTCCCCCGGACTCCCTTCAGCCAGTCATCCCATTCGGCCGGACGATACACGCTGCCATGGTAAATCTTGCCCGCACCGCAAACGAAGTATCCCGCGTTGCGAAACTGCGTGGACAAGGTAATCGGCTCCGGAATGACCGGTTGGAAATTCTCGCCATTGTCATAAACACCCGTCGCGCCAGGACGCAGGCCGGACATCAGCGCGGCGCGCGAGGGATTGCAGACGGGCGCGGCGCAATAGCTGCGCGTAAACCAGACGCCGCGCTTCGCGAGTCGGTCAATATTCGGCGTGATCGTCTGCGGGTTGCGGCCGAGGTAGCCAACCCAGTGGTTGAGGTCATCCACCGCGATGAACAGGACATTGGGCTTGGCCGCCGCAGCCTGGATCAGGTGGCAGGCGAGCAGCAGAGTTGCGAGCGCGACTCCCCCGGGCTCGAAGGGAAGCAGCCGTCTGCATGGGTTCATTTCAAACTTCGTATTCATGTTGTCACTTTCTTGCTGGTGGCAGGGCAGCCTTCCAGCCCGCTTTCAGCAGAGCCGCCATCTCCCCACGGGCCTTCGCGTGGGCGGGATCCTCCGCGAGATTCACGGTCTCCCACGGGTCCCTCTCCAAATCGTAGAACGCCACGGGGACGGGGCCTTTTTCGAATTCCATGTAGCTGTAGCGCTGGTTGCGCACGACCTGTTCCCCGGGGCTTTGCACCATGAACACGGCCTGTTTCCAAGGCTGATCCGGGTTGGCCAGCAGTGGCGCAAAGCTGAGGCCCTCCAGATGCGGGGGCGCATCAAGGTCCAGCAACTCGCACACCGTCGGCACGAAATCCACAAACTCGACGAATTCGCGGCAGACCTTCCCACTGCCGGTTGCTCCCGGCACGCGCACCCAAAGCGGCGCCCGGCGCGTGGCCTCCAGCATCGAGTATTTGGACCAGAAGCCGTGATCCCCGAGATGGAATCCATGATCGCCCAGGATGAACACGATGGTGTTGTTCGCCAGCCCCTGCTGTTCCAACGCGTCCAGGATGCGCCCCACATTGTCGTCCACGAAACTGACGCAGGCGTAATACGCGGCGATGGCCTCGCGGGCTTGTTGCGGCGTGGGTTGCGCCTCCCTGAAGAGGTCGGGGTTGCCGCCGGTCATGCGTTTGGGATAGGGACAGCCCTTGAGGCTCGAGGGCGGCGCCGGCGGATCGGGAATTTTCGCGGGGTCATACATCTCAATGTATTTTTTCGGGGCGATCAGGGGCGTGTGCGGACGTGATTGGTGGACGGAGAGGAAGAACTGCTGTTTGGTGCGGGCGAATTCCTCGAGCAAGGCCACGGCGGTTTGCGAGATGCGGTAATCGCCCTCCTCCTCTGGCTCCTTACCCGAGTCGCCGTAGCGATCGGAGTTCCGGGCGCGCCAGAGGCGATACTCGCGGCTGTTGCGGTCCTTGGGCGCGGGATCGCGCCCGGCGGACTTCACGGGCTGGAACTTGCGGATGGGCGGCGGACCGTTCCAACCGGGCGGCGGCGCGTAGTGCTCGATGCGGTCAAACGCCATCAACTGCGGGCGGGCGTACTCCGTCGTGTGAAAGAACTTGCCGATCACGGCGGTATGCAGGCCCTTTTGCTTGAGTAACTCGGGCAAGGTGCGGGTGCCGGCGGGTAAGCGCTCACTCATCACCTGGCTGTTGTGCCAGACGCCCGACGTCAACGGCCGCAGCCCGGTGAGAAAGGACGTGCGCGAGGGATTGCAGCAGACGGCCTGCACGTAAGCGCGGTCGAACTGCGTGGCCGTGCGCGCAAAGCGGTCGAGGTTGGGCGTCCTGCAGATGGTGTTCCCATAGCAGCCCCAGACACCCGCGTAACAGTCCTCGATGATCACGAACAGCAGGTTCATCTTCGACGTGTCCGGCAGCCCGGCGGGACGCGCCAAGGCGGATGGCAAGAACGAGAGGCCGAGCAGGGCGGTGAGTACGAGTTTGGTTTTGGTTTTCATGGTGACTTCAGTTTAGTGGACGATACCCCCGGAGGCGGGATGTTTCCAGTCCAAGGCGGTTCTATGCGGCGAATACCAAGGTTTGGCGGTGATGGTTCCGCTTTGGTGACCGCCCAGGATGCGCACCACCTTTTGCTCGCCGGGCATGAGGTCGAAGTAATTGTCCTCGAAGAACCAGCCGAAGGCGTCCCCGTTGGCATTGCCTTCCAAGGTGACGGCACGGGCAAACTTGTCGGTCGTGATAACCAGGGCGCCGTCCCGGACGTTGACGTTCAGTTTGGCCGGGGGGAACGTAACGCGGCGTTCGATATCGCCCAGAGTGATCGCCTCCGCAAGATTCCTGCCCGAAGCGTCCGTGAGCGTCGCACGCAGGATGTGTTCGCGGCGAAAGGTGCCGATGCCGGCTTCGTCCAGTCGCACGACCACCTGGGATTGACCGGGCGGGACCGTCACCGGTCGCACGATTTCCTTGCGGGTTTTGTTCTGGGCGAGATGAAACAACTCAATGCGCACCGTGCCGGCAATCGGTCGTGGGGTGTCGTTGACGGCCCAGAGATGGATATAAGCATCGACGTCGAAGGACAGGAGAACCGGGGCGTAGGCACGGCGGATGGCGTAGTAGGCGTGATAGGGTTCGAGGAAGTAATCCACCTTGCCGCTGTAAATCTGGGGCCAGGAATCGTTGAATTTCCAGACGAGGTATCCGCCGCAGCGGCGCTGGCCGGAGACGTCCGTGGCGGGGCGTCCGCGGCGCTGACGCTCGATGGTATCCTGGTAGTAGAGCGCCTCCGCCATGCCCAACCGATACACGAGCGAGGCGACGTCGGCGGCGTCATAGAACAGATGGACCGGACCGGTCTTCTTCTCACTCGAACCGGTGGTGTATTTCTGCCAGGTCTTTGGCCACGGCAGTGTCTGGCCGTGCGTGAACACGGGCGAATAGTCCGCGGGCCACAAATCCTCCGGCGCCATAAAGCGTTTCAGGCTGTGCAACACGGGCGCCGCGATGCGCGTGTCCTCGCTGGCAAAGTTCAGATAGTCGTAGCCCGGCATGAACCACATGCTGGTATAGCCGTGCGTGTTGCCTTCCCGGGGATCGTTTGGATCCTGTCCGTAGAACGGGGTGCTGGGCTGGTAATAGCGTTCCGGGTCCATCTGTCGGCAGAGCGCGCCCACTTCCTCGGCGGCGATGAGCCCGGGCCAGGGGCCGCGGTCCTCGAGCTGGGAGTTGAATTCTTGGTGATGCCACATGGCGCTCTCGTTGCCGCCGCACCAGGCGAAGATGGAGGGATGGTGCTTGAGCCGTTCCAGCAGGTGGGTGGCTTCCTCGCGGCAAATCGCGCGGCTGCGCTCGTCCCGCTGCAACGGCAGGGCGCTAAAGTCCTGCCAGAGCATGAAACCGCGGGCGTCAGCCATTTCATAGAACCGGTCGTCCGGCGCCTCCACCTCTCCCCAAAGGCGGAAGACATTGAAGTTGGCATGTTCCGCCATCGCAAAAAGCTTTTCCACGCGCGGCCCGTCCCAGACGGCGGTTTGCCAGCGCGGGGAGACCCAGTCCCCACCCCACAACCGCACGGGAACGCCGTTGACGAGGAAGTGCAACCGGTGCGGCATCGTGATTCGGCGAAAGCCCAGGGTGCGCCGCACGGTCTGGTGCGGCTGCCCGTCCACGAGCAGTGTGGTCTCAAGTTGGTAAAGCGGTTGGCTGCCGTAACCCCGGGGCCACCAGGGCTCCGGTTTCGCCACGGTCACGCGCGCGTGAGCGGTGAAGCGGGCGTCACTGACTGGGACCGTAAGGTTCGTAACGACGGCTGCGGCGAGCTGCGGATCGAGCAGCCGGATCTGAAGCCCCACCGCCGGCGACTGCGAACTTCCGGACACGTCCAGCGTCACCGTGCCGGTGGTCAGGGCTTCGTCCAGCGAACTGCCGGCGGAAACTTTCGTCAGCGCGCTGCCGTGAGTAACCTCGAGAAAGATTTTGTCGAAGACGCCCACTCGCGAGAAGCTGGGATTCGGCCCCAAATAAGTGCCGTGGTTGCTGGCCGGACGGCGGACCGGGTTTCCCCGATGCTGGCGGACCTGTTTACGGTCGCCGCCGCTGCCTTCATAGACGGAGTGGAAGTGCAACACGAGGGTGTTCTCGGACCGCAGCTTGCCGGTGACGTTCACGGCCAGGGGGAGGAACATGTTCGCCTGGGAGGCGATCAGTGCGCCGTTGAGATAAACATCCACGATCGTGTCGAGGCCCTGGAACTTGAGCCACGACTCCGCCTCCGGTTCCGTCGTTTGGAATCGCACCGCATAGGCCCAGTCCTTCTCCGCGATCCATTGGTATGCGGCGGCGCGGCCCGGCAGCCAAGGCTCTTCGATCCTCCCCTGTTGCAGGAGAACATCCGGCACCATGGCCGGCATGTTGGAAACCGTCAGCCACTCGTCCCCCGACCGAGCTTCAACGGCCTCGGCAAGGAAGGCCGGGTCCAGCTTGTCACGTGGCGCGAAAGATTTGATCCGCCAGCCGGTGGCGATCTCAATTTGTTGGAACGGCGCCGCCGCCTGAAGGTGAGCTCCGCCAAGCTCGGACAGCGCGACGGTCACCCAGAGAAGTTGAAGCGTTCGTTTCATGCTTGTGAGGAGTCGAACTCGATGATCTTGTTATGAACATCAATCACCGGGCGGCGGTAGTCGCAGAAGGAGACCATGCGATTCCGCTCCCGAACTTCAAAAACGACTTCAATTGGTCTGCCGTCCGGCCCGCGGTTCGGTTTCATGGCGATCGTTTGCGCAAGGGGCTGGCTGCGGGGCCGACTCCGGGGTCGCCGTGAACCAGGATGTCCCGGTTGGTGCTCATCAGCCAGCGGTCCATTTCGAACCCGTCCTCGCGCATGCTGAACAGGACGGTGTGATAACCGGGTTCCTTAACGTCGAGGTAGATGCGGTATTTCACCCCGGTATGAACCTGCTCGGTCCGCTGTTTGCTGTCCCAGTGCCAGGCGTTGCTTTTGGCAATCCATTGCATCTTCATGGCGGTGGCGGGCCACTGGCCGTCCAGTCCCACGTGCAGTCCGTTGTCCTCGCTGCCGGTGGGGCAGGCGCGCGCCCAAACGTAATACCGTCCGGGGGTATTGAAATACACCGGGTAGTAGAGGACCGCCATCCGTCCGGGGTCCTCGGTGAAATTCTCGTTCTGGACCAGCGGCTCGCTGTGATTTTTCCGCGTGTCAGGCAGAATTTCGAGGTACGCGTTGCCGCTGGCGGTTGCCGCGTGGTTTTCATCCGGGTCCCTCATTCCCGTGGGCGTTTTTTGCGTGGTGGTCAGGTACCAGCGGCGGATGCTGTCGTGGGACTGCCGGGCGAAATCCTCGGCCTCGACCACCAGCAATCCGTTTTGCTCCTCGAGGACTCGCGGCGCGGCGGCGGGGTCGAAATCGAAAGTGAAATAGGAGCGGGTATCGCGCGCCGTCAGGACTTCCTGAGGTTCGGGCGGTGAGAACGTCGCGCCGGGGCTGAGGAACGCGAGGGCGCGCCAGCGACCGCGGGCATAGGCAAAGCCCGCGCCCTCCGGCGTGCGGCCGTTCGAGTGTGTGCTGAACGCCACTTTCACGACGTCGCCCTGTTTCAGCGGCACCTGCTTCCAGCGATGGTGAACAGGCTTATAGTCCTCCTCGGTGGGGGGATTTTGGAACTCGCCGACCCGCGTGCCGTTGACCAGGAGCTGATACGTGGATTCTCCGTCCGTCTCGGCGAGGGTGGTGAGGACGATGTCGTAGGTGCCCGACGGACCGGGGAAGACCGCCTCGGCCGCCGCAAACTTATCCTTGTAGCGGCTGGCATCAATCGCCAGGGCCTGTTGTTTGCCATCCTTGTAGGCCGGCACGTAAGGCGCCTCCTTCGAGATGGTGAAATCAGCGATGGCGCGTAATTCGGTCGGGGTTGCCGCCGTCCCCTGGCTCTTTGACATCAGGAGCAGCATGCCGACCGAGGCCAGGTGCAGAACTCTTATGGTTTTATTCATTCGCAGTTTTATCATGGGATACAACGTTGATTGTTTCAGGGGCTCAGAACCCCAGTCCGTTGGCAGGGGCTGGTCGTTGGCGGGATGCTTCAGGTCTCGAAATAGACGCCGCCTTTCTCCAGCGCGGCGCGCAGCTCGGCATATTTCAAATCCCGGGCTCCGCATCGTTTCCGGGCGCACAAGGCCGCGGCGGTGCCGGTTGCCTGGCCCTGTCCCATGCAACTGACGGTGTTTCGCGTGGACATGTGAGCGCGATGATCGGAGGTGATCATCATGCCGGCGGCGTAGAGGTTTTCAATGCCCCGCACACACAGGGCGCGATAGGGGAGGCCATAGGTGCCGCCGTTCCTGATCTGGAGACTCGGGGCGCTGTCATGGAACCCATAGACGAACGTGTCGTCGTCGAAATGGCGTCCCTGGATCACATCCTCGTGGGTGAGATCGTAATCGCACGCGATCAGGCGACCCCGCCGGATGTTCAGGGTCGGGCTCGTGCGCGCGAGGACAGCCTTTTCACAGCCGGGCACGAATTTGCGGAACAGTTCCAGGGTGCGGAATTGCCGTCGCCGCAGCTCCAATTCCGCCTTGCTGAGTTCATCCCGGTTGGTCGGGCTGACCCGCATCTTGAAGTTGACCTTGATGAACATGAAATAGTCATCATGAACGGTCGTGGTCACCATGGAAGTGCCGTTGGCCGCCAGTCCGGCGCGAAATTCCTCAGGAAAGCCCGCGGGTTTTCCCTGGATGCGGACGATCTGATTGTCCAGTCCGCTTCGAGTGCCAAGCGCGAGTTGTTCCAGCGCCTCCCGCGATTTCAGGTAATCGTGCAGCTTCTCGAAGCTGACATTCGCCAGACCGATGCTGTTGCAGACCGCATAATCGTTCGGCTCGGTGAAACTGGCGTCGGCACACGCGGCGAGGTCGCCAAACCCGGTGCAGTCAATGAATGCGTGGGCATAAATGGCTTCCCGACCGGCGCGGCTTTCCAAAATCACGCCCTTGACCCGGCTGCCGTCGCGGACCGCGCCCACCAAGAGCGTGTTGACGCAGACATAGACCCCCGCCTCTTCAAGCATTTCCCAGGTGGCCAGCTTGTAGAGTTCGACATCCACCGCGGTGCAAACCGAATCGTAGTCGTAGCCGATGGACATCTCGGCATGGCCGCTGGTGCCGCCCATGCGGGCAAGCCGGTCAATGATTTCCTGCGGAATGCCGCGGACGACCTGGCGTTTCCTCACGCCGGGGAAGGCCTTCCAGAGGTTGAAATAGCTATGCAGCGCGGTGCCGCCCTCGGTGACGGTTCCTCCCGGATAGCCCTTGCGCTCGATGAGAATGGTGCGGGCGCCCTGCCGGGCGGAGGCCAAAGCCGCCACAACGCCCGCCGTGCCCGCCCCAGCCACCACGACGTCGAACTTCCGGACCGGCAGTTTTTTGGCGGGCTCCTCGTGCCAGCCCTCCGGCGATTCTCTCTGTTCCGCAGACTGGCCCATGGCCGATCCGATTTGCAGCCCGGCGCCCAACAGGGCAAGTCGTTTTGAAAACTCTCGGCGATTCATATTCTCTCCTGGGGTTAATGTTGAGTTCGATTCACTTGCGGATGTGCGGCTTCAAGTCTCTTTCCAACTCTGGCCACCGTTCAACGCAGCGGCGGGAGGATGAGCGGCCTCCTCGAGCGGGGCCCCGGGAATCGGCAACGCCACGATGCGCAGGTAAAGCAGGGTGCGGAATGGGACTGGCGTCTGAAAGGTGGCTTCGACGGTTTCACTGGCTTCATCAGTACCGACCACTTGGAGCACGACTTCATTCCCCGCCTCCTGCCACTCCCCGTTCAGCTCTGTAGCAATGTCCAGCCGGTAAGCAACGTCGGACGGCGCCTTGAGCCGGCGGAAAACGACCTTGAGCAGACCGCCATCCACTCGAGCGGTGGGCAGGAACTCGCCGTCCGAGGCGCGTGGATCGGTGACAAAGGCGTATTCAGCGAAATTGGGCCAGCGGTCCCCGTCGGGATTGGCATCCGGGCCGCTAATCGCGGGATCACTCTGCTCTGCGGTTGTGAAGTGAAGCAGCTTCCAAGCACTAAAGCCGGTGGGCACGGCGGGGTCGTCCGCTCCAGGGGAGCCGCCGGGATTGACGCTCGACCGCCAATTCACCGCCAACGTCGGGTCGGGCGCGGGCCACGACAGAGTGGTGGGTACGAGCGAATGGCCGCCCCCATCCGTGTTGGTCCGCCAGAAATCCTCGTAGCGGAAGCTGAAGACGACGAGGTCAGCCGCGTCGCGAATTCGGAGGGTTTCGCCACCATTGTCGAGGTTGCCCTCGAAGACGCCCCAGACTGGCAGTCCGGGCCCGTAGCGCGTCTCAAAGCCCGCGGCATCGCGCACGAGCAGGAGAATACCGCCCGCAGGCAGGAGGCGGTTGGTGAACGTGAAGGTGATTCCCTCCGAGAAGCGCAGCCCGGCCATGGAAAGGGGGTTCGTACCCGTGTTCTTGAGTTCCACGAACTCGAAGGCGTTGGCGTTGGTGAAACCCAGTGCCGCTTCCGCCGGCGTCGGGTCGGGGGGGTGATACATGATTTCGGTGACCTGAAGGGTCCAGGCTCCGGGGACGCCGTACACCGCCTCGTTCAAGGCGCTCCAGTTGCCCGCGCTCAAGACCCGGGCTTGAATCCGCGCGCTCTGAAAGATGGGTGCTGGGCCGCTGTACAAGACGGCCGCCGGATTGAGGGCGCCGCCGGGCAACCGGGGGTCGCTGCCATCGAGAGTGTAATAGATGTCGCCCGAACCGTTGGTGTGAGCGAGCATGAACTGGAAGGGCAAGGTGACCGTGCCATCGGGGTGACTGAATTGCGGCGGGGCAACG
The DNA here is from genome assembly GCA_964631605.1 of uncultured Verrucomicrobiota bacterium. Classification (GTDB taxonomy): domain Bacteria; phylum Verrucomicrobiota; class Verrucomicrobiia; order Limisphaerales; family UBA8199; genus JARKQH01. Next base: position 36,974 of record CAZVYG010000052.1, read on the forward strand.
CCGGGATAGTATCCGTAGCTGCGCATGGACGAAAGGAGCGCCGCGCCATTACCGGGAAGGAGGTTGCCGATGAACACTTGCTCGTTGCTCCAATCCGTGTCGCGGGCGCGGACGATGCTGGGGTCAATCGAATCGCCCCAGCGGGCAGATTCAAGGATGACGGGAAGGTAGAGCGCGTTGCTGAGGGTGCACCAACGTTCGATGGCTTTGGCATCGGAGAGCGCGCCGTTGGTCCGGGTGTGTTTGAAAGCGCGATCCGCCACGAGCATCATGAAGTCGGCATTGGCGCGGGCGCTGTGCCAGAGCTTGGGGAGAACAGACGCGGTGCTGCCACCGGGGCGGAACTCGGATTTCACGGAGGCGCGCAGCGACGAAGCCATCGCCGTGCCGAAGCACCACTCACCGTCCCAGGTGAAAAAGTACACCGGGCCGGGCGGGGTGTTGCGATGGGCAGCCCACCAGTTGTTGCCCGGCCAGTCGCCGAGGCCGATGTACCAGGAGCCAAGGAGGTAGTCAATGAAGTGCTCGACCGCGAGGTATTCGCGCAACTCCGCGTAGTTCGCAGGCTGGGACATGTCTTTCGCGGCAAGCGGACCGGTCAGGTAATCCCATCGGGTGCGCAGCCCGTTCGTTTGGCCGCCGTGGTTGATGCTAAACCACTCGTCATCGTCGCCGCCCAGGTACTCGGCGGCGAAAGCGTTGTCCGGGCGCTCCACGGGATTGTAAAGCCCCCAGTAAATCCCGTTGATGTAAAGGTGAACAAAGCTCCCGTGCGGGCCGACGCCCGACATGGCAATCTGGGTGGAACGATAGAATTCGTCTTCGGTATAGGTGGTCTTGGCGGGATTCCAGCCGCGCGCCCAACAGCGGTTGTTGCCGCCGCGCAGCACGATGCTGTTGACCCGCTTCACGGCCGTCTCACCGAACAGCGGTGCGTCCTGG